>CAZVOD010000069.1:0-26318 GCA_964628385.1 uncultured Saprospiraceae bacterium
CGGATGACGAGATTCGAACCCGCGACCTCAACCTTGGCAAAGTTGCGCTCTACCAGCTGAGCTACATCCGCTTAATTTCAAAGTGAGGCAAAAATAAGTAAGCCAATCCTAATTTTCAAGTCTTTTTCAGGTTATTTTTCAATTCTTCTTTTTGAGTCGGTTGTATTGTCAGCTGAATGTAATGTCGTATACAGAACTCCAAAAGCTTCCACCTAATTTTTTACTTTAGAAAGCCTATTTATATATTGTTTTTTACTTAATACTAACCAAATAAGAGGCATGAAGCCAACACAACAGATTTATAGTAATTATACGCAGGAAGACTTTGCAGTCTGGAAGATTCTTTTTGATCGTCAGATGGAGCAATTGAAAGGTCGAGTAGCCCTTGAATTTATGGAGGCTCTACACAAAATAGGCTTCAACAGAGAAGAAATCCCTGACTTCAAAAAGGTCAACGAGAAACTGGCAGAAACTACGGGCTGGGAAATCATCACGGTTCCTAACATCAGTCCGGCTAAAGAATTTTTTACCAATTTATCTCATAAGAAGTTTACCGCAACTTGCTGGCTAAGAAAAATGAGCGAGTTGGATTATCTGGAAGAGCCTGATATGTTTCACGATGTATTTGCACATACGCCATTGTTAACCAATACAGCTTACACCGACTTCTTTCAGTACATAGGAACGCTGGCTGTAAAACACATTGACCAGGAAGATATTGTAAAAAAATTACAGCGCTTGTATTGGTTTACGATAGAATTTGGACTGATACGCTCTAATGGAGCGTTAAAGATATACGGTGCAGGCATTATCTCTTCCAAGGGGGAAACGATTTATTCTTTGAGTGACCAATCGATAAAGCACGATTTTAATCTTCAAAAGATTTATAATCACGACTTTAGGACCGATATCATTCAGGAAGAATACTACGTTATTGATTCCTTTGACCAGTTAGCCAATGCTAAAGAAGCTATTGAAAAATACCTCTTTGAGCCAGTGACCGCTTCGTAAGTTAGAAAAATAGGGGGCTTATGCTTTGGGGTAGGCCTCCGTACTTAAGCTTTTTTGGGGAGGAGTTTGATCAAAAATTCCCAGAGCTCTTCATACGGTACAATTTCCACCTCATAATCCTGGGGAGATTTATCAATAGGCATCTGATGTAGTTTTTCGATATATTCTTCGGCGTGACGTCGGGCCCCAATCTGGTTAAAATGGCCCTTCTCCAGGGCAAGCAGCATTCTGGTGAAGCAATTACTTCGGTAGGTATCATCGTGCCGTAAGTAGCGATAAGCATACATATTCAGTGCTGATGTATTGTCGATAACTTCCCCGAAATCTCCCCGGCGGATATATTCCAATATTCTAATGATCAATATATTGATGTTCATGCCTCTTTTATCTCTGGAATACTTAGGTACCTGGTTAAACAGCTTTTGTAATCTCAGCTTTTCATTATTGAGAATTCGGGCGTAGGCGTTCATGATTTCCCAGCTTTCACTATCCTTTATTGTTTTTTGATAGTTTTTAAGAATGAGCTGTGTAAGCTTTAGAGCTTTACTGTACTGTTTACTGTGAAAGTAGAGAAGCGTTTCGAGCTGCTTGGTTTTCACCCAATTGATACTACCTTCTGGAAGCATCTTTAAACATTTGTCAATAGTTTTTGTGGCGTCTTCGTAGTTTTTACATAAAATATGTTCCGGTATCATCTTAAAGTTAAATCCAAAAATAGAAGGTAAAGGCACCTGATAGGGTAGGTTCTCTAGTTTGGTAAGCATATATTTACAAGATTCTGTTACTTTGGCGTGATTCTTTTGTATTTGGTAATGGATAACAAGAATATTACCAGCTACATACAAAGGCCAATAAGCCTTGGTTTGAGGAATAATCTCTTTAGCTTTTTCAGCAAATTCCTTAATGATTTTTTTGGTGTCCCGGTTGAGCTGCTTTTTGGTGTTGAATATGGCAATACAGCCTAGCATGTTTTCTACTTCAATTTCTAAGTTAAAGTGCTCCTGTGCTTTTTTGAGAATTTCGTTGTATTCTTCAAATTTTTTGTGGTTAGGGAAAACGATACTGTAAAGCACCCGTAATTCCTTACTAAAAAAGAAACTTAACTCTGTAAAATGATATTTTTGGGCAATTTTCAAGCCCTTAAGTGCCGTTTTTAAACTGGCTTCCCTTTTGTGGGCACTCGACAAGATTTTATAAGCCAGAAACAACCTATAAGCCGAATAAAAGGCTTTTTGATACTCTGTTTCTTTACTTTGGTCCAAAAATAATAACGTATTGATTTGACGGTTGAAAATTTTATCTTTTAACCCCTTCAAATAAATTTTCCCGTGCTTACTATCCTTAAAAAAATAATCTAGCGCCTCGTCATCATTTTGAACCTGGCCATTCTTTATAAGTTGATACAGCTGTCCCGCTTGATCAGAATCATCGTCTATGAGCTTAAGATGCCTTAATTTCATAGGCTTGACTAAGTCTATAAGTTCATGAATCGCATCCATTTTTATTAATTTATGTATTTCAACTACTTGACAATCTGCTAGCTAACTTTAATTTAAACTTTTTTTTTAAAAATTTGCCATATAAAAAACTTATATGCATTGTAACCTACAATACGGGTTAGCCCTGTTATTTTCACCAAAAAATTATTCATCTTTTGTCTATTTTATCTATTCCTAAGTGAGTAATTACAAAAATAGGAACACAAAATCAATTTTTTATATTCCAGAATCTATTTTCATGCCAGTATTTACCCTATAGATAATGAAGTTGACTGAATAGGTAATAGTACGACTAGAAGGTATCTTTGAATTGTAAATAATTTTAAAGCCTTCTAAAAACTATTTATTATGTTCAACTTCGTAGATTTATTCGTATCAGCTAGCATCATCATCGAAGATATGATGGGCCTTTAATTAAATCATTACTACATTTTAATGTATCTTATTTGAGAAAAGTAAAATCGAACGTATTAGCACTGGCCTCTTATGGCCTTGTAAGTAGACTCTAATAGGTAATCTTACATTTGTTATAGAACATACAAGGCTCATTTCTACGGTAGAGATGAGCCTTATGTCTTTTCTATTCCCTTGCAATGCTCAAAATTTTCAGACGCCCCAAAAACAAGAAAACAAGAAGACTTTTTTATATCAAACACTTTGTTTTAGCCAAACTTTACAACCCAACAACATGAGATATTTAAAAGAAACAAAACAAAATGTTCGGTTAGATCAATTTGCCAGCCGTGCTAAATCCCGAAAAGAAGTTGCCACAGAATACCAGATCAGTACAAGGACATTACATCGGTGGCTTAGAAGCAGCGGTATGGGTAAGCTACCTCCCAAACTATTGCGCCCAAGGGACCTAACGCTTATCTATCGGAAATTTGGCCTTCCTGAGAAAACTATAGAAGAAATAATACGATAGCCAAAAAAAGTGACGGCCAAAACGATTAGCCGCCACCGACAATATTGTCGGGTTTTATAGAAAAATTGCCACGAATCTATTTTAATACTCACTAAACAAGTCTATTATTCAAACAATTGATCATAACTGAAGAATAGCATTTAGAGGTCTGATCAAGCTGATTCATAGATCAGTTACTGTTAGCTATTCTTTAGCGCTGGCTTTGTCTCAATATATTTTAATTTTATCATGAAAGATCTGATTGTCATTATCATCACAATATTTTCATTTCAAATTCTTATTGCTCAAGATTAATTTATTACAGCTCGCCCCGATGGGCATGCTCCCGTTGGAGTAATGGAAGATCATACTCATGGTAGGGGAGAGTTTATGCTTTCATATCGGTACATGGCCATGCAAATGGAAGGTATGAGAATGGGTACTGATCCATTATCAGATGCTGAAGTTTTAGAGGATTTTAATGTGACGCCAATAGAGATGCCGATAAACATGCACATGGTCGGTATAATGTATGCTGTTCCTGATAACCTCACACTAAAGGGAATGATCAGTTTTTTTGATAATGGTATGGATCATCTCACAAGAATGGGTGGTAATTTTACTACATCATCGGGAGGCTTTGGTGATTTAAGAGTTTCGGGGCTCTACAAAATAGTAGATAATAACAAAAAGCGCATACATCTAAATCTTACGGTAAGTATCCCTAAAGGTAGTATAGACGAAATGGATGTTACACCAGCATCTGCACCTGCAGAAACACAACTGCCGTATCCTATGCAAATTGGTACCGGAACTATAGATATTATGCTCGGTATCACGTATTTAGCTCAGGGGAGTAAGTCATCTTTTGGAGCTCAGGCTATAAGTATCTTTCGTTTGGGCAATAATGATAGGAATTATAATCGTTGATCAGCGTTGAATCTTACCGTATGGTCAGCTTATAACCTAAGCTCTTCATTTAGTGCTTCTTTGAGATTAAGAGCACAGCTGGTGAGTGAAATACGGGGAGCAGACCCAGTGTATGACGGCGCTGTAGCCATGAGTATGGTACCTACCGCATTTCCTGGAAATTTTGGTGGTACTACGGTCAGCTTCGGAGATGGGATTAACTATTTTATTCCCAAAGGTATATTTAAAGATCTGAGAGTCGGACTGGAATTAGAACGCCCACTACTACAGGACCTGAACGGTGTCCAAATGGAAATAGATTATATTCTTAGCGCCGGGTTGCAATCTAAGCTCAACTTTAGTGATCATTGGATTGCTACAAGGCAATGAAAATTAAGAACTGGTGCAGGTGGGATAGGCCCATCTGCACATTCAACCCCTTATACATGCTCACTTCGCCCGGATGAGGTAGTAGGCGCAGGTAGTCAGAAAATTTCTGAAATAGGGTAAAGGTTGAATAATACCCAGTTGCTCTCGGGGCTCTAGCTTGAATTTGTATTTATAGATGGGATTGAATAGATAAAAGCGGCGTTCGAGTATGTTGTATTTTTGTTTTGCTATTTTTTCAAATCGCTCAATGGAAATACCCGTTTCCTTGATTTCTTCTAGGTCTTTAACTACACTTTTTGGTTCTTTAAAGTTTTTCAATATACTCTTATAAACAGGCATAGGAAGTAGGTGAAAATAGGGGAGCTTAGAAAGGTATTTGCTGCGGCATAATTGCTGATGACCTCCAAAGGGCATATACCATGGTGGAAAACCAAAAAATACTACGGCACCCGGCTGGAGAAATGCTAGTAGCTGTTGGATGAAAATTTCCTGCTGAGGAATGTGTTCAATGACATCTTTGAGAATGATCAAATCAAATTGATGGCCGATATCCTTCTGCACATCAATATCGTAAATATTTTTATTGATGAATCGAATCAATCCTTTTTCCATTTCTTCTTTCAGGAAGGTTCGGGCCAGCTCCAGGCGTCCTTCCATTAGCTCTATCCCAAGGCAGTTGTGCCCCAGCTCCGTGAATGCTTTGAGTACGCCAGCTTCACCACAGCCAATCTCCAGAACATCCAGCGACTTTTCTTTTGGAAGAAACGGCTGCACAAAGGGAAGGATATAATCTCTGGAAGTATAGTACTGCCAGTCAAAATACCGCTTTTTGTCCTTGTGAAAATCGTACATGCTTTTTTTGTTTTATGCCGCAATGATAGTGATTTTTTTCAGATATCAGCGGCTCGTTTATTGAGCACTTCTCAAGAGCTATTCGGACTATTTTTTTAATAACTACCAAACAGGCGACTTAAGAGGGCAAAAGCGCCTTTCTTTTTGGCTTTTCCATTGGTGGGTTTATCCATAAATCCCTTTTCCACCATCCAGTCATCATTATAAATTTTACTGACATAGCGGCTACCATGATCATGAATGACAACCACCACCACATCGTCCTTGGTCAGCTTATCTTTCAGTTGAAGTAACCCCGCTACAGCGGAGCCGGCAGAATACCCCAAAAACAAGCCTTCCTCTTTGGCCAGGCGTCTGGCCATAATAGCTCCATCTTTGTCTGTCACTTTTTCAAATAAATCGATAACATCAAAGTCTACATTTTTGGGTAGAATATCTTCTCCGATACCCTCAGTGATGTAGGGATAAATTTCTTTTTTATCAAAAACACCCGTTTCGTGGTATTTTTTAAAGACAGATCCATAAGTGTCAATTCCCCATACCTTTATCGCTGGATTTTGCTCCTTGAGATACCTTCCGGTACCCGAAACAGTACCGCCGGTGCCAACACCTACGACCATATGAGTGACTTTACCTTCTGTTTGTTCCCAAATTTCGGGCCCGGTGGTTTCATAGTGGCCAGCTCTGTTAGAAAGGTTATCGTATTGATTGAACCAAAAAGAATTGGGAATTTCTTCACTCAACTGCCGGGCTTTGGAGTAGTAAGACCTGGGGTCATCCGGTTCTACATCTGTGGGGCATACGATAACTTCAGCTCCTACGGCTCTGAGAATATCTATTTTGGCTTTAGACTGTTTGTCAGTGGTGGTGAATATACATTTATATCCTTTCACCGCTCCTATCAGTGCCAGCCCCATACCCGTGTTACCGGAAGTACATTCAATAATGGTACCTCCTGGTTTTAGGTCGCCGTTGGCTTCAGCATCTCTGACCATCTTATAGGCCATCCTGTCTTTGATAGATTGCCCGGGGTTGAAAGTTTCTACTTTCATCAGTACCAGGGCAGGAATATCCTCAACCACTCGATTCAATTTAACAAGAGGCGTATTGCCGATCGTCTCGAGAATGTTTTCGTAGTACATAGTTTTATTTTTGATATCTTAATTTCACAAAGAATCGCTGGTCCTTTGCTCCCAATAACCGGGCTACCATCGGAGAAACTACAATAATCACATCATCATCGTAGGCTGTTTCAGGTATTTTGCCGGCTACTTTTGCGTAAACCTTACGCTCTTTCATTGGGTTCGTGATCTCTATTATGGAGTTAACACGAGCAGAACGATGCAGCGCAAAAAAGTCAAAACCTTCACCGCTATTTGTACGCCAGAAAGCAGCACCACTACTGTGGTAAAGCGACGACTCATAGGTATTGCGTTCAAAAATCTTTCTTAATGCATTATTTCTTCGATTATTGGGGCCACCCAGTGAGCCGGCTCTGGCTTCTTCCGGAATGCCCTCCAGGCTCATCCAGCCCACAAAAAGCTGCTGCCCTTCTTTAAGGTCAGGACTTGTCATGTTGTTTCTGGCCATGATCTCTTCCATGGGCATTTGAAAATGATACTTACTAATGCGAAACATAGTTTCACTGCGTTGAACGACATAATAGACAGGGATGTATTGATCCGGTTGGAAATCCGCTGTTTTATATCGTAGGATAGCCCTGTTTGGGATAGGAACCCTTATCTTTTGATGTAGTTTTATGGATTGTGCCTCAAGGTCCGTGTTATAAAAGTATAATTCTTCAACGGATAAGCCATAGAATTTCCCTAAACTAAATAAAGTTTGTTTTTTTTCAATGGTATGTTCAAAAATTTTATCCCCCGTAGAGCCGGTGTATATGAAGATGGTATCTTTGGGGGTTAAATAACGAGTGCTATCCCCTGTTGCGTAAAGGAGGCAAGGAAAAAGCAGTATTAAAAGGATATGCAGTTTTAATCTCATAGTGGGTGTTGACTTATCAAATTAAGCAAAATTCTTATACAAAAATATGAAAACCTTAGGTATTATACCTGCAAGATATGCAGCTACCCGCCTACCGGGCAAGCCCTTAAAAGAAATTAACGGAAAGAGTATCGTTCAGCGCGTTTATGAGCAGGCACAAGCTGCCCGTCTTATCGATCAGGTAATAGTAGCTACTGATGATGAGCGAATCTACAAGCACGTCATTGGCTTCGGAGGCCAGGCTGTAATAACTTCTACCTCCCATAACAGCGGCACAGACCGCTGTGCAGAAGTTGCTGCTGCTCAGCCAGAATACGATCTGGTGGTCAATATTCAGGGAGACGAGCCATTTATTGATCCGGCACAAATCGACCTGAGCATTCGACCTTTATTACAGGCCGAATACGGCATTGCTACTTTAGCAATACCCATACAGAATCTGGCTTCCCTAAAAAATCCAAATATGGTCAAAGTGGTAATCGATAAACAGAATAAAGCCCTGTATTTCAGTCGTAGCCCTATTCCGTTCATCCGGAATCATCCGGAGGCAGAATGGCTTCGGTACGGTACCTTTTTTAAGCATATAGGCCTATACGCTTTCAAAAGAGCAATACTGCTGGAAGTGGCAGCACTCGAGATGAGTGACTTAGAGCAACAGGAATCGTTGGAACAGTTGAGGTGGATAGATAATGGATACCATATTTACGTGAACAAAACAGATAAAGAAACGATTGGTATTGATACAATTGAAGACTTGGAAACCGCCAGAGCAAAATTTAAGCGAAATGAGTAATAAACACTATAAACGCTGGTTGATACAGGCACCTGTTGGCCTGGCAACTATAGGTTTTGGCGCCTGCCTGATAGCAGAAGCGGCAATAGAAAAATACAGCCATCCCGACGAGTGGTCATGGGTAATTTATGGGACGATAGCACTTGTCGTTTTTAATGCTGGGATGTCTATTTTTGGAGATGCTATCCTACATCGGTCCCGCTACGAAAGAGAACGAGAAAATAAAAACGAATGATGAATTTTTGCAGCCATTGTGGTTCTGCTGACCTGAAACACAAAATACCAACAGGAGATAATAGAAATAGATTTGTTTGTAACAATTGCCATACGATCCATTATACTAATCCAAAGGTAATAGCGGGTTGCCTACCCGTCTGGGAAGGGCGCGTGCTCCTGGCCAGACGCTCTATAGAACCCAGAAAAGGCTTCTGGAATGTGCCGGGAGGGTACCTGGAAAACGGCGAAACGGTAGAGGAAGGTGCAAAAAGGGAAGTCTGGGAGGAAACCCTGGCTAGAGTAGAAAACCTCAAAGCCCTCAGCATCTACAGTATTCCAAAAATTAATCAAATCTATATTCATTTTGTAGGTGATCTGATCAGTCCTGAATTTGGAGTGGGAGAGGAGTCTTTGGAAGTAGAATTATTTGATATTTCAGACATCCCCTGGTCGGACTTGGCTTTTACTTCTTCTGTTTTTTCTTTAAAAAGATATATCGAAAATAAAAACGTCGGCGCTCATAAAACTCACCTCGGACGTTTTGGAATTCCAGAATAAGTGAATATTTTTAATTTTTCTGATTATTATATTGTATTCGCCCTACCAACAAATCAAAAACTTTTTTTTATTTGAAGTTTAAGAGCATTTTTGAATTCTGCTTTTGAAGCCCAAAATGTACGGCAATAGGTGCTTGCAAAGCTATTTTTGAGTAGCATAGCAGTGCTACATTGCCAAAAAAAACTGAAGCTAGCATCTGCTTTATGGTCATGTACAGGCCCAGAGGTAAAGCTCAGATAAGCTCGAAGGTTACCACTCTTTTATGCGTATAACAAAAGCTAAGAATACAACAAACTATGAAACAAATACTAATCATTGGTGCAGGTAGGTCATCTGTATGTTTAATCGACTACGTTCTCGAGTATGCCAGTAAAAACGCCAGTTTTGTCATTGTTGCGGATGCCGATCTAGAATTGGCAAGGAAGAGAGTGGGGAATCATTCCAACGGAAGGGGGGTATGGCTAGACGTAATGAAACCCAACGACCGGAAAGACCTCATCAGCAGGGCTGATATTGTGGTATCTCTGGTACCTGCGCATTTACATCTGGAAGTAGCCCACGATTGTATTAAGCTGAACAAGCACCTTATCACGGCTTCTTATGTATCCAAAGAATTATATCGGCTTGGTGATGAAGCTCGCAATAGAGAGTTGATCTTTATGGGAGAAATGGGACTGGATCCCGGCATCGACCACATGTCATCTATGAAGAAGATTAATGAGATCAAAGAGATGGGGGGAAAATTAAAGAGCTACAGTTCTTATTCGGGCGGATTGATTGCCCCTGAGTTTGATGATAATCCCTGGCATTATAAATTTACCTGGAATCCCAGAAATGTTGTGCTGGCCGGGCAGGGTACGGCTCAGTACCTTAAAAACGGGCGGCTAAAGTGTATTCCGTACCAGCGCTTATTTGGCGCTTATCAGGAAGTGGAGATTCCCGGTAAAGGCATCTATGAGGCGTACCCTAATAGGGATTCTTTGTTATACAGCAACGTTTATGGGTTGGAGGGGATTCCAAATCTGATGCGTGCGACCTTGAGACACAGAGGTTTTTGCGAAGCTTGGCATGCATTAGTGAAAATTGGCCTGACAGATGGCGCTTATCCCATTCTCAATTCTGATAAAGTCTCTTACCATGAATTAATGGATTCCTATACTTCGCCTGACCATGTGGGGTCTGTCAAAGAAAAGATCGCGCAGGTGCTAGAAGTGGATGCTGGTTCAGAGATTATCCAAAAGCTAGACTGGCTGGGATTATTTAGGAAGAAAAAAATAAAATTACCCAATGCCACTCCGGCCTTAATCTTGGAAAATTTGTTAATGGACAAATGGGTACTCAAAAAGGGCGATCGCGATATGATTCTCATGCATCACGTTCTGGACTATGACCTGGCCGGAAAAAGCAAGCGTTTGGTCTCTACGCTGGAAATGCGTGGAGAGAATGAACACAAAACTGCCATGTCAATGTTAGTGGGCCTCCCCTTAGGTATATTTGTAAAGTTGGTATTAGAGGGTAAAATAAACTCAAAAGGCGTCCATATTCCAGTGATGAAGGAAGTATACGAACCCGTACTGAAAGAATTAGAAGACTATGGCGTTATTTTCACGGAACAAACAATCGATCTGGATTAAAAAGTTATTGACATATTGGAATTACTTACAGAATGACCTGGACGAAAGCAAAGCCTTTCAGGTCTTTCAGGTACTTCGTCAGGGAGCAGGGATTATTATTGCTATTTCTCTGGCTAATTTTGGCCTATCCAAAAGTGCGATCGGCAATTATGAAAAGCTGTGGTATGTAGGCAATACGCTCAGCTTTTTTTGGGTAGCCGGATTGATTCAGTCTTTGTTGACGCATTATCCGGGGTTGAATGAAGAAAAAAAGCCAGTTTTTTTCTTCAACATTTACCTGAGTTTTGTTGGGGTAAGTGGCCTTGTTTGTGCCGTCTTATTTACTTTCCAACAGTCCATACTGGAGTTTTTTACCCAAAAGGAAGAGTTAAAATACTTTAGTTTATTTCTCATTTTTATCTTCATTAATTGGCCCACTTATATTGTAGAAAACCTATATCTGCTCAAAAAAAGGGCCTGGCCAATTGTTACCTTTGGTCTGCTGGCTTTCATTGGCCAGGTATTGGCTGTCAGCTTGCCTATATTTTTGGGGTATACTTTGGCAGTAAGTTTCTACTGCCTTATCTTCCTGGCAATCATCAAGCATATTTGGTTATTATCATTTATTATCAGAGAATCTGTTTTTAAAGTCGATATACCAGAGGTACGTCAGTGGTTTATCCTGGCCCTTCCACTGATTGGTTACGCCCTGCTAGGCGGCCTGAATCTGGCCTTTGATCAATGGATCGTCAATTACGAATTTGATGGTAATGAGGAAAAATTTGCAATATTTAGGTATGGTGCTCGAGAACTTCCTCTAGCCCTAGCCCTGGCTAGTGCCTTCTCTACAGCCATGCTACCCGGAATTTCCGAAAACCTAAATCGCTCCCTGGAAGTGATAAAAAAACGCTCAGTCAGGCTTTTTCATATCCTATTCGGTATTTCGATCCTCCTTATGCTTACTAGCCAGTGGATCTTTCCATTGGTTTTCACTAAAGCTTTTAATGAAAGTATTCCCATTTTCAATACCTATTTATTGATAGTGGTAAGTCGGCTAATATTCTCCCGTACAGTACTCATGGGCCTCAAGGATAATATTGCCGTCTTGTGGATATCGCTCATTGAGTTGTTGACAAATATTGCTTTGAGCTTTTTGCTGATAACAACACTCGGACTCGTGGGCACAGCTATTGCAACAGTTGTGGCTTACACTCTTGAAAAGATATTGATATCGGTTTATTTGTATGCAAAATATAAAATTCCATTACAGGCCTACACTGACTTGAGATGGTACACTGTCTACTCAGTCGTCCTGTTGGTTTGTTACGGGATCAGCTTTTTTATGTAGCGTCATTACAGCAGCAAAAATACCTCAATATCCATCCACGCTCTAAAAGCGTTTAACCGATTCGATAATATACGGAGGCCTGCCCTTTATTTCGGTATAGATATTAGTCAGATAAATAGACATGATGTATAAATTCAAACAGGTGATAGCAAAAAAGATGGAACTCATGATGACAATAAATGTCCATCCACTTTCTGCCGCTGCCGGATTGCCAAAGAGGTCTTCGCTATAAAAACGTACGGTCAGGGCATTGGCAATTACGCCCAGAAGAAATATAAGCGAAAAAAGAAAGATCCAGAGCAATAATGAGCGCAAAAATGTCGTAAAGGAAGTTATAGCAACCAAAGAGTCTTTGAATCTTTCAGAAAAGGACAGATTACTATCCCAACCGATATCCTCTTTGACTTCAATAAAGGAAGTTTTATAGCCGACAATAGAATAAATGGGTTTCATGTATCTTAGATTTTCTCTAAGGCGAAGTAGTGAGTTTAGGGCTCTTCTGGAAATTATACGGCTATTACAGGCCTTGGGGTCAACACTCATCCTGGAAAAATTGCGTAGGATACTATAAAACAAACGATAAAAGAGCTTAAATCGCCAGGGTATCTTGCGGTCTTTGGCCTTTAGATAAACAATATCATAAGAAGCTCTGGCTTTTTGGAATAATTGAAGGATCAATTCGGGCTGTTGGTGAAGGTCTAGTTCAAAGATGATGGTATAGTCGCCATTAGACCGATCCAACCCCGCCAGGATAGCATGGTTAAAGTTGGTGGGAGTGGATAGATTTATCAGATAAATTTGTTTCTTGATTGTTTCATTTAAGGGGCTAATGTATTCATCAATTTTCGTGTCCGAAGTGTTATTTATAATAATAGTTTCGTAATCTGAAAAGTGAGCATGGAGTTGTTGATAAATCGCTTCCAGAAAGCCGGAAAGTTTGCAAAGCTCCTGAGGGGCTTGTATTACAGTGACTACAGATATAAAAGAATTGTACATTCGTTTGTTTTTTAACAAATAATGCGGCAACTTGGACCTTGAACTGCTAATTTCAGTATTATTTCAAGTTTTTAATTTAAATAAGCTGAAAAAAAAGTAGGAAATATATTTAATTGATTGATTATTTGGTATTTTGCCAATAACATCAACACATTGAGGAAGAAAACCACAATATACCCCCATATTTCATTCGTTTTCTTAAAGTTTGTGCTTAATATATCCATTGAGGTCGATTAATACTTTATTGATTTAATCACTTTATTTGAGTTTTGTTTCATGGTGTATTTAGCAATAAAATTAGCTTGAGAGTAGGTATCTATGTATAAAAAGTTTCCAATTTATCAGCAATTAGATGCCATGGATTGTGGGGCAGCATGCCTGCGTATGATTGCCCGATACTTCGGACGGTTTTATTCTCTAGAATCACTCAGAGAGTACACACATATGGGCCGTCAGGGGGTTTCTCTTTTGGGAATAAGCGATGCCGCTGAGAAAATAGGTCTGCAATCCCTGGCCATAAAGACTACCTTTGACCGCCTGGCCAAGGATATACCTACGCCATGCATTGCGCACTGGAGGCAGCACCACTTTGTAGTTGTCATCAAGGCGACCCAAAAGTACGTATGGATTGCTGATCCCGGCTCTGACTCTAACCCGTTAAAACTTTCCAAGGACGATTTTCTCGAATACTGGGCTAGCGACATAGAAGATGGACAGCCTGTAGGAGTCTTGCTTTTACTAGAAACGACTCCTGAATTCTATGAAAGACCCGGGGAGGAGATAAACAAGTCTGGCTTCAATTATGTACTCAACTACTTTGGTCGCTATCGCTCCCTAATGATACAGCTTGTCGTAGGGCTGATACTGGGAAGCTTGCTACAAGTTTGTTTTCCTTTTCTTATTGTTACTCTCGTAGATATAGGTATCAATACCCTCAACTCTGACTTTATCACAGTGATTTTGATCGCTCAGTTCGTGCTCTTTTTTACCCAGATGCTGGTAGAGCATTTCCGGGGCTGGATCCTTTTGCACGTCGGTGTCCGAGTCAATATAAGCCTGATCTCTGACTTTCTCATTAAGTTGACTAAACTGCCTCTGCGGTTCTTTGATACCAAAATGACCGGGGATTTAATGCAGCGTATTTCTGATCATGAAAGGGTACAGCGTTTCTTTAGCTCTACTTCTTTAGTATCGATTTTTTCGATGATCAACTTTTTTGTCTTTGCTACGGTGCTGCTATTTTGGAATATTACGGTTTTTTGGATATTTTTTGCTGGTACCTTACTTAATATAACCTGGGTCTTGTTTTTTATGAAGAAAAAGCGTGACCTGGACTACAAAAGGTTTGATCAATCGGCAGAAAATCAAGGTAACCTAATCGAACTTATCAATGGTATGCAGGATATCAAGCTGCACAATGCCGAAAAGCAAAAGCGCTGGGCTTGGGAACGCATACAATCAAAATTATTCAGAACCGGCATTGGTACTTTGCGCCTAGAGCAGTTACAACGCTCTGGTGCGACCTTCATCAATGAAAGTAAGAATTTGCTCATCATTTTTGTGGTTGCTAACGCGGTAATAAATAGCGAAATGACACTCGGTATGCTCGTGGCCGTTCAATACATTGTTGGTCAACTGAATTCTCCAGTCAATCAGTTTGTGAACTTCTTCCGGTTTATGCAAGAAGCTAAGATCAGCCTGGAGAGAATGAACGAAATACATACCCGGGAGGATGAAGAAAATGTAGAAGATAAAATTACTTTGTTACCGGAACTTGGTAATATAGTAATGGAAAATGTATATTTCCACTACGATGGACCTCACTCTAGTATGGTTTTAAAGAATGTAAGCCTAAAAATCCCCAAAGGAAAAACTACAGCGATCGTAGGTTCCAGTGGAAGTGGTAAAACCACCATCCTGAAGCTACTACTGAATTTTTATAATCCTACAGAAGGTGTTATTCGTATTGGTGACATTAATTTATCAAATATGCACAATCGCCTATGGCGCGACAAATGTGGGGTAGTATTGCAGGATGGTTTTATCTTTTTTGATACTATCGCCAGGAATATCGCGCTTGGAGATGAGATTATCGATAAGAAAAAACTGCTAAATGCCGTAAAAGTAGCCAATATTCAAAGCTTTATAGAATTGCTGCCACTAGGCTATAATACCAAGATTGGCCAGGAGGGGCTGGGTATTAGTCAGGG
Source organism: uncultured Saprospiraceae bacterium (assembly GCA_964628385.1). GTDB lineage: Bacteria > Bacteroidota > Bacteroidia > Chitinophagales > Saprospiraceae > JANQPA01. Next base: position 15,301 of record CAZVOD010000069.1, read on the forward strand.
CCAAAAGCAACGGCTCTTAATCGCCCGGGCAGTTTACAAAAATCCGGAGTATATTTTCTTTGACGAAGCAACAGCGGCCCTCGATGCCTTCAATGAGATGTTGATTATGGAAAATCTAGAGGAGTTCTTTAAAGGCAAAACAGTCATTATCGTGGCACATAGGCTGAGTACGGTTATGAATGCCGACAATATTATTGTTTTGGAGAAAGGAGAAATTGTCGAACAGGGTACGCATGAAGAGCTTACCTATACGCGAGGCGCGTATTATCAATTGGTAAGAAATCAGCTCGAATTAGGTGCTTAATTGGGGCTGTATTGGTTATTCCTTCATTTCCTTATTAACCCGGTTTAAAGCTAGTATTAAAATATGAAAAAGGATCCCGAAGATATTGAATTGAGGAGTGAGGAGGTCCAGGAAATTCTTGGCACCCCTCCCGGATGGATGGCAAGCTGGGGGACTACCCTGGTATTCATCACTTTTGTCGCACTGGCATGGGCTGGCTACTGGATCAAATATCCGGACATCGTTGATGGTGGAAAGGTAGAGATTTCTACTACTAATCCACCAGCGACTTTATTTTCCAAAAAAGCTGGAATGGTCATTGAAGATGTCTTAGTAGAAAATGATGATAACGTTAAAGTAGGGCGCTTGTTATTAGTTTTTAAGAGTCGCGACGGTGCTTCCTATCCCGATGTACTAAGTCTTTACGATATACTATTTTACCCAAGTAGCTCTCCGGAAGATTCGGCAGTAATTAAACTCAATTTACCTAAGGATCTCAACCTTGGTGACGGTGCTTTAGCAGATGCATTTAATGATTTTGTAAAAAGTCAAATCAACTACGAGGTTATTATACAACCCAATCAGCGAAGTTCTAATGAGGTGGAGCGCATAATTGCCAACGCCAGAGAAAATATCAGAGAGCAGGAAAGAGTGCGCAATAAGCTGGCCAAAGAAATGGATGCTGCCAATGCAGAGTTGCGCCGCCGTCGTCGTCTATACGAGCAATCTAAAATTCCGTTTCCAATACTGAATAATGCGGAAAATAAATACATCATGCTGGAAAGAGAAATGGCTACCGTTCTATCCAAAATTAAGGAGTTTGATTTCTTTATTGATGCTTTGAGGCGCAGTACCCGCAACAGCCGGCAAAGTTTTAAACAGTCTACTCTGGAAGCGAGGAAGGAGGTCTTGGGAAATTATCGCCTATTGCAGAAAGAGGTAGAAAATTGGTGCGATCAGTATTTGCTGACCACACCTGCCGCTGGTAGGGTCATTTACTCTAAGAAGAGTCTCCGGCCAGGCATGGAAATTACTACACCTAATGCTCCCATTATCTATGTTTCGCCATTGGAAAGCTCAGAAACAGTTGCCACGGGTTATCTGAGACTTGACGGTTCTGGTAAGGTAAAGGCCGACCAAAAAGTCATTGTAAAACTGGAAAGCTACCCCTTTGAGCAATTTGGAGCTTTGATCGGCGCAGTAAAATACCGAGAGCGCACCCCAGTTGAACAAATTTTTGATGGTAAGAAAGAGGAGAGTTTCTACTATGAAATTTCATTTCCCGATGGCTTGACTACCAGCGCCGGAAAAACGCTGGAAGGTTCGCCCAAACTCACCGGTAACGCTGAAATAATAACAGAAAACAGAAGCCTGATCGACTGGATTATTCAGGCTATAAAAGGACGGACGTTTGTGGCGCGCTAGATTATAGATCAGGGCGTATTTGTAAGTTAGAAAAATGAGACTGTATCGATATCCAGGGGCGTCGATACAGTCTCATTTTCAATGACAAGAGCTGTTTTGTAGGTATTAAAATACCTTCGAAACAAGTCTACAAATGAATCACTTCATCGTAGGCAGCTGCCGTAGCTTCCATTACCGCCTCACTCATGGTTGGGTGAGGGTGAACGGTTTTAATAATCTCATGGCCTGTCGTTTCTAGCTTTCTGGCTACTACGATTTCGGCGATCATCTCTGTGACATTATTACCGATCATGTGAGCTCCAAGAAATTCACCGTATTTGGCGTCAAAGATAACTTTCACAAAGCCATGCTTGGCACCGGCAGCACTCGCTTTACCAGAGGCTGAAAATGGGAATTTCCCTACTCTGATTTCATAACCAGCCTCCCTGGCTGCTTTTTCAGTATAGCCGACAGAGGCTACTTCTGGAACACAATATGTACACGATGGAATATTGTTGTAATCGATAGGATGCGGATCAAGTCCGGCGATTTTTTCTACACAAGCAATCCCTTCTGCACTAGCTACGTGAGCAAGGGCTGGCCCGGGAGTAATGTCGCCGATAGCGTAGATATTAGCGACGTTGGTACGATAAAACTCATCAACTATTATAAATCCGCGATCTGTTTCGATACCGAGTATGTCAAGGCCAATATCATCAGTATTTGGCGTAATACCAGCTGCTGACAGAACAATATCACACTTGATTTCTTCTGTTTCGCCGGTTTTGCGGTTCTTAACGGTTACTTTACAGCCACGTCCCTTGGTATCTACTGCTTCCACAGCCGTGTTAGCCATTATCTTTATACCTTTCTTCTTATAGATTTTGCTGAGTTCTTTAGAAACGTCAGCGTCCTCTCTTGGAACCAGGCCTTGTTCCATAAACTCAACCACCGTTACTTCAGTACCTATAGAACTGTAAAAATACGCAAACTCAGTACCAATAGCTCCTGCACCAACAACCACCATGCTCTTGGGCTGCTTTTCGAGGGTCATAGCCTTGCGGTATTCAATTATCTTTTTGCCATCGATAGGAATATTTGGAAGCTCCCTGGCGCGTGTCCCTGTTGCAATGATGATATGATCGGCAGTATGCTCATTGGTTTTTCCATCCTCTGCGGTCACTACTACTTTTTTGCCTCTGGCCAACCGGCCAAATCCTGAGAGGGTCTCGATTTTATTTTTTCTAAAAAGAAAATTTATGCCCTTACTCATTCCATCAGCTACCCCACGACTCCGGGAGATCATATTCCCAAAATCAACTTTTGCGCTTCCTACTTTTATGCCATAGTCTTCCGCATGATTGATATATTCAAATACCTGTGCACTTTTTAGTAATGCTTTTGTGGGGATACAACCCCAGTTCAGACAAATACCACCCAGTGATTCTTTTTCCACCACAGCTACTTTCATACCAAGCTGAGAGGCACGTATAGCAGCCACGTATCCACCAGGGCCACTACCTAAAACTATCAAATCGTAATGCATATGTTTTATAGAATTGTTTTGTTAAAGTTTGAGTAAGCTACCAGTTTACCACCATTTTATGCCTTCAAAGCAAGTCTGATGCTGGCAATACCAAATTGATTATTCTTATCAATAATTACGGTGTTTTTTGCCACTATACCAATGGCGCTAATAAAACACCAGGTATGAATTTTGAGTTTTATGCAAACAACAGCCCAAATATAGGTATTGGGTATTAAAAGAAAAAACCCCGCCGCTATATAGCGGGCGGAGCTCACCTAACTTACTGATACTGATTTTTTACTATTTTGAACTTTCTGTTTTAATTTGAACAGCAAGCGAATAGAATACATAATTATATGAAGCACTACTGAAAAGGAATTCAAATTAAAAGACCAAGTAGAACGTTCACTCCACCGCTATCTTCGAGCAGCGCAAAAAATGATAGGTAAATTATTGCACAAGTGTTGTAAAATAAGTTGCCCGTTCTGAAATTACACTGCCTTTGGGACGAAGATTTTACTTCACGCGGGTGGAATAGTCCTCTATACTTTTCAAAATTCTCCTTTCAGATACAAAGCTAATTTAGAAATATTCGAGCATCTTAACAAGGGAAACCTAAATATTTTGATAAAAAAAAGTTTCATTTTTTTGATTAAACTAATGGTTTTGAAGTATTTAAATATTTGTAATAGTTTAATTTATTTAATTGTAGGTTAAATTGGCTGATGCTTCATGCCATTTCGGCATAGAAGTAAAATAAATAAGATTTCCAAATTAGGGGCGTTCTGAAAGTGTAACCAATAAAGTGCTTTTCTGCTTTCCACGTATGGCATCGATCTTTGCATAAAAGCCTGGTTGGACTTCTGTAACTTCTGCCAGCTTCATTTCTGTAGCTTTGCTATCAATAGCCTGCGCCCAAGATGAAAAGGCATAGTAAGCACTGTCAATCTGGCCAAGCGTTCTAAACCTGTCTACAGCGAGTTGTATCCAGTACTCATTGGAAATGGAATCAGGCGGGGAGGACATTTCGAATTCAAAATCCTGTTTGACGTAATCACAGCCGGATTGATAAATGGTCATTTCCACACCGTCTTTGAAAGATACACTTTCGATGCCCACTTTATTTCTCAAAATAAAACGGTGCTTATGAAACTCGGTAAGCGAGTCAGTGAAGATGGCTTGTGGTTCTCCATATTTACATTTTTCTTCTTTTTGACAAGAAAAAAACAATATTAAAAGAATTGAAAAGTAAATGCTTATTTTCATGCTAGATTTCGTGTTTTGTTTAACTGTATTTCCCTAATTAGATTGCTGAAGCTGAACAATGCTAAATATTCAGACGTTTCATTGTCGATTTAAGATCAAAATTTACAAAAATATTTAAATATCATTTTATGAGCCAAATTGATTTGGTTGAAAATGGCAACGGAAACGGCAATGGTCATTGGAAAATAGATGCAGAATTAGTTGGTGAAATGCATGCAGCTTCTTCCGTTGAAACCCCATTAAGAGCAGATGCCTTTGATATTTCTGATGAAGAGAAAATGAAGAAAATAGAGGGACATTTCGGTGAAATCATGGATATTCTGGGTCTTGATTTAAGCGACGATTCTCTTAGTGGTACTCCCAAGCGAGTCGCTAAAATGTTTGTTAAAGAGATTTTCTATGGCCTTAAGCCAGAAAATAAACCTGATGTTTCCTTGTTTGAAAATAAATTTGGATATAAGCAAATGCTTGTAGAAAAAAATATTCGCGTTCAGTCTTTTTGTGAGCACCACTTCCTACCCATATACGGATTCGCTCACGTCGCTTACATACCTAACGGAAAAGTAATCGGGCTGTCAAAATTGAACCGTATTGTCGATTATTATGCCAGACGGCCACAAGTACAAGAGCGCCTGACTGAACAAATAGCGGAAGAATTAAGGAACACACTGCAAACAAAAGATATAGCCATATATATTGATGCCAAACATATGTGTGTGCAAGCCAGAGGTATCGAACATCAGAATTGTAGTACTGTTACTACTGCGTATAGCGGACGATTCATGAATGAAAATGTCCGTTCAGAGTTTTTAACCACTTTTAGTTAATCAACCAAATCGTAAATACCACTTTCAATCGTTACACCTTTATTCAATGTTATTCTTCTCAACGATTCTAATGGTTGGTTTTTACGAAATAATCAATACTTTTCTTAGATGGAAATGTTAAACAACAAAAAAGTACTTGTTGTCGGTGCTACCGGCGGTATTGGCGCAGAGGCTACGCGTTTGATCAAAAAAAGCCAGGCAGAAGTATTCATCACCGGAAGAGATGCCCAGAAGCTTGCTCAGGTAGCCAAAGAATGTGATATACCAGATTCCCATACTTTTCAATTGGACATCACAGATGCTGCCCAGGTAGAAGCAGTAGCCGGAAAAATACATCAGCAAACAAAGCAGCTGGATATTCTGGTTAATGCTGCCGGCATAGGAATTATCAAACAGTTGGAAAAGCTTACAGTAGAAGATTTTGGAAAGGTAATCGATGTAAATTTGAAAGGTAGCTATTACCTGTTCAAGTATTTCTTGCCACCTATGAAAGAGGTAAAGAAAGGTCTGGTAATTAATATTCCCGGTGTATTGGGTAAAATACCAATGGCTGGCGCTGCAGCTTATGCTGCCTCTAAATGGGGAATTGATGGCCTGACAAAATCTATACGGGAAGAGTTGCGCAGAACAGATATTCGTATTTCAAATATCTATCTGGGGGGAGTAGATTCTCCATTCTGGGATGAAATTGATATGAGAGTAAATAGAGATAAATTTATAAGTATCAAAGATGCAGCTCGGTCAGTTTGGTTCCTTTGTCAACAGCCCAGCTCAGGCGTAGTTTCTGAGATGGTCATCCAGCCTTTCAATCACCAGGCAGTCTAAAATGAAACTTCAGAATTACGCCGGATTATCACAATCCGGCGTAATTCCTGACTATTTATCGCCTCCTTTCTCTATCTGAACACTGCTGTTAAGAATCTTATACGCTTCAAAGAAGTTTGGTAATCCATATCCTACCTTATTATTAGGGTTTTGGTAATTACTGGCACTCCTTCTGATAGCTTCCAGAATTTCCTTGTTGGTCTTGGTAGGAAACGCTTGCCACAGGCAAGCAACTGCTCCGGCAATAATTGGTGAAGCATAAGAAGTACCGCTGCCAAAGCCTATTTTAAAACTGCTAACATCAGGTACCAAAATAGATGCACCAGGAGCAACAACATCCGGTTTGATGCGACCATCTGCTGTGGGACCAACCGAAGAGAAGCTTCCAAGGTCTCCGTTGAGGTCCACCGCTCCGATAGCAAAACTCTGCGGACTATCTGCCGGAACTCCCACATATTTCCATGGACTGTTACCTTCATTCCCAGCACTGGTAACCATGATCATTCCTTTTTCGAAAGCTGCCGTCACTGCCTGAGAAGAAATAGCTGTTCGGCCATCTAGCTGCTCATACACGTAGTTCATGTTTTTTTCTGTAAAACCAGAAGAATACCCAAGGGAAGTATTCACAATACTTACTCCAAGGCTATCAGCGTATTCTAAAGCGGCAATCAGGTTGCATTCCTCCAAGCGATATTCTCCTCTTGTATCTTCTGTTTTCATACAGGTGAAATCCGCTTCCGGTGCCGTACCCACAAAAAAGTTTGGTACATTAGATGCTATTAGTGAAAGTACTTTCGAGCCATGTGTACTGGAATGATAAACGGTTGTGTCTCGTTCTACAAAATCTTTAGTATTTTCTATATTTAGATTTTTGAAAACAGGCATGACATCGACGTTAATAAAACCACCGTCTGCTACTCCTATTTTGACACCCTGACCTCTAAAACCCAACAGGTGAAGAGCATCTACTCCAATCATATTTACTTGGCGGGCTGCAAAACCATGGTAGAAATTTGTTAATAACATATCTTCAGTGAGCGTATCCAAAACGGGCTTACTGGGCGTATGTTGCTTGCGGATAATTTCACGTCCAACATAAGTAATATCCTTTACAAAGCTTAACTCCTCAAGTTCCGCTATCTTTTCTCTTTCATATCTAATAGTTACTGCATTGAGCCACCTGGAAGTATTGTGGATTAGCGCCCCCTTCTCTTTTAGGGCAATCAACTTATCCTTATCCACCGGGAGGTCTTTGTTGTCGAAAGGAATACCCTGTCGTATGCGGCGCTCAATAGCAGATCGACTCAAAAACTCAAAAGGATTTTCTAACTGATAACTGGTATCGCTCTTTTCTGTCAACATTACCCAGTAATATCCAAGGCTGTCCACGTACTGCCCAAAAGAAAATAAAGGCAATAAAAGCAGCAAAAAACTATAAATGGTTTTATTCGTCATGTGTGAAAATTTGATTACTCCAGCCTTACAATGGGTTAGTAGCCGGTTTATATGGTAAAATATATATGCTAAATCTCCTGATTAATGAAATATCCTAGCGGATAAGCTCATCAATTAGGAATAATTTTTTTATTGTACGATTCAAAGGGCATTCTAGCCTAAAACAACTCCATATTTAACTTCAATTTAAAGCGTTCTTCTAACTTTTCCTTAACAAAAGAAACCAATTGTTGAAATGGTAGCTGTCGGTTTACTTTATACTGCGTATCTCTGAAGACTCCCTGTTCTACTGTTCTTCTGATATTTTGACGTGTATAAAATTCCTTTCTATGTATCCGATCGGGAGTTTGAAAAGGAACATTCTCAACATTAACCACATACCATCTGGGGCCTTCATCGGATATTAACCATTTTTGATAGCCGATTTCTTCCATCAAATATAGATAAGAACAATCACCAGCAATCTTGAATTCCACTCCACAAAGTAAGTCCTGTGGTTGGGGAGGTTCTATTTCAATTTCTTTTTTATGCAGTTCAATCGGTCTTTTCAGGTATCTATTAAAAGGCATCACATCCTTATCGGCTGGGTCTACCTCTGTCAAGGGCCGATAGTAATAAGATTCTCTGAACCACACGCCCACTGCCTCAAAGTCAAAATTCAATTCTTGAAATAAGGTCCGATAAAACGTTAAAAGCGGTTGAGGCCGGGCACCATAAATAGTTAGAAAAGCAATATTGCTCTTTGGAGTAAGCTTACAGTAAAGCTGCTTTTTCAGGTCAAACAGGCCCTTTTCCCATTGTTCCATGGCCTCCACAATCTTAGTCTGAAAAGTGGAAAGCGATAGCGCCGCCATATTAAGGTTGAGCTCATGATCCTCAATTTCGTTCAACATAGACTCGGCATCGGCCTTTAATTGCGTGTAAGCTGTATACTTTTCTACCTTTGATTTTATTTTCCAAAACTCATCCTTTAGCTCTCTTTTATCCCTTTCCAGAATGTCTATCTCACTGAGTAATCGTACAAACAAACTGCCCTCCTGCAGGCGGTTGAGCTGCCGGCGAAGACTGCTGGCATGATCAGCATAATTGATTTTATCCAATTCTTCCAGCAAAAGGTCCAGCCCCATCGGATCGTTTTTAATACTTATCTGAATTGCATCCTCTTTTATCGTCAGGTTGACAATCAGCTGGTCATCAAAATCAAACTCATTGAGCCTGTAAGAAAGTGGAATGATAATCTCCTCCCGTATGGTTCGTTGTAAAAAGCGAGCGCCATAGTTGGGATGGTAGCCCTCCGTACCAAGGTAATCCAGGACTGGCTCTGAAATATTCAGGGTGATCTTCCTAAAAGCAATACCTTCCCGTTTTTTAAAAATATTAATTTCTCGCTCTACTATAAATCGAATAGTAATGGCATCCAGTGGTTCAAATGGAATGATCTCATCAATTCGGTTGAGTAGTTCCGGACGAAAGGCCTTTTGGACAGCACCAAGGAAGTGATCGCTGACCTGTTGTGTAGAAACTTCTTTTTTCCAGCCTATTCTGTTAGCTTGCAAGTTACTGGCTCCTATATTAGAAGTCATGATGATGATAGTACTACAGAAATTAACTAGCTTTCCTCTACTATCTGTAAGACGTCCTTCACTGAGTATTTGCAATAAAAGGTCATAAAAGTTGGAATGCGCTTTTTCAATTTCATCAAACAACAATACCGAGAAGGGTTCCCGGCGAATAGCAGAAGTCAGGATACCATCAGAATCATAATCGGTACCGATAAGGCGCATTACTGCATAAGGTGATGAATATTCACTCATATCGAATCGCAGGAGCTTATTGCGGTGGCCAAACATAAACTCAGCCAGAACTTTAGCCAGCTCTGTTTTTCCGACACCAGTAGGCCCTACGAACAGGAAAGAAGCAATGGGTTTGCCAGTACGTGCCAGCGCTGTTTTTACTCTGGCCAGTATATTGGACAGGCTGTCTACTGCTTGTTCCTGTCCATACACCGACTCATTGAACTGCTTTTTTATGGCTCCCAAATCCAGAGGGATACTAGGGTCGATCATGAATTTGGGCATACCTGACTCTTCACAGAAATAGTCTAGAATAGAAGCTCTATTGATTTTCTGGCTATCTGCTGTTTTTTGTTGTTCCTCCTGCCTGCCTTTGTTGCTAATGATGATACTTTCCAGAAAGCGTATGGGCTTTCCGGGAAATCCCGCGTAGGGAGTAAAGCGTTTGTTGAGGCGTATGACTTCCTGTATAGCTTCATCCAGAATCTGTATCTCCTGATCTGAAGCAATATGTTTGACTTTTTTGAGGATGATCTCTTCCAGGTCTTCTTTGGGTTCTTCCAAACGGATGATTTGGAAAAATGATAAATAATTGGGGCTTTGCAATTCAATTTTAGCAAACTCTTCTTCTGTACATTCTGCAATGACTACTATTTCGCCCCGGTTAATATAATTTCTTAGATAATCAGCCATTGAGACACTATTACCTTCATATTTACCTACTTCAAAGAGATCCATTAAATTGCGAATGAATAAAATGTCTTTACCCGTGGATAATTCCTGACAGAGGTAAGCCAGATTATCCTGCCAGCCCGTATCACCGGTAAGTTCTTTGATTAGGATAGAAGCGGTTGTTTCCCATATTTTTATGTCAGGAGCCAGTGCTCTAGCTGTTTCCCAGACCAGGGCTGTTTTGCCGACACCGGAAGGTCCTACTACAATGATATTTTTAGAAAATTCACTGGAAATGGTGCGCATCATCTGCTCCAGCTCTTTTGTTCTACCATATACTACTTTATCCTGAATGTCCAGTGACCTTGCCACTTTGGGTAACAGTTGCGAAGGCTTTTCCTTGTTCAGGGCAGCAATTTTCTTGGGGGTGTATGTCTTCAAAGACATCTCCTGCTGAAGCAACTCAACAGAATTGTACCAAATGGTACTGATCAACTCTCTGACATTCTGAAGCTTTTTATTTTTTGCAAAATAAATGCGAATCGACTCTTCCAGGCGGAGTTCTAGTGTATCAAAATCATCAGCGTAGCTTTCCACCCGGTAGGCAGGCACAATACCCCAATATCCCTGTTCGTAGGCTTTGTAAAAAATATCGAATTCTAAAGAAAAGGCAGGGTAGGAAATACGATCTTTAGCTTCCTTAAAAGAAACAACTATCGTCTTTTTACAAAAGTCACCTTGCTGAAATTCTTCCAGGATACTATCATATTTTCCTTTATTGAGAATCTTTTCCTGTAGTTGATCACTGTATTCTTTGACCATGCTGTCCAGTGCTACGCCAAATCGCACAGTTGTCTCATCATTTAGTGGGCTGAGGTAGCTACCGCCTGAGCTAAGGTGGATTTTGAAAGCATAGAATGGTATTTTTATCGGGAAGCTCATATGTCAATTTTGAAGGAAAATAC
>CAZVOD010000070.1:0-26316 GCA_964628385.1 uncultured Saprospiraceae bacterium
ATTCAAGCAGTAAAACACAAGAAGTGGGCCTTCGGCAACCCAATGAGTTAGGATTATATGATATGAGTGGTAATGTATTGGAATGGTGCTGGGATTGGTATGGAGCTTACAGCAGCAGTACCCAGCGCAACCCTACCGGTGCTTCTAGCGGTTCGAACCGTGTCTTCCGCGGCGGCAGTTGGTCCTACATCGCCAGGGACTGCCGGGTGGCCTATCGCTACAGGTTCAATCCCGAGAACCGCGACGACGGCCTGGGGTTCCGGGTCATCCTTCCCTAGTCAGTTGGTAGTTATGGCATATACCTTTGAGCTCCATTTTGGAAGCACTAGCAGGCTGCGATCATCGTGGAGGGGACCGGAGCGAGAGAGCGGGCGGTTAGTGCTTCCAAAATCAAAATATGAAAACTCGTACTACGATTACAAACCAGTCTAAAACACCCCCATGCACAAATGGACCCTTGCCCAGGCCCTCGAAATCCGATGGTGGCGGCAATATCTTCGTGGTAAGTCGGTAGATGGCTATCTGGATCAAAAGAAAGCCTATTGGCAGCGAGTGCTTACCCACCTGGATGTAGGAGAGGTGAATGGCCGGATATTGGATGCCGGCTGTGGTCCGGCGGGCATTTTTACTATTTTTCCCCAACAAGAAATAGTGGCTGTCGATCCACTGCTGGAGCGCTATGCAGCCGAGCTGGCCCATTTCAATCCTGCCTGGTATCCAAATGTACAGTTCATCAGTAAGCCACTGGAAGCTTTTGCCGCTAATGAAAAATACGATTTTCTCTTTTGCCTCAACGCTATCAATCACGTCAAAGACATTGATAAGGCCATGGATCAGTTGCTGGCCGCCGCCCGGCCCGGAGCAACTCTCGTACTCAGCATTGATGCCCATAAGTATGCGGCTCTGAAGTGGCTCTTTCGAACCATCCCCGGTGATGCACTGCATCCGCATCAGTATGATCTGGCCGAATACCGGGCTATGCTGACCGGCAGGGGTTGCAGCATCCATCAGGAGTGGATTTCCAAAACCGGCAAAATCTTCGATTATATCTTTTTGCTGGCAAAAGTGCCTAGTCGTCAGTTAGCTGCAACTTAGCGGCGGCCAGTTCACCCAGCGCATGTTGATCGCCAACTTTTCGGGCCACTTGTATGCCTCGCTCGTAGGTCTGTATGGCCTGCTCCGGTTGTCGTTGTTGTTCGTATAATTTTCCCAAATGATAATATACGCCCACATAATCCGGATCCAATTGGATCAGTTGTTGGTAGTAATCATGGGCCTTTTCCAGCGCTTTTAGCTTTTCGTATTCTTTGGCCACGGCAAAGTACAAAAAGGCCTCCTCAGGAGATGCTTCCAGCATGGGCAGCAGTTGTTTTAATCTATTTGTCATATCGGCATCTTGTCAGCGAAAATTCGCTAAAATTTTGATAATGTGATCCTAAATTAATTATATTTGTTAAGACTAATGATATGGAGTGAAATCTCCTTCTAACCATTCGGAATTTGTCAAATAGTCTCTGACATCAAAGGTAGCCTGGGCAGATTCCATAACCAAAAAAAGACATTACGACGAATGAAGTTGCTAGTATGTGTCAGCAAAACGCCAGAAACAACAACAAAGATAGCGGTCAATGATGATGGCTCAGACCTGAAGATGGATGGCGTTCAGTATATTATGAATCCTTACGACGAGTGGTACGCATTGGTAAGGGCATTGGAGCTAAAAGAGAAATTGGGCGGAAGCGTGACCATCGTGAATGTAGGCCCCAAGGCTAACGAGCAGGTGATCAGAAAAGGCCTGGCTATCGGCGCGGATGACGCGGTAAGAATCGATGCAGAACCATCAAGTGCATTGTTTATCGCCAAGCAATTGGCCGAATTTGCCAGAAACGAGAATTATGACTTGATTTTTACAGGAAAGGAATCTATCGATAATAACCGCTCCGAAGTTGGAGGGATGTTAGCTGAATTATTGGACCTGCCCTTCATTTCTCATATCAATCATTTGGAAATGGAAGATAATGTTGCAGTAGTTAATCGAGAAATTGAAGGAGGAGTAGAAATGCTGGAAGCAGAACTGCCCATTGTGGTTAGTGCAGCCAAAGGCTTGGCACAGCAGCGTATTCCCAATATGCGCGGTATCATGATGGCCAAGCGCAAGCCACTCAAAGTAGTGGAAGCTGTTGCTTTTGATGATCTTACTGTACCGGTAGCTTATGAATTGCCACCAGCCAGAGAAAATGTAACGCTGGTAGATCCTGATAATATGGAAGAGTTGGTACGCTTGTTACACGAGGAGGCTAAGGTGATTTAGAGATGCTTATACCGCATCCGGGTAGCGTAAGTTACTGCCTTGTCAGATTTTAAGTTTAGTATAAAAGTCTTTGAAAAATAAAAAACCATGGTTTTAGTTTTTGCAGAACATCAAAAAGGAATTTTCAAAAAAGCGGCATTTGAGGCCGTAACCTATGGATATAAAACAGCCCAAATGATGGGCACAGAATGCCACGCCATCGTGATGGGAAAGGCGGAAGGCGCAGATGAGCTGGGTAAATACGGAGCAGTCAAAATACACCACATCGGCGGCGAATCACTGGATATCGTTGATAGTCAGGTGTATGCAAAGCTTCTGGCTGAGGCCGCCCAAAAAACTGCCGCTAAAGTAATCGTCATGGCCGATACTTCTACTGGTAAAACAACGATGGGTCGTTTGGCCGCTCGTTTGACCGCCGGCTCCGTATCGGGCGTAAAGGGATTGCCGGAGATTGATGGCGATAGCTTTAAGGTGAAGAAAAATATCTTTTCGGGAAAAGCAGTTTCCACTTACGAAATAAAATCAGCTATCAAGCTGGTTTCGGTGGTTGGTAACTCTATACCACCGGAAGTCGTGGCCGATAGTGTAGTACCGGAGGCCCTGGATTTGGAAGTACCGGCTCCTAAATTGAAGGTGCGCCAGATTAACCGCGTGGAAGGCACTGTGCCATTGCCGGAAGCCGAACTGGTAGTATCGGGAGGTCGTGGCTTGAAAGGGCCTGAACACTGGGGAGTACTGGAAGAATTAGCCAAAGCACTTGGCGCTACCACTGCCTGTTCAAGGCCGGTATCTGATGCCGACTGGCGCCCTCACCACGAGCATGTAGGGCAGACGGGTATTGCCATTCGTCCTAATCTATATATTGCTATGGGGATTTCAGGAGCGATACAGCACCTGGCCGGAGTCAGTAATTCCAAAACCATCGTTGTGATCAATAAAGACCCGGAAGCACCATTCTTTAAAGCTGCGGACTACGGCGTAGTCGGTGACTTATTTGAAGTCGCTCCGAAGTTGACAGAAGCCGTGAAAAAGTTTAGAAGCTAGTACGGCAGAAGCGGTGAAATGGAAAGTGGGTAAATCTGTTGAGCAAGTCGGCAAATGGGCATTTGTGGCTCAAAATTGCTATTTTTTCTAAATACTGGATACTTAGTAGGTTTTACTACTTTCCTTTTCCAAAAGAATGTTTTACATTTGCACGGCTAAATTAGCGCTGAGAAAAGATATAAATTCAGAATACTTACGATGGCAGTTTATTTAAGAAAAGAAAAGAAAGAAGAAGTGTTTGAGCAGTACGCGGGTGACAAGAAGAATACCGGCTCTGCAGAAGGACAAGTTGCGTATTTCACATACCGCATCAAAGAATTGTCTGATCACTTGAAAAAGAACCGCAATGACCACTCTTGTAGAAAGGCATTGTTGAGTTTGGTAGGTAAGCGTAAGCGCTTATTGACTTACCTGATGAAAAAAGATATCCAGAGATATCGTGATATAATTGATAAGTTGGGTATACGTAAGTAATTTTCGCTTACCCAAATTTGATAAAATGTAGAGTGGCGTTTTTAATTTAAATTAGCGGAGGAGCGAAAGATTAAGAGAGAGATTTTTATACACCATTGCAAAATGCAAATGCTCCTTTCAAGCGCCCTTCTACCTTTTGCTAAATTTAGCTGACAATGGTCGGCTTTTGCAAACCTAGTATTTCAGAGAAATAATCAGGTGCCAGAATAACCAAGGCATCCACCTATGGCCTCCCATCACAGATTTTTTCCTCAGATGAATCAATTCTAGGATTCCTTCTAAAGAATTTTCTTCGAAAGGTCGAGGGGGCATTTTTATGTATTTACATTAAACACAAGTCTTAAAATGGGAAACAAAATTCCAATTTCCACTTCCTTCGAATTACCAGATGGAAGAACTGTAACGATTGAGACAGGTAAATTAGCAGCACAATCAGACGGTTCTGTAGTGGTTCGCGTAGACAAAACGATGATTTTTGCTACAGCGGTGTCAGCAAAAGAAGCCAAAGAAGGGCAGTCATTTTTTCCACTTTCTGTTGATTATCAGGAAAAATTTGCTGCTGCTGGGCGTATTCCTGGCAACTTTTTCAGAAGAGAAACTAAACTATCCGATTACGAGGTCCTCATTTCCAGATTGGTAGACAGAGCTATCCGTCCTTTATTTCCGGATAACTATCTCAACGAGACACAGTTGATTATCAATTTGATCTCGGGAGAAAAGGAAGTATTACCAGATGCATTTGTTGCCCTTGCTGGGTCAGCAGCTTTGACTATTTCTGATATTCCTTTTGCCGGACCTATTTCTGAGGTGCGGGTAGCAAGAATCGACGGAGAATTCCACATCAATCCTAATCGCACAGAACTAGAGCGGGCCGATATGGACTTTATCGTTGCGGCTACTATGGATAATGTAGTTATGGTAGAAGGAGAAGCCAAAGAGTGTTCGGAAGAAGATATGGTGGAAGCCATTCGGGTAGCCCACGACGCTATAAAGGTACAGTGTGAAGCTCAGTTGGAATTAGCCAAATTAGTGGGTGGAAAAGCACTAACTATCAGAGAGGTGGAAGAGCCTGAAACCGATGAATATATTGAAAAGATGGTATCAGATATGACGCGTGATAAAGTTTATCAGGTGGCCAAATCTGCGCTTGTCAAGCACGAAAGAAAAGAGCAATTCTCCAATATCAAAGAAGAGATGCTGGAGAAGATCATGGAAGATAAAGGCGAAGAGTACTACGAAGAAAAAAAAGGATTGATCAAGGGGTACTACGATAAGTTAAAGAAAGAGGTTATTCGTGAGATGGTCCTTTCAGAAGAGGTAAGATTGGATGGTCGAAAGCCTAGTGAGGTTCGTAATATCTGGACGGAGGTCGATTATCTGCCTGCGGCACACGGTTCGGCTATTTTTACCAGAGGAGAAACGCAGTCGCTCACTTCTTTAACACTGGGTACCAAGCTGGACGAATCCATGATTGATACCGCTTTACTGATGAGTTATGAAAAATTCATTCTCCACTATAATTTCCCTGGTTTTTCAGTAGGAGAGGTCAAGCCGCAGCGCGGTCCGGGACGACGGGAAGTAGGACACGCTAACTTGGCAGCTCGTGCGCTTAAGGCTGTTTTGCCAGAGAATTCACCTTATACCTTGCGTTTGGTTTCTGACATTTTGGAATCCAATGGATCTTCCTCTATGGCTACGGTTTGCGCCGGAGCACTAGCATTAATGGATGGTGGTGTTGATATTAAGGCGCCAGTATCGGGGATTGCCATGGGTTTGATTACCGATGGAGAGCGCTTTGTTATATTGAGTGATATCCTGGGAGATGAAGATGCACTGGGAGATATGGACTTCAAGGTAACGGGTACCGCAAATGGTATTACCGCTTGTCAGATGGACATCAAAATTGATGGTCTGCCCTACGAAGTGATGATAAAAGCCCTGGAACAGGCTAAAGAAGGTAGAATGCATATTCTCAATAAAATGGCTGAGTCGCTGGAAGCACCAAGAGAAGAAGTGAAAAAACATGCGCCAAGAATTGTTGAATTGATCATTGATAAAAGCTTTATCGGTGCTGTAATTGGTCCTGGTGGTAAGGTGATCCAGGAGATTCAGGCAGAAACGGGTACGACGATCAATATAGAAGAAGTGGGTAATGAAGGGGTAGTCAGCATTTCCAGCCCGGATAAAGAATCGATTGATGCTGCTCTGGAGCGCATTCGCAAGATTACCTTTACACCCGAAGTGGGCGATGTTTACAAAGCAAAGGTCAAAACGGTTATGCCTTACGGCGTCTTTGTGGATTTCCACGGTAAGAGCGGCTTGCTTCACGTATCTGAAATTTCACATTCCAGAATCGATAGAGTGGAAGAAGTATTTAAGGAAGGGGATGACGTAAAGGTGAAGTTGATCGGTGTGGATCAAAAAACCGGCAAATTGCGGTTGTCCAGAAAAGCGTTATTACCTAAGCCACAAAGCAGTTCAAATCCTAAAAGGCGAAACGATGATAATGGTAATGACAGTAATTAACAATATAATTCTACGCAACCAGCTGGTTGCTTAGAATTTGTATTTTAGTTCTGGAATGGGATGAAGGTGTTTTGCTGTTCAGTGAGGCAAAAAACCTGCCGGCCCGGCTGTCAGGCAGGCGAAGCTGGGCGACAAAAGAACGAGTAAAAATGTATAATTTATTATTGACTCATTCCTATGTTGAGAAAAAAAGGAAAAGTTTTTTGACAAAATACCCGGTTCATTCATTTGAATTGGGTATTTTCATATAAATTAGGAATAAGAAGGAATCTTCATTTTTTTTAATGAAAAAGTCAAGTATTTTTAGAGTACATGGAAACTTTTTTTCCTTTTCGGGCGTATTTACCTATGAACAATAATTTTTTAAAATCCCCAATCCAATGCGTCAATTAAAGATAACTAACAAAATTACCGCAAGAGAAAGTCTTGCTTTGGATAAATATCTGAATGATATTGGTAAAATTCCAATGCTTAACGCGGATGAAGAGGCGGAACTAGCAAAGCGTATTCGGGCTGGAGATCAGGAAGCACTTGACAAATTGACCAAATCGAATTTGAGATTTGTCGTTTCTGTGGCTAAACAGTATCAGAATCAGGGGCTTTCCTTAAGTGACCTGATTAATGAAGGCAACGTAGGTTTGATGAAAGCTGCAAAGCGCTTTGATGAGACAAAAGGCTTTAAGTTTATCTCCTACGCGGTATGGTGGATTCGCCAGTCCATCCTACAGGCCATCGTCGAATATTCAAGAATTGTCAGGCTACCTTTGAACAAGGTGGGCTCATACAATAAAGTGAATGAGGCTTTCTTGTCTTTTGTGCAAGAATTTGAACGCGAGCCAACCAACGAGGAGTTGGCCGAATTGCTGCAAATGACGCCCAAAGAAATTTCTAATATGCTCAAAGGCAATGGTCGGCACTTGTCTGTTGATGCGCCGCTGAGTGGTGAAGACGGAGACAGTACTATGCTCGATGTGATTTCGGGTGACGAAGGGTCCAGCCCGGATGGAGGGTTGATGGATCAGTCTTTAAAGGAAGAAGTACAGCAAGGCTTGTCTATTTTATCACCACGAGAAGTGGAAGTGCTTTCGGCTTACTACGGCCTGAATGGATATAAGTCACTTACCCTCGAAGAAATCGGTGAGTTATACGGCCTTACGCGGGAGCGTGTACGTCAGATCAAAGAAAGAGCCATTAGAAGACTGAGAAAGTCCTACAATAGAAATGCATTGAAGTCTTACCTCGGGTAAGATTTAAATACCTCTTATTGCACGTTGGAAAGAGCAAAAAGCAAATCGCCTTTTGCTCTTTTCCTTTTTAAAATCATCATCATCATGTGCCGCTCTGTCCAGCTCCTCTTGGGTATAAGTCTGATGCTCATTCTGAATGCGTGTAAAAGCGATCCGCCCACTACTAAGGCCACTGAGCCCGCCTCTGCCGAGCCTGTCATTCCCGATGGTTTACCGCTGATTGTTCAGCAAGCAGACCTAGCCCTGCGGGCAGAGCCAGATGTTAACAGTGCGCTGTTAGAGCTACTTCCTTCGGGAACTATTCTTTATGATGTGGGTGAGGTGAGTAAAACAATCACGAGTTTGAGGTGGCAGGGAAAAAATTACCGGGCGCCCTGGATCAAAGTGAGTACGCCGGAGGGCCAGAAAGGCTGGGTAATGGCAGCTATGGCTTTTTTTGATCTATCGCCGGGTACGCAGGCGGATAGTTTGTATTTTTTGGAAAAATATTTTGCTGCCGCTTTCAATAATCAGCTGCTGGAAGCCCTGCAATCTTATCAGGCCGCGCTCGATACTGTGGCTACAATAGAAGATTTTATTGCTGCTTTTCAACGTTTGAAGTATCTTCGCGCACAACTGGAACAAGCACTGCAAAACAGAGCACCGTTCAATGATTATTTCTGGATCAAAGAAATAGTGCCGGGCCTGGTTCCGCAAAGAGCAGATACGCCTTCTGGCTTTGCCTTTTACATTGACTACAGGCCCTGGATGGCGTTGGCCAGGCAAACCGCCGCTGTTTTTGATGACAAATTTGTGGAGCTCTGTTATGCAGTCTATCCTATCGATAGCATTGAGTACGATTATCCGGGATGGTTCATCCAAACCGGGCCAAATGAAGGGCATAGTCTGCTGGGAAGGGGGATTCATCGAAAGCTGCTAGAGGATATTGAACAATTGGCGAAGGCTACTCATTCTTTTGATACGGAGTTGAATCCTTTGGTGCAAATGATAATTGACGATATTCTTTTTCCCAATATAACCTACTGGGAAAGCCGAGAAATGATCGTCAAAGAGCTACAAAATATTATCGACTCAGATTACCAATTGCTGTCAGCGGAGGTAAAAAAAGGATTCAAACAGAGACTGAAGCGTTTTGAACAAGGAGCGGAAGATCAAAAACTGGATTTTCAATCCGGCTTGCGATAAATTATTAATACAAACAAATATAGATATAGATGGGATTTTTTGCACTTTCAACCCTTTTAGTCGCTGGTGCCGGAGTATACCTGCTCACCCGCGCTATGCCCAACTTTAAAATTGGGAATAAAAAAATTCAGCAGGATCTCAAAGCCATGAAGGAAGAGTTGAGCAGTATAACACAGGACCTTATTCCTATGGCTGCTAAGGATATTGAGCTATTGTCGGAGCGCCCCATCGATACCAATAATAAAAGAAGATTTACTCAGGATGCCAAAGGCCGGCTGGAGACCATTTTTCACGAACCAGTAGCGGCTTATTTCTACAGAAAATATCGCTCTAAAAAAGAGGATGCCCTACTGTACGTACAAATGAATCCTAATTCTTTCTATTACTGGGTTACTGAAGAGGGCATACGCCTGACTATCAATAATAATTACATCGGTATTATCGATCAGGAAATGAGGCTATACGGAGGCACCAACAAACGCCTGATCGGTCGCCTGAATAGACACGACAGAGACTACCATGCCGTAATTATCGGTGATAAAGAAGTGGGAGGGCTTTCCAACCGGCGGGATACAAGCAGCAAAGACCTAACAGGACGCGCCTTTGAATATGTGGCTGGTGATCTGTCCGACGGAGAAAAAGCATTGCTTTTAGCATTTGCCTATTGGGAAATTATCAATAATGAAATGGCTAAATAGGCTTGTTTTTACCTTTTTGAAGAAATAAAAAATTTTGTAATTTCTGAAAGAATTCAATACTTTTAAATAATGTCCTGACCAATTCCCGAACCAAGTTACACATTTTTTGTTTTTGAAGATGTTTTGTATGTAAGCGGTGGTGCGAAAAGTATGATTCGAGAAAATCCCTATAGGGATGGAATGTAGGTAAAAGAAAATAAAGCGTAAAAAAGGTTGTCTTATCCTCAGGGATGTAATCTGGCTACTTACATCTTAGTCCTAATGGGGTAAAGCTGATGTTTTTTCCAATCATATATTTTAACACCTTATCATGTAAAGTATAGTTTAAACTAACGATTATGGGAATAAGAAAGAAGATTAACCTTGTCATCTATAGGTTTAAGGAAAGGGGGCTTGAGGTGTTTATGGTAAATAACAATCCTGAAGATGAAAGCCAGTGGGTAATGCCATCCGGAGAGATTGAAGACGAAAACTCCAAAGCCCTGACTCAGGAGGATAACTATATTGAACTGGATCCGGTAAAAGACGATAATGGTGGCGAAGAAGGTGCCATAGCCGTAGAAGGAGAGTGGCATGACATTCCTTCTCTGAAGGCTATGCTGGTAGAAGACGCTGCAATGCTAAAGGAGAAGTTTAAGGACCTTGAAAAAGGCACTTTCCTTGCAGTGAGAGAAGCGGCCAAAAAAATACTTCCGCAGTACCAATATGAATTTCTTAAGGAACTCAAAGATATTATGACTGATCGCAATTCTACTAAAGATATGTAGGCTTGCAGTGGCAGGTACGACCCCTACCACAGGAGCCATTTACCAGAGAGGCTTCTATGGTAGTTGAAAGGGTGTTTTCTCTTTGAGTATTTGGGTATTTAGTATTCCTTTCTGGTATTCACTTCCAGATACAACGGCTCACCGTTTTTATATCTTTTGTAATTTTCAACGATTTGCAGAGCCGCTTCTCTTTGTGCTGTGAGGCTGGCAACGTGAGGCGTGATGATCACATCTTTCCTGTTCCATAGTGGATGGTTTTCGGGTAGCGGTTCTTTATCAAAAACATCCAGGATGGCCATTTTGAGCTGACCTGAATCCAGTGCATGTATCAAATCCCGTTCATTGACATGCGCGCCTCTGCCTACATTGATGAAGTAAGCCCCCTGTGGTAATTGTCCAAAAAAGTCGGCATCAAGCCAACCACTCGTTTGTCTGGTAAGCGGCAGGAGATTAACCAGTAAATTTATTTTCCCTAAAAAATCATTAATGGAATGTTCCTGAGCATTCATGCAGGTTACGCCATCTACAAGCTTTGGTGTATTGCTAAAACCCAGGGTTGTAAAACCAAGTATACTGAGGTGTCGGGCAACATCTGCCCCCAGTTGTCCCATGCCTAGCACACCTATTTTCAGTGGAATATCCCGTTTTTTGGAGCTATCCCAAATACCGGCAGCCTGCTGGCGCTGATAGTAGAGAAAGTTCTTATGTATGTTCAAAACGGCCATGGTGACGTAGCGCCGCATACCTACCACAAGATTATCATCTACAATTCGCGTGATTCTTACATCCGCCGGAAGTTGGTCATCAAAGATCAAATGATCGATACCCGCTCCGAGCGAACAGAGCACCTTTACGCCGGGAAGTTTTTCCCATATATTCTGAGGATGAGACCATAATACCGCAAAATCAATAGGAGCATCCGCCGGGAGCTCCGGATAGACGAATAGGTTTTCTTTGGGAAGTTGTTGTTTAATAGTCTTAACGAGTTCATCAATATTTCTATCTGGTACAATGATTCCTATCGCCATGTGGCTCACTTATTTTTTCTGAATGCATTACAAAAAGCAATATAATCTTTGCAGGCCAGCTTACTCTTGTACATGGCTTTGTTGAGGGCCGCTTTGTTATTGCCGGCAAGGCCCCAGGCGGCCAGGCTGTCGGGTAGTTCTTCCTCGAGTAGCTCAATAGTCATGAGCTGCTTATCGATCGCCAGTGCCGCCCCGGAGGCTGTTACCTGCTCGAGGCAAGCCCTGGCATTGAGATAATAGCCTGGGATGCGTTCGAGGTTGTAGGTCAGCCGCTGGAGTTTTTGTCGCGTCGACAAACCATCGTCCAGCAGTACCTTTTTGAGCTTGGCACCAGCATTGCGCATATCCGGAGCATGCTGCAAGGCAGTGAGAAAGGCATCAATATTTCTTAGGTGATTTATCAATTGATTGCGCTGGATAGTTACGACTTCAGAAGCCCTTCCCAATTGATCCATTTCGGTTTGAAATTTTCCTACCTTAATTTTTAAGTTCTCAATCACCTGGCAAGAAAGCGTATCCAGGCTATCAGACCGGGCAATGTCGGTGATAAAGTCCTGTGGGAAAACGCCGTAGATTTCCTCTTTCAGCCGCTCAGTAGCATATCTGCCAGTACACCCAAATAATAGCCAGGAGCAAACAAAAAGGAATAGACTTTGCAGGCACCGGCTCAGCATGACATTCTTATTTTAGCCAGTACTTCCACCATACCTAGCTGTTCTTGTCGGCTCAGATTAGAATTGTCAATCAAAACAGCATCTGCTGCCTGGGTGAGCGGGCTGTTATCGCGGGTAGAGTCAAGATGATCTCTTTTTTCGAGGTTTTCTCTGACTGCTTCTCGGCTGCTCGGAAAGCCTTTGAATTGCAGCTCCAGATACCTGCGTTCGACCCGTATGTCAAGGCTGGCATTTAGGAAAAGCTTGAGCTCTGCCTCCGGAAAAACAACGGTACCAATATCCCGGCCGTCCATGACGATGCCTTTGTCGGCTCCGGCTTTTTTTTGTAGGGCCACCATCTCCCGGCGAACTTCAGGGATAGCGGCTACCGGGCTGACTTTTTGTGAAACCTCCATTGATCGGATTTGCTCTTCTACGTCCTTTTTGTTCAGTACTGTCCTGTTTTCTCCGTTTTTCCTGTAAAAAGAAACATGGATATGTTGCAATGCTGCCCGAACGGCATGCCTATCATGGATATCTACCTGATGCTCTAAAAAAAAGAGCGTGGTAGCCCTGTACATAGCGCCGGAATCTATGTAAGCGTAGTTTAAAGCCCGGGCCAAATCTCTGGCTAGGGTACTTTTTCCACAGGAGGAAAAACCGTCAATAGCAATGATTAGTTTTTTCAAATCCAGTAAGTTTTAACCACTGCTCAAAAGTAAAGGTTTTGTCCCTACTTTAGGGATAAAACCTTTATTATTAAACAAAATAGCTAAATACAAGAGCTGCTAAGTGGAGGTTAAGACAATAATACAATTACTTGATCAATACTCGTCTTCATTAAACAAAAAGTCGTCCTTACGAGGATAATCTGGCCAGATATCTTCAATACCTTCATATACCTCTCCCTCGTCCTCCATTTGTTGGAGATTTTCAATCACCTCTAGTGGCGCTCCTGATCTGATAGCATAGTCAATAAGCTCATCTCTGGTCGCTGGCCAAGGTGCGTCTTCCAAATGATAGGCTAATTCTAATGTCCAGTACATATAGTTTTGTTTGAATTGAAATCAAATGGCAGATAATGAATGCGCAACCCTTTATTACCGCTTATTTTCGTATTTATAGTCCCGAAAAGACTTTCTGCTGAGCGGTGGAGTAGTGAGCACTCTTTTAATTACCTACACTGATTAAAATAACTTTTGACAGACTTGTTTTATTAGACTTTATTCCAAATCCTTCCTGTCAAAAAAACAGTTCAATCTTACCATTAATCACCTGTATTAAACAAGCCTGATGAATTTTTGCCAATTCATTTTTTAGAAACGTTAAAATTTCAAAATGTTTCGTACAGTGACTGATAAAGTCAAAAAAAGGGAAAAAACCAAACATGTTTTCCCCTTTTTGGGCAAATATCTAAATATTATGCTTACAAGCAAGCAATTAAGCCAGTACTTTATGTTTTATTTATAAGCACTGATAATTTCGTAAGCTTTGTCACTGTATCCTTTTGGGAACTTACCTACTGTCTCTGAGTTGGAAGGTCCTGTAGGATCGCACACATAATATTTTCGATCATTAAAACGGACGTATTCTCCATGTAGTTCATCGCTTTCTATTCCAATCGTTAAATGGTCGTCAAAAGCGATAGCTACCATAGGGAGGTTCATCAGGTTTTTGATCAATTGATAGAAGAGTGCTGAGCGGTCCTCACAATCCGAGAATGGATAATAAAGGACTTCATCCGCAATCATGGGTTTACTTTTGCCAAAAAAAGTTTTATCCTCTTTGTATTCAAAGGAGGAGCGAGTGAAGGTAGCTAATAGTTGTATGGACGCCAGCGGGGATTTACCTTCCAGTGCTTTTTGCAGCTGTGGGATCAGGCTTTGGTACGCTACCGCTGAAAGCGGTACTTTCAGGTATTGATCTTCTGCAAAATAAGGGTAATCTTTCATGATCTGAATGACCGTCCGGTCAATTTCCAGGTTGATTTCATACCGACGGCCCTGGAAAGAAAATTCGACCTGCCTTGTAATAATGTCATTGGGTAAAGCCGCGTGGTATTGAAAATAAAACGAAAAGGGAAAGCGGTTTTCTTTTGGCCGGAAATTGAGCAGAAACAACTCCTCATTTTGAGCATTATAGCCTTTTCTAAAGCTGGTTAAATTGGCATACACTCTGTTGGCATCCCGGATGAGCGGAATCTCATAGAGCTTATCCTCAGAATAAACACAAATAAAAACTTTATTCGGCAGGTAGGTCACTCGGGTATCAAACCCCAGTTCGGTGAGTATAAACCAACTGGCTAGTTCTTTTTCTATTATCGCGTGTCGCCCAAAAATCTTATCCACGGCTTTGTAGATGAGTTTGTAAAATAGCCAATCACTCAGGCCCAGGGTATTCCTGAAGTACCTCAAATCTCTGATAAGGTGTTCGTACTGTGTTGCTTTTAGGATGTGGTAATACTTGCTAATGGATTTTTCAGAAACTTTATGGACAAATGGCGATTGAAAATCTGAGGGATATCTCAGGGTCACTGGTAGAGAAAAATATTCAAAAGAGATAGATTGTATCTTGTTTTCTTTTGATAGTAAATCACAGGTGGCTGCTTGGGCTCCCGGGGTCAGCAGGAATAGAAATACACTTACATAAGAACCGTATTGTTTTAGTATGTCCATTTTAATAGTATAGTTACCTTTCAAACTTCTTTTTTAATGTCTTAACGCTAAATTTATTACTTCTTTTCTAGTGGCTACCGTATAAGAAGTACAACTAATACGGAAAAGTTAAAAACAAAGATTCAAACTAAAGACTATTAGCCGCAGGGAAACTACAGTAAAGGAAGGTAAAGTAGGATGAGAACGGAAAAGAAATTTCCTCTCACAAACCTGTCAAATTACACTTTGTTGGTGTTGTGAGAGAAAGTTATACTAAAGAATTAGCATGGCGTCGCCGTAGCTGGAAAAGCGATACTTTTCCTTTATTGCTTGCTCGTAGGCTTCCATGACCAGATCATAACCACCAAAAGCACTTACCATGATAACAAGGCTGGATCTGGGCTGGTGGAAATTGGTGATCATCGCATTGGCAATGCTGAAGTCAAATGGCGGATAAATAAACTTGTTAGTCCATCCTTCCGCTTCTTTCAGCAGGCCTTCAGCGGAAACGGCCGTTTCTATAGCTCTCATGGTAGTGGTACCCACGCCGCAAATTCTTTTTTTATCAAGCTTAGCTTTGTTGACAATCTCTGTACACTCAGGTGGAATGCGGAAATATTCTGCATCCATTTTGTGTTTGGAAAGGTCTTCTACATCAATATTTCTGAAAGTACCAAGCCCCACGTGTAAGGTCAATTCAGCAAACTCAATACCTTTGATTTCCATGCGCTTCATAAGCTCCCGGCTGAAGTGCAAACCCGCCGTTGGTGCGGCAACCGCTCCTACCTCCTTGGCGTAGATCGTTTGGTACCGTTCTTTGTCCAACTCTTCGGCCGGCCGGTTAATATATTTGGGTAGAGGCGTATTACCGAGATGATTGAGCTCCTTTTGAAATTCTTCTTCCGTGCCATCGTACAAAAAACGGATGGTACGGCCACGGGAGGTTGTATTATCCACTACTTCAGCAACGAGAATATCATTGTCACTTTCATCACTGAAATAAAGCTTATTACCTACTCTGATCTTACGGGCCGGGTCAACGAGTACATCCCAAAGGCGAGCCTCTTTGTTGAGTTCTCTGAGTAAAAACACCTCGATTTTGGCACCTGTTTTCTCTTTTCTTCCATAAAGCCTGGCTGGAAACACTTTGGTGTTATTAAAGGTCATTACATCACCCTCATCAAAATATTCAAGAATATTCTTAAAATATTTGTGTTCTATCTTACCTTCATCGCGATGCAAAACCATCATTCTGGATTCATCTCTATTTTTTGAGGGATATTGTGCAACGAGCTTATCAGGCAAATCAAAGGAGAATTGAGAAAGTTTGGTCCTCATTCTTAATTGTGTTTTTTCAAATGAATGCAAAAGTAATAATTGTGACAAATATTTTAGCGTATCAGTTCTATAAATAGTTGCAATTTTTATACCGTAACTATTTGGTAATCTCTGGTTTGCTATTTAAACAGGCGTGTAACGGCCCGCAGGCTGATAAGAATTTGTCCTATTCTTGATAGGAATAAAACAAAGCTGGCGACAATTTGATTAGGTTGGCAGAAAATAGCCGGGTTTTTATCGAATGATTTATTTCCCTTGAGGCAGTTTCTTTACTTTCACCATAAATCAAAAATAGCTATGTATACAGCATTAAAAGTAATACGGGAAGGTATCGCAATGGCTACTCAGCAGCTGGTTTCAAATGTGCTGAGGAGTGTTTTATCTATACTGGGTATTTCTATTGGTATCTTTTGTATCATAGGTGTTTTTGCGGCTGTAGAATCGCTGGAAAGTAATGTACGCGGGAGTTTGGATAAACTGGGGAGTAATGTAATTTACATCCAGAAGTTTTCCTGGGGAGAAGATCCCGGTAGTAATTTTTTCAAATATCTAAAAAGGCCCAACATCAGTTATTCTGATTATGAAGCCGTAAAAGCTAAAGCTAATTATGTAGACTTGGTCAGCTTTTCCGTAGGTATCGGCCAAAGAACGCTCAAGTACAAATCCAACAGCGTTGATCAGGCATTTCTTCTGGCCGGTACAATAGAGTTTAGTGAACAAGTTAATCTGGAATACGAAAGGGGACGCTTTTTTTCCCAAAGTGAATACTATCGGGGCGCCAATAAAGCTATACTTGGATATGAAGTGGCACAGGGGCTTTTCGGAACAGCAGACCCCATAGGACGTAAAATCAAAATGAGCGGCCGCTACCTAGAAGTGATCGGCGTTATCAAAAAGTCCGGAAAAAGCCTTATCAATATTACCAATTTCGATGAGGGAATAATCATCTCCTACGAGCTGGCTAGGAAGATTGTCAATCTCAAGCGTGCCAGTTCCTTTGATCGAACCGTCACCATCAAAGGGCAGGAAGGAGTAAGTTCCTCCTTCGTTAAAGATCAGGTGACCGGGATTATGAGGGCCCACAGACGGCTAAAGCCTAAAGAAGAAAATGACTTTTCCCTCAATGAAGTATCTATCTTATCCCAACTGTTAGACAGCTTCTTCAATGTCCTGAACCTGCTAGGCTTTTTCATTGGAGTATTCGCCATTCTGGTCGGAATGGTGAGCGTCGCTAATATCATGTTCGTCTCGGTCAAAGAGCGTACCTCGCAGATCGGTATTAAGAAGGCCCTGGGCGCTAAGAAGTATTTTATCCTACTCGAATTTCTGGTTGAAGCCATTATTCTCTGTATCATTGGCGGAGCAGTGGGCTTGCTCCTCGTCTTTTTTATCATCAATGTATTGAAAAGCCTACTGGAATTTGACTTTTTCCTTTCTATTACTAATATCAGCTACGGTCTGCTGGGCTCTATCCTGATCGGTATCATAGCAGGGATGATTCCCGCTATAAGAGCTTCCAACATGGACCCAGTAGTCGCTATGCGAAAATAAGACCCGATAAAAAGAAAGCGCCACTACCTGTTCTCGTTCCACCCTAAAATTTAATATCCCTTCCGAATAATAAAATTTCGGAAATAATCATTTATATAATGCGCCCTTGGTTGTTAAAAAATTCTAAATTAGCGGCGCTTAATAAAGAGTGATTACTTAAAAATATAGAAGGCGACTGAAAAGAACATATATATTAAAATTACTATGTATTTCTGAGCCCGCCGTTCTATTTCATTTCCCGTTCTTTATTTCCAGTCATTTGGAGGTTTAAGATAATAAATGCTTAAATATTTTATTTTTATACGAAAATTTTAAATATTTGTCAGCGTTTTAAAATAAACTTAGGTTCTACCAAGTTTTATTATGAAATTTGTTGGTTTTATAATATTGTAACCCCTTTAAATTAAATGGTGATAACTTTTAATTTACTGATTTATAAAAATTGGTAAGTTGATTGTTGGGTGGTATTTTGCACAGGTATTTGAGTTTTTTCAATCTGGCCAGATGATTTTCTGGCATATACAGAATGGTTTACTAATGCTTGGTGAGATCCTTTCAGGAAACGGTAAGAAGAAAAAAGTAAAAGCAATAAAGAGTTTTGAAAAGGAGTGGAAATGCTAGTTGCTGACATACTTGTTCGGCAAATAATTGTTGGGAAGGAAAGGAGCCATTTACTTTTAATGATGATAGTCCACTCCGGTTTTAGTTGCTTAGCTAATAACTTTTAATCTTATTATAAAATGGAGTGTTATCTAATTTGCGCATCTCAAAAACTTATCCCATGACCGGATTACGTTTACTTCCGTTTTTGTTTTTGGTGACGACCTATTTCGTTCAAGCACAGCAGCTTCCTTTGTTCACTCAATATCGTGACAATGCGACCGTTCTTAATCCAGCTTCGATGGAGAATGACTTTTTAGCAATAGGACACAATGTTACAATTGGTGCTTCTTATCGCACGCAGTGGGTAGGATTGTCAGGTGCCCCGACCACCCAACTTTTAAGGGGAACTTATTTGAATACAGATCTTAGCGGAGTGACTCTTCTGGCAGGCGGCCATTTGATCAATGATCAAACTGGGCCTACCGGGCTTACGGGGGTGTATGGTAAAATAGGCGGAGTACTCACAGATGATGTTGATGAAGGTGGTTTGGCGGTAGCTATCTCTGCCGGTTTTGTACAATTTAGGGTGAGGGCCTCTGAAATCAGGTTACGCGATATCAATGATAATATTGGTACTGTGGACCAAACGCAGTTCTACCCAGATTTAGGTCTGGGCATTTTCTACTATCGTATGCTCAGTGGTGCATGGGATGGTGACTATATTTACGCGGGAGTATCAGTGCCTCAGATTTTTGGTCTGGACCTGACTTTCCAGGATGAAGAAACAGGAGAATATGTAATTACCAGAAACCAACACGTTTATGGACAACTGGGATTATATAAATTCTTTGACAATGGCGGTTATCTACAACCTAGTGTTTGGGTAAAGTATGTCGCCAACGTACCCGTACACGCTGATATTAATGTGCGCTACCAATTGCCTTCCGCTCTGTGGATAGGTGCCGGTGGAGCGATTAATGGAACGGCTCACATTGAGGCTGGCCTTTTGTTAGGCGAAAATGTAGGACTCGATAATACCCTCAGGCTGGGGTATGGTTTTGATTACTCTTTCAGTGATTTCGGCCCTATAGCAGGCAGTACCCATGAGATCAATGTCTCAATGTCATTTGGCGGGTTCTAGGTTTTTGCAGCTTTTCCTTGAGTACAGATGTGATACTCAGCGAAGAGTACTCGTTTTTATTTGTAAACAATTAAGGAATATCCCAAATTCAATAGTTTCATGAAAAGGATAGTCGCGCTTATAGTGCTAGGTTGGGTTTTTCACGCTGGTTTGATTGCTCAGCCTACCGTTTCGATATCATCAGCTACTATTAATGCTGGTGATCAGGTTTGTCTGGATGTAACAGTAGCCGATTTCACTGATATCTTATCTATGCAATTTACGATTGCATGGGATTCTACGGTACTTCAGTTTGACCGCGTTGATAATTTAAACCTGGAAAGGTTAACAAATGATAATTTTGACCTATCTATGGTCGAATCCGGGGTTCTGCCCTTTGATTGGACATTCAATGAATGTCAACCCGAATTGCCGGGGTTAACCATTTTGGAAGATGGTACCGCGATATTTTCTATCTGCTTTACCGCTATAGGAGGATACGGAGCCACCACACCCGTTTCGATAACCAATTCGCCGGTTGATGTGCGAGTCACGCGTGTCAATGCCTGCCCGAACAATATTGGTCTGTTTGAACAAAATGGCTTAGTATCTACAGATGTTAGGCCATTTCAGGTAGTGGCTTCAGAGGTGACGGGCAACGAAGGGGACTTGGTCTGTGTAAGTTTTAAAGTACAGGGTTTTGATCAGTTGACTAGTTTTCAGTTTTCTGTTAATTGGGACTCTTCAATATTGAGGTATAATAATGTTATACCTTCAGAAAATCTGGTAAACCTCAACCGAAGCGGTTTTGGTACGCCTGATGGAGGTAATGTCGGCGCTGGTAGTGCAACCGTCTCCTGGAGTTTTGTCCAACCCGACAACTCGGGGATTACCCTGGCAGATGATACCGAAATTTTTCAGTTGTGTTTTGATATAGTAGGGGATTGTGAGACCTCTTCTGCCATTCAGTTTAGCAATACGCCAACTCAAATAGAGGTGACCAACACTGTCGAAGCAGGCTTCAACATTACTTTCATTGGTGATGATGGTAAAGTTCAGGTAGGGGATTGTGATCCAACTGGTTTGCCATTGATTGCCAATTGTCCACTTCCGGCTAATGTTAACGATGAGGTTTGTGTTGAAGTGACAACTGCTAATTTCCAAAACATTACAGATTTGGAATATTTGATGGAGTGGAATCCGAACATACTTCAGTTTAAAGATATAAGAAACCGCACCAATGCGCTTTTTGGGTTTAATGATGCTTTTGATGTATCGAATACTGTAAACGGCGTCCTTGGTGTTGAATGGGAAGCACCCACTGGTTTAGATGGAGACCTTGGGGATGGAGATAAGCTCTATGATATTTGTTTTGATGTTGTGGGATTGGGAGGCGATAGTCCGATAAGGTTTCCTAATGATCCGGCGAAGGTAAGAGTGAATAATGGTCCAAATATTGGGATTAATCCAACTAACTGTGTGATAGAAGTTAACCAACCGGCAGAAGCTACCATCATTATTGATGATGCGCCGCCGAGTCGTCCTGGTGATACCATTTGTATCGGGTTTAGTGCTTTTAACTTTAATGAAGTGCTGGAAGCGCAGTTTTCTCTGGCTTTTGAACCTAATCATATGAGGTTTATCAGTATTGATGGGAGTAATGCAGTGTTGAACTTTCCAGGGGCCGATGAGAATAACTTCAATTTTGACGGTGCTGATTTAGGGTCTATTACGTTTACCTATGAGGGAGTTGATCCAATTACCATTCCCGATGGAGATGTCATTTTCCTAATGTGTTTTGAAATAACGGGAGATCCACAAACTTGTGATCAGATTGAATTTCAGGATTTGCCCCTGGAAAATGAAGTCATTACTGCTAATTCTAATGGCAATAATATAGGGCTGTTTGGCCAATCTGGTGAAGTTTGTGTGCTTGAGCCAGATGGGTTTGATCTCGTCATAGGCGATCGCAACGGCACTTTTGGAGATACTACCTGTGTACCGATTAGTGTAGCAGACTTTACGGATATAACAGCAGCTACCTTTGCTGTTAGCTGGGACCCTACCAGCCTGAGGTTTGCAGGTGTAGATGCCAAAGAAGCTTTGACATTAACAGATGATAACTTTATAACTGCTTCCACTGATGTAGGGGTGCTTACTTTTGACTGGGAGGACCTGATTGGGCAAACGCTTATGGATACCACCAATATATTCGATGTTTGTTTTGAACTGACAGGTGCACCAGAAGAATGTTATCCCATTTCTGTAAATCCTGATCCGGTGGTCAGTACATTACAGGGTAGAGGCGACTTAAAAACGGTGGAAGATGGAGAAGTGTGTATTCGCGATACGATCATTATAGAAAGTGTGACGATTAATCCCGTTACCTGTCCTGATAAAGAAGATGGTACCATCATTGTACGAGCCAGAAAGGCTAGTGGTAGTGCTGAAGATATATTTTTTGACTGGAAAACTGATCCTAACCAGCGAGATTCTATTGCTCAATTTTTGGGAATAGGAGAAGTAGAAGTAACGATCTTTGATCTGAGTTCAGACCCAATCATCCAAATAGATACTTCTTTCACCGTAGATATTACAACGGATTTGCCATTTGCGGATGCCGGTACAGATAAAATACTGGGTTGTGATCCTAATATTGTGATCCTATCTGGTTCGGGTAATACGGAGCCTAACTATTCCTTCCAGTGGAGTACTTCTAACGGCTCTTTGCCAGGGCAAAGGGATGAAAATGTGGCGGCAGCCGGAGCAGCGGGTACTTATGTTTTGACTGTTACCAACGATGACACGCGTTGTGCAGCCAGAGACACAGTTATGGTTACTGATGCTCCAAGGCCACAAGCGCTGGCCGGACCAGACCAGACATTTACCTGTATCAATGATACTATCACCCTTGATGGCTCAGCTACCGCTCAGGCTGACTCTATTTCTTACTCATGGCGAGTAATGGAGGGCTCTGACGGAATGATTGTGGAGGAGGAAGATACTTTGCGTTCTCCAAGGGTGGCAGCTCCGGGGATGTACATCATGAGTGCTATCAACAATAATACGGCTTGTCTTACTACGGATACAGTCGAAGTTATTGATGGTCGTTTCACTCCCAATGTAGAAGCGGGCGAAGATATGGAATTGTTGTGTGATCAAAATACTGTAATGCTTGATGGTACAGGATCTGTAAACGAACGTCAGGTCAGGTATCAATGGTCAAACAGAGCTGGAGAAGTATTGGGTAATAACGTTACTTTCAATGCGCCGGCATTAGGTACTTATTTCCTTACCGTGATTGATCAGGAAAGTGGCTGTACCAATATTGATTCGGTGGTTGTATTTCCTACTGATGATTTTCCTGTTATCACTATTGCCGGACAGACAGAAACGGTGATCACTTGTGCCAGAGATACAGTCATCTTAATCGGTTCTTTCCAGGGAGAAGATAAAATGTTTGAATGGAGAGCACTTAACGGTGGAAATATTGTGGCTTCTACTGCTAACAGTATCACTCCTCGTGTCACCGAACCAGGTACTTATCAACTCAGTGTTACTGATACAGAAACCAGCTGTACGACAGTAGATTCTATAGTTGTTACGGAAGATCGCGTAGCACCGGATGCGGAGGCTGGCGAAGGCTTCATTTTAACTTGTACTGATACCTCTTTTACCTTGGATGGAACTGGTTCTAGCGAAGGGGCTAACATTGACTATACCTGGACATTGGATATGGATACGGTATCTACCGGTGATTTACAAACTACCATAACAAGAGAGGGCATTTATGTGCTGGAAGTGAAAAATACAGATAATGGTTGTACAGCTACCGATAATGTAGAAATAGGCATTTCTGGTGATCGTCCTCAAATTGAATTTGCCGATCCTATAGACCTGACCTGTACAAGAACTGAAGTAGACTTATCAGCGGTTGTAACTCCGGCTGCCGAGGCTTACACAGTAACATGGGTGGCTGTTAATGGTAATGGGCAAATACCGGTGACCAATCCAGATGATTCTTTGACGGTATCTGTTGGTCAACCAGGAGAATACAGGCTGCGAGTAGAAAATACACAAACGGGTTGTTCCGCACAAAATGAGATAATGGTAGTCCTTGATACGGTTGCTCCTACCGCAAGTGCAGGTACTAATCAATTACTGAATTGTGTAAATAATTCAGTAGTACTGGATGGTTCGGCATCCTCTAACGGTGAAGAGTTTACCTACGAGTGGACGGCCGTAGAGGGTGGAGAAACGCCTGCAACGCCTACCAGCAGTCAGCTTACTGTAGCTACAGTGGGTAGATATCAGATAGAAGTAACCAATAATATAAATGGCTGTATATCTACCGACAGAGTGGAGGTACTTATCGATACGCTCACACCGGAAGCATTAATAGAAGACGCTCGTACGCTGACCTGTCAGGATACAGTAGTGTCTTTGAATGCGACGCAGTCCATAGCTCAACGCTCTGTAGCCACATGGCTGGGGCTTGGAGGGCAATCTGTTAATGCAACAAATAACCAGCTGGTGGTTGATATTACGCAGCCGGGGCTTTATACTGTGTTATTAACGGATACTATAAGCGGCTGTACGGCCAGAGATACGGTAGAGGTATTGCAAACTACTGAACCACCGACTGCAGATGCAGGCAGTGATGTTACTTTGCTTTGTATTGGTCAGGCTGTCAGTCTGGATGGCTCTGCTTCATCTCAGGGAGATAATCTCCAGTATCAATGGACTGCTGTAGACGGAGGGACAATTCTGAATGCTACTTCTCTAATGCCTTCCGTGGACGAGCCCGGAACCTATCAGCTGGAAGTAACTGATATCACCACTGGTTGTAATGAAACGGCTACCGTCAATGCCAGGCTGAGTGATGTGCTGGTGGATGCAGAAGCTGGTGACGATATTGTAACCTGTGAAACAGAAGAGTTGTTATTTGCCAATGCTCCGGAAGGTACTTTTGGTATGTGGTCTTCTCAAAGCAGTTCATTCATCGAAACCCCTGATATGCCATCAACGGCAGTTACTGGTTTGCAGGAAGGAGATAACGTATTTACCTGGACCTTGTCTACTGACGAATGTCCCGAATACAGCTCTTCTGAAGTTGTCGTAAGAAGAAGTGCTGCTCCCGAAGCAGTGAATGACCTAATAACACTGCCACTAGGTGAAACTCAGATTTCAGTCGACCTGACCGCTAACGATATCCTCAATAATGTGGATGGATTCAATATTACTTTGCTGGGCTCTCCTCAACTTGGAAACATTGATACGCTTCGCAATAACAGTGTACTGGATTACTCTGTAAAAGCCGGCTTATTTGGAGAATCTGAATTTGAATACCTGATTTGTAGCGAGCAATGTCCCAATCTTTGTGATACTGGGCTGGTATTGATCACAGTGCCCGTTGATCCTGATTTTGAAGTTCCTCAAGAGCCTAATACAATTACACCGAACGGCGATGGCGCTAACGATCGGTTGGTATTCGAGATTCTGGAAGGGGTCTTTGACTTCTATCCTGATAATGAATTGATCATTATCAACAGATGGGGAGATATCGTTTACCAGGCTAAGCCTTACCTCAACAACTGGGATGGTACCACGGATACTGGTCAGATGCTGCCAGATGGTACTTATTACTATATTTTAAGACTGGATATTTCTAATGGTGTTATTTTAAGAGGCGATATGACTATCGTTCGATAAACCGCCATATGAATATTAGACAGGTTCCCTCGTCAGCTCTTTGCAGGCGAGGGAATTTTTCTTTGACTTTTCACCGCAGCTGCCCAAATCGATTGGCCAGGAATAGCTTTGTAGGGTTAATTACACATTAAGCAACACTTAAATAAGTTAAAGTAATATGAATGGAGTTTAGCAGCCTAAAATATCTTAACTTTGGATGTATAGAAGGTGAAAAAAATACGAGTTTTCACAAGTTTTAAGACGACAGCCTGCAGATCATAATCCATTGACATGGAAAAGATATTTTACTTCAGTCTGCTGATGTTACTCCAGCTGATTGCGGTTAAACTAGTTGCTGATAAAGGAGGAGAGATTTTTCCGCTGGCTTGTACAAATGACAATATTTGTGATGCCATTGATTTTGGAGTGATTCAACGTGGAGATACTTTTGGTGACAGGTCTCTTGGTATTTATAGTAATCAATGTGGGTCTAATTTGAATGAGCCCAACCCGTTAGAAGAGGGGTGATGGTTCAATAATAGTGGTGTTTGGGTTTCTTTTTGTATTGAAGATGATGGCCCAAATATGGTCGCAATAAATTTATTCAGCGACCCTCAAAATACCGGAGATCCCGTCAACCTGGAACTGGCTATTTATGAATTCGCAAGTGGAGGCTGCTTAGGTAACCTCAGCCTTATCAATTCTTCCTCTACTATTCCTTCTTTTGATGAATCCCTCAATCTTTTTTGTTTAGAGAAAAATAAAGCCTACTTCTTGCTGGTAGATGGCTTTGGTTTTAATGCCGATCTCGTTAGAGGCGTTTTTAGTGTAGAAATTATAGGAGTAGATGCAAAAGAGGGCAATGACAGAATCTGTGATCGCTCGCAACTTCGGGCTATACTTGAGGGCGACAGTGCGGCTTCCACTGCCACTTTAACAGGTGGGGATAGCTGTTACCTGCTGGTGGTGGATGATGGTGGCTGTCAAGAGGATACTGCTTTTTTTGTTCCTTACCTAACTACGATTATCCCTCAGCTGACCGTTGAGTCGGTAAGTTGTAACGGTGCCACAGGAGCCATTCAGGAAGAGTTGACGGCAGGTACTTATGAGATCACCGTGGTTAATTCTGATAACTGTACAGATATTGTTACCGTAACTATAGAGCAGCCGGAAGAGCAGTTGCAGGTCAATATTATGGCACTCAGTGGCGTATCTTGCCATGGAAAAAGTGACGGCAGGCTTTTGGCTACTACCAATTCTCCTGATCCGCAATTGAGGTTTTCCTGGAATAACGGCAGGAGAGTACCCGAAATAGGAGGCCTGGCTGCTGGCAGCTATATTGTAGGAGTAAAAGTTGTTTAAAAATGTCGCTTCATGTTTGCAGACAAAACATTGTGCAGCAAATACTTCAGCTTTTTTTCTTTCC
>CAZVOD010000071.1:0-26138 GCA_964628385.1 uncultured Saprospiraceae bacterium
GCTGCACAATGTTTTGTCTGCAAACATGAAACGACATTTTTAAACAACTTCTATAAGTATCAGACAAAAAAGATGTATAAAACCGATTTGATCCGTAATTTAATTGTCATGAAAGCAATGATGAACCCACGGGAAAAATCCGGGTGATAGAAGCTGTTGGCCGAGGGTGAAAAAGGCATACTGCCCCATAGAAAACTCTAATATTCATACCTACAAACAAATTTAATAAAATAATAAAGACCAAATGGCTGAAAAAGTATCACTGGAGGAGTTATTGGTTAATGAAATTCAGGCCAGGTACGATAAAAAGTCTGACCTGGCTTCAGAATTAATGGAAGTACTTTCTCTGAACAAAGATGGGGTGTACCGAAGATTAAGATTTGAAAAAAATTAACCGCTGATGAAGTCGGTTTATTGGCCAGGCATTACGACATCTCTATAGATGCTTTGCTAGCTAACCAGGCCAATAAGACTTATTTTAATTACAACGTTTATGACAAGCCCATTAGCAGTTTTAAGGATTACCTTTCTCAAATTAACACTGGAACAAACCTTAAGTCAGGTAGAATACACAGCAGCTGAGGGGCGATTCAAGCGCTTAGAGGATGCAATGGAAGTTATTCATGAAATGGAAAATATGATACAATATTTAAAGGTCATCTCTTCGCAGGGTAAGAAATCCCTTCCCGGTATACCCGCCGTGGAAGAAAATGGTAACTATAATTTATTCTATAATGAATTGACTTCTACCAATAATACGTTTCTGGGCGTCTCTAAGGGCTGGAAAGGCCTATTCAACACTTTTGATCACCCCAATTTCTTGTTTACTTCTGACCGTAGACTTTGTGAGTCAGCCTTCGATTGGTTTAAAAAAGTGATCAATCACTCCGCTTCGGTTAGTTTGCAGCTTGAGAAAGGGCAGGTCTTCTTTTTTGAGCGCCTAAAGAACATAGTGGAATTAGCCAAAAGAGAGTAACATCGACCAGTTAACCCTCTTGACGGGAAGTATCACTCTTGCTCAATAGCCAGTTTGGCCTTCCGCAGGACAATCCCAATGTATGAAAAGATAAAAAAAAGGGCAGCGTATGCTGCCCTCAGTTAACCAGGGTGAAAGGTGTTCATTGGTTTAGGATTTGGGGTTTAAAAACATAGGGTCTTAGGTTTATTGCTTAAGTACAATTCAAAGATCGGAGTATTGCAGAGTGGTTTTGTAGGTAATTTTGCAATTCTCAAAAAAAGAATTTGCAAAAATGGCGAAAATCGAGTTTTTCAGAAGATAAGTTTTGTTTTGATTTAACACTCATTTTGTATTGAAAGTCAAATTATTCTTTTTATTTTGATTAAATTGGCAGCGTATCATTGTAATTTTACCTGGATGTAATTTTTTTACTTCCAGGGGGTTGGTTTAATTGCTTAAGTACTCAATATGATACATCCTAATTCTAACTTGCAATACACCTTTCTTGAAAAGGTAAGATCAAGGTTTGCAAAGAAGTCAGATTTTGCAAATACCCTAATGGAGTTGCTCCAAATTAACAGAGATGGGGCTTACAGAAGGATGAGGGGCGAAACGGCCCTAAGTGCCTCTGACTTAGAAGTTTTGGCAGCAAAATTTGACATATCAATTGACGAGCTACTATCAGGAGAGCAAGACAAAATCCTGTTTTCTTATAATTTATTTGAAAGGCCCATATCCAAGTTTAATGACTATCTGGAGCAGGTTTACAAACAGGTAGTACATTTTAGTCAGATAAAGGGGATGAGGGTATATTATTCTTCGAGAGAGATTCCCGTTTTCTTCTTTATGAAGTTTCCACGTCTACTATCCTTTAAATTGTACCTCTACGGCCTAACCGCCTGGTACTTTGAAGAGTTACAGGATCAACCTTTCCGTTTTGGTCTCCTGGAGGATCACTGGCATGAATGGCCCAGGTGATTCGATCTCCTGTGCTAAGTGGTTGGCCACTCCAATCTTTTTGAGGACTTTTAGCCCCTAATTTTACGATCTGTCCTACAGCTTCATGCCCCAGTATGGTGGGCGTTTTTTCCCGGCGTTTTCCACTGTAGGTGCTCAGGTCGCTCCTACAAATAGTGGCATACTTGATTTTTACCAGGAGCTCTCCCTCACCCGGATCAGGAATAGCTACTCTTTTTAGTTCCAAAGGGGTATTAGCGGCCGTAAACACCGCTATTGTACTTTCTGACATATGTAGAAATGCTAATATGGCTAAATCTTATAGATCCGTACCTTTCTTTTTTTGAGTTTGCTATTGTTCAGTTTTTCTATCAATTCATTAGCCTGATTCTTGGGGACAGCTACAAATGCGCATTCCTGCTTCAGCTCAATCGTCCCCAAATGACCATCTGCCAGACCGCCTTCTTTGAAAAACAGACCGGCAATATCCCCCTTGGATATTTTATCCCTGCGTCCTCCAGAGATGAACAGGGTCGTCCATTTACTGGGAGACGGGATGCTTTGACTGCCCGTTTCAAAAAGTTCTGCTCCCCTGACATAGTCTGGTAGCTGCGCATTTTCATAGTGCAATAAATAAGCAATACCATCCTGATGCATACGGGCTGTTCGGCCATTTCGGTGTATGAATTCTTCTTCCCTGAATGGGAGTTGATAGTGTATGATAAAGTCCAACGCCGGCACATCAATCCCCCTGGCAGCGAGGTCAGTGGCGACTAAAAGGTTGTGAGTGCCATTTCTGAATTTTATCAAAGACCGCTCGCGATCTTGTTGTTCCATACCACCATAAAAGCAGGTATGACTCACTCTTTTATGATTCAGAGCATCGCTCAACTCTTGTATCGTTTCCTTAAAATTGCAAAATAAGATACCGCGTTTGCCATCCAGGTAGCCCAATAAATTTACCAGAGCAGCTATCTTATCCTTGGAGCTGGAAGCTACTGTTCGGATAGTAAGTAAATGTTCTTTCTCTTCCAGAAAGTCTATCCTTTGAGGATATGTTAGCCCTACAAACTCCGGAATATCTACTTTTTGGGTAGCAGAAGTAAGTACTTTCTTTTCCAGGTTGGGTAAAGCTTCAACGATTTCCTGCATGTCATTTTCAAAACCTGTTTCCAGGGATTTATCAAACTCATCTAGGACGAGCACTTTAATATGATCTACACGAAGCGTTTCTCGTCTTATGTGGTCAGCGATTCGTCCCGGCGTACCGATCAGGATTCCGGGGGGATGCTTCAGGTCTTGTTTGTCTTTGGACAGGGCCCGGCCTCCGTATACGGCATTTACTTTGTATCCGCTGCCCATTTCTCTGGCTACCTGCTCTATCTGAATAGCCAACTCACGGGAAGGTACCAAAATCAAGGCTTGAGCTTCTTCCAGCTCTGTATCCAGCATGGCAATAATGGGCAAGAGAAAAGCGAGGGTTTTACCGGTTCCGGTAGGTGACAGTAATATCACCTCATCATTGGAAAAAAAGGCCTGATGAGCTGATCGCTGCATGTCGTTCAATGACTCTATGCCAAGCTTCGCTAGTATCGCTTTTTGATTTTTATTTTTTTCTGACATGCTGCAAAGGTAATAGAAAGTATCATAATGTTTTTTGGCCGCTTCCTTCAGAAAAGTCTTTATGGCGCTTGCAGTGTAAAGGTGGTTAATACGATCCCGTGATCAGAGGGATACCGGAATTCTTTCCCATTTATTTTAAAAGGATCGCCTAAAAAGGCCTTGTAGGATTCGGAGCGTACCGGCTTGATTTTATTTCCTTTATAAAAAATATAATCGATGCGGTGCTCATCTTTCTTATCCGGTTGATCCCATGTAATACCTGGATTTTGTACAGGATCAGGGTGAAGTGTACGATAAGTGTCTATCAGGCCTATTTCTTCCAGTACTTTTGTGGTATACCAGGGAACAATCAGGCCATTGTGGATTTCTTTGGTTGACGCTCCCCAATCCAGATGAGAAGGCGCATTCATATCCCCTCCCAAAATCATGGGAAACGCTTCCGTTCTTGAGGCATATTCCTTAAAAAAGGGGAGAACTTGCTGAAGCATTTTATACTTGGTACTCGTTTTTTCCCACTCTAATAATTCTTTGGTATTCATTCCCATATTTTCAGGCTTATCACTCCATGGTTCGTAGTGGAACCAATTACTAAAAAAGTTAATCCTCTGATCGCCAATCAGCACTTCACGGCCGCCCAGGTAAAAGTCGTATCCGGTGTCTATTCTTTTGCAAAATGGATATTTTGAGAAAATAGACAGGTTAATTTTCTTATCGTCAAGAACTGTGCCTTCCGGAGCGATGAGGTGAAAATGGTAGCCTAAAGCATCGGCTATTTTTTTTCCGGATCCGTAAGTTTCCACCATTAGAATAATGTCAGGGTTGAGCTCCCGGATAATGGCTATGGCTTGTTCCGGACCGTCTTCAATATCGTTGGCACCGTGCAAGATATTCCAGGCCATCACCTTAAACTCCGTATTTTGGGTGATAGCCGGGTGGGTGTAGCAGCAGCTAAGGTAGAGGAATAGCTGCCAAAAACCAGCTAATGGTATTGTTTTCATAGGGTAAATTTGAAATGGATAATACCCCAAAAATAGCCTTCTTCTGCCTCATATACCTACAAAAAAGCGGATAAAAAGCTGTTCCTCCTTTTTATCCGCAATGGTTTGATCAAATCCCTAAATAAATTAGGTTATTGATTTTAATATAAAAATTCTAATGCAACTACGTCAAAGTTACCGAACTCTCCATCTTCATTAGCGCTAAAGCAAGCTAGCATTACCGAGTTGGCGTCAAAGCCGGATGGTGTGCCCGGAATATAAACAGCACCTACTCCGCCGCTACCTTCGTTTCCTCCGGTTCCACAAGACAAAGAGCGGTTGAAATAGTCTGTATGGCGTAACCCAAGACAGTGGCCTATTTCGTGCGTAATAACGTGCTCCGTAGTGTTAGTACCGAAGCTACTGGTACCAGACTGGATCTGTACAAACTTGTATGGATCACCACCACTTGGGAATCCGGCGGATCCACCACCTCCACCACTAACACGATAAACTACTATATCGTAGGGCTGGTAGTTAGTTCCAAAAGTAAGTGTAAAATTAAGACCGATATTAATTCGGTTGTAATTGTTTACGGCCCACTGAAGTGCGGTACGCATGGTATTATCCAGTGCATTGCTACCTCCCGTATATCCGATTACGTTGATATTGCGTGGCGAGGCAACAAGGTTATTAGTACGATATTGTTCGCCAACTGCACCAGTGTGATGGATATCACTAGCTAGCATTTCTTCCAACTGGCTTGGCGAGATCAACATATCGCCTTCCAGTAAGTAGTGGAATGGCTCGGCTTCTACGCCCGGAAGCAATTCCATGTCTTGAACGATCTCAATGTCAGAGACATCAAAGCCCAGTTCTGAAAACTGACTTTTAACCTCATCTGTAATTTGTGGCGTATCAAGAGATTCTACCACATCATTGTTGGAACAGGAAGTAAAAAACAAGGAAGGTAAAGCAATGGCAATAAGTGCCATTAACAGCATTCTGAGCTTTTTCATACTTGAAAAGGTTTGTTAATGTGAAAAATGTTAATGGCAAGTTAATAAAATTATATAAACTCCAAAATTTTTAATTGCTAATAGCTGTATCGAGAATTATTTATTGGATATTTTAAGATGAAATCAAAATAAAATATTTCATCTTTTTAGTGAGCATATTACGTATTATGGTTAAATGTTTTTTCATGGTAATCAATGTATTATATTGTATATGTGTAAAATGAATGTGATTTCAGGTCTTCAAAATTCTGTCTGGCTAATTTTACTTAAGAGCGATAAAAATTTTTTCTCTTAGGAATTTGATAAAATATTCAATCTTTGGGTAGCAAAATAAAATTTAGATCACTTAACTTTTTGCTCAAAATTTCCTTTGATGAGAAAATGTTGCTTTATTTTTTTACTGCTCTTGCTTCCTTATTTCCTCTTGGCTCAGTACGATTGGAGCTCATTTCCAGCAACTCAGCAACCATCCGACAGTTTCGGTTTGCAGCCATTATTGGTTGCCAGGGAGCATAGTGAAATGCTAAAATCAGATAAAGTTATATTGCTGCGGCTACTGAAAGACGGCGATGCGATTGTCCGGTTAAAGTCTGCGGGACTCACCGATCAATTAACGGAGAAAAATGCGCTGCAGAATATATCGGCGGCGTGGAAGTTGACACCTACTTTAAGACAAATGCCGGACACTACAACGGTAAGTTGCCTGGTGAGAGATAAAAAAGCGTTTGAATGGCAGCAAGGGAGTTTAGCACAAGGTATTCAGGCTGAGTATCTAGGGGATCATTTATTAAAATTAACCGGTAATACCCGGCTTATCAAGGCTTTTCTTCTGTCAAGGACAAGTGTAACCTACGCCGGGGTAGAAGCATTATCCCCTGGTACGGAAAGCAGAATTCTGGACCTTGACCTCACACAAAACCATATCAACGCATTACAAAGCGCTTTTCCACACCTAAATGGTCGGAATATCAGCCTTTCTGTTAAAGAGCTGCAATTTGATACCAAAGACCTGGACTTGCTCGAGCGTTCCATCCCTTCGCCACTTTCTAGCGGCCGGATTGATCAACACGCTACAGATGTGGCCACTGTTATTGCCGGAGCTGGAAATTCATCGGTCATGGGTCGGGGAGTAGCTCCTTTAGCTATGCTGAGTTCTTCGACTTTCGAGAAATTACCGGCGGATCCACTTAATAGCTTCCGCGATTGGCCAATTTTTTTACAAAACCACTCCTATGGTACCAGGATTGAAAATTTTTACGGTGCTCTGGCGGCTAGCTACGATGAATTGTGTGAAGCGGCGCCCGAGCTACTGCATGTTTTTTCGGCCGGTAATAGTGGTCAACAGCAAGATACTGTCAATACTACTGTTCAGGTACCTGGTTATTATAATTTGACCGGTAATTTTAAAATGGCTAAAAATATACTAACAGTCGGAGCAGTGGATACCGTCGGGCAGGCTTTATTTTTTTCCTCTCGCGGGCCGGCTTTTGATGGCCGGGTAAAACCGGAATTGACAGCCTTTAGTTTGAGTGGCACTTCTAATGCTGCAGCTTTAGTTAGTGGAACCATCGCACTACTTCAACAAGCCTACACAAAAAAATACGGAGTTTATCCGTCCTCAGCTTTGATCAGGGGATTGCTAATCAATACTGCTGATGAAGCCGGGAGAGCTGGTATTGACTTTGCAACGGGCTATGGTAGTCTGAATGCCTATCGAGCTATGAAAAACCTATTAGCTGAGAACTATTTTTCAGGCCAGGTTAGCGAAAAATCATCTCACAGCTTTGACCTGGAAATACTAGAGAATACTGCCGAGCTAAAACTTACTTTATCCTGGCTGGATCCTGCTGTTCCTCCCGGCAGTGCTGCGGCCTTGCTCAATGATCTGGATTTATTGC
Source organism: uncultured Saprospiraceae bacterium (assembly GCA_964628385.1). Taxonomy (GTDB): domain Bacteria; phylum Bacteroidota; class Bacteroidia; order Chitinophagales; family Saprospiraceae; genus JANQPA01. The sequence continues at coordinate 7,433 of CAZVOD010000071.1, forward strand.
TGATTACTCCTTCCGGCGATACTTTACTACCGTGGGTATTGGATGCAGCACCAAATATTGAAGCCCTGAATAAACCGGCATTTAGAGGTAGAGATAGTCTTAATAATCAGGAATTGATCACCCTTAGCAGGCCTACGGCGGGGATTTACCTAGTGCAGGTGAAAGGAACAAAGCTTTTTTCTGAATCGCAGGATTTTTTTGTAAACTATCTGGCAGAAGAGGAAGAGCGATTGCTTTGGTTGTATCCGGTAGCGGAGGACAATGTGCCATTCAACGGGGAGACGTATAGTTATTTTCAGTGGCATTCTACTTTCAGTGGGGCAACCGGACAGTTGGAATATACTACAGATGAAGGACAGACCTGGAATATCATTCATCCGGCTATCGACTTACAGCGGGGTTTTTACAGATGGACGGCTCCGGACACAGTTGTACAAGCTCGTGCCAGAATGATTATTGACGGACAAATTTTTAATACTGAGCGTTTTGTTATTTCTCGCCCATTGAATGTTCGTTCTGGATTTAATTGTGAAGAAAATGCGTTAATAAATTGGAATGACCTCGAGCATGTCGGACAGTACGAGATTTTCAATTTGCTGGATACCTTCATGGAACCATTAGCTGTGGAGCGGGATACCATTTTCTTTTTTTCAAAAAATGAAGTGGCGGCTCCTTTCTTTTCGGTTGCTCCTCAGCTACCTTCCGGTTTATCCGGCCTTCGATCAGCTACTATTAACATAGAACAACAGGGGATCGGCTGTTATATTCTTTCTTTTTTTGCAGATACACCGTCTGATGCGGGAGTTAGGCTCAATTTAAGCCTAGGAAGCATTTTTGGCATAAGAGAAGTGGTATTCGAACGAGAAGTTGACGGCAAATTTACGGCCATGGAACAAGTTGGCCCTGAGGCGGCCAATGTAGCATTTCTTGATACTTCCCCCCGGCAGGGGCTCAACCGCTATCGGGCAAGGATTATTCTGGACGATGGTACTATTATTTTATCGGCTGTATCGGAAACCTTCTTCTTTAATCAACCTCCATTTACTCTTTTTCCCAATCCTAACAGTAATGGTATACTGAGTATATTCACCAATCCTGCAGAAGATTTGCAATATACTTTTGAACTGTTTGATGCTCTGGGTAGGAAAGTTCGAGAAAATATTCTAACAAGTGATCGCTCGGTGGTTTTTCTTAGAGAGTTGGCGGCGGGGTTATATTTTTACAGGATTACCATAGAAGAAGGGTATTACGAGGGGAAGTTGCTGTTAAATTGATGAGGAATGATCTAAAAAAATAAGGCATGCTCCTTTCATCTTAAAAGAAGCATGCCTATCGGGACACTTTCAAAAGTTACTGCAAAAAGCCTGTCAGTATGAGTTGCGATGTAAGTTTTAAGAAAAAATTAGCTCATTATATCATATGTTTCTTCTATACCTTATCGCATCACGACTCAGTAGGGACCAGCCTTATTCAGATATGATATACCTTACCCCCAATGCGCCGTAGTCGGCTCCAAACGCACCAAAGTCAAGATCGGCGAAGAAATAAGTGGGAACCCAGTCTAATGTCAGTGATATGGGAGCTCCATCAAAGGTATACTCCAGACCCAGGTAACCAGAAATGGACAGGCTCGTTGACCCAAAACCGGAATCAAAGTCATAGGAATAAAATCCAACGCCTGCACCGAATCCATAGTACCACTGCAAACCATCAACTCCATCAATATCATTGTGCTTTAAGTAAGCAGCGTTAATATTAAATTGGCTGTAGAAAGCAAAGGACCGGAATCCCACATAAGCTTCGAGGGCAGTATTATCTGAAATGAAGTGTTTAATAGAAGCTGAAACGGGGTAGCCTAGTCTGAGGCCGGCAGCTGTTTTGTAGATTTGTGCGTCTGACTTCACTTGAGTAGTCAAAATCAGAACCAGGATTAAGATAGCTCTAAACAAAAATTTCATAGTTTTTTGATTTGGTTACAATAAACAGTTGTATTGGAGCAAGCTAATTATGATTGATCCAAAAATATTATCACAATATAGTATTAAATATTTGTTAAGGAAGAATTTTCCACTTGAAAAAGGAAGAATTTATACTGTAAAAAGCGCCAGACATGTCATGTTTAAACATGACATGTCTGGCGCTTTTTACAGGTCTTAGCCTTAAAAGTACTTCGGCAACTTTCCTCTTATTATCATGTAGTCAAAAATCGTACATGACATGTTTAGACATGACATGTCTTGGGGTAGTAGCATTATAGCCCACTCCACTTTTTCCCTGTTCTGATGCCAAATCTCCGGAGTAAATAAAAACCATCCGCTCAGAATAAATATGGTGGCCGTATCCTTCTACTTTGGGATATCTGTTTGTCCATTGGGCCTGTAAAAGCAATGGCAAGCCTGTCAGTATGAGGAAAAGAAATGGCTTAATGCCAGCAAACAAAACCTTTTTTGTTTGCTTCATAACTCTTTAATGCCTCAGGTTACAAAAAATAAGTATTTAAATATGTAATTTTTTCCCAAGTCATTTTACCTCAATCTGACAAACAATGTTTCAGCCGCTGGAAGCGTAATGTTGATTTCGATCGTTAGTTAACTGTATCTTAAAATTATCTTTGACGGAATGAAGCTTTCGCTGCCTAATCTGCCAGAGGTATCAATAAGATGCTTTCTCAAAAAACAGGTAGAACAACTGTATAGACTTAATCAAAATAAGAATGCTTCTACAAGGGTTTTATTCAAACCTAAAGTTTAAATAGCTGATAATGAGTAGCGTAAGTTATTTTGTGGAAAGGGAATACCGATTTCAAAATCGTCAGCTGATCAACCAAATAATGTCATAAAAAAGAAATAGATCTGAAAAGATCATTCTGATGTTTTTGAAATTTAAAAATTTGTCTACTTTTGGGAAATATTTAACAAACTTAAGCCAAGTACCCTTACTAACTAGCATAATGGGATACTTAACACAAAGAAAAGTACAAACATTGGTTCAAAGATAAATTCCGAAATAATATTCGGAATGGCTTTTTTTTCATAAATAAAACATCATAACGATGAAAAGACTCTCACTAGTTCTGTTCTTTTCATTGTTCGGGTTGGCAACGATGATTGCACAGAGCCGAACAATCACAGGTACAGTTTCTGATCAGGATGGCGAAGTACTTATTGGTGCTACTATTTTGGTTAAGGGAACTTCGACAGGTACTGTTACAGACTTTGACGGTGCCTATTCTATCCAGGCTTCTGCTGGAGACGTTTTAGTATTTTCTTATACTGGTTTTACAACACAAGAGGCTACAGTTGGCGCTTCTAACGTTCTTGACGTAGCTCTTGAGCCTGGTGTTACTATCGATGAAGTAGTTGTAACGGGATATTCTACGGAATTGAGGCGTGAAGTAACTTCGGCTATTACGAGTGTAAAAGCAGAAGAAATTGAAGGCCTTCCTGTACAGTCTTTTGACCGTGCTATCCAGGGTAAGGTATCGGGTGTATTGATCAATAACACAAGTGGTGCTCCCGGTGGAGCGGCAACTATCCGTATTCGCGGACAGGGATCTATCAGTGCTGGTAACGCTCCATTGGTTATCGTAGATGGTGTACAGCTTTCTGGCGGTAGAGGTCAGGGTACACAGGGTTCATCCAACGTATTGGCTTCTATTAACCCAAATGATATTGAGTCAATTGAAATCCTAAAGGATGCAGCTTCTGCGGCTATCTACGGTGCTCAGGGTGCCAATGGTATTATCCTGGTAACTACCAAGACGGGTAGCAGAGAAGGAAAGCCACAGTTTAACTTGTCTTTCCAGGAAGGTATTGTAGAGCCGATGAACCTTTACGAGATGATGAACAGCCAGCAGTACGCTGATATTCGTAGACAGGCCTACATTAACGCTGGTTTGGGTGAAGAAACACCTTTAGAACTGTACGGTGATCCTAACGATCCTAATCTTCCTTATTACGATTGGACATCTGAGATTTGGAGAGACGCATCTTTCAGAACTGCTGAATTTTCTTTCAGCGGTGGTAGTAAGTCTGCTGATTATTTTGCTTCTTTCTCCTACAACCTTCAAGAAGGTCAGATTAATCCCACTCAGTATGAGCGTTTGACTGCTCGTTTTAACCTGAATGCAGATTTGACAGACAAGCTTTCCATGAGCTTGAGATCGTCTACTTCATGGACTCGTAACTTCGGTGTATCTAACGGTGGTGGATTTTTTGTAAACGTTGCATTTGGTCCTTCCTTTTGGTCTATGCCTGTTTCTCCTGCAAGAGATGAAAATGGAGACTTTAATCCTTATCCTTTGAACGGTGAGGGGCACAGCTTCCGTTTCAATGTACTTGAAAATGCACTCAAGGAAAGAAGAATCGATAGAACATTACAAAATATCTCCAGCTTAGGGTTGAATCTGGAGCTTGCTCCTAACCTGATAGCAAGAGGTGTTATTGGTGTTGACTTTATCAATAATAAAGGCTTGAATTCCAGACCAGCAAGTATTCCATTCTTCGCAGGTATTGGTGGTCAAGTATCTAACACAGACCGGGTTAACTTCAACTGGAACGCGTTTACAACTTTGACTTATAACTTCAGCTTAAATGATATTCACGATTTCACTGTACTGGGTGGTTTTGAATACAAAGCAGAAGATTACGAATTATTTGATGCTACAGGTCGTGGATTTGCCGATCCATCATTTCTTAACCTGGGTAACGCAGCGGATCCATTTGATGTAGGTGGTTTCCAGACCTTGAACCGTAGAGCTGGTTTCTTTGGTTCTGTTAAGTATGCCTTCAACGATAAGTACATTGCAAATGCTACTGTACGTTACGATGGTTCTTCTCGTTTCGGTACTAAAAACCGTTGGGGTCTGTTCTACTCTGGGTCTGTTGGATGGAGAATCGGTGCTGAGCCATTCCTGGCTAACGTTGATTGGTTGACTGAATTGAAAATCCGTGCTTCTTATGGTATCACTGGTAACTCTGCTATTGGTGACTTTGCTGCACTTCCAGTATTTGGTACCAGCCGTCAGTACTTAGGTGCTCCTGGTCTGGCTCCAACGAGATTGGCTAACGATCTTCTAGGATGGGAGGAAGCTGAGCAGATTGACCTTGGTATTGACTATGCATTATTTGATAATAGAATTTACGGTACAGTTGACTTCTGGATCAAGAATAACAATGAACTATTGTTGAACACGCAGATTCCATCTGCTGCTGGTATTGCCAACTCTACCATTACTGAAAATGTAGGTAGTGTACAAAACCGTGGTATTGATATAGAATTGACAACAGTAGTACTTAACACTAATGGATTCCGTTGGTCATTGGGTGGTACATTGTCATTCCAGGAGAACGAAGTAAGACAGTTGAATGGTGGTCGTGATACGATCTTCAGCGGTAACTTCCCACAGTTAATCGTTGGTGAGCCATTGAGCTTCTACTACTTGCTGGATTTTGCAGGTGTTAACCCAGCAAACGGTCGTGCAATGGTTTATGATCAGAGCGGCGTACCTACTTATAACCCAGGCTTTGACGATGCTCGTATCTTCGATGGTGCTTTTGCGGACTACTTCGGTGGTGTTAGAACAGAGTTTTCCTACAAAGGCTTCTCCTTAATGGGCTTCTTGCAGTTCCAGGGTGGAAACAAAGTATTTAATACTGATCTATATGCACTAGCTTCTGCAAGTGCTGACCCTGACAACCAATTGGTTTCTCAGGCGGATTACTGGAGACAGCCAGGTGATATCACGAATGTACATGCACCTATTCAGGGGGGTGTAAACCAAGGTGTTGATCAGACATTCGGTTTCATTGGTACGACTCGTTTCCTTTCAGATGGTTCTTATATGCGTTTGAAGGAAGTAAGAGCTAGCTACCAATTCCCAAGAGCAGTCTTGTCTAGAATAGGTCTGGGAAGTCTTTCTATCTATGCTCAGGCATTGAACTTAATCACATGGACTGAGTATGATGGTATTGATCCTGAAGTACAGGGACAGCAAGCTGCAAACGGAAACAGTACGTCTTTCCGCTTCCCATTGGGTAGACAGTACTCTGCTGGTATTAATTTAACATTCTAATCAAAATTGAATTTAGTAATGAAAATCAAAAATATATTTTTCTTCGCAATGCTAGTCAGCCTAGTATTTTCTTGCGAAGAGAATCTAGAGGTTTCCAATCCTGATGCACTTTCACCAGAATTAGTACTGGTGGATGTTGATGGATACGAGTCAGTTCTTTTGTCAGCATACAATCGTATTAAGGATTTCAACTGGTATGGTCAAAACGCTATGGTAGCTCCTGAAATCCTGGCTGATAACATTGACTTTTTCAACAGTACAGGACGCTACGAAGGGGAGTATGTAAATGAGGTAAGAGCACACATGGGTAGATGGGCTCGCTATACAACTATCAACAACTGTAACTTGGTTATTAGTGGTTTGGATGAGTTGACAGACCTTACTGCCAGTGAGATGACTGCCAGAGACGTAGTAAAAGGAGAAGCGTTGTTCATCCGTGCGTTGAACTACCACGATATGGCTAAAGTGTACGGTTACGAGCCAGGCCGGGAAGTAGATGGTTTGACCGCTACTGTACCTTTACGCGTTACTCCTACTAATGGGGTATCCGATGCCTTGAATACATTGCCAAGAGCTTCCAATACTGAACTATATGATCAGCTAGAATCTGACCTTACTCAGGCAATTAACTTGCTACCCGAAAGCAATCCTGATGGTCCTTATAGAGTAGATCAGGCTTCTGCTCACGCTTTGTTAGCCAGAGTATACTTGTATGAAGGCCGCTGGGCGGATGCTGCTGCTCAGGCGCAGGAAGCAATGAGCAAAACAGATGCTACCTTGATTACAGATAAGGCTGAATATTTTGATTCATGGTCTGCTATCCCTCACCCAGAGTCTATCTTTGAATCTGAGATCCGCTCTGTAGACTGGTCTACGGTAGATGGTGCAAACAACAGTATGCATTCTTTGACTAGTGACCTTACAGAAGGTGGTCAGTTCATTATTGGTAGTAGCGCAGAACTAGCTGCTGTATTGGATTCTGAGGAAGGTGACTTCCGTGACACTCTTTGGACCAGAGTAGATGGTCGCCCTGATGGACTACGCAGATGTGAAAAGTGGCAAGGTGAAAAGGGAGATTTCCTTGAAAATATTCCTGTCATTCGTTATTCTGAGATGATGTTAATCAGAGCAGAAGGACTAGCCAAAAGTGGTAACGAAGGCACTGCATTGGACGTACTTAATGAGTTCCGTGCAGCGAGAGGCTTACCAGCTGCCAGCGTATCTGGAACTGAATTGACAGATTTGATCATGAAGGAAAGAAGATTGGAATTCGCTATGGAGGGGCACCGTTGGTTTGACCTTAAGCGTTTGGGAATAAATATTCCTAAGTCGGCTCAGTCTACATTACGTTCAGGCGTTACTCAGATTGACTACACTGATTTCCGTATTCTTGCTGACCTTCCTGTGAGTGAGTTGAATTTGAATGATAAATTAGTTCAAAATCCTGGCTATTAATCGGTGCCGTCCTATATAGCTTCATTAAAATTTTAGAATAAAATGAAAAAAAACCTTTTTCTCATATCGATAATGTTAGGGTCCATGTTCTCCTGTCAGGATGGAGGTTTGGATACCCTATACTCTGAGGCCTTTGTGGAGCTTGATGCTGCCACTACTATTACTGGCTCTCGTGACTTTACTTACTTGCGTGTTGACGATGGTCAGCCTGTACCAAGTGGCTTTTTGATTAATCTTGCTGCTGCTCAGCAGGGTACTCCTGTAAACGTGACTTTTGAGGTAGATACGGATGCAAGTACAGCAATTGAAGGGCTTCACTACATGGTACCCAGCAATACAGCTACTATTCCGGCTAATTCAAGTTTGGCAGAATTGCCAATTATGATTTTGGATGACAATATCAACGGAGGAGAGTCCTGGTCTATCGTAGTTAATATCACTAGCAGTGATGTTCCTGCTAATCCTAACTACCAGACTGCCACTCATAACATAGCAGTGAGCTGCCCGGTAGAGTCTTCTCGTTTCACTGGTGACTATGCAATTACATATGTTGATGCAGATCCTACATTCGGTGGCTTTACTTTTGGTCCAGAAGGAACAGTAGTTACTTTGGAAGATGCTTCTACCAGCTCTGAGTTCAGAAGAAGATTTTCTTTTATCTGGCTAGAAGATGCTGCTTACGGTAATGGTGCTGAACCATTTACTTTGGAACTTAACTGTGGACAAACAATTGCCGGAGAAATTGGTTCTCTTGCAGGTGGTGGGTTGACTTGTGCTGATGCACCAATTTCTCTTGGTGCTTCTGCTGTGGGCGGATCTTACGATCCGGGAGATGACTCATCATTCACTTTAACACTTGATGTATTCACAGGTGCTTCTGCTACAAACTGCGGGTTGGATGCTGCTATAACTCAGACAGTATCGTTCACGAAAGTAGAATAAAAGATTTTGTACAATAATGGACAATAGAATGCGCTAATGTTTTTCTGAATGTCCATCCAATTGTTTAACTAGAGATTATCATTTACAGCCCTATTGGCCAGTTCTCTTAAAAGGAGAAACGCTAATAGCCATAAATGGTAATCTCTTTTTTTTTTTGCTTAAGTCATTAAATAAAATCAATGAAACCTATACGCTTTACATTCATCTTACTATTAATGTTTTATTCCATTGCCTCTTTTGCTCAGAAAAGAATGCCGGGATACCAACATAACACCGAGGCACTACAAGCCATATATGAAAGGGTAAAGAAGGAAAATGCTGAACGTAACCTACGAGTAGAAGAATATATGAACAACCACCCCGGCCTGAAGCGGCTGCAAAAAAAAGATAATAATATTTTATTCATCCATGATATCAAAAATGGAAAGCCGGTTTATAGAACTTCTCACAACGCGGAATCTGCTGAAAATATGGGCATTCCGGCAGTCCGAGAAGGCGGTAGGTTGGGACTAAACCTCACCGGTAGTAATATGAAAGTGCATATCTGGGATGCGGGAGCTGCCAGGTTTACGCACAGAGAATATGAAGGTCGTTTGCAAAATGGTGAAAGTGGGCAGGAAGATAACCACGGTAGCCATGTTGCCGGAACTATACTTGCTGGCGGTCTAAATCTATCTGCCAGAGGTATGGCTTATGAAGCCAGAGGAGAAGCTTATGGCTTTAATAATGATACAGAAGAGATTTTATCAGAAGTCTTATCAGAAGGTATTATTATTTCTAATCACTCCTATGGAAGAGTTCTGGGCTGGAATGATGGCCGGTGGTTTGGAGATGAGTCTATTAGTTCTGAAGAAGATTATTTGTTTGGGTTTTACAACTCTAACGCACGCTTATTCGATGAAATTACTTATAACTCACCCTATTATACCGTTGTCAAGTCTGCTGGTAACGATAGAAATGATAGCGGCGATGGGACGCATCTACCGGATGGTCCCTTTGATATTGTAGGAGATTTTGGGGTGAGTAAAAATGTGATTACTATAGGTGCCATTGTAAAATTGGGAGGGACTTATACTCAACCGAATGACGTAGATGTAAGTAGTTTTACCGCTTTTGGTCCGGTTGATGATGGCCGGATCAAGCCGGATTTTGTTGCTCCTGGAGTATCCCTGTTTTCCTGTTTTAGTAGTGCAGATGATGCCTACGGTAGTTTGAGTGGTACATCTATGTCGGCACCTAGTGCCACAGGAGCGTTTACCTTGATCAATGAAGCTTCTGTTGTTCTTAACAATCAGTTACTGCGAGCAGCGACCTTAAAAGCCATCGCTATGAATACCGCTTTTGAAGCCGGCCCGGGTGAGGGCCCTGATTATCGTCATGGTTGGGGCTTAATCAATGTAGAAGGCGCTGTGGAGACTATTCTGAGAGAGGATGGCGTGAATATTCAAATTCTTGAAGAGACCCTGCAGAATAATGATACTTTCCTTCTGGCGCTGAACCCAGTAGCTAATGAAAAAATTACCGTATCATTGGCCTGGACTGATCTGCCTGGTACGCCACCTGCCCCTCAGTTAGACCCCGAAGACTTGATGCTGGTTAACGATTTGGATATGCGCATTGTAGATGAGGTAGGAAATGAAGAGTTCCCCTGGATTCTTGACCCTCAACGGCCAGGCTTTAGAGCGTCCCGGGGAGATAACTTCAGAGATAATGCCGAAAAAATTGAGTTTGATAATCCACAGCCCCGTCGTTACTTCGTACAAATTACTCATAAAGGTAGTCTGGAAACTGGCTCACAAGACTTCAGCCTTGTAGTAGACTATACCTCTGAAGATACCGGTACTGAAAACCTGTATTGGGTAAATAGTGATGGTACCTGGCAGGATATAAGCCGCTGGTCTGAAAATTCAGGCGGCAGTACAAATGCACAAACGCCTGAAGCTAATAATCGACTTATTTTTGACGATAATTCATTTGCTGGTACCGGTGGTACAGTAACAATGGATCAAGATTATGAGGTAGCTGCCGTCACTGCGCTGAGCAGTAAAGAGATCGTATTTGACCTGGGAGGAAATACACTGACAGTGAACGGAGCCCTAATCATTCCTTCTTCCAACTTTACCATCCGTAATGGTACCATTATTTTTGAAAATGAAGATGCAGCTGAATCTTTCCTGATCAACCTAGACAGAACCAGAACGGATAATCTCAATCTGGTAATAGGAGCAGATAACCGCGCGATCTGGGAAATCAATGATAGTCAGATTACAGCCGCCTCTTTATCATTAGCGGGAGGTAACCTAAATGTCAACAATAGTACGCTGAATATCACTTCCATTGACCTGGGGGGGGATGCAGGAACTACCGGTTTTAACCTTCAAAATACAGTCATTCGCAATCCTTCTACCTTATTGATCAATAACGTAAATTGGATTGATGATAGTTTGACTGTCATCCGTGTAGATAATCCTGATGCTAATGCGGTAATTACTGTCAATCAGGAAGCGCTTTCTATGAATGCCGGCCTGGAACTGACGGCTGCTGGTCAGGTTATTATCAATGGAGATGCCAGCACGATGTCTAGCATCGATTTGAGTACCGGTACTTTAATTGCTTCCACTAATATCACAGTGGATGCACTTCTGATTTCTAATGCGGGCTTGCTCAATCTGGATGCTGGCCTGACATTGACCATCAACGAAGACCTCACGGTGACTTCTGATGCTGAGAATATTGCGCAAATAATTGGCCTTTCTTCAGCGGAAAAGTCTTTTGTGGATATTGTAAGACGTCAAAAGCTATGCTTTGACTTTATGAATATCGAACAAGCAGACCTTATGGGTGCAGCATCTGTAAGTGTAGGTATGAACAGCACTCTAGAGAATGCGATGGGCTGGTCTGCAGTAGCTTGTGAGGATTTATTATTTGCTAATTTTGAAGGGGATGTCTTTTGTGCCGGTGGTCTGACTACTTTTACCAACACTAGTGAAGGGATCGTAGATGGACAGACTTGGTCCATTGATGGAGAAGAGATCTCCAGAGATAAAATTGCCACTTACTCCTTCCCTGAGCCCGGGTTCTACACTGTAAAGCTGGAAGTAACAGATGGGCAAGGTGGTACTTCTGAATTTGAACAAATGATAGAGGTGCTTCCTTCCAGTATTCCAGCAATTAGGCTCGGAGAAAACTCAAGGCAACTATTCAGCTTTGAAGGCGGTGATGCCTTCCAGTGGTACAGAGACGGCGTAAAGCTGGAGGGAGAAACAGAGCGTGCGATCGAGCATGAAAATATCCCTGGAGTCTACTTTGTAGTAGTCATCAGTGGTGGTTGTAACCGAAAATCAGAAGAAATCAGTCTTGGCACCACCTCGGCTGAAAACTTGGATGTGAACGGAAGCGAAAATATCAGATTCTTCCCCATTCCTGCCAGAGATATTCTAAACATTAATTTCCTCGGAGAAATAGCACCTGAGGTAGAAATTCAAATATTAAACACACTTGGTAAGATTGTTTATCAAAGGACCCTACCCGGAGCAGATCTGGTTTCAGTGGATATGTCTGGCCTGAATGATGGGCTTTATGTTTGTGTAATTAAAACGAACGATAAGATATTTACCAAAAAAATCATCAAACAGAATAGTAACTAAGAGCTGTTTGGGTATTTGGTAATCGGAATGGCCCTGGGTTTTCGGTAGTACTGTAAATCTGGGGCCATTATATTTTGTTGCTGTTCGGATAATGAAGCCATTTTTTTCTAAAACCCCATTTGTTTGTTTAAAATTTATTTAAGTCCAGATTTTAAAGCGTTTTGGGTTGATTCTAAAATACGCTTTTGGTATTCTGAGTCAAACTTGATCAATTTATTATAGAATGAAAGGTATTAATTTTTTACTTATCCTCCTTTTGCTGGGAGTCGTACAGGTGGCATTTTCCCAGAAAAGCATGACGGGGTACCAGCAGAACAACATCGCTTTGGAGCGTTTGTATGAAAGAACAAGTAAGCAAAATGCGGAGCGGGAGCTTCGGGTGAGGGACTATTTGAATAATCATCCTAAAGCAAAAAGGCTTAAGCGCACAGATAACAACATATATTTTCTTCACGATGTGGAGAATGGATTCCCGATTTACCTAACAACATTCAATGCAGAAACTGCTGAACACCTAGGTGTAAACGCTGTAAGGACAGGCGGAAGGCTGGGGCTGAATTTAACCGGTAGCAACATGAAAGTGCATGTTTGGGATGGGGGCGCTCCCAGAGTGAGCCACCAGGAATACGGTGGGCGGGTGAGCTCCGGAGAGCAATTCAGGCAAGATACCAGCAATCATAGTACCCATGTTACTGGCACTATACTGGCATCGGGCATTAATCGATCTGCCCGGGGCTTTGCCTACGAAGCGGAAGGAGAGACTTATAATTTTGATGACGATACGGAAGAAATTCTGGAAGAACTGGCCACTGAAGGTATTTCTGTTTCCAATCATTCTTACGGAACCGTATCCGGGTGGTCCAGGGGAGAGTGGTTTGGCGATTCAACCATTAGTCGTCAGGAGGATTTCCGTTTTGGTTTTTATACCGCTTATTCCAGAATCTACGATAACATTACTTACAATGCGCCTTATTACACAGTGGTCAAGGCAGCCGGAAATGACAGAGGAGACAGCGGCGATGGAGCTTTCCCTCCGGATGGTCCCTACGATATCATCAGTGATTTTGGCGTTAGTAAAAATGTGATCACGATAGGAGCTATTCGCCAGCTTAATGGCCCCTATACAGGGCCGGATGATATTAACATAAGTAGTTTTACTAGCTTTGGCCCTGTTGATGATGGCCGAATTAAGCCTGATTTTGTTGCTCCCGGGGTATCTATCTTTTCTTGTTTTAGCAATTCTGATGATTCTTATGGCCGTCTTAGTGGTACGTCTATGGCTGCTCCGGCAGCTACTGGAGCCTTTACGATTATTAACGAGGCCGCTTTGCTGCTCAAAAATACCTTGCTCCGGTCGGCAACCCTCAAAGCCATCGTTATGAATACTGCTTTTGAAGCGGGCCCCTCAGATGGCCCGGATTACCAGCACGGCTGGGGAATGATCAATGTAGAGGGAGCCGTAGAAACGATTTTGAATGAAGATGGTGTGAATATCCAAATACTTGAAGAGACCCTTGAGAATAATGATACTTTTTTGCTGGAGTTAAACCCATTGCCGGATGAAAAGATTACGCTTTCCCTGGCTTGGACGGATTTGCCGGGGATGCCGCCTTCTCGTCAGTTGGACCCCACCGATCTAATGCTGGTCAATGACCTGGATATGCGTATCATTGATGAAGTAGGAAATGAAGTATTTCCCTGGATTTTAGATCCCTCAAGGCCTACGGTGAGGGCCGTCAGAGGCGATAACTTTCGGGACAATGCCGAGAAGATAGAGTTTGACAATCCGCAGCCCCGCCGTTATTTTGTAAAAATTACTCATAAAGGAAATCTGGCAACTGGCTCTCAGAATTTTAGCCTGGTGGTAGATTACACCTCTGAAAATACAGGTACAGAGAATTTATATTGGGTAAATAATGATGGGACCTGGCAGGATATCAGCCAATGGGCTAAAAATTCCGGTGGAAGTGCTGACACACTGACTCCAACGGTCAATAATCGCCTGATTTTTGATGATAATTCATTTACTACTTCGGGTGGTGTTATTATCATGGATCAAGACTATGAGGTAGCCGCTGTAACGGCACTTAGCCAAAAAGAAATTTTATTTGACCTGGGAGGCAATACATTAACAATAAGAGGCTCCGCAATTTTTTCCTCTCCTGATTTTATCATTCAAAACGGTACGATTGTTTTTGAAAATGAAAATGAGGCAGCCTCTTTCCTCATTGATTTTGACCAATCTCAAACCCGCAATCTTGATATTGTAGTTGGTATCAATAACAGAGCAAGCTGGAAGATCAGCGATAATCAGGTTCAGGCTCAGTCTTTTGTGGTGAATGGCGGTCAGGTAACTATTGAAAATAGTTTGCTGGATGTAGAATCACTGGACTTTGGAGGTGATGGCGGCAATAATGCTGTTATAAATTTTAGAAATAGCCTATTATCTAATCCGCTTAATGTATTGATAAAGACTAACAATTGGATGAGTGACAACCAGACTGTAGTCCGATTCGATGAAGCAGACATTAATGCGACGATTACCGTTACCCAAGATGGCGTAACCACTGGTTTGAATTTGGATGTTTTGGCTGGTAATGTCCTCACAACTGGCAGCTCTTTCTCGGTCGCTTCCATTGCGGTGGATAGTGCAGCATTAACTATTTCCAACCCCCTCACTACCGGTAATTTTTTGATTGCCAGCAGTGGAGCGCTTAATATGGATGCCGGCGTTGAAATGGAAGTAGTAGGTGATTTTACGGTGGCTTCTGACATCGATAATTTTGTTGAAATAAGAGGACTATTTGCTGAAGAGAATGCCACCATTAATATGAGTAATCGCCAAAAGCTCTGTTTTGATTTTATGAATATTAGCAATGCTGATCTGTCGGGAGTAGCTGCTGTAAGTGTTGGGACGAATAGTAGGCTGGAGGACGCCTTGGGATGGTCAACAGCAGATTGTGAAGATTTGCTGTTTGCTGATTTTGAAGGAGACGTTTTCTGTGCCGGAGGACTTACTACCTTCACCAATACCAGTGATGGGAATATTGCCGAACAAGTGTGGTTTGTTGATGATTTTGAAATTTCTCAAGCTAGCAACGCGATCTTTTCTTTTCCGGAGCCTGGTTTTTATAATATCCGCTTAGAACTTCGCGATGAACAAGGCGCTGCCTCCATTGCTGAAGAAACGGTGGAGGTCACTGCTTCCAGGCTGCCAGAGGTAAGTGTTGGTAGTAACCCCAGACAATTATTCAGCTTTGAAGCAGCTGAGTTCTATCAGTGGTACAGAAATGGAGAAAAACTGGAAGGGGAGACAGCGCGTGCTATCAGGCATAATGATGTTGCAGGGACTTATTTTGTGGTTATTTCCAACGGTGGATGTAATAAAAAGTCTGAGGAGTTCAATCTGGGACTAACTTCAGTGGAAGACCTTGATAATAATGGTGGAGCTGCTATCCGGTTTTTCCCAAATCCGGCCAGGGATCTACTCAATATTAACTTTCAGGGAGAGGTAGCATCTGAAGTAGAGATCCAGATGATTAACACGCTTGGTAAGATTGTTTATCAAAGGATTTTGCCTGGCTCTGACCTGGTATCTCTCAACCTATCAGGGCTAAACAGTGGTATGTACATTTGCCTCATTAAAATGGGGGATAAGCTACTTACCAAAAAGATAATCAAACAGGATGATAAGTAAAACTATGGTTGGGAAAACGGTCATGTTATAAAATGTATGATGACTGTTGAGCTGACCCTAACAGGTCAGCTTATTTCTAATCATACTGAATCAATCGTTAATAGTATAGTTTTGCAATTTTATAGACAATTATTTGAGTTTCCGGGCTTTTCAAAAATAGTGAATTTGATTTTATTGTTTTCAAGGCAAGGTAGGATGGTATAGCTATGATTCGCGGAGCTTTGTATATAGCCGGTATCAATGTTGTTGACGGTTCATTTTCAATAAAGAGTGATTGAAAAGAAAATATTCTGTTGGTTTTTTTCTCATTTCTAAATGTTAATTCTTTATTAATCGGCAAGTTAATTTTGCTCAGAGGGCACAGAGGTTTTATTTTGTATTTTTGCCGAAAGCTGAACAATAGACAACACATGCGTTTTTTAAAATAGTAAGATATTCACCAAAAAAATTGTGAAACAAAATGGAAATTAATATGCAAATGAAATTAGGAATTCTCTTGTTTTTAGTTCTGTGCTTGGCTGGGACTTTTTCACTGAATGCACAGGTCAATGGCTTTCTTGTCAACGACAATGCTGCACCACTCTCTGAAAACAGGTATGCGAAGGTAGAAGGTAGTCCTTATCAATTTAAGGATTGGATGGATGGTATTCTTTTTGAAAAAGATGAGCCTTTTAAACACCCCAAAGTTAACTACAATGGAAGAACCGGTCGATTTGAAGTCAAGGTTGATGACGGAAAGATCATTGAAATCAACCCTTTACTCTACAGAAGAATAATCGTTCAAACAGAGGACGAAAGCTATCCCTTCTCTAATAAGTGGGATGAAGAAAACCCTGTTTACTACAGGGAAATTTTTGCCGGAGAAAAGGTTGCCTTTCTGGAAAAGTTCGAAACAGAACTCGAAACGAACGATGTGGCTTCATACGGTGTATCCAGTACTTCTACCCGCTTTGTGGAAAAGAGAAATACTTATTTGTGGCTGGATGGTAAGCTAATGGAAGTTAAGCAAAACAAAAGAAAGATTTTCGAAGCAATAGGTTCTTCCAAGCTGGAGAAATATGCAAAGAAGCAAAAGCTGAATGTGAAGAGGGATGATGAACTAGCTGCAGTTTTACGCTACTACGAAGAAGAGTTGATGAAATAAAATTCACTTTCGAATATAGGAGGGTAATTTACCAATGAAATTGCCCTCCTTAATTTTATATTACTGATCAATAGAGCTCAAGACTCGACCCATAAAGTCGTTGAGTGCTTCTCTCTTGCTGGCACCGTCAAGCATCTTTTGGTTCACCTCTATAGCGCCGTACATATTAGATAGCAACTCCCCGATAACATCCAGCTCTTCATCCTTTACCGATGAAGATTCCGTTAGAAACTCTAAAGTTTCTATCGCTTCCAGTAAGAAATCGGGATCTTTTTCCTCTACGAATTCGGTTAAATGCTTAATTAGTGGTAACCTCATCTACTAAACCTTTTAGCAAGTCAAACTTATTAGTCTGAACCTGATTAACTAAATTTCCATCTTTAAAAGCGGCAAATGTGGGTAGATTATCAACGTTAGCCAGCTTTCTTGAATTGGGATTTTTCTCTGCATCCACTATAACAAAGGCAGCAGCACCATGTTCTTTAGCCAGTTTTTTGAATTTTGGCTTCATTATGCGACAGTTGCCGCACCAGCCTGCAGAATACTGAACTAATACGATGTTTTCGCTGCTCACTATTTCTTGCAAGTTATCATTACTCAACTCAGTTAGCATATTACTTTTTTTAAAAAGTTATAAAAACCAGTATTGCATCTATAGCAACGACATATCCTTAGTTGGCGCTTAAATAGCTTGATACACTTTCTCTGCTTTCAGTCATTGCTTCTTCTCCTTCTTCCCAGTTGGCCGGGCATACCTCTCCCTTTACTTGGTAGTGTGCATATGCATCAATCAGCCGAAGGTACTCTTGCACATTGCGACCTAGTGGCATGTGGTTGATTCCTTCGTGGAAAACCTGGCCTTCCTCATCGATCAAATATGTAGCCCGATAAGTTACATTATCGCCGTCGCGGATTTCTGCTCCTGTAGTTTCATCAATACGTACATTAGTAGTGTCCAGGATGCCCAATATGTTTGCCAGATTGCGGTTACTATCGGCAAGAATGTCATAGGTCACTCCTTCAATACCGCCGTCATCCTTTGCTGTGTTAAGCCATGCAAAGTGTACCTCTGGTGTATCACAAGAGGCTCCAATAACAATAGTATTGCGCTTCTCAAATTCTGGTAGTGCTTCCTGAAAAGCATGTAATTCTGTTGGACACACAAAAGTGAAATCTTTAGGATACCAAAAGAGTAAGATTTTCTTGTTCTTTTGCTTTGCTTCCTCAAGAATATTGATCTTGATGGTGTCTCCCATTTCATTCATCGCATTGACTTCAATGCCTGGAAATTGTTTTCCTATAAAAGCCATAATTGTTTTGTTTAATTCAGGCTGCGATGTATATTTTTTAAAAGTAAAAGCTTCAATTTTTCACACCGAAACCTGCTTTGTTTATGTTTTTCAAAAACGAAAAAGCTTCGCAAAAGTTGAGGAAGCTCTGATAGCTTCATGAAGGGAGAGCTGCGTTCATTTGGGCATCTATTTTCATTTTTTTCTGAAAATTCAAAACTTAATTTGGTTTGATAAAATAAAGCCATTTAATGTATTTTAGATGGGGTTTATCAAGCAATTGCGTATGATCGAAATGATCTATTTTTTGACACTCTACTGACATAATGAGGCCTCAAGGATGGGCTTACAGAATTTTATTTTTCAAAAAACGCTTCTGAGAATTGCAGGGTACTGTTGGGTTAATAGAAGTTGTTTAAAAATGTCGTTTCATGTTTGCAGACAAAACATTGTGCAGCA
>CAZVOD010000072.1:0-25624 GCA_964628385.1 uncultured Saprospiraceae bacterium
CTAAATGCAGACGTTAAAGAATCGAAGTTTCAATTCCAATAGGTGCGATTGAGAGACCGGATAATTAATTAAATTAGGTATTGATTATCAGGCCATTGTATTTTATAGATGCCAATTTTCAAAGGTCATTTGTCGTCTACTAGGAATAATATGGAAATACTGCCTTATCGACGACAGCAGTAAGATATTGTAATTCAGGTAATTATCCAAGATGTCAAAGAACTTTTAGGCAACGCTGAGTCATTTTTAGAGATATCGACGACTTAGGAATGAGTCAATAATAAATTATACATCTTTACTTATTCTTTTGCCGCCCAGTTTCGTTAAAAAGCCTCGTCGACTTCAGAAAGGGGCCCCTTTTATCCCCTTTCTTCGTGCTGCATCGCCTACGCCCGCCTGCCGGCCGGCAGGTTTTTTGCCTCACTGAACAGCAAAACACCTGCGTAAATCTTGTACACTTTATTAATGCCCCATTCCTTAAAGAAATTGCCCGGCATCATTCAAAGTTTTGCCAATCAATTGTTTATCCATATAATAGCTATGCCTGCTTTTAAATAAAATAAAACTGTCGTAGTCTTCATCCATAATTTCTTTGGCTTCCGCGATGAGCTGTTGAAGCTGTAATTCGCTTAGCTCTCCTTCAAATACAGAATTTTGTATCCAATGTAAATATTTTCGACAAAGACGCAGCATCTTGGCTGTCCGTTCTGCTGCTACATCATAAACTGCAATTACGTACATTACCACCAAATTTTAAAGGGTTCGAATTGTGGATCCATTTTCAATAAAAATTTGGCCAGCTTATAACAATCTAATCGCAAAAGATGCCGATAGCTGACCTTACGATTAAGCTTCCTGTGTTGAATGGTCTTTTGTAAGCGTTCTTCCCAGGCTTTAACCATTATTTTTCTACCAGTAGGCGAAAGGAAGCAGGCACTATCGACTTTGTCGAAATGTTCGGCTCTGATTTCCCGTCGATTGCAAAGGCTAAAGATCAGCCGATCCACCAATATGGGCTTGAAGGTCTCAGAAATATCCAGCGATAAGCTATATCTTCTTACCCCAGGTTCGTGTAAATAGCTGATGGTGGGGTTGAGCTGAGAATTGTAAATGGCATCCAGACAAACCGTGTAGCAAAGAGAATTACCAAAACTGATGAGTGCATTTAGCTCATCGCTGGGTGGTTGTCTTTGTCTGCTTTTCCAGGGGAAGGCATCCACGATAGCTCCGTAGGCGCTGTAATAAATTTGTCGGGCGTTACCCTCCAAGCCCATCAAATGATTGATCTGTAGGGCTTCCGGTAATTCCTCTTGTAAAGCTTCAATATGCTGAATTTGCGACTCTACCGTCCGGCCTCTGTTAGCATAATACCTCAGGTTTTTTAGCATATTAGCTACCGCTGCATCTACCAGAGCTGTGGCGATCTGCAATCGCTTCTTTTTACTGCGATAAGCATCTGCCTGAGCAATCAGCATCTGACCGGATAGTAGATATTCCTTTGGACTGAAAGAACCGGTATAGTGCTGGTAATAGTCAAAAAAATGCACGGGTACCTGCTTCCTTCCCAGAAAATTGTAAAGCGCTGAATTGGTATCCAAACTTCCAAATACATACAACGCACTAACGCCTTCTACGGGCAAGAATTTAGCCTTTGGAGAAGGGGTATCCTCTGTAGCGGTGGGCTCAAATTTGAGGGTATTATCCCGACGACTCATTCTTCCGGGATTAAAAAGGTAATAACTTTTCTTCATGGGTTGTTTTTTAGATAAAGCAAAAATCCCGATAGGCGCAGTTCTGGCAATAGGATTTGCGCACCAATTCCGGGCAATAGTCCTGATTTACAATCCGCTGTATTTCGGCTAGCCACCCTTCAATATCCTTTCGGACTTCGTCGGTAAGCTGTACCTCCCGGGTTTTTCTCAGCCTGGGATACTCAATCAATCCACTAGCCCCAACAATGCCTGCACGCTCCAGGGTGTATAGATAATACTGCACCTGGGCAATATGAGCCTGCTCTAGTTTTGGACTCTTCTTGACTTCTTTCACCACCTTATTCACCGGATCAAAGTGGTCGATCTTCAAAAAGCCTAAATCGAGCTCCCGCCACCGGGAAGCACGGGTTTTGTAGGAGGTCTCTTCAATGTGTTTGCCTATAGCAACAGCCTCACTATTTTGCTCCATCTTCACATTTTGATGAAATAACCATAGCTTGCGTATGCATAAGTGATAGTAGACAACGTGAGTGGCGGAGATTATTGGTGAGAAAGTATTTTTTTCCATTCAGAGTAAGTTGTGAATCTCTCCTACTTAAGGACACCTTAATCAGGTTATGGCCTTAAGCAAGAGAGATACTGTATCATTTAACCGAGAGCTCTTTTCCTATATTTGTAAGAACTTTTACTGCATCACTCAATTGATTTATTTCAATGAATTTAAATTTGGCATTATCATTCATGCTTTTTGCACTAGCTATTAGATCTTTCAATACTTCAAGATAATTACTTTTTATAGGACTAATAGTTGGTGCAGGTAATCGATTATCGGAGGTTACAATTGCACCCTTGAAATTCATAATATGAGGAAATTGTTGACTCACATTAGCTCCATTTTGATGTAATAAGGTGAAACTCAGAGCATCTAGAACTGCTCTTTGTCTTTGTATCCTTTCCTCATGGCTAATTACGTAATCGTTCTGTGCATCATCAAAACCTATTCCGGCTAAATCAATATTTATAACAACTGCATAATCAGCACTTGTAGCAGGTCTAGTGAAAATATTTTGTCCTTCATTCGTACCACTTTCACGAGATTGTTGCCCCGTTCTTGTGCTCACAAATTTAGTATGGAAGTAGTGTCTAGTTGCACTTTTAGAAGGAACTCCAACCATGAACCCGACTTGAATTCGACTTGTCCTGGCTACAGCCACACCTGCACTAAAAACAGGTTTACCTGCTTTGTCTTTTGGCGATAACTCGGTTATCAATAATCCATGAGAATCAGTCAGAACGCATGCTTTGGCTACTTCTCTGTAAAGAGCAGTTTCTAATGGTTGTCTATCTTTCCCTTTTATGTCTCCACGTAGTTCTTTGGCTTCCTCTATATTAGCAATAACCCAATCATATTTATTTAATTCACTCTTCATTCTGTTCGGATCCGGGTTTCTACGATTAGCATTATCGCTTAATGGCAGATTTCTATCCTGAGCAATTCTTGATAAATTTTCAGCGTGCCAATATTTTAGCATATCTCCACTTATAACTGGAACTGAATAAAGTTGACCATCATCGACGATGGTTGCTGATCTTGGCTGAGTAGCGTTACCTTCAGAGCCTTCATTATTTAGGCTTGCCATATTAATGGTTAAGCGGCCAACAAGGCTTAAATTTTTTATTTTTGACATATTTTAATAGTTAAATTATTATTAGATGATTTATTCGTTTGAAGATGCTTTGGAGAGCGCAAATGCTAGAAGTAGCTGAGCTACTAGCCTTGGACTATATCTTGGGTCCTCACTAATCTGAATGATTTTGGTAATGCCCTCCTGTGTTGGAAGGTTATGTGGTTTTCTTGAATCATTCTGTGTATTTTTTGAAGTCATCTTATCAATACTTCTCTTAATAGCAATTTCACAGATTACTGTAACTAGATCTTCGTGGTTTTGTACTTCTCTAAGCTTCCTAATCATTTGGTAGTCTGGCTGTTCTGACCTGTTTTCATCCTTTTTGAAAACTTTATGGAAGGTATCTTGCTTGATCAGGCTAATAATAGGTTTAATTTCAGGGCCACGCATAGCCTCGACTAATTCGTGGTACTTTTGAGAATTATTCTTCATGATTTCATAAAATTGTTGGTTATTTAAAAAATACGGTTTTTTAGTACCATTTAAGCCTACTGTGTCTATATACAAAAGGTAGCCCTCCACAAACGATTCTATATCGCCGCTTTCAAAACCATTCATAAGTTTTCTTACGGCTAATCTATTGACATTAGGAGGAGATGTTGGCTTAGGTTTTAAAGCTTTTCGCCATGAAAATAACAGGGCATCAAGGTCTAAAATACTATTCAGGGAAAATTTATATTCTGGAACTCTCAGGAGCCAGGTTCCTGCCGGAGATGACTGTGTTCCTAATTCTATAAAGTTTGCTCCTTGTACTGCAAAGAGCATTTTTTGTCCAGAATCACCGTATGCCTTCAGCATTTTTAAATAATACATGTAGTTATTGTAGGGAAAGAAAAAGTCTTTGGGTATAATTCTTCTTCTGTTTCGACTAACGAGGTGTCTTAGAAATGAATAAGAAATTTCTGAGGGGGCAGGTATAGCAAAGCCATTATTCAAACTTCCTCTTGAGCAAGCTATCAATCCTGCAACGGCTAAATAAATTTCCCTTTCCCATTTTTTTGAATACTTTGGCATTATGGATCTGTTACCTATGCTAAAGCTATTATCGCTCATGGCACCTTTAGAGCTTTGAGGCAGAATAATTTTATTAAAGCTAGTTTTACCACTGAATGTATCTATCAATAATTCTTTACCTTTTTTCCTGCAAGTATAAATGCACGCGTTGAACCATTTAGGGCTGCCCAATTTGTTGATAACACCATATAATTCTCTTAAAGGTGCTGTTACTGGTTTTATCTCCTTACCCATCTCCAACAAGATTTTGAGATCTTCACTCGTATCTACCACCGCGCCTTCATGTTCTATTATTTCCGTGTTATGCCAAGTTTTATCTTTTTTTACAATTGAAGCATTTTGAAAATTTTCTTCCTTTTTCCAACTGGCAGCCAAAGAATATTTCAACCAGCTCAAATTCGGTCTTGGTCTCAATTCATTTGAATGAGTAATTTCAAAACCATTAAACGTTTTTTTAATTACAGGGGATGATCCCATATAAAATGAGTCTGCTAAAGCTGCATAGCCTACTGCAACTAGTATGTCAAAGTAACCATTGTCAGCACTTGGTAAACTTTGAGTAACAGAATGTATTTGTTTGGATGATTTAGGAATTTGAAATTTCTTCACTTTGGGAGAATTTAAGATGAATAAAGTTTTGTCCACCACCTGCCGTATTCATTTTTACTTGGAATTTGAAATCTTTTCTTGGCTTCTTCTTGGAACCTTGATAGTTAGATATATTATTCCAAGTTGCTTTATCACTAAAATCGCTGCCTTCAAAAGTTATTCCACCATGAGGTGTATTCTTACTATCTATACCCATGAAAGTGAAAAAACTACCCTGCTTACCGAAACAATTAATTGCTGGAAAAATTGGTCGAAGCCATTCCATCTCTTTTGTAGGGACAAATAAGTCTACACCTCCATCGAAGTATAAAAATTCTCTAAAAACAACTGTAGAGCTTAAATATCCTGAGGGTAATGTTGCACCTGCTCCATCTTTTCTAGGTGGTTCATAGTGTTTAATCATGTGAGTATTGATAATACCATCTCCCCAAGGATGAGGGATTATTTTTATTGACTTGAGCTTTTGAACTATTGGTTCAGGGGCAAATCCAGCTCGAATACCTCCTATTATCAAAGCAACTTTTACTGCATATGGAGTTGGGCATGGATAAGTTGTTGCAAATTTCGTTGTGGCTTGTTCCTTTCTGAAACTAAAAGGTGTACAGGCTAAATATCTTATTCTTGTTGTCATATTATGTTGTCACTTTTATTTTCTTGAACATTTTTTTCTTTCTTCACTTTTTTAGATACGTAAGAAGTTGCAAGCTGATCACAACGTCTTAGAATATAACTTAAAGCATAGTATATGTTGACGGCATGATCTTTCATTAAAGGATGGCTGTCAAACCAAAGGTGAACATGCTGAGCTTCTTTTTTCTTAACTTCCAAAGTTAAATATGAACTATCCCATCCATACTTTTTCCAAATAGATCTTGATGATAATTGGTCTAGATACTGTGTGTAGCCAAGTTCAAATTCCTCGAATCTTTTTGTGGTGAGCTCTCCACTAAAATTTCTTAAGTATCCATGATGCTCTGCTATTGCCCAAAATACGGGGTAGAATAGTCGGTCTTCCTTTTGAACTATTTCATATAGCATATCTTTCACAGCCCATGCGCTGACCCATGCATGACTGGGAATTTTAACATCTTTTCGTCTTGCATATTTACCGTTGCTCTCAGAATGGGCTATGGGGTAGTCAATACTGAGGAGGTCTAACTCCAATTCTTCTGTAAAAAAAGATAATGGTCTTTCATTTATCGGTATACCTCCAATATCCACCTGATGTGCTAATTGCCATTTAGGATTCAGTTTGCCTAAGTCATGAGCCCAGATAACGAAATCTACTAGTCCTTCAGCTAACTCACGAGAACTAACATTCGAATCATGACCTGTTCCACCTAAATCTGTAGTTGTCGAAAGTGCATCAATGATCCATTTTACTTTTTTCTTTTCTTTATGCAAAAGTTGAATATGAGCTTCGTAAGGTTCTAGTTGATATTCATAATCAAAAAATTGTACCGAACTATCATTAATAAAGAATTCTTCACCATTATTTAAAGATGGGTCTAAGCCAAGTGAGGGACAATAGCCAATATGTTCAGGGGATAGTAACGCAAAATCAGCTAATTGTACCATAGCTTTTTCTCCAGATAATGATTCAAAAGATTTTAGTTCTGAGCTGTATCTGTAAAAGCTTACCGGAATTTTATCAAACCTTTGGCCATAGAATTTTCCTCGATTAATGCTTATGAATTTATAGCTCTTATCAGGAGAGTTCCCGATTGCAGTATTGATAGAATTAATATCTCTTATTCTTTCTTTATATTGTTCATAATCTCTAATCGTTCTAAGCTCGAGTGTTTCTTCTGCTGGGCTTCTAGTCTTAAAATACTTCGTAAATGCCTCGTCAGAGACTTTGGAGATTTCTATAATTTCATCTTCCAATTGTGTAGTCAGTATTTCATTATTCTTCTTTGTTAATAAAATTCTTAATTTTTGAATATCTTCTTTTGCAAATTGATATGGCGCCAGTTTCGAGTCCTGTATGTCATGCCAAAATACTTTTGCATGTTCACCCTCATACCTAGCACTCCTGCCTAGTCTTTGAATTAGGGAAGAAGGCGGGCAAATATCTGTATGCATAATATCACATGAGATATCTATTCCAGCTTCTACTACCTGCGTTGCTATTAGGATTTGTTTTTTAGATAACTGACCTTTTGACTTTTTAAATTTATTTTTAACTTCCAATTCAATACTTCGTCGATGGTCAGTAAGCAATTCTGAATGAAGAAGGTATACATCTGTATCTGGGTAATGTCTCCTTATTGCTTTTGCTGTTTCTTTTGCAGCTTCTATCCTGTTCCTGATAATGATTGTTTTTTCACCTAATTCAATATTTTCTAAATCATTGTCCAGACCAGTTCCTTTTATTATTCTTTTTTCATTAATGAAGGGCCGTTCGCCAACTACTATTTCGACACCTTTAGTTTTTCCTATTGGAGAATCTAATAATTCCTCTTTTAGGAAATTTAGCATTGTACTACTTAATGTAGCTGTAAGAATAATACAATTTTGCTGGCTTTGTTTGATAGCATAAAGAGCTGTGGTCATGCTTCTTCTAGGGTCTAACAAATGGAATTCATCAAAAATAAGATGGCTAGAATCAATCACAGCAGGCAAAATATTTCCCTGTCTATATCCTACAGCTATGGGAATTCCAAGGTAAGCACTGAGAGACTGATCTAAAGTGGTAAATACTAAATCAATTGGATTTTCAGTATCATCCCCTTTATCCAAAAAAGCATGTTCTTTTCTTGCACCATGTTGTACCGCTATTTTTTTGGGAAAAATCCCATCTGATTTTTCAACATCCTTTGCTAAAGAATCTACAAGTACTCTCAATGGAAGAGAATATATAGCGTGATTTTCCTTTATTGCAGCGGTAACCGCGAATGTTTTACCCCATCCAGTAGGTGCCTTGAGAATGATGTGTTTTCCATTCCTAAAGGCATTGAAAACTTTTCTCTGTCCAGGGCTTCTTTCAATGAAACCATACGCCAAAAGCGCTTCGTCAAATGTTTGGAAATATCCCATTATGATAATTTTAATTGACCAAACCCTGATCCTGTTAATTGACCAGCTCCAACTTCCCATGCAAATTGAACTGCTTCTGGAGTACCCATTACAATCACGGGACAAAGGTTTGCCCTTAAAGAAATATTTTTTATAGTTACTAGCTTCGTTTTTGCGTTTCTGTAACTTCGATCGAATCCCATGAAAGGAGACAAATGTGAATTTTCAAAGCCCGCTAATTTGAGCTTATACCTGAAAATATTAGTAAGTATTTCATCTGATTCTGGATGGTCAAAAGTGATGTGCTCCTTAGGACTGTCTTTTCTATTCTTTCTGATCAGTATTGGACTATTTAATCGAAATCTATAAATGTTTGAGAATGAAGGGGGAGTAAGTATTTCTAGCTTCCTTACTCGCATTCCATAGCATACTTCTGGAGATTTGTATACTCTATCGATAATGCTCAATGCAAGTTCGCTATCATGAAAGCTTATTTCCCAAATTGCTCCCTTTGGAAAAAATAGACCCACATCTTTAATAAGTTTTCCATTTTGCAACCATCCGAGAGAATAGAGACTTGTGGTATCATGTAAATCATTATTTCCCATCCATTTATGGAGGCAGCCAATTAACTTGTGCTGATAATTAAAAGGGACAGGTTCCATATTGGCAGTTAGCTGAAAGTAAATTCTCATATGTTTTGATTTTGATGACAATTTATAACTGAGGGTAGGGTGATTTTTACCACCCCCCCCTAATTAGGCTAATATTTTTCCAGTATTTTTTGGGCTTCTCGCTTGAGCTTTTCTTTTAAGTTGTTGGGCGACAGGATATTAACGTGACCATGGTTGGCCAGTAAAAAATTTAGTAAGCCTTTAAAATCGTGGTTTACCTGGCACTGTAGGTCATAGGTATTGGGTTCACTACCGGGAACCAAGTAAGTTAGGGTTTGTGGAAACTCTTCAGTCAGCGAATTGTAGGCAAAAACATCCAGGGTCAGGTTGACGACCACCTGGTTATTATTGGCAATGCGAAAAACATCCGTAATTTGTATAACGTGATGATTATCAAATTGCCAGGCCTGGTCAGTAACACTTACCCGTTCTATTCTCGAGAGCCGATAGTGTCGATTGGCGTTGGTCGCTACATCAAAGGCCTGTAGCGTGTCAATATCTGCATTCAGGTGAAAGGGTTCTACCAGTCGGTTTCGGATATCATTACTCCGGCTGCGGTAGTTTTCCAGCACGACCTGCTTTTTGCCATTTCGGGCAGCTGTGAGCTTTTCGATTTTTTCAAGAGCAGGCCGACGCAGGGCTCTGAGCCCCAGTTGCTGAAAGTCGTAAAGACTATCCAACTTTTTTTTGAGGTAAAGCGCATCTTTATTCGATACATATTTTAGTACCCCATCAATTCTGGCCTTGTCTGCATCCGTAAGCGGTTGTAAAAATTTGAGTTCTCGAAATTCCTGATTGGGTAAAACTGCATAGCGATTTTGCCTGTCGCTGTCTATTTCTAGCTCTGCTTCCCTGATTGATAGGAAATCTTCTGAAACTGTATCAATGGATACATTGAATTCTTGCGCCAGTTGTCTTTTGGTAAACTGGAACGGATACCTCAGCATCTTTAATAGTATTCTGATTACTCTTTCCCTTGGTTTCATGAAGGGGGCATTTTGATGGAATAAAAACGGTAAGTGGGGTTATCGTTTTTATCGCTTTATTAGACAATTTCTAATAATTAACGTAGTCTTTTGGAGAAAGTTACAAGGAGCGTTGCTAATACTTTAGCTATTGTTGCTTCAATGTAGGGGGGCTGAATCTTCGAGTGAAAAAATTGAGTAAATAGTGGGGCTACTTACATTTTAACCTATTTTAATACCGGCGAGGCGAGTCTAATATACTTTTGCAGTATCCAAAATGAAAAAAAACTGCCGGACTTTAGCCCGGCAGTAAGCTGATCACTATAGTTCTTTTTGCCAGCTACTTTTACTTTATTGGCCGCAAAAAGCCCACTACACTATTTCATAGCTTTTGTTAAGCCTGTGTGGTCATCCTTCCCAATTTTAACTGCTCCGTAAAGATATTATCAAAGGTTCCGGCCGGGTTAAAGCGCTGGAAAGATTGCTCCCAGTGATGGAGGTTGGGGAAGCGCTCCAGAATGAGTCCAGGAAATTGCTCCAGCATGTTATTGGCTTTACCCCAGTGTGGGAACGCGCCCATTCTGATGGCAAGATCCTGAAATTCATCCAAAATACGCTTTCGTTGTGGCGTTTTGGTCAATAATGGCACATCAATATAACAAACCGGCCCCTGGTGCTCTAAAGATAAATAGGCACTGGACTGACTGACAAATCTGAGGCTTAGCGGTGAAGTGATATACATATTTTCTCGGCTCAATGCAGCCGCCTTTTTAAAAAACTCCTCAGTGACTACTACAAAATCCCTAACCGGATTATTGATAGGAATAGCAAATTCGGCACTAAGTGCCTTGTTTTTTATCATTTCCACACCCTGATGCAACACCTTATGGCTTTTGTTAATATACACTTTGTCCTGAATGCTCCTCATGGCGCTGGTAAGCAATTGCGGCATTTTGCGGGGTTGGTCGTAAAGCGTTTGTAGCGCAATCCACAAACCAATGGGAATGGTACCGCCAATACGCCCCAAAAGATTGGGCAAACTTTCGTTAAATGTTCTTCTTTCTGGTTGGGGGATTTCTTCGTGGCGCATGATCATCGCGTGGTAATCATGAATGGACTCATCTTCGTAGGGATTGACTAATACCGACATGCCGCGGTACAAGTTATTCCTTTCCGATCTTTCCGTAAAGAAACTGCCAGACTGCAGGCGGTCGCGGACTTCACTCCAGCGGGTCATGGTTTTGGTTTCCCTTAAATAGTAAGTATCTCTAATATCAATAATAAACGAGTAAATGATACCCATGCAACCTAGACTCAAAACAGCACTATTGAAAACATGGTCGTCTTGTATCAGCTCGATACCAGGGTGGTCGTAAGTTTGTGGATCAGTAATGCCCTCCGAGGGCTCTATCCGGTAGGCTTTGCCCTGGTGAGCCACCAGAACTAATGACCTCACCATACCCGGCGTAGAGGGAAGTGTTATACCGGTACCGTGAGTGCCGGTAGAAATCGCTCCGGCCAGCGTTTGCTCGTCGATAGCTCCCATATTGATCAACGCCAGTTCTTTGCGCTCCAGAATTTTGTTCAGCCATTCAATGGTGATGCCGGATTCTACTTCTAAAAGGTGTAGGTCGCCACGGGGTTCCCGGAATGCAGGCTTTAGCCAATCTCTTCTCAATGGCAGGACTAGCCGCATTTCACTGAGGTCAACAATATAATCAGAGCCTACCGCTACGCTGGAATAAGAATGGCCACTGCCTACTGCTTTGACGCGTTTACCATTGCTTTCGGCTTCCTGAATAATCCGGGATAGTTCTTCCATTTTGGTTGGAAAAAAATACTTTTCTGCGCGTAGCTGATAATCTCTTGTAATATTACGCCAGCGCTTATTGGTTCTGACTTTCATAGGGTTTTGGGTTCGGTGAATAAGTACAACGACACTATAAATTATGATAAATCACTTGCTGTGACAAGTTAAAAGCAAGTATTTTTTCTGGCGAGTGGTATATAGAAGAAAAGAAACAAGTCTATTGCTTAAGCTGTAACCGGATTGGACCTTTGACGCTATTAACATCCACCGGCTGGCCTTTTTGGAGGACGGCTATTTGATTTTGTTGGGCAAGCGCTCCGGCGATTTGGCGAACCATCGGCATGTACTGCCTCCATTGATCAGGGAAGAGTGCTCGCACGACCTCAGAAGGGCAGAAAGTCTTGCCAGGCCCCCTTTGCTGAGCAATTTCTAGGATTTTTTCTTCGATCAATTTTTCCATAAAAATTAAGAGTATATCTGGATTCTGCCTTTGAAGCCCAAAATGAATAGCAATGGGTGCTCACTAGGTTGTTTCTGAGTAGAGTAGCGGCGCTATGATGTGAAAAAAGCTTCATCCAGCCGCCGCCGTATCTTTTTTTGAGTGAGTAGTCCATCGTGTTGGTCAACAATTTTACCATTTTTTAAAAATAAAAGATGAGGGTAAAATTCAATTTGCAGTTGTACCTCTGACATATCGTTTTTATGAACATCAAATCGATAAAATTCTACACTTTGATGCATCTTGCTGGCTAGGTCTTCAAGGTATAAATCCATGATTAGGCAAGAGCCGGACCAGTTGGTAATCAGGTTAACAATGACAGGAATTTCTTTACTCTTGTTAAGTACTTCCACTAAGCTACTTCCTTCCAAATTTAGGTAAAATAAGTCCATGCTCCGGTTAAGTTTAACCTATAACCAGACCTAAAAATGGATGTTCGCTAAGAAAAATTGAATAGATGTAACAAAACAGTCAATTCCCGGTCAATTTTAGTCTTTTTCTATACCCAGTTTGCGGATTCTGGAAGCGAGGGTCTTGCCATTCATGTCCAGTAACTCTGCGGCACTGTTTTTACCTGTAATTTTCCAGTTGGTTCTTTCCAGTGCTTCCAGGATATGCATGCGCTGCATTTCTTCGAAGGTAGGAAAATGAGCGGGTTGTCGCTTCTGGTCGGCCATGAGCCTATCAATAACTGGATCAAGGTTGAGCTTATCGCCCTTACTCAGGATTAGGGCTCTTTCCACAATATTTTCCAGCTCACGGACATTTCCCGGAAACTCGTAACGGCAAAGGTCTCGCACCGCTCGTTGCGGTATTTTTACAAGTGGACGTCCTTCCCTTTCGCAATAGATTTTTACAAAGTGCCCCACCAATAATGGAATATCTTCTTTGCGTTCTCTGAGTGGGATATTATAGATGGGAAAAACATTGAGGCGATAGTATAAGTCCTCTCTGAATTGGTTTGCTTCTACCATTTCTTCCAGCTTCCTGTTGGTAGCAGCGATAACGCGTACATCTATCTTAATCGTTTGCGTACCACCTAATCGCTCAAATTCTCCTTCCTGCAGAACACGCAGTAGTTTGGATTGCAACTCCAATGGCATTTCTCCTATTTCATCCAAAAAGATACTGCCTTTGTCGGCCAATTCAAAGCGGCCAATCTTTCTTTTGTAGGCACCGGTAAATGCACCTTTTTCGTGGCCAAAAAGTTCGCTTTCGATCAGGTGCTCCGGAAGGGCTGCACAGTTTACCTTTACCATGACCTCATCTTCGCGGTCGCTGAGCTTGTGGATAGATCGGGCCAGAAGTTCTTTTCCCGTCCCTGTTTCTCCCAATATTAGAACAGTAGCCTCCGTTGGAGCTACCTGCCCCATCTGACGCAGTACTGTCTTGTATTTTTCACTGCTGGTAATAATATTATTGAGGTTGTATTTTTGAGCTACTTCAGCTCTCAGGTACGCTTTTTCGTCCTGTAATTTTTCCTGAAGGAGCTTGATCTTTTCAAAAGCCTCTTCCAGCTGCTGTTCTTTCTTCCTCAGTTGTGTGACTTCATTGTAGGTGATGCAAGCGCATTCCGTTTTACCAAAATTAATATAAGTAGTGGTAGCCTGAGCGGAAATAGTGCTGCCATCTTTCTTTTTGATTTTGTGCTCCCAATGATGGGTATGTTTGCGTTCTCTGAATGTTTCCCAGTTTTTGAAAATATCATATCCATCATAGATATCTTCAATACGAAGATTTTCTAATTCCGCTTTAGTGTATTCCAGGCGACTGGCGGCGGTATTATTAAAATATAGAAGAGAGCCATCTGCATTGACCCACAAAACAATGTCACTAGATTGATTTAATGTATGATAAATGAGATCAATAAACTCTTCCTGGTTTTCCTGAAAGTTGCTTCTCTTGATGAAGGTACAGCTGTATTCCTGCCCATTGTACTGCAAATGGTTCATTTGCACATTCACATGGGAAAGCTGCCCTCTGGCATCGCTGAGTATGGTTTTGTGTTTGAATATTTTACCTTTTTTGAGTTTCACCCAGTTGTTTTTCCACTGATTGTCCGTCAATTGTGGGAAAATATCATGTGCATCCGCACCAATAAGCTGCTCTTTTTTATACCCTGTGCGGTTGATAACGGCCTCATTGATATACTCAATCTGTCGATCAGAGTTGATCCAAAATATCATTTCAATCGCCTTATCCACCGTAAATTGAGACATATACATCTCTTTATTTCTTTGAGAAACGCCGGAGATGTCCTGTAAAATGCCGTAAGCCTTGGCCGTTATACCCTCGGAAGCAGCAGCCATAGCGTTGACTGTAAGTAATTTTTTGTCTTTTTTTAGCCGTATTTCTAGTTCAAATGAGCCGCCTGCTTCTATGGCTTCATTCAGCTTTTTGAGCAGTTTTTTGATGGATTCCTTTTCAATAATACCCGACGCCCACCTGAGTGCCTGGAATGGCGATAGGTTTTTTTCTTCTATTTTTTGCCTCAGCAGTTTATTGATCTCCTTGGTGATAAGAAAACTTTGATTAACAAGGTCGTATTCCCAGCTGCCCACCCTGACCATCTTAGAAGTAAGTGCCAATAAGTCGCGGTATCTATTGGTTTCGTGAAGATTCTCTATGACATAACAGCATAAATTCCGGCCCGTTACATTGATCATCTGTAAAAAAGAGCGGACAGGATAAAGGATACCGTTAGCAGTGATTAATTCTGTATCAATTTCTACAGATTCTCCCTTGGTGAGTCGGGTCCATTTTTTTCTCCAACCTAACAAAGTGTATCTGGGATTAATCTCAAAGATGGACATCTTCTTGAGTTGCCCTACGGTATAACCCAATTCTTCAGCTGCCAATTGATTGGCAGCCTGAATCTTCCCGGAAGCATCAAGTATGATGAGACCACGGTGAATCAGGTCAAACATTTTGAATTGTGCTGAAAGATTCTTGTTTTGATCCTGTTGGGTCATAGAATTTATTTTTGACCTACTTAATACCTACGAAACAAATCTGATATTATAATTTAGAATAAATAACATAGAAATACCACTTGTGTTGTGGATTTCAGACAGCCTAGTAAATAAACTAATAAGCTATTTACTCAGAATCAATAAATTGAATTTCAATAAAATTACACGGAGTGTATAAGGAGTGTGTAAAGAAAATCCCTGTATATTGAGGTAGCAGGGATAATACAAACACGCTCTTATAATTCTCTCCTTGGCTTTTAGCTGCTCTACGGATTCATTAGAAGACTATCCTACGGCCAGAATGGCTGATGGCCGTATTTGGACTACCCAAAACCTTAGTGCGGTAGTCGATAGTTCTTGGTGTTATGAGGGTAGCGATGCAAATTGTGAGAAATATGGTCGTCTGTATACCTGGGAAGCTGCACAAAAAGCCTGTGAACAATTAGGCCGGGGCAGTAGCAAAAAAGATTTGGCTTTTTCTTGTCGTTGTATCAAAGAATAGTAATTCGTATGCGGCATGGAGTGGGGTAGTAGTATTTTCTAAAAAATATTATCTTCCTTCTTAAAAGGAAATTGACCCATGAAATACAGCCTCATCGCTATTTTTATTTTTACTCTTTTCTCATCAACAGCACAATCCTTAAAAGTTCAGAAGCTGCGTTGTGACTTCAAGGAGCAGCCCATCCTGGATAATGTGCGGCCAAAGCTTTCGTGGCAGTTGGCAGTGGGCCCGGATGATCAAGATATCCTTCAGACGGCCTATCGAATACAGGTAGCTCAAGATCCGGAAGCGCTGGCCAGCGAAAAAGCTTTACTCTGGGATAGTCAAAAAGTAAAATCCGATGCCTCCTTGCATCGTCCGTATAAGGGGCCTGAGCTGACTTCCCGGCAGCGTCTTTATTGGCGAGTAAAAGTTTGGGACAACCAGGGCCGATCCAGCCGTTGGAGTGCCATTCAATCCTGGGAAATGGGCTTACTTAAGCCCGAAGACTGGCAAGCGCAGTGGATCAGCCCGGCCTGGGAAGAAGCAACAAAACAGCTAAATCCTCCGGCCATGCTGCGAAAAAGCTTTTTCCTAAATAAAAAAATACGAAAAGCTCGGCTATATATCACCGCCCACGGCATCTTTGAAGCCTATCTTAATGGTGAAAAAGTGAGTGAAGATTTGTTTGCGCCCGGTTGGACCAGCTACCATCAGCGCCTGCAATACCAGACTTACGATGTGACTGCCTGGCTCTCCGCCGGCGAAAATGTGGCCGGAATCTACCTGGCTGATGGTTGGTATCGAGGGAATTTTGGCTTTGGCAACAATTGGAATCCATATGGTCAGAAAACCGCTTTGTTGTTTCAACTCGAGATAGAATATGAAAATGGAAAAAAACAAGTCATTAGCTCTGATGATTCCTGGCAGGCTACGCCCAGTGGCCCCATTCGGATGTCTAGCTTTTACCACGGAGAAACCTATGATGCTCGCATGGAAAAAGCGGGCTGGTCAAGCGCTGGATTTGGAGCGGCCGACTGGCAAAAGGTAGCCGTAAAGGATTTTTCTAAAGACCATTTGATCTGCCCAGAAACGGAGCCGGTGCGAAGCATCCAGGAAATAGAGCCACTATCTATCATCCGAACGCCAAAGGGAGAAACGGTCATTGATTTTGGGCAGAATATGGTGGGCTGGGTAAAGCTTAAAGTAGAGGGCCAAAAAGGTGATACTGTCCAACTGAGGCATGCCGAAGTACTGGGAAAGGACGGTAATTTCTACCTGGATAATATTCGTTCTGCCCGACAAACGATCATCTATATTTTGAAGGGAGAGGGAGAAGAAGTTTTCGAGCCACATTTCACTTTTCAGGGTTTTAGGTATGTAAGAGTAGATCAATTTCCGGGCAAGCCTACCCGAGAACATTTTACGGGCGTGGTAATCCACACTGATCTGAAGCCAACCGGCACTTTTGAGTGTTCCAGTCCTTTAGTGAATCGTTTACAGCAAAATATCCTTTGGGGGCAGAAGGGTAATTTTCTGGAAATCCCAAGCGACTGCCCTCAGCGAGATGAGCGCATGGGCTGGACGGGTGATGTGCAGGTCTTTGCCAGAACTGGCTGTTTCAACTTTGATTCTTACACTTTTTTGAGTAAATGGCTAAAAGACCTTAAAGCAGATCAACTGGAGAACGGCAGTGTCCCGTATCTGATTCCAGATATACATTACAAAAATGGGAGTACGGGCTGGGGTGATGCTTCGGTTATTGTTCCCTGGGTGCTGTACCAAAAGTATGGCGATACCGCTATTCTAAAGCAGCAATATGAAAGTATGAAAGCTTGGGTAGCCTTTCTCACTGACCTGGCAGGTGACAACCTGCTCATTCAGGATGGCCATCATTTTGGCGATTGGATGTATTTTGTGCATCCATTGCGCAATGAGCCCAAGCCCGGTCATACTGATCTGGATTTGATAGCTACGGCCTATTTTGCGCATTCCTCTCATTTATTATCAAAAGTATCGGCAGTACTGGGGTACGAAGAAGATCGGCGGCGCTATGCTAATCAGTTGGAGCGGATCAAAGCTGCTTTTCAGCGTGAATTCAGAACAGCTAGTGGCCGTCTGAGTCCCAATTCTCAAACTGCTTATGTCTTGGCTTTGGCTTTTGATTTGATAGGAGAAGCTTATGAATCAAAGGCAACACAATATCTGGTGAAAAATATTGAGGAAAGAGATTATCATTTGTCCACTGGTTTTTTGGGTACACCACTGCTATGTAATGTGCTGTCAGAGCATGGCTATACCGATGTGGCTTATCGACTACTCTTGCAGGAGTCTTTTCCATCCTGGCTATACATGGTCAAATTGGGGGCCACTACCATGTGGGAGCGCTGGGATGGTATAAAGCCGGATGGTTCCTTTCAATTGCCTTATGCTAATTCTTTCAATCACTTTGCCAAAGGTGCCATTGGTGATTGGATGTACAGCACCATAGGCGGTATACGCCACGATGAACAAAATCCTGGCTATAAGCATATCATTTTAAAGCCAGAACCCGGGAAAGGCCTGGATTATGCAAGAGCAGTACTGGAATCGCCCTATGGTGAAGTATCTTGCTTTTGGGCGATAAGAAACCAACAGTTATTTGTTGAAGTGAATATTCCTCCTAATACTACCGCAACGTTGTTTTTGCCTGGGCATCCCCAATACGGGCAAGGCCTGGATTTAGGCTCGGGCCAATACGATTTTAACTACGATTTTGTATTGGAGGAAAAGGAGGAGGAGTAGGGTATGTTTGATAGACTTGTAAGTTTTTACAAAAAAATTCAAAGATGAAAAATACGATCATTTTGTTATTAGCCCCCGTTTTGCTTTTTTCCCAAAATTATAATATCAAAGATTTTGGTGCAGTGGCGGATGGAAAAACACTAAATACCAAAGCCATTCAGGCTGCCATTGATAAAGCTCACGGTGACAATGGCGGAACGGTCGTTATTCCGGCGGGTGAATTCCTAAGTGGGGCTATCCGCTTGAAGTCTAACGTAACTTTGAGGGTAGAAGAAGGCGGAACGCTACTGGGAAGCACTAACCCCGATGATTATTACAAGATTAATAGGTGGAAAGCCCTAATTATGGCGGACCATGCTCAAAACATGGCCATTACCGGGCCCGGGCAGGTCAACGGACAGGGCCGGGAGTTAGCCCTACATATTGACAGTTTGTTTTATGCGGGCCAAATCGATAGTGCGATGTACAACTTTGTGGAGATGCGCCCCAAATACTATCTTCGGCCGCAACTGATAGAATTTGTGGAGTGCCAGGGTATTGAAATCAAAGATGTGACCCTCAAAAATGCGGCCTGCTGGGTACAAACCTATGATAAGTGCCGTAATATTCTCATGGAGAATGTACGTACACAAAGCGATGCCTACTGGAATAATGACGGAATCGATATTCAGGATTGCGTAAATGTCCGGCTGAGCAACTGCTTTGTCAATTCCGCTGATGACGGTATCTGCCTAAAATCACAATCGGCAG
The DNA here is from genome assembly GCA_964628385.1 of uncultured Saprospiraceae bacterium. Classification (GTDB taxonomy): domain Bacteria; phylum Bacteroidota; class Bacteroidia; order Chitinophagales; family Saprospiraceae; genus JANQPA01. The sequence goes on from CAZVOD010000072.1 coordinate 18,977, forward strand.
CCCACTTGTGCGACAGTATTTATATCGAAAATTGTACAGTGCGCTCTTCTGCCAGCGCTGTGAAATTTGGTACGGTCTCACACGGAGGATTTAAAAATGTAACCATTAAAAATATTAAAGTCTACGACACCTTTCGCTCTGCTATAGCCGTAGAAGTGGTGGACGGTGGAACGCTTGAAAATGTTCTGATCGATGGTGTTACAGCTACTAACACCGGTAATGCTATATTTATCAGACTGGGAGAACGCTCCAACAAAGAGGAAATGGGGCAATTGAAAGACCTGACTCTAAAGAACATCAAAGTAGAGGTTGCTTTTGAGCGACCGGACTACGAGTACGAAATCCGAGGACCCGCGCTGCCATTTTTCCACAATACATTTCCTGCTTCTGTCACCGGCATTCCCGGGTTTCCGGTAGAAAATCTGACGTTGGAAAATATAGAAATCAGTTATCCGGGAAGGGCCAACAAAGGGTTGGCTCATATGCCACTTACCAGGCTGGATCAGGTGCCGGAAAAGGTCGCTGATTATCCCGAATTTTCTATGTTTGGTGAGTTACCAGCCTGGGGCTTTTATGTGCGACACGTTGAGGGCTTGAGCTTTAAAAATATTAAATTGAGCATTGCTGCTCCGGATTATCGACCGGCCTTGATTTTTGATGATGTAAAACAACTGGAAATCCGGCAATTGAATATCGAGGGTGACACCAAAGAAAAGCAGATTATCTTACGCAATACCGAAAAGGTAAGCATGGATAAGGAGCAGTCTGTTTGGAAGATGTGATGTTTTTTCAATACTAATCAACGATGTATAAATCATTTTTCTTAATAAGTTTTACGCTCACTTTTTTGGTGAGCTGCCACCAGTCTACTAGTCATTTTGCTCACGGAGAATCTTCCCTGGAGCTACCTGGCCCTGGCGCTCTGCTAACCACCAATTTTCGGTCTTTTGAGCAATTCCGGCAAGTCGTCGGAATTGAATATGAAGCGGGTATAAGGCCTCAGGTCTGTTTGACTCATGTATGCGAAGGGCAAACCGTCAAAAGCGTTTTAAAGGCAGGCATCAGCGAGGCAGATATTATGGAGATCAAATCGGGTGGTTTTTGGGGAAAATTGAGCCTTTGCTTTCGGGCACCTTATTTTATTATAAATCGACAGGATGTACTGCGGGTTTTCATTTTATCCAGAAGGAGAAATAGTGAATTTGGCTGGGGAGATGTGGCTTTTTATGATTTGGCAGAAACGATGATGAACCGGATTGAAGACGTGGGCTTAGCAACGGCCGATTCTATTCATTTTACAGAAAAAGGCTATATTAACACCTTCAATCACGTAACTTCTCAGGCTATTATGACGACGATATTCTCAGAATCTTTTGCTGATTTTATTGCTGATATGCACGAACGCAGCACACTTCCGGCTTTAATTACGGGGGCTTTCACCGAAGAGCAAATTCAGGATGTCAAAAATGGTGCAGTTGATAACTACGTAGATTTTATCAACAATGAATGGGGGCAGGAACTGGGTAAAGCGCTCAAAGCTAAGTACAACATCACGCGCTACACTCGCTGGACGCCTCAGTTGTTAGCTCATTACCTCAATGATGCACAGCTTTATTTCAGCAGAGTTTTTGATATTAGTTTCAAACCTTTTCAAGCTCAGGACGAATTGGTACAGCGCTTTTCCAATAAAATTAATATTGTAATGCATGACCTATCTAGTGTAGAGAATTTTTAGTCTTTGCTTTTCTCTACTCTCTCGGCGGGAGCCGGAAATTCCCCAGGCCGGCTACGTCTGGGATGATCTGAAAGTTTTGCTGCAGCCTTTCCCGGCCGTTGACTTCCCAGGCTTGGAGTTGGTCAAACCACTTGTTGTTATCGATAATGCCCCAGCGGAGATTCACCCCCTGCAAGTTTGCCTTTTCGAGTACTGCGTAGCTGAGGTCAGTAGTTTTTAGAATGGCATTTTGAAGATTAGCTTTACTAAGGTTAGCATACCGAAGGCTGGTAAAAGAAAAGTTGGTATTTTCCAAAATACTCTCATTGAGGAAAGCATTTTCCAAAAGGGCATAAGTAACATCGGCCATGATGAGGCGAGCCTTTGACAACCTGGCTGCACTCAGGTTAGCTCCATTGAGGCGGGCCTCGCTGAGGTCTGCATTGGTGAGGTTGGCCCAATTGAGGGTAGCACGCTCCAGGTTAGCTTTTTTTAGGCTACTTTCAGAAAGTTGGGTAGCCCAAAGGTTGGCATCTTCCAGGGTGGCACTATCCAGCCTGGCCGCACGCAGGTTAGCAGCCTCAAGGTTAGCAGCTGTTAGGTCAATGCCGCTGAGGTCCGTTCCACTGAGGTCCGCTCCCTGTAAATCAGCATGCGCAAAAGAAGCTAGCCGCTTGATGCTATTGAAAGAACTGGAGTCCATATCCATCCGGGTCAAAATGAGTAACATCTGCCCGCGCTCCGGACTGAGCAGCCGAGATGATAAGCTATCGGCTTTCAAAATTTTGTAGGGCTTAAACGTGAAATTCAAGATGGCAATCCGATTGATTAACTCACTGCTCAGTTGTTTGTCAGGACTTCGTCGTAGTTCTCGTTCAATCTGATCGAAAAGGTCATTAGTGAGAACGCGCAGGTTGCTCTTGCGGGCGGCCTCGTTGATGGCGGCCTGCTGAGTGATTATCTCGTTTTGTCTTTGAGCTTGTTGACGAGAAAATTGGGATTGCTGGTACATTAAAAAGCTACTACCGGCGATTCCCAGAAGCGTTATAATGGCTAGTAGACTCCAAATGGTCAAATAAGTACGGCTACTGGCAGGCGAAGACGCCTTGTCAGCTTTTTGATCTAGCGTTTGCAGGATCAACTTATTTTTTTTCCAAAAAATAATTCCCATCCATCCCAAAAGCAACAGGCAAAAGCAGGAAGCAAAACCAATAGCAAAAGAAGAGCTGTTCTTCTCCAGATAAGGTAAGCGTAGAAAGCCCATTGTCCAGCCTATAATGCCACTGAGCAAACAGCCAATAATGAAATATCTTTTTCCTTTCATCCTGAAAAGGTAGGAAATTTGAAAAAAGATTGGAAACGGCCTTACATTTATTTTAGACTGCCCTTACCTTCAGTTGAGGCTGCTTAAACTCGACAGTTTGTTTTATACCATTAACGAACCGGGCTTTATCCTGGAAATAGCTGTTTGATTTACAGGCATATCGTTTTGACGCCGGAAAGCAGCAGATGATTGAGGTCTTGCTTGCAGAACGACTCGTAAGATCACCCACGTTATTGTCAAAACCAATGGCGGCGATGCTTATACCACCTAGGTCACCAAAGGCATAAGTAGTCTATTTCAGACTTGCTTCAAGCTTTTCAATCAATTGATGGTTGCCGTCCATGGAGCGTTCCAGGCTGGCTAAATAAAAGCCCAGAGACATTCTTAATTCCGATAAAATGGGTAGAAAATACGCTTGATCAAAAGCCCTCTTTAATTTGACGGTATCAAGGGCAGAAACTTTCCTCAGCGGAGGAAACGTTCGGTCTGCTTTATGAAAGACCACACCGTTATCAAATACGTTGTTTTCTTCTAAAAAGAAAGGCCTGCTTTTTTCGGAGATCAGCTTATTGAATTCATCGGTAGCCTGTTCAACCTGACTTATGGATTGAAAATAATTATTGATTTGATTGCGGATCTGGACGTTTCGGTACTTTTCAATATAAATCTGATGGTTTTTCTGGGTAATCGGATTAAATTGTAATACACTTACCAGGTGATCCGGAAAGGTATTTTTAAGTGATCCTTGTCCATTTCTGATCTCATTCATCATAAAATAGGAATCCATATATTTGGAATAAAAGCGATGATAAGCTTCAAAAAGGGAGGAATCTCTTTTTAGGTCAGAAATAATCAATTGGTAGCTTTTCAACTCTTCTTTGTACAGCTCTCTGTCTCTGTTCCAATCATTGATTTGAATGGCAATCAAAATGCCAATTACAACAAGCACAATTTCACCTGAGGCGTAGATCAAATACTGACCGAATTTATTCTCCGTTAGCAACTTTTGGCGGATTTTTCTAAAGAGTTTTATCATTGGTTATTTTGGGTGGTGAAAGATATAGATAGTGCTAAAAAATGTAAGATGGAGAAAAAACTTCAGAAATTGGATGTGAGCGCTACTTACATTTTACCACTAGGAAATAAATCTACTCATCATACATTTGAGAACATGACTACCTGAAATACTACCAAAGAATAATACTTCCTAAAAGTACCAAATTCCCGCTAACTAAACAACTTCATAGTTTGTCGGGATGAGAGGATGGGCTAAAGCCGATCCTCAAAGTGGGGCAGTACAAACTCATAAAAGGTCCCCCTTCGGGTAGGCTTTTTCGTTTTAAGACGTCACTCGAGCAAGCTCGGCTCTGTCCCAAAAACAAAAAGCCAATTCGCTATCGCAAATTGACCTTTTATTAGTTTGTCGGGATGAGAGGATTTGAACCTCCGGCCTCACGCCCCCCAGACGTGCACTCTAACCAGGCTGAGCTACATCCCGATATCCTGTGGGTGGTCAAAAGGCAAAACTGCCTCTACTATCGATCTCTTTTTGTTGGATGGGCAAATATAGCATCATTTTGGGGGACTTTCAATAGTCATCCCTCAAAAAATGTATGGCGCCCATTTCTGGCTTTGGGGCAGCCGCTGTTGGCCGGGAATTGTAGGGGGAGGCCTGTAACGCTCCGGGAATGAACGAGCGCTTGAAAGTCTTTTTGAACAGTAGTCGCCATGAAAAGAGCAGTAGAATCTTCGCCTCCCATGAGCTACCAATACTACTGCTCCAAGCCTGAAAGAATAAATTGATCCTCACAAACCGTTTTTACCCAAATAAGGGACAGGACAGGCATCTGTTCAGCAAAAGCCATCCGGCCTTTTGGTGAGCTGCGGGCCAGACGAAAGCCAATGTTGTTGTTGCGATTCGTCGGATCGTTGTTGTTGCGATTGGCGGCGCGGCAGTTCTGCGGATTGTTGTTCCAGCTGCCGCCGCGATTCACGCGATTAGAGCCCTTACGACACCTGACCTTCTAAGTCTCTAAGCACTCGCTTACGAAAATCCATAGTAACAGCGTGCTGTGTAAAAGCGATGAGGGACAAAGCTCTTCTTTGACAGCTTGCCTCATCCCATATTCCTTCTTTTTTGTTTAAATAAATTTTTCTCATCTTTTTTTCAAACCGATGTTTACTCTTTTGAAGCAATCGGATATGATACGGATGTAACCGATATCCAAGAAAAGGTAAACCGCTGTTTGTTCTATTCAGCTGAAAAGGTTTCAGGGTAACCTTACATTTTTCCTCTACAAAATCCATTATATCTGATAGACAGTCTTTCAACGTTTGCTTATCCTGACTCCATAGTACCATGTCATCCATATAGCGGACATAGGCTTTTGCTTTAAGCCTTTCTTTTATATGATGATCCAACTGAGAAAGATAATGATTGGCAAAATACTGACTCGTCAAATTCCCGATGGGTAAGCCTCTGTTTTCGCTTGCTTCATAACTATCGATGATTTGATAAAAAATATGCAACAGCTTTTTTTCTTTGAACATTCGGGCAAGTTGCTGTTTCATTACATCATGATGAATGCTGGCAAAAAATTTACGTACATCTAATTTTAAAAACCAGGCATATTTATTCGTGTATTTCTCAGCCCGGTCAATAGCCGCATAGGTACCTTTTCCTTTCCTGCTGGCGTAGCTGTCGAATATTTGCGCGCGATCAAAATAGTCATGACACACATTCATCAGAGCATGATGCAAAACCTGCTCACTAAAAGCACTGGCGCAAATCTCGCGCTTTTTGGGCTCATACACATTGAAATAACGATAATCTCCCACTTCTACGTAGCCGTCTTTGATTTGTTGTTGTAAAACTTCCAGGTTTCGTTCCAGGTCTTTTTGATAGGCTAAAACAGAACCGGCATACCGTTTCCCTTTACTAGCCTTCCAAAAGGCAAGACGCAGATTGTCCATCTCTTCTATGTGCGGGAGCAGATTATTCGCTCTTCTCATTTTCTAATGCTTTTTTAAAACGCTCAGCATATTTTTCAACTTTTTTGTCCCCAATTCCTTTGATCTTCTTCATATTGGCCGCTGTTAGTTCCTCCAACTCCGCTAGCCCTGCCATTTCCTCATCTGTAAAAACGGTGAAAGCCGGTATGTTATCCTCCTCAGCAATCTGCTTCCGAATGGCGCGATACTTTGAAAAACGCGAAAAGGCCTCCTCTGATAATATTTGCTTGTAATCTTTTCGATCTTTCCTCTTTCCTCCCGTCAATCTGCCCGCTCCGGCAATGTATTTGACACAAAAAGTCCAGTAGGTACCCTCAGAACTACTTATCAGTTCCTGCTCGACCTGAAGTATTTTATTGCCACGCAGAAAAGCATTGAGCTCTTCATTAATAGCATCGCCGTCGACTACAGGTATACTATATACTTTAAATTGCATTTTCAAAAAATTTTCGGGGGCTTACGCCCCATTAGTTTTCAAATCTTACATTGCTCCATAGCAGCACTCCCTACACCGGCGGTGCTACCGCTACCGCCTGCTCCGTGAGTTGCCGCTACGTCGCCTTGCTCACCAAAAGGCACGGAAGGGCTAGCGTGAACT
>CAZVOD010000073.1:0-25177 GCA_964628385.1 uncultured Saprospiraceae bacterium
ATTTTTAACCTGATCTTCAAGTTTTAAATAAACATAAGTATGAAATACACTCTATTTACTGCTTTTTTGCTTTTAGCAGGTATGTTTGCCGCTTCAAATACAACAATTGCCCAGGATAGCGGCGCCGGGCAAGGCTCCATCAGCGAGATGACCAGAGGGATGGAAGCCATGGAAGGTTACTTTAACTTTTATTGGGATGAATCCAAGGGAGCGATCTGGCTGGAAATTGATGAACTAGATCAAGAATTCCTTTATGTCAATTCCTTGACTGCCGGCGTTGGCTCTAATGATATTGGCCTGGACCGTAATCAGCTGGGCAGCGAACGTATCGTTAAGTTTATGCGCTCCGGCCCAAAAGTGTTGATGATTCAACCCAACTATGATTATCGTGCCGTAAGCGAGAATACGGAAGAGCGTAAGTCTGTAGAAGAAGCCTTCGCTCAATCCGTCCTCTTCGGATTCAAGATAAAGGCCGAGGAAAATGGAAAGTTATTGGTAGACCTCACTCCCTTTCTGATGAGAGATGCACACGGCATTGTAGGCCGACTGCAGGGAAGCGGTCAGGGACGCTATAGCATGGACGCTTCTCGCTCGGCCATGTACATGGAAAGGACTAAAAGTTTTCCCAAAAATACCGAATTCGAAACACTGATTACGTTTACCGGAGATGCCAGAGGACGATATATCCGTTCGGTCACTCCTACTCCGGATGCTGTAACGGTAAGAATGCATCATTCCTTCGTAGAATTACCCGATGATAAGTATGAGCCGAGAGTGTTCGATCCACGTTCCGGCTTTATAGAGATCAGCTATCAGGATTATGCTACGCCCATCAGTGAACCACTTACTAAGCGGTTTATCATTCGCCATCGCCTGGAAAAGAAAAATCCGGCAGCAGCGGTAAGTGAGCCGGTAGAGCCTATTGTCTACTATCTCGATCGCGGAACTCCGGAGCCGGTGCGTTCTGCATTGCTGGAAGGCGCACGTTGGTGGAACCAGGCATTTGAAGCCGCTGGTTACAAAGATGCTTTTCAGGTGAAAATCCTACCGGAAGATGCCGATCCAATGGATCTCAGATATAATGTTATCAATTGGGTACATCGTTCGACCAGAGGATGGTCGTATGGCGCTTCAGTGGTAGACCCCCGGACCGGTGAGATTATCAAGGGGCATGTATCCCTAGGGTCATTGCGGGTACGTCAGGATTTTCTCATAGCTCAGGGCCTTATAGAAGCTTATGAAGATGGACAAACCCCTGATCCACAACTTTTGGAAATGGCTCTGGCCCGGTTACGTCAGCTTTCTGCTCATGAAGTGGGGCATACCATAGGCATGCGCCACAATTTTGCTTCCAGCTATAATGACAGGGCATCTGTCATGGATTATCCACATCCATATATTAAGGTAGATGGCTTAGATCGCATTGATTTCTCTGAAGCCTACGATAATGGCATCGGAGAGTGGGATAAGCGAACGGTTCTTTATGGCTATCAGGATTTTCCGGCAGGAACCAATGAAGAAGAAGCCCTAAAAGAGATTTTAGAGGAAAATATAGCTATGGGATTGAAATATATCTCTGATGAAGGCGCGCGTCCGGCTTCCGGTGCACACCCTACGGCACATTTGTGGGATAATGGAAAATCAGCAGTAGAAGAGCTCCGAAGATTGTCAAAGGTGAGAAATGCAGCTATGAAAAAGTTTGGGGAAAATAATATCCCTGAGGGAGCTCCCATGGCAATGCTTGAAAATGTACTGGTCCCTTTATATCTGGCTCATCGCTATCAGGTAGAAGCGGCTACTAAAGTGGTCGGCGGTGTAGAATACAACTACTCTGCTCGTGGCGATGGTACACAACCAGTGAAAATGGTAGCGGATAATGTTCAAAGAGATGCGCTGACAGAGATTCTGAATACCCTCAAGCCCAGCTTTCTTAGTATACCGGAAAGAATCAGTGCGCTCATCCCTCCCCAACCCAACGGTTATTACAGGGGCCGGGAAGTATTCAAAGTACACACGGGGTTGACCTTTGATCCCATAGGAGCAGCAGAAAGCAGCGCCTTGCATACCATGAGGTTTTTATTGAATCCTCAGCGATTAACCCGCTTGGTGGAGCAGCATGCCAGAGACAATAGTCGGCTTTCCGTGAATGAAGTGTTTGATCAGTTGCTCGAGGCGACCAGAGTGAAGAGAGAACAATCTTCTTTTGGAAAAGAAATTGCGAGAATGACCGAGAAAATGGCCGTTCATCATATTCTTCAGCTAGCAGGCGATAATGACGTCATGGCCCAGGTAGCTGCTTCTGCTCTGCTGAAAATTACTGAGCTAGAGAAAAAACTGGATTTTAATATCGGGAATACACAGGATGATACCCAGCTGGCGCATCTGGTATACCTGAAAGAAAAGATCAGGTTGTTTAGGCAAAATCCTGAAGCATACAAAGTGCCAGCAATGCCCGAGATGCCAGATGGCTCGCCAATAGGTTGTGGCCATTAACAGCTACTGCCTCAAAAGCCTGTTGGCTTATTTCGCCAGCCAATAATATTTTTTAATGCTGATTTTTCAGGTGAAAATTTTTAATTTTCACCTGAAAAATCAGCATTTAGAAAGAAAAACTTGTGTCTCGAAACGACAAAGGAGTTTTGAGACACCTCTCACCGAGCGCTTCAATATCTTGACCGGGATCGGGGGTGTAAGTTTTACAAAACTTTCTTTTTCAGATCCAGTTAGGTAATAAAGCAAAATGCTACCTGATAATTATGACGAGAGGAAAGCAGCAGTTAGATAAGCAGGCACTGATAAAACTAGGGCATACCTGGTTTGAGCAGAACGGCTGGAAGCCATTCCCATTTCAGGAAGAAGCCTGGTCGGCCTTTCTGGATGGTAAGCATGGGCTCGTCAATGCTCCTACTGGTAGCGGAAAGACCTATTCGCTGATCCTGCCCATTTTGATGGAATATATTGCCCAAAACCCCAATGATCGTACAAAGGAAAACAATGGGCTGCAAGCTATCTGGATCACTCCTATTCGGGCTTTAGCCAAAGAGATACAAGGTGCCGCTCAGCGGGCTTGTGATGGGCTAGGGCTCAGCTGGAAGGTGGGGGTCCGCTCCGGCGATACCAAGACTAGTGAGCGCAGCAAGCAAAAGAAAAAGCCACCAGAAATCCTGGTGACTACCCCGGAGAGTTTACATCTTTTACTAGCTTCAAAAGGGTATGCCAAATTTTTCAAAAACCTCAAAACTGTAGTTGTTGATGAGTGGCACGAATTGGTAGGGTCCAAACGTGGCGTGCAAATGGAACTGGCACTATCCCGGCTGAAAGGCCTGTTGCCTGGTTTTAGGGTCTGGGGAATATCAGCCACTATTGGCAATATGGAGGAGGCTATTGCCGTGTTGATGGGTAAGGATGTGAATAATTGCGCTATCATTAAATCCGGCATCAAAAAACAGATTGAAGTAGAGACAGTTCTGCCAGATGAGATAGAGACTTTCCCGTGGGCGGGTCACCTCGGCGTGAAGTTAGTTCATAAAGTACTTTCCATTATAGAGAAAAGCGGCAGCACGCTAATTTTTACCAATACCCGATCACAGTGTGAAATATGGTACCAAAACCTGTTGGATGCCGATCCTGATCTAGCTGGTGCCATAGCCATGCATCACGGGTCTATCGACAGAGCGTTGCGGGATTGGGTAGAAGATGCTTTGCATAATAAAATTTTAAAAGCAGTAGTATGCACTTCCTCTCTGGATTTAGGGGTTGACTTCAGGCCCGTGGAAACCATCATCCAAATTGGAAGCCCAAAAGGCGTGGCGCGGTTTATCCAGCGTGCCGGGCGTAGTGGTCATCAACCAGGAGCCACCAGTAAAATTTATTTTGTACCTACCCACTCTTTAGAACTCATGGAAGGCGCTGCCTTACGTCAGGCTATTGAGAAGCGGCGACTGGAAAGTCGGCAACCCTATATTCGATCTTTTGATGTATTGATTCAATACCTGGTAACCCTCGCCGTTTCGGACGGCTTCCGGCCGGAAGAGATTTATAAAGAGGTGATACAAACCTTTTCCTACGGCAGTATTTCAAGAGACGAGTGGGCGTGGATGCTGGATTTTATAACTACCGGCGGCAATAGCCTTGGTGCTTATGATGAATACAGTAAAGTGGTGATCGAAGATGGTCTGTATAAAGTAGAGTCCCGCCGCATTGCCATGCACCATCGATTATCAATGGGAACAATAGTGGGAGAGGCTAATTTACAGGTGAAATATGTAAGTGGTGGTAAAATAGGAAGTATTGAAGAGTGGTTTGTTGCACAACTAAAGCCCGGAGATACTTTTTGGTTTGCCGGAAGAAGCTTGGAACTGGTCAGGATTAAGGATATGACGGTTCAGGTGAAAAAGAGCAAACGCAAAACCGGTCGTATTCCCTCCTGGCTCGGCGGCCGTTTGCCACTATCTTCAGAATTATCAGAACTTTTGAGAGGCAAAATGGATCAGGTCTGGCGAGGCGAATTATCAGATATTGAGCTGAAAACGCTGGAACCACTATTTGAGGTACAGCAAAATAGGTCGCATATTCCTAATCAAAAAGAGTTTCTGATTGAATATTTCAAAAGCCGGGAGGGATATCATTTGGTATTTTATCCTTTTGAAGGAAGAGCGGTACACGAAGGCATGGGGTCCTTAATGGCTTATCGTATTGCTCAGTTTCAGCCGATTAGTTTTTCTATAGCTATGAATGATTATGGCTTTGAATTACTGTCGGATACTCAAATTCCGGTTGAGGAGATTATTGAGAAAGGTATTTTTGACCCCAAAGGATTGAGCAGAGATATTCAATCGAGTATCAATGCAGCGGAGTTGGCCAAGCGGCGTTTCAGAGATATTGCAGGAATTTCAGGCCTGGTTTTTAAAGGTTTTCCGGGAAAACAGAAAAAGGATAGGCATTTACAATCTTCCTCACAACTGTTTTTTCAGGTTTTTTCTGATTACGAGCCCCAGAATTTACTGCTGGCTCAGGCCTACGACGAGGTAATGACTTTTCAGTTGGAGGAAATCAGGATGAGGGCCGCGCTCCAGCGTATCAGTGAGCAGACCATCATCATCAAGCAGCCTCGTAAGCCTACTCCTTTTGCCTTTCCAATTATTGTGGATCGATTGCGCGAAAAGTTGAGTTCTGAAAAGCTGGAAGACCGGATTCGCAAGATGAAATTGCAGCTCATCAAAGATTAATCTAATTAAAAAATCTTTACTTTTGCCCGTCTTTCATTTTCAAAGGAATTGATAAACATGGTGGTTACTGTTGCCGGTGAGCAGCTTATTTTGCATTCACTAAAAGGTGTTTTTTGGGAAAAAATGTCCTGTTTATTTTTGGCGGATTTACATTTGGGCAAAGCCACTCATTTCAGGAAGTCCGGCTATGCAGTTCCGGTAGCGGTCAGTGATTCCAATTGGAATAAGCTGATTAGTCTGCTGATCGACTTCAAGCCGGAGCGTGTAATCATGCTGGGCGACCTTTTTCACAGCGACTATAATTCTGAATGGGAAGATCTGGCTCAGCTCATTGAGCAATTCAGTCAGGTGAGGTTCGAACTGGTTATGGGCAATCATGACATACTCGATCAATCGCATTACAACAGCCTTGGCCTAATCGTGCATCAGCATTATTTGGAGCTGGGTCCATTTCTTTGTACTCATGAGCCGCTAAAAGAATTTATTCCGCAACAATACAATTTATCGGGGCATATACATCCTTGCGTAAGAATAAGGGGAAGAGGGCGACAGCGCCTTCGGCTACCTTGTTTTTATTTTGGTAAACGCCAGGGCATTCTTCCGGCCTTCGGTGCCTTTACGGGTATGGCCGAGGTACAACCCAAAAAAGGAGACCAGGTTTTTGTTATCGCAGTAGAAGAGGTCATTCAGGTGAGCTGAGTAGTAGCTCTAAAATTTTTGTGCGAAATTTTCACTGTTTTTCAAGCATTTATAAAATCACCCTTCGGTATTTTTCTCAAAATTGTTTGCAAGTTGAAAAAAAGAAAGCTACCTTTGCACCTGCCTTTAAAAAAGACCCTTAAAGGTGATTTATTTTTGGAATTTGAGGGTCAAATTTTGACAGTTCAAAAGATTAAGCGTGGATACTTTAAGCTACAAAACAATATCAGCCAAGAAAGAAACGGTTGAAAGGAAATGGTACATTATTGACGCAGAGGGAGAGATAGTAGGTCGCCTTTGCTCCAGGATTGCAATGGTTTTACGTGGTAAGCACAAGCCATCTTATACTCCACACGTTGACACTGGAGATTTTGTAATCGTGATCAATGCTGGTAAGCTCCGTTTTACGGGTAATAAGTGGTACCAAAAAGAATACATCACTTTTTCAGGATATCCTAGTGGTCAGAAGCGCATCAAGGCGAACGACCTGGCTAAGAAGAAAGAGAAAGCCATTGTAGAAGCGGCAATACGTGGTATGTTGCCAAAGAATAAGTTGGGCCGTGCCATGTTCAAAAAATTATTTGTTTACGCCGGAACTGAGCATCCTCACGAGGCACAGAAGCCGGAAGTTTTAGAAGTTAAATTATAAAAGATAATCAAGACGATATAGATATGGAAATGATTAATGCCATAGGAAGGAGAAAAGCGTCTGTTGCTCGTGTGTACCTAACAAAAGGTGACGGCAAAGTCATAGTAAATGGTAAGCACTACAGAGAATATTTTCCTCAAAAACACATTCAAACCAGTGTTATTGCTCCATTTTCTACCATTGAGGCGGAAAACATATACGATTTGAAAGTTAATGTCAAAGGCGGTGGGTTCAAAGGGCAGGCAGAAGCAGTGAGAATGGCCATTTCTCGGGCTTTGATTAAATTGAATGCTGATTTTAGAAAGCCATTGAAGGAGCGCAAGTTCCTTACAAGAGATTCAAGAGTCGTTGAGCGTAAGAAGTACGGTAAGCCGAAAGCGAGAAAGAGCTTCCAGTTCTCTAAGCGTTAAGGCAGTAAGTTTTTTGGAATCTTTAATCTTTAGAAAATGAATTTACCTACGTATAAAGACATGTTAGATGCCGGAGTACACTTCGGTCATTTAAGAAAAAAGTGGAACCCCAAAATGTCTCCTTATATCTTTATGGAGCGTAATGGTATCCACATTATTGATATTAACAGGACATTAGAGTGCCTAGAAACGGCCAACGCTGCCCTTAGACAGATAGCAAAGTCTGGCCGTAAAATTATGTTTGTAGCTACCAAAAAGCAGGCAAGAGATATCGTTGCTGAAGCCGCAAGAAGCGTCGAAATGCCATTCGTTACTGAGCGTTGGCTGGGAGGGATGATGACTAATTTTGCTACCATTCGTCGGTCCATCAAAAAGATGAACAATATCGACCGCATGCTCAATGACGGAACACTTTCCAGTGTAACCAAAAAGGAGCGGTTGACGCTTACCAGAGAGCGCAACAAGCTGGAAAAAGTGCTGGGCGGTATTGCCAACTTAAATAGAATTCCTGCTGCTATTTTTATAGTGGATATCCATCATGAACATATCGCAGTGGCCGAAGCGCACAAGCTGGGCTTGCGTACTTTTGGTGTAGTAGATACTAACTCAGATCCTAATCAGGTGGATTATCCTATTCCTGCTAATGATGATGCTTCCAAATCAGTGAAGATTATTGTTAATTCAGCAGTAGAAGCTATAAAGGCGGGGCTTGAAGACCGCAGAAAGGCCAAAGAGGAAAAGGAATCAGCAGGTAGCTAGTAATCATTTAATTTAGTGTTTATTACATAACTCGTTTTTAAAAACTATAGGAACCAATGAGTAAAATATCAGCCGCTGACGTAAAAAAACTGCGTGACTTAACCGGCGCAGGTATGATGGATTGCAAAAAAGCATTGAATGAGGCAGAGGGTGATTTTGATAAAGCTATAGAAATCCTTAGAAAAAAGGGACAAAAGCTTTCCGCTAAGAGAGCGGATCGCGAAGCTACAGAGGGCGCAGTAATCGCCAAAGTAAGTGAGGACAGGAAGAAAGGGGTAGTAGTAAAATTAAGTTGCGAAACGGATTTCGTTGCAAAAAATGACAACTTTGTAGGGCTAACCACCAAAATTGCTGATATCGCATTGGAACACTTTCCGGCAGATACACCAGCACTTCTTCAGCTGCCATTTGACAGCGAGGTAACTATTGGTGAGAAAATTACCGAGCAGGTAGGTGTAATTGGCGAAAAGCTGGAACTTTCGGCTTACGAAAAGCTGGAAGAAGAAATGGTAACGGCTTACATTCACATGGGGAACCGCGCAGGTGTACTTGTTGGATTGAACAAGAACGATAATGCCTTCGAAGAACCCGGTAGAAGTGTAGCTATGCAAGTAGCTGCTATGAAGCCTTTGGCACTAAACAAGGATGGTATCGATCAGGAAACGATTGATAAAGAGATTGAAATTGGTAAAGATTTAGCTCGCCAGGAAGGTAAGCCTGAGCAGATGCTGGAAAAGATCGCTATGGGACGCCTTAACAAGTTCTTTAAGGAAAATACCCTGGTTAATCAGGTTTTCGTTAAAGATAGCTCTATGACCATAGAAAAATATCTAAAAAGTGTAGATAAAGAACTAGAAGCTGTGGCCTTCAAGCATGTCGCACTTGGCTAATAAAAAAAGCGAATCATTTCGGTGATTCGCTTTTTTTTTCTCCTTAAACAGGAAATCGGTTTCCATCAGTAAGCATCACATTTAACGAATGCGTAATACTATCTCCTCCGCTGGCCGATAATTATTTTAAAGTCTGAATTTTATAAATTATTGGTATCTTAGAGCAGCTCAACCGAATCTTTTTATTATTTCTTGTATGTCAATAATCTTCTTCAAGACAGCATTTGGGGCTAAAGGCCTAAAACCTGCTTACATTACACGCAACAATAACCATCAGAAATAGTAAATAGTTTAAGTTGATAGCCAGCGTTCACCCTGCTTGAAAAGTCTATATCGTGAAGGATAATACAGGCCTTAAGTCTTGTTCTCATAGAAGGGCATGTACAAGTAGCTTACAATCAATCCCGATTAATTTTTCCGATAGGCTGTTACTGTTTCAATTAATTACATAATTTTTCCTTATGCCTTTGAAGTATAAAAGAGTTCTGCTAAAATTAAGTGGAGAATCCCTGATGGGAGATCAACGTTATGGTATTAAGCCGGACATGCTCGTCCATTACGCGGAGCAAATAAAAGACCTTATTGATCTGGGAGTACAGGTTGCCATAGTAATCGGAGGAGGTAATATCTTTCGTGGCCTTCAGGCGGAGGCAGCGGGCATTGAGCGTGTACAGGGAGATTATATGGGAATGATGGCCACAGTGATTAACGGTATGGCACTGCAAAGTGCACTTGAGGGCAAAGGAGTTTATACCAGGCTCATATCAGCAATAGAAATGAAGCAAATTGCGGAGCCATATATCCGCCGCAGGGCTATCCGGCACCTTGAAAAAGGACGTGTGGTAATCTTTTCTGCCGGTACAGGGAGCCCTTATTTTACAACGGACTCTGCCGCTGCCCTGCGCGCTAACGAAATTAGTGCTGAAGTGATTCTTAAAGGGACTCGAGTTGATGGTATTTACTCTGCAGATCCCGAAAAAGATCCTGATGCCACCAAGTTCGATACCATTTCCTTCGCCAAGGTAATTAGTCTTGGGTTAAGCGTGATGGATATGACCGCTTTTACCCTGTGTAAAGAAAATAATCTGCCCATCATTGTTTTTGATATCAATGAGAAGGAAAACCTGGAGATGATCGTAAGAGGTGAACAAGTGGGGACACTAGTTGCTTAGTGTTTTAATTTTCGGCAATAGCCAAGGTGACACAGCTCAGTCTTACATCTGGCGCCTTTAAAAGCTGTAGCCCACAGGCCTCCAGCGTTGCACCTGTTGTCATCACATCGTCTACCAGCAAAACATGCTTGCGGGCCACAGCTTTTTCATCGGTAAGATGAAATGCGTCAGCTACGTTTTTCAGGCGCTCCATCCTCGACATGGAGGTTTGGGATACTGATTGCTTTTTTCTTTCCAAAACAGCATTACAAAAAGGTTTGCCAAGTCCCTCGGCGAGGCCCCGGCCAAAAGCTTCACTTTGATTATAACCCCTGCGCCTGAGCTTCTCAGGGTGTAGGGGTACCGGAACAATGAGGTCTAAGTCGTCAAAAACACCTTCTTGTCTGAGTTTCTTTCCATAATTTTTTCCCAAAATAAAACCTACCCTGGGTTGATCGTCGTACTTTAAGGCATGTATCAACCGTTGCACAGCAGTATCTTTTTCAAAAAATAAGAAAGCAGTTGCCCGTTGTAGTGGAATTCTTCCAAAAAATCGCTCTGTAAATGGATTATCCTTTTTTTTGTGAAAATTAGTACGGGGAAGATCATTGAAACACTTGATACATATGGGAAGCTGATCACAGGGCCTTTCCCGAAAACAAGCAATACAAATATTAGGATAAATAAGCTCAAGGAAAGATTTAAAGTATTGTTTGATCATTTCGTTCTATTTGGGTAATAATAAAAACGTCTGTCTAAAATACAGACAGACGCATCAAAACAAAACGAAAAACCAACTTTAAACAAGTTCTTTATAAAGCATTAAACTTAAATTCAATCTGGTGGCGGCTTCTAACTGACCGCTTTTGTTAAATATGATACGGTAACAGTTTATCTAGATTTTAGTTTAACAGGAATCTCAATAATTTTTCCTTTTCTGATAATTTCCAGGGTTAGCGTATCTCCAACTTTAGCCACACCAACTATCTCTTGCAAAGTAGCGCCGTTGCGGATAACCTTCCCATTAACTTTCAAAATGACATCTCTCGGTAGTACACCTGCATACTGGGCAGAGCCTCCATTTTCTATTTCTGTGACCATCACCCCCCGGCTGGTTTTTACCTGAATTTCTTCTGCCAGTTCGCTATCCATATCTACTACAGTAATACCCAGGAAAGCCCGCTTGTAGTCACCAAACTTGATAATGTCATCTGCGATTCGCATCGCCAGATTAATAGGAATTGTAAAAGCAAACCCTTGAAAGCGGCCAGTTCGGGTAGCTATAGCAGTATTTATGCCAAGCAGGTCACCATTGATATTTACCAGTGCTCCGCCGCTATTACCCGGGTTAATACTGGCATCTGTTTGTATGAAAGATTCTATGGCGTAGTCCCTGTAATTCAGTAAATCAATATTACGCCCTTTGGCGCTGACAATTCCTGCGGTTACTGTAAAATTAAGGTCAAAAGGGTTGCCAACAGCAAGGACCCATTCGCCGACTTCCAGCTGGTCAGAATCATAAATATTAAGCGTCGGTAGGTTTTCTGCGTTTATTTTGAGCACGGCCAAGTCTATATCTTCGTTCTTGCCGATTATCCGAGCTTTGAATATTCGGTTGTCGTATAATTTTACTTCGATATCTTTTGCTCCTTTTACAACGTGATTATTAGTGATAACGTAGCCGTTCTTGGTATAGATGACTCCTGATCCGATTCCCTCATTCTCGTAGGGTTCCAGGAGGTTATCAGGGAAGAAGCCCGAATTGGTGCCGGAGGTACTTCTAACGCTGATATTAACTACAGAAGGTATAGCCCTTTGGGCGGCTTGCCGGAAATCAAAGGGGGTTTTTATGGAGCCTGGCGCAACATTAATATTGTTAACAAAGCTAGCGAAAGCCGATTGGTCGCGTTCTGGTTCCTGGTGGAGGAAACTAATGGCCAGGCCGAATGCTATTAGCCCGCCCGTTATAGAACTAATTACGTTGGAAATATTTTTTTTCATAGTACCAGTACTTTGATTCATTATGGATACATCTATCAATTGAACTGTGTCATAAAGCGTATGATAACTCCGTGCAATTGCCCTGTTAAGGGCAACATTTAGGTAGAAGAAAATTGTAACCGTATCCTAGCGTACCTGACGGCACACTGTTTATGGCTTGATTAATTTATTTTCTACCCACATTCTGACCCTAACGAGTCAGCTCAATTACCATCATACATTTTGTAACGTGACCATCAATTGAATTCCTTATTTAAATTAAAAAAAACAATTGAGGTTCATATTTGATTATTTCTAATAAACCGTTAAAACTTAGTGTGTGATAATTATAAGGTCAGGAAAGGATATAAAGGTAAATTTTTGTCAATTTCATACCAATAAAAATAATCTAAACTGGATAGTTTTAGCAAAAATCTGTATTGTAATATAGAAGTCATTGAATGGAATGATTTATCACAATAAAAATTATTCTATTTTCCAGTATTTTTGTTAAGTGGGTGTGAGAGACGCTCAATTCTTTATTATGTTAGAATACTTGTTACTCAAAAATGACAACAATTGGAATTGTAGCAAATATTTTAGACTGCATTTGATTATCAACAATTATTCATAGCGACTTATACAGCCAATAAAAATAGCAGGCAGGCGAATAGGTATTTAGTCATGACAAAGCAAAACCAAATTTTCACTCATCTTGATATGATAGCAAAACAACTCTCGCCAGAGAATGAAATTGAGCGCGCTTTCTTACAGGATCCTGAATTTAACACTGGTTTAAATTGGGGGATACCAAGATATGGGCATCCTGAGGGAGAGATTTACAAGCACATCCTCGAGGTACTAGATAACATAGATCGACTTCCGGTGGATAAACCAACCCGGCAGAAACTTCGACTGATTGCATTTGTACACGATACTTTCAAATATAAGGAGGATAAAAGCATTCCCAGAGATTGGACAAAGCACCACGCTGTAGTTGCGAGAAAATTTGCACAGAAGTACATTAAAGATCCGGAGTTATTGAAGATTATTGAGCTCCACGATAGTGCGTATCATTGTTGGCAACTCAAGCATATTTATAAAAAGGAAGAACTGGCTGGTTTTCGTCTCCAAAACCTTTTGAAAGAATTAGGGAATTCTATTCAACTATACTATCTCTTTTTCAAGTGCGATACTATGACCGGAGATAAAAACCTGGAAGTTCTGAAATGGTTTGAGGAAAATATTCCTAACATTACTGTCTTACCCATAAGAAATAAACCATAAACTTTTCTGGCCTGGAACTTTTCCTTAATCACTAGGGTTAGTGAAATTGAGCCTTTTAGAAAAGAGGGGAGATTTTTTCAAAATAATTTCTACTTTTATGGTGGTTGGATCAGAAATTAAGAATATGCACTCCTATGACAAAGTATTTGAAGAAGAGTTTCTACCTCAAATAGAAGCTCTTTATACTTTTGCATACCACCTGACTTACAATGAGGAGGATGCTAATGACCTGGTGCAGGAAACTTACCTTAAAGCCTATCGTTTTATCGATAAATATATTCAGGGGACCAATGCCAAGGCATGGTTATTTAAGATATTGAAAAATGTTTTTATCAATCAGTATCGTAAAAAGACCAAGCAACCCACTCGTGTTGATTATGAAGAAATTATCAATTATCACGATGAAGAAGATACCAGCTATTCAAGCTATCAGGATCTTCGGGAAGAAATGTTCCAACACATGATGGGAGATGAAGTGACAAATGCCATAAATGCTTTGTCAGTTGACTTTCGTGTTGTAATTTTGCTTTGTGATATTGAAGGTTTTACCTACGAGGAAATATCTAAAATTATTGATATTCCTATCGGTACCGTTCGGTCGAGATTGCACCGGGCACGCAACATGCTTAAAGAGCAATTGCGAAATTATGCCGATTCATTAGGATATAAAGATAATCGCAATAAAGAATGATTTCTTAATCTGCTACCATTAAAAAGCGCAAAACAGGTTTGTATCCTATAACCCGAAATTCCCAATCTTTCGCACTGACGAGTTGATAAATTCTCAAGGATGCAGCCTACGATAAACATTCCATGTAACATTTTCACAAATTTAGACTATTGTCTATTACAAAAAGATAGTCATTAGTGAGTATGGGATGTCAATTCGCGCTTTTTAATGCTCTGGCCAAAAACTCTAAACATGAGAGACAGTCAAAATTATCAAGAACTTGTCAAGAAGGTAACGATGTACTTAGACAACGAACTGAGTGAAACAGCTGAAAGGGAGCTGCTACAAGAGATAAAAGCCAACCCGGCCTACTTAAAAGTACTCAGTCAGGAAAAATCATTTAGAGAATTTATTAAGAGCAAAATCCACCGTAGAAAACCCTCTCCCGCCCTCATCCAATCCATCAAAGACAAAATTCGAGTAGCTCCAGTTTAAGTTTTCATTATACTCATTTATGTTAAGCGTATTGAATCGTTAATATTGACCGTTCGGAGGTCTAATTATCTTTTTTTTGATAATTTTATATAACCCAATTAAGGAGTCAGCTTACTGGCTCCTTGTTTTTTTCATTCAATGATGTCGATATGCAAAAGTGGATAACAAACTTAGTACTGGTTTTTCTGCCGTTTTATGGTGTGGCGCAATTAGACCTGCCTCGGGAATTCAATTTACAATTGCATGCTTTGAATGTGGAAGTATTTCAGCCGCTAGAGGCCAGATATAAGTCTGTCAGGCTTCCTCGTAATAGCTTTCTGGAGTGCCCCTACGGCATATGGTCTGCCAAAGAGCAGCTCGAGATACGGTATTACCTGCAGCCTCGGCCATCAGAGGATCAGGGTCGGTTCATTCCTGACCTGAAGGCATTCACAATGGTTAGTCATCTGGCTACCAATGAGCCTTCAGCGGTGATCACCAAGCTGGCGATCTCGGAAGATGAATTGGCCAATGAGTTTAATGCCGACTGGGGAAAGTTATTTTACTTCACTCCCAAGAAACAATTTTCCGAAAAAAAATACTGCCAGATGCTGGTGCTGTATAAAGAGGATGCCGGAATGGCTTATATTTTCTTTTTATTTGATGAAGCTGACAATCCAGCATTAGACTATCGATATTATGCGCTAAAGTTTAATACCGACAAAACGCTTTCAAATGATAATTGAGTGATTTTAGGGCGTTATAACTTTTATTGTCACTTGCTTATTTCCTACAAATCCTATCTTTGCGCCAGGATGTTTTGATTATTGCACTTGCATTTCCTAACCAAATAAAAAATATGAATGCAATCAGTGTATTTGATATGCTCAAAATAGGGGTAGGGCCATCCAGTTCTCATACCCTTGGCCCATGGAGGGCAGCAGAAGCCTTTTTGGTAGAACTGGAAGAACAAGGGCTTTTCGGCCAGCTAAGCCGAGTGCAGGCTCACCTCTATGGCTCTCTGGCTCTTACTGGCCATGGGCATGGCACAGATATAGCAATTCTACTGGGCCTTAGCGGAGAAGATCCCGTGAAGATGCCACTAGAACGGGTAGAACAGATACCGGCCTACACACGGGATACAGGAACGCTTAAGCTTGGAGGAAAGAGAGTTGTCCCTTTTGATTACAAGAGTGATATTGTTTTTCACTTTGCAGAATGCTTGCCCGAGCATGCCAATGGACTGGTTTTCCAGGCCTTTAATGAATATAATCATATTGAATTTGCTTCCACTTACTTTTCAGTGGGCGGTGGGTTTGTTATTTGTAGCAACGATAATAATAAGCCACAGCTTGGCGATGAGATCCGGCTGCCTTTTCCTATAGAAAGAGGGGAACAGTTGCTTATGTACTGTAATACACATCAGATGTCTATTTCAGCGGTTGTCTTTCAAAATGAGCAAGTATGGAAGCCAGCTACACAGGTAGAGAAGGATTTACTGAAAATCTGGGACGTAATGAAGCAATGTGTTTTCAGAGGTTGCCATACAGATGGGACGCTGCCTGGAGGCCTATCTGTATCCCGCAGAGCTAGTAGCATCAATAAAAGGTTATTACCAACCAACAACCATGCTACAGCCCATGAGTGGATTACTGGCATAAAAGCAAAGTCTTACAATTTTTCTGAGATCATCAAGTGGGTAGGTTGCTTTGCTATGGCTGTTAACGAAGAGAATGCCAATTTCGGTCGTGTAGTTACTGCGCCGACCAATGGAGCGGCCGGGGTGATTCCGGCAGTGCTAATGTACTATTTGTGCTTTTGTGCTGATGAGGTGAAAGAAGGAGATATTATCCAGTTTTTGCTAGTTGCCGGAGAGATCGGCAGTATATTCAAGAAAGGCTCTACTATTTCGGCAGCTATGGGAGGATGCCAGGCTGAAATAGGCGTATCCTCAGCTATGGCGGCAGCAGGTTTGACAGAATTACTGGGTGGCAGCCCCGCGCAGGCATTAATGGCTGCTGAGATCGCCATGGAACACCATCTGGGATTAACTTGTGATCCGGTAGGAGGCTTGGTTCAGATACCTTGTATCGAGCGTAATACTATGGGCTCTGTCAAGGCTATTACTGCTGCCAAGATTGCCCTGGAGAGTGATCCGACAAAGGCTAAGGTCTCCCTGGATGATGTGGTCAGTACAATGTGGGAAACGGCACAGGATATGAATACAAAGTACAAAGAGACTTCTCAGGGAGGCTTAGCTACCAGAATTTCCATTTCAGTGCCGGAATGCTGATCATATACAGCGCTAAGACTTGGGTAAGTAACAGAGATTGTATATATTACCTAATTAAAGTTGCTATGTGTGCTTTTAGAGAAGTAAGGCCACCCCAATCGGATACCCGGGCCTGAAATGGGCGCGTTTTACCTTTGTACCTGGCAACTTGAGTTACTTATTAATTTAAAAACCGCTTTTACAATTATTGAGTATGGATAACTTGACGCAGTTCCTTAGTGGCCTAAATAGTGAAGAGAGTATCTACTTTTTAGTTTTCATAGTTGGTGGCTTCTTATTGGGAGTACTTTTTGGAGCAGCTTTAAGGGGTATTGCCGTTAGAAGGCTGAAAAATCAGTTGGAAAAGAAAAATGAAGAGACTATAGATCTGCAAGGGCAGTTATCAGAGCTTACGCAGAAGTTTTCGCTAAAAGAGTCGGAGCTCAGAAACCTGGCAGAAGAGCGTGATGAATATGAGAGTAAGGTCAGTACATTGGAAAAAGATAATTCCAGACTTCAGAAAACAGTTTTCCAGCTCAATAATGAGTATGATAAGTTAAAATCTTCCGGACAGTCTTTTGAATCAACTTTCGATGAGCTGAATAATCAGATCGTGGGCTATCAAACGCAGGTGCAACAACTTAAAAAAGAACTGGTGGAAGCACTGGAAGAGAAGGAATACGCCGAGCAAAAGCTGGCTTCTCTTGCTAATGCAGGCATCACCAACGGGCAATCTCAGGGGCCAAAACCTCCTGAGCAAGCCGCTGCAGGACAAGCTTTGGAAAAAGAACGACTGGATTCACTGGAACAAAAGTTGGAGCAACTCATTGAAGTAAACACTACCCTACACCACGAAATCGATAAGCTTAAAGCCGGCAATGCAGCTATGCAGATAGCGGCAAGTAGTAATACTTCTCTTACCGCTACCGTAGAGCCTAAGCCTGAGGTGAAGCTCAAGCAGCCACAAGACGATCCTTACTACCCGGAAGATGCCGCTGACCTTCCGTCGGAACAGCCTTACACCCCGGATGACTCCGAAATGGGAGAAACAATGGATATGCAGGAGGACAAGTCAATGTTTGCCGATAAAGGGGTTGTTGAAGTAGCCCCGGCAACTGAAAAAGACAATCTAACTCTCATTGAGGGGATAGGTCCTTTCATCGAACAAAAGCTCAATGGTATTGGCATTTTTTCCTACGAGCAGATCAGTAAATTTAATGACCAAAAAATCGAGGAAGTAACTAGAGCGATACAGTTTTTTGAAGGTCGAATCAAGAAAGATAATTGGGTAGGGCAGGCCATGAGCCTTTATCAAATTAAGCTGCAAAATCCCGCAGCTTTTAATACGGAGCTTGAAAAAAATCAATTTTTGGCAGGTGCTCCGGAAGCCCTGGATGATTTGAAGCTCATAGAGGGGATAGGACCCAAAATTGAAAAACTGCTTAAAGATGCTGGCTTTTTAAGCCTGGCTGATATCGCTGTCACAACCGCTGCTGACTTAAAGAATATTCTAAATAAGGGCGGAGAACAGTATCGCATGCATGATCCCAATACCTGGCCTGCACAGGCCCGGCTAGCAGTAAGTGGCGACTGGGATTTGCTGGAAGAGTATCAACAAAAACTCAGAGGCGGAAAAGACTCATAGCTGGATTTTATACATAAATAACTGTTGGCCTTGTTGCAGGAAAACCTGATCTCCGACAATATGTATATGATCAATGTTATTTTTGGGGAGTACTGTGGGTAGCCAACTCTTGCTGAGTTGGTTATACCAGCGCCACTGCTCGCCGAACAGGGCCAAAAAGCTTGTACTGGCGGGCACTACCTGCCGTACATCAGCGCTGAGCTCCACCTTTTCCAGAAACTGCCCAAAAAGATCAAAAATCAATACAGCATAATTGGAATCAATCAGATAAAGCTGATTATTACTAAACCGAAGGTCTTCGGCTTCCGGACGCCTGCGCAGGATAAAATTTAAATCCTGGCTGCGCTGTACTGGCTCACCGTTGGTATCTAGCTGTAGGAGCCGCCCAACCTGGCCGTCGTATATCCAGATTCTGTTATCAGAACCCATAGCTATGCTTTGTACCGCAAAAAAGCCCAGGTTAGCAAAGTCATACTGAATATTTGAATTTAATGTCCTGTCTAGTATCTGTGCTGTTTGGTATTCTTCGTAAAAGATCACCACATTGAATGGATCATTAATGTCTACATCGCTGAGGTCTCCTAGGGTGTTGTCACTAAAGCGAAACAGGACTTCTCCTCGTTGATCCAGTTTGGAAATTTCCTGCTTATTGTTGATAATATAAAGCTGATACAGGCGATCTACTCCGATCAGGCTACCTTCAACAGAAAAACTATCCAGTGGTTGAAATACAGGTTGAGCCTGCAGGAAATGAAAAGGAAAGAGTAAGAGAAAAAGCCTACATCGCATCTTTTTGTTTGCTTTTACGAGGTCGGTTACCGAATATCCGGCCATGATCATTCTCAAAAAATTCGATGCTAACGTCTTGTCCATCAAAGACGGCATAACTGTTAAACGTCAACCATTCTCCAAGGTTGATGTAGCGGCTGCTTCCATTTGGAAGCAGGAAGTCGATAGGGATATGCCGATGCCCGAAGATGAAAAAATCGACAGCTTGTTTTTTAATTTCTTCTTTAGCAAAAGAAACGAGCCATTCTTTTTCTTCTCCCAGGAACTTTGGAGGTTCAGGATTTAATGATCTGCTTTTTCCTGACCAATAATTTGCCATGCCGATACCAAAATTAGGATGTAATCGCTCAAACAACCATTGGTAGACAGGATTGGCAAATACCTTTTTGAGGAACTTATAGCCATGGTCGCCCGGGCCCAGGCCATCACCGTGACCTATAAAAAAAGTCTTTCCCTCCAGATTTTCAATTATAGGCTGCCTGAAAGTCGGGATATTCAATTCCTGCTCAAAATAGCTAAAGACCCACATGTCGTGATTGCCGGTAAAAAAATAAACGGGAATTCCAGCATCTCGTAACTCCGCTAGCTTTCCCAAAACCCTCACATAACCCTTGGGAACGACTGTCCTATATTCAAACCAAAAATCAAAAAGGTCACCTACCAGGTATATAGCAGCAGCATCTTTTTTAATCAGGTCAAACCAGCGTAGCATCTGCTTTTCTCGTTCCTTACTGCTAATTTTGGCATCAACACCCAGGTGAAAATCGGAAGCAAAATAATAACGCTTCAATGCACTCATGCTCATCAGTGTATTCGTTTACAACTGAAATGATTAATTTAGGGCTTATTTGGTATTCACTCGCCGATTGGCTGATGCAGTGGAGCTGCAGTGAAACTCGTGAAGAACTTTCTGAGCTTCACCAGCTTGTCTTGTCGACTGCATAAGTGAATGCCAAACACACCGGATAGGAAATATCGGCTAAAGGCCAATGTCTCCCATTTTAAACCGCTTCAATAACAAAAGTAGTATTATTATTATCATTTATCATACCAAATTATCAGACTATTAGGGAAATATCATGGCTAACAGTATCATGGTCCCTGATATCTATTCTTGTTAATTTGATAAAGTCAAAAAATATGGAACTAAATTTAGAAGGCAAGCATGCACTGGTTTGTGGCTCTAGTAAAGGTATTGGAAAAGCTATTGCGATAGGGCTTAGCAAGCTTGGAGCAGGCATAACCCTTATGGCTCGCTCAGCTGATATGCTATCAACTGTAGTAGGAGAACTGGAAAATAAAACCGGACAGCATCATCGTTTTCAGGTAGCAGACTTCAGTGACCTGGAAGATGTCAGGAAGAAAGCCTGTCATATAATAGACGCTCAAAATATTCATATACTGATCAATAACACGGGGGGACCAGCCGGTGGGCCACTACTTGATGCACAGCCGGAGGAATTCCTTAAAGCTATTAATAATCATATCCTGTGTAGCCAACTTTTGACACAGCTTGCCGTACCCGGCATGAAGGCGTCTAATTATGGCCGCATCATCAACGTAATTTCTACTTCTGTCAAAACTCCCATTCCCAACCTCGGCGTATCTAACACCATCCGTGGTGCAATGGCTAATTGGTCTAAAACCATGGCCGCTGAGTTAGCGCCATTCGGCATTACTGTCAATAATGTGCTTCCTGGCTTTACCGCTACCGGACGCCTGAAAGAAGTACTTCTGGCCCAGGCTGAACAATTGGGTATACCTTACGAAACACACGAAGAAAAAATGAGACAATCCGTTCCAATGAAGCGCTTTGGCCATCCTGAAGAAGTAGCTAATGCTGCAGTATTTCTGGCTAGCCCGGCAGCTTCTTATATCACCGGTACAAATATTACCGTAGATGGTGGCCGTACACCTTGCTATTAGACTTTTTTCGTAGTTATTGAAGTAGATTAAAATTGGTTCTTTTTTCCACTATTCTACTCTTGCTAAACAAGTCTATTGATTGCGAACTACAACTTGAAAAATCCAGAAAAAGATAAAGCGCTCCACATGCTCTACTAGGGGAGCGCTCCCTAAGAGTCCATTAGTAGTAATCAATTGATTTTTGGGTAAACAGCAAAATTTATTCTTTAGGATTGTGCCACCCTCAACTGCTGAGCTGGAGCGGGTGGAGTTAAATTGCGAACCAGGCCGAGACCCTGATCGCTACCGAACAAGTCAGTGGTAGCAAAAGCCCGGTCATCAATAATTTCTATCTGAAGTTCCTTGGCAAATAACTTGGCCAAGTCGCCCATATTTTTGGCATAACGCTCTGTCTTTTCCATGCCCATGAAAAGATCAATCACCCCCGTTCGGATCACTTCGTACTTGTCAATGAGCATAAGCATCTGGCGCTGGTTCTTCCCATAGGTCTTCTGGCCCAATACCTTCATCTGAGCTTTGAGCTTTGTGGAGGAATAACCGAGAATTCGCTCCCGGTATTTCCACCAGTTATTGGCCTCACCTCCATTCCTGGATTCATAAGCCTTGAGGTGTTGACGCTCACACTTTTCCTGGCAGCTAACTGAACTCATCGCTCTGGCTAGCTCCAAAGCTGATGTTACCTGCTCTTTGGTCAGCACTTCCCCACTCTCTACCTTATCCTCCAAAGACCTTAGCCATTTGGCATACTTCAGCTTTACCTTACTTTTAGAATTGAGTGTAATCAACTTGGCTAACTCAATAGAAATATAATAGTCCTCCACGATGCCGGTTTGATTGTTCTTCCTGGGGGCATAGTCCTTCAGCTTGAGTGGCCTACGAATTTCGCCATCAGAAAATTCGTAAACATCACTAAGCCATCTCTTAGTATTCACAGCATAATGATCACTATTGAGCTCCAGGGCCATGTGCAGATTAGTGGCAGTTACCACCTTTGTACCTTTCTTGCTAACCAGAATTTGTAGTTCCATAACTCAAGCTTTTTGTTGTAACAAATATAAACAAAATGTTTTTAAATGACAACTTTTTGTTTGAGAAATATGGCTCTAAGGGTCGGCTTGTGCTTGGAGTAATAGCCTGCAGTAAAGAGTTTGCCTGATAAAAAATTGGTTAATAATCGTTTATGCTTTATTGTTGAAGATCATTAATTTAAAACAAAAATTTTATTTTTACTCTAATCCTCCCAAAACAGCTCAGAGGCGATAAGGTCGGCCTGGAACTTACCAGAATGGGTGAGCCGAAAGTTGTTATTTTCCACAACCATTTTTCCACTACTAATAAATATCTGGCTTTCCTTGAGGAATCGTTCCTGAAAAGCCACCGGAATTTTGTCCAGTGCTACGCCCCACCTGGTACGCAGGCCTGTCATGATGTATTCGTTGTACAATTGCGCTTCGCTTAAGTGCTCGATTTCAAATGGCAGCTCATTTTTCTCAAGAGCTTTGATATACTTTACATTGTTAGCAATATTCCACTGGCGGCTATGGCCATTAAATGAATGAGCGGAAGGGCCGATTCCAAGGTAGGGAACGCCCCGCCAGTAAGCCGAGTTGTGGCGGGCATATCGACCGGGTTTGGCAAAATTTGAAATTTCATAGTGCTCATAACCATTGTGAGTCAGGGCATCAATCAAAATACCGAATTGATCGCTGGCCTGATCTTCGTCAATATCTTTAGCCTTTCCGGCGGCAATAAAATGGGCAAGCGCCGTTCGTTCTTCTACCGTCAGGCAGTAGCAAGAGATGTGCGGGATACCAAAGGCCAGTACCTGTTGTATATTTTCTTCCCACTGCTGATTATTCATGGTGGGAGTACCATAGATCAGGTCAATAGTAAGGTCTTCAAAGCCGGCCTTTTTAGCCAGGTTGATGCAGTTAATTGCTTCTTTGGCATTGTGGGCCCGATTCATAAATTTCAGATCCTCTTCCTGAAAGGACTGTATGCCGATACTCAGTCTGTTGACCGGCGTATCTTTGAGCGTGGCCAGTTTTTCTTTACTTAAATCATCAGGGTTAGCCTCTAAAGTAATCTCGGCGTCTTTTTGAATCTGGTATAGCTCAAATATTTTTTCAAAAATCAGGTTTAATTCCTTGGCATCGAGCAGAGAAGGGGTACCGCCACCAAGATAAATAGAGCTCAGGGGCTGCCCGTTCAAATAGTCTGTACGCAGCTCTATTTCTTTAATCAAAGCTTCTACCAAGGGCGTTTTCATTTTCATGGACGTAGAGAAATGAAAATCACAATAATGGCAGGCTTGCTTACAAAATGGAATATGTATATATATACCGGACATTTATTTTTTTATCAAAACTACATCTCAAACTTAAAATCGATCGATAGCCAATTGTAATTTTAGTGGAAAAAATTAAATATCAACTACTTACCGTCTTCACTTTTAGCATTTCCATCCTGCAGGCTCAGGTAGAAGCCGTGTATTTTTTTGATCAAGCAATAGAAAAGAAGTATGTACCCACACAAAAAAGGTTTGCTGATAGTACGGCCTTCAAAGCTTATATCAGGGAATACCTTCAGGATGTAAGGACACAGGGCCTTTTGGAGGCCTCAGTGGATCAGCTGGACAATCGCGATAGCGTAGCTTATGTCAATATGCATTTGGGGCCGGTGTATGATTTGCTGTCACTGGATGTAAGTGGGGTGCCGGAGCCGTTCTTGTCAAAAGCTGGCTACCGGAAAAGGCAATTTGCCAATCGGCCTTTTGATGTTACTCAAATGGGGTTGCTGCAGGAAAAGCTCTTGCAAAGCGCTGAAAATGACGGATTTCCCTACGCTGAAGTGTATTTGGAAAATATTGTTTTTAAGGATAATGGTTTGTCGGGTGCTCTGATGATGAACCTCAATCAGCTTGTCCTTTGGAAGGACCTGAAGGTGGTAGGCTCGGCTGAGCTGTCTGGCAACTTTTTGGGGCGCTATCTAGGAATCTTACCCGGACAGGCATTTAGCCTGAAGAAATTCAAGAAAATAGAACAGCGCATTCGGGAACTCCCCTTTGTGCAACTAAAGGAACCACCAGAATTGACGTTCAGAGGCGCTGATGCCAATTTAAAGTTTAATTTGGAGAAAAAAAGTGCCAGCAGGTTTGACTTTATTATCGGTTTTTTGCCCAACAACCAGCAAGTTAGCCGTTTTTTGCTGACTGGAACTTTCAATAGCGAACTACAAAATGCCCTGGGGCAGGGCGAGCGTATCTTTGCCCGCTTTGAACAACTGAGGCCGGAATCACAGTTGCTCGAATTAGAGTTTGACTATCCCTACATTCTGAACTTACCCTTTGGAGCAGATTTTAGCCTAAATTTATACAAGCGGGATACCAGTTATCTGGATTTAGAAGTAAGTGCGGGTATTCAGTACCTACTGGAGGGGAATAATTATGTGAAATTATTTTGGAGCAATCGCTCTTCCAGTCTTTTAGGCATCAATGAAAATCTATTGCTCAATAGTGAGCAACTGCCCGATCGGCTTGATGTCAGTTATCCGGCTTTTGGATTGGAGCTGGCTTATGAGGCATTAGATTACCGTTTTAACCCCAGGAAAGGCTGGAATATCTTGTTGAATGGCAGCGCCGGGACCAAGCGCATCCAGCGGAACTCCAGGATAGAAGAGCTGGATTTTGGATTTCTTTACGATAGTTTGAAATTGCGAAGTACTCAGTATCGGATACAAGCGGAGACAGCTATCTTTTTACCACTTTTTCAAACTTCTACGCTCAAATTCGGACTGCGAAGTGCCTTCATTTTCTCCAATCAGGCTATTTATCAAAACGAGCAGTACCGTTTGGGAGGCAATAACCTGATGCGCGGCTTTGATGAAGACTTTTTCTTTGCCACCAACTACGCGATATCTACCCTGGAATATCGCTTTTTGATTGGAACTAATTCCTTTCTATACCTATTTGGCGATTATGGCTGGCTGGAAGACAAAACGGTTGCCAGAAACAGTACTGTCCATCCACTGGGGTTCGGCGCCGGTATTTCCTTCGAAACCAAAGTTGGCGTATTTGGTGTCAGTTTGGCCTACGGCCGCCTGGACGAGCAGGCGCTTGACCTGAGTAGCCCCAAAGTTCATTTTGGTTATGTGAGTAGGTTTTGATGGAAGATGATGTGGCGTTTGTTTAATTTTCAGGACCACAACGTCAGACTGTGAAAAAAACCAAAATCACCAATTTTGGATTCTATCCTAGTCCTATGCGGCCCGTTTAAGAGTATTTAGGCTGGGTTATTAACAGAAAACTTCAACTGCTCGATTGGCAGATAATCCACAAAAGCATCTACCA
>CAZVOD010000074.1:0-24929 GCA_964628385.1 uncultured Saprospiraceae bacterium
CAAAAACCTACCCTACTCCCTCCGTGCTATCCATATCAGTTGAATATTCTTTTATGTACCGTTCTCAAGAGCACTTTACCGTTAATAATTGTTAAAACCTACTGTTTTCTTTCATATTACTCTACATTTGTAAGAAAAGTGTATGGAACAGCCAGACAAAAATCCTGTCGAACAGGATAAGCCTCCCATCTTTAAGACCTGGAATCAAATGTATGCCTTCGTGCTAATACTCCATGCCATTATCATTTTTCTTTTCTATTTGTTTACGCAAGCAAACTCCTAAAGAACTATCTCAATTCATCTGAAAATTCTTAGTCAATGCACTTATTAGATTGGATCGTTATGTTGGGTACCCTCTCCACTATTGTGGCTTATGGGGTTTGGAAAACACGTAACATCAACTCCGTAAAAAGCTACCTGCTAGGAGATAAAGACCTAAAATGGTGGACAATTGGCCTATCAATTATGGCTACTCAAGCCAGTGCTATTACCTTTTTATCCACACCAGGACAAGCTTATGAAGATGGAATGGGGTTTGCACAATTTTATTTTGGACTTCCTGTGGCTATGGTCATCCTGAGCATTTTTGTTTTACCGATGTATTACAAACTGAACGTTTATACTGCTTACGAATATCTAGAAGGCCGCTTTGATCTACGCACCCGAACCCTTACGGCTATTCTTTTTCTCATACAACGAGGTCTTGCTGCCGGACTGACTATTTATGCACCGGCTATCATTTTATCTACTATTCTCAACTGGCCGCTAACGCCAACTATACTTTTTATCGGCATCGTAGTTATTTTTTATACGGTAATGGGAGGAACCAAGGCGGTGAGTGTTACTCAGAAGCAGCAAATGATTATTATTTTGGCTGGTATGTTTATAGCAGCTATTTATATTGTTTTCCAATTACCGAAAGAGGTAAGTTTTAACGATGCAGTGGGAATAGCAGGAAAGATGGGTAAGCTCAACGTTGTTGACTTTGAGTTCAACCTGTCCAATCGATATAATTTTTGGTCTGGTATGCTGGGTGGTGTATTTCTTTTTCTTTCCTACTTTGGTACTGACCAATCGCAGGTACAACGCTACTTGTCAGGTAAGTCACTTACAGAAAGCCGTCTGGGTTTGTTGTTTAATGGTATATTCAAAGTACCCATGCAGTTCTTGGTTCTTTTTGTGGGTATGATGGTTTTTATCTTTTACCAATTCAATAATCCGCCGGTACATTTTAACGTCGCTAATGTAGCTATGCTGGAAGATTCTGAATACGCGGCACAGTACGAGGAATATAAAGAACAATATGCTGAAATAAGCGCGCGCCAAAGTCAGGAGATGATCGCTATGGCTCAGGCCATGGAAATGGGGAATGACGCTGTTATTGCCGATGCAAAAACTAACCTGAACAATTTACAGGCCGAAGGCGAGGCGGTCAGGGAGGAAGTCCGCCAGTTAATTTCCAAGAACAATCCGGCCGCTAAAACTAAAGACACCGACTACGTATTTATCACTTTTGTAACTACTTTTCTGCCAATAGGCCTGGTGGGGCTGCTGCTGGCTGTAATTTTCTCAGCAGCTATGTCTTCTACCTCTTCCGAGCTGAACGCGCTGGCCACTACTACTGTCATAGATATTTACCGACGTTCTCTGGTCACAGATAAAGATGATCGGCATTACCTAAATGCCTCCAGATATTTTACCATCATGTGGGGAGCAATAGCCTTGATATTTGCAGCCGGAGCTGACCTTTTTGATAACCTCATTCAGGCTGTCAACATCATTGGTTCTCTATTTTATGGAGCTATACTCGGAATTTTTGTCGTTGCCTTTTTCTTCAAAAAAGTAAAAGCACAACCTGTATTCGTAGCTTCTTTAATAGGAGAAGTCATAGTCCTAGCAATCTTTTCCCTCAATAATATGGGCTATCTTAATATCGCTTACCTGTGGCTCAACCTCATCGGCTGTATCCTGGTCGTCATGATCGCGTTACTGCTGCAGTATACGTTTTTTAGAAGAACGCTGAATGATCAATCTTCTGATAAACTCGTTTAGGATATACTTTTGATTTTCGCCTGCGCAGGATTTGGCCTGCCAGGCGAAGCTTCACTTGGAAATTACAGTTTTTCCTTGGATACCATTAACTGAGTAATCTGCCACTGACCATTATTTTTTTCAAAAACAACTTTCTCATCCAGTGGCCTGGTGTATTTTCCCCAAACGTACCCCTCATCAGTTCCACTTGAAACTTTTACCCATGAATGCATTTCTTCGTCAATAGTCAGAGATACATCTGTTATTGCTTCAATTTTTATAATATCATAGGTTAGTACTTTTTGGATATTACTGGATAAATCAGGCCGTGCCCTCATTCTTACCCCTTCACCAATAATTACGCCGCCATTCCCCAGTGCATTATCCACCAGAGCGGTGTAGTAAGGCGCAATAAAACGATCGTCTTTCCTAAAAATTCCTCCTTCTAAAAGCAGCTCCTCCAGCTTATCCCAAAGTAGAGATTCTTCAGTTGCCGCCTCGTCCTTCAATCCCCAGTACTCTGTGAAAGCATCCAGCCCTCTGATACTATCAGCCATCAGAATATTACCCTCAATTTGTTCTAACAAATAAAAAATATCTTTTTGCTGAATCGCTTCCACTAATTCACTGCGATAAACAAAAAAGAGCGTGTCGGTGGGCGCTTCATCTACAGGATAGCATTTCTCATCTTCGTAAATGCGATTGGTATCATAAAGCTGAGAAGATAACTTTTTTTTATATTTACTATACAGCGCACTTAACTCAGCAGGACTTCTGGTAATTTCTGTTGCAGTATCAGTCACCAGAATTGCTTTTGATTTATCGCCTGAACAACTGATGCCAAGAAGAATTAGCAAGGAAAGTATGAATAGCCTCATAATTTTTTTTCTTAAAAATAGGAAATGTATTAGTTTTCAATGTACTAATAGCTATCCTCGCGCAGTTCCATCAGGATCAATAACCAATTTTCCCTATCATCTGAAAAATCTAGTACTTCCTTAAATCCAACTTTTTGGTGAGCTTTCACAGAACGTTGATTACGGGTGGCAATTTCTGTAACCATATACTTAAAATGAGGAGCCATTTGCTTTTTCATCTCTTTGTACATCCCAGCTACCACTCCCTGCCCTCTAAACTTTTTATCTACACAAGCTTGGCCTACTACAAAATAATCGGATTCCCCCAGAATTTCTCCATTGTATTCCAATGCATTAATCTTTTCAAACATCGAAAAAAGAACCGGAATGCGATTTTGTAACGATTCTAGCATCACCAAAGCATAGCCTGCCAGATCATTTCCATGGCGCGCAACAATATGCGGGAATGGTCGATTCATAAATTCCAGCAATTCATAATCGTGCTTGACAGTAACAAAGCCCTGATCGTTACATTCTTCCGTTGAAAGAGAAGCCTCAAAGTTTCGAGTCTGTAGCTCCAGAATTTGATTTAAATCTTTCGGGGTCTTGCAGGTGGTAAAATTGAACATCGTATAACCTCGATTGGTGTTAAAATCGCATGTCTAGCTTTTATTTATTATAAAATTAGTGTAAAAATCCTGGAAAGCACAAAGGTCTTTAAATATTTCATCAGGTTGATGTTCAGTTAATTGGGCAGCTGAATGAGTACCATTTCCAACAGCCAAAGAATATCTGCAGCCAGCTTGCTTACCTGATTGTATATCCGAAGGAGTATCTCCGATATTAATTACTGCCTGCGGATCCTTCACGCCTAGTAATCGCATCGCTTTATAGATCATAAATGGATGTGGACGTCCTTGTTCAACTTCATCACTTGTTATGGAACACTGGATTTTTGAGTCTGCGGTACCTACATAATTGTCATCCAGACCATCCAGCCATCCCAGTTTTGCGAGGATGATATCAGCTACCTTTCTATAAAAACCGGTAGTCAGGGCTATTTTTATTCCTTCTTTTTTCAAAAACTTAAATATTTCTTCTGCTCCCCGGGCAGGCCTGACGGGTTGATGCCGGTAGTGATGTTCTAAAATCTCTCGAAAAGTATCATAAGATTTATTGACCTTAGATAGGTATTGTTCGCTTTTTTGGCCCAGTTGTTTTTCCCAAAATTTTTCAAAAACAAAGCGTTTGGACCATCCCTGAGCCGCCAGGATTTCTTCCTCAGTAACCTTAAGTCCTGTGGCATTAGCCGCTTCCATGAAATATGTTTCTACCTCACGATTATCCTGGACAGTGGTTCCTGCCATATCAAAAATTACTAGTTGAAGATTAGCCATGATATCAATCTTTAAAGTATCAAAATTATATCTGAATATTGCCATAAAGGCGTTCTACGGAGGCTTTGGCAAAACCCAGGCCTGTGGACATTCCCTTTCCGCCTATGGCTGTAATCACCCGCACTGATTTATCTACTTCCTGATCATAAACCGGTCTATCCTTTATTTGCGTATAAAAACCAGCCCACGTTCTACTCATTTGCCAATGCGGTAAGTTGAGAATTCTTCCGGCCTCTTTCAAAATTAGTCCATTTAAATACTCGCTGATATCGTATCCCAGCTCATGGGCATGCTCTACCGTAGCATATTCATGAGAATCCCCTATGATCAGCGTATTTTGGGGCGTACGCTTAAATAGAATATGAATCCCCCAATTGAAATACGCTTCATCATAAATGCTATCATCTCTGCAATGATAGGAGGGACATTGCTGAAAAGCTTCGTACCTCCGTATGGTCAGCCCCGTCAGAATGTTACCTCGTAAGCGAATCGGCGCTCTGTACGGAACAGATTCCAACATATTTAATTTCACTACTTTTATACCACTATTCCTAAAATGCGTTGCATAAAGGTGCTTAAAATCCCTACCTGTACAAATCAGGGCTTGTTCGGCCTTCCATGAGTTATCAGACAAATCAGTAACCTGTACCTCACCGTAGGCTGATTCACAATGAATAATAGTCGTATCAGGATGGTAGTAAAATTTGGTAAACTTATGCTGAAGGTAAGCCAACAACCGATGTATCATCACCGGAGCTTCTACTGTAACTTCACCGGGGAAGTGTAAGGCGCCGCAGCAATATTCAAGGTTTACAGCGGGAAAATTTTCCAGACATTGTGTCCCAGACCACAGGACCGATTCATAACCACTTGCTTTATT
Organism: uncultured Saprospiraceae bacterium; assembly: GCA_964628385.1. Taxonomy (GTDB): domain Bacteria; phylum Bacteroidota; class Bacteroidia; order Chitinophagales; family Saprospiraceae; genus JANQPA01. Next base: position 5,166 of record CAZVOD010000074.1, read on the forward strand.
GATTTGATGAAGTTCTTCGATCAATCCTTGTTCTTCCGAGTTAGAAGCAATATAAGTAGAACCATTTTCGGTCAATGAGATATCCCATTCTCGCTGGATTTTTTTATAGGTTTGGATAGCGGTCAGACCATACTGCTGCCATTCACCGGCTGGCAGCCCTGAAGGTACAATTTGGCCAAAATTTCTCACGGTGGCCTCGCTAGGGGCCTGGTCTCTTTCAAAGAGCCGAACCGACAGACCTTTTTTTAGTGCCCAAAAAGCATGGGCTACGCCAATAATGCCTCCACCAACTATGATAAGGTCTACCTTGATTTTCATTCCCTTTCATTTTTTCGTATTTGGAAACAAATATAACTCAACGAGTCGATCTTAACCGAAATATTTACCTACAAGAAATCAAAAATTATTGTTTGGAATAATTCTTAACTTCAGATATGGGGGAGGTTAAAAAAGACTTGCCTGGCAGGTATTAAAATGGTGAAATTGTATGTTCAATAGTAGATTTATTTTGGAATAACATAATGGATCCTTTCCCGGGAATATACTACTAGTGGAACTAATTTTTTATAATTATGAAGAATTAAAATGCCTGAATGGTTATGAAAGCAAGACTTGAAAAAATAGAACCCGGATTTGGCAGTTCATTTTTGCTGAGGGAATTTAAGCGCAAGGATTATTTTAATACTTCTTTTTGGCATTTTCATCCGGAGTATGAGATCGTATATATTTCTACAGGAAAGGGAAAGAGACATATTGGTAATCATATTTCTTTTTACGAGGACGGTGATTTGATTTTCTTGGGGCCCAACCTTCCACATTTTGGATTTACGGAGCAGCTTCCCGGAGAATACCACGAAATAGTTTTACAAATGAAGCCGGATTTTTTGGGTTATGATTTTTTTCAAAAACCTGAACTTTACCAAATCAGCAAATTATTTGAAAGAGCTAAGCAAGGAATTAGCTTTTCTAATCGCGTAAAAGAAGAGGCGAGAAAATTTTTGATGGCTATGATTGATTTGCAAGGCTTTGAGCGTTTACTGAAGTTGTTAGAATTGCTACATTTTTTATCTGTCACCAAAGATTTTGAACCCCTTAATGCCAAGGACTTTGCCTTTGAGGTTAACTCTAATGATCTCTACAGGATTGAAAAGGTTTATGAATTTGTGGAGGCTAATTTTCAGGAGCAAATCATCCTGGATGAAATGGCTCGTGAAGTAAATATGACGCCTCCTGCCTTTAGCAGGTATTTTAAGAAGCTGACAGGCAAAACCTTCATCCATTTTGTAAATGAATATCGTATTGCACATGCCAGCAAACACCTGGTAGAGGAAGACAAAAGTATTGCTCAAATCAGCATGGACAGTGGGTTCAACAACCTTTCCCACTTCAACAAGCAGTTCAAACTGATTACTGGCGTAACGCCGAGGACTTACAGAAATAATCTTAGAAGGCTGGTTGTTCACCACGAGGTACAAGAAGACCAATAATTTATGAATGCCATTTTTAAAAGCTTAAGGAGGGGAATTCAAAAAAACAAGAAGCTGTTTGTTGCTTTCCTTTTATTATTAGGGATAATTTATTGGTGGGCACTTCCCGCACCTTTATTCCAGGATCCCTATGCTACAGTATTAAAAGACGAGAGTGGCCGGCTGTTGGGGGCCCGGATTGCTGGCGATGGTCAATGGCGTTTTCCTAGAATGGACAGCATTTCAACGAAATTTTCGCAATCTATTTTGACATTTGAGGATAAACGGTTTTACCGGCATATAGGCATTGACTTTTTAAGTTTGTTGAGAGCTTGCTACCAAAACCTTAGCAATTGGAGGGTAGTTAGTGGTGGTAGTACGATCAGCATGCAGGTTATTCGACTTGCCAGAAAAGGAAGAGCCAGAAATTTGTGGAATAAGCTCATTGAGCTTGTGCTGGCTACCCGGTTGGAGCTAGCTTACAGCAAAGCCGACATACTTAAGCTATATGTTGCTCATGCGCCTTTTGGGGGGAATGTCGTGGGGCTGGAGGCGGCATCATGGCGTTACTATGGAAAATCTCCTCACCTCCTGAGCTGGGCAGAATCGGCATTGCTGGCGGTATTGCCCAATGCGCCCTCACTGATTCACCCGGGTAAAAACCGAGCGGCGTTATTAAAAAAGCGCAACAGGCTGCTGGAACGCCTTTGGGAGCAACAATACATCGATGATTTTGAATATGAACTAGCCATTGAAGAACCGCTTCCGGGCACTCCGAAACCTATGCCGATGATTGCGCCACATTTATTGGAGCGGTTGGCAAGCCAGCCGGGCAGTAGCATGATACGATCCACGCTCGATTGGCAACTGCAGGAGTATACCAACAAGACTTTGCAGAGATATCAGCATTTATACGCTCAAAATAAGATACACAATGCTGCCGCTATAATCATGGAAGTTCAAAGCGGTAAGGTACGAAGCTACGTAGGTAATGTTCCTAATGCTGGACGTGCACACGGAGAACAGGTCGATATTATAAGGGCGCCAAGAAGCACCGGCTCCATTCTAAAGCCTTTTTTGTATGCTTTTGCTATTGATAATGGTCTGATTACTCCACGTTCATTTTTAAAAGATATCCCCACCCAAATAAATGGCTATCAACCAGAGAATTACCATCAATCCTACGATGGTTTGGTCCCGGCGGATCAGGCTTTGATTCGTTCTCTAAACATTCCTTTTGTCCTATTGCTACAGGATTATGGTTTAGGAAAATTTTATTACAACCTCAAAATGCTGGGGTTAACTACAATTTCAAAAACACCTGACCACTACGGCTTAACATTGATTCTGGGCGGTGCAGAAGGCACGCTTGAACAAATTACTGCTGCTTACGCAGGTATGGCCCGAACCTTGATTCATTATAATCAGAGTAATGCCCGATATTTACCTCAGGACTTTCACCCTCCGGTTTACTTAGCAAAAACCAACAGAGTTTATCAGGAAGAAGACTGGAGGTTTGAAGCGCCGGTTTTGAATGCCTCGTCCATCTGGTCGACTTTTACGGCGATGCAACAGTTGGAACGCCCTGATACAGAAGGCGAATGGATTCGCTTCAATTCCAGCCAGCTAGTGGCTTGGAAAACAGGTACGAGCTTTGGCTTTCGGGATGCATGGGCTGTGGGACTGACCTCCAAATATGTAATTGGGGTATGGGTAGGAAACGCTGATGGAGAAGGGCGCCCAGGCCTGGTAGGTGTAAAAAAAGCAGCTCCTATTCTTTTCGACCTGGTTAACAATCTGGAAGGGAATGCTACTTTTGAGCAACCTTTAGATGATATGCGCGCTATGGCTGTTTGCCGTACATCGGGCCAACTAGCCGGTAGGTTTTGTCCGGCAGATACCCTTTTTTTACCTAATACTTCTGAACGGTCCATAACCTGTAGCTATCATCAGCTCCTTAACCTCGATAGCACACTCCGGCAGCAGGTCAGCAGTGAATGCTATCCAGTTTATCACATGAGAAGACAACCCTGGTTGATATTGCCTCCAATAGAAGCTAGCCATTATCAGGCTATTCATCCGGATTATAAGGCTGTACCAGAATGGATGCCCGAATGCCGGAATAGTAAGGATAACCGTGATATTCAACTAATTTATCCACAAAATAACGCTAATCTCTATATTCCCACTGATCTGGACGGTCAACTCTCTAGAATTGTACTGAGAGCAGCACATAGATCGCCAGAAAAAAAGATTTTCTGGCATTTGGATAAAGAATTTATTGGAACCACCCGACACTTTCATACCCTTGAAATAGCTCCTTCTCCCGGAAATCATTGGCTAACGTTGGTTGACGAGAGCGGAGACAGACTACAAACTGTATTCACCGTACATTCAAAAAATGAGAAATAAGCGTAAAAATATTCAAATCAACTGCAAATGACATATTTCCATTTAATAAATGAAAATAAATTAGTTATATTCGCGTTTGAAAACAAAGAAAAGGCTCCTACATCGGAGGGGGGAACTTACTGATGTAGGAGCGTTACACATACTATGAGAAAACTACAATGTAAATATATATCTCTTACTTCATACCGAAAAGGCACTTTTACGCAGAGGAAATAACCCAACTTTTAAAGGTACATTTTGATTAGATTAAGGTTAAGTAGCCCGGCAAAAGGTATCAATAACATACCGCTCACTTGACTAAAGGATTTCAAAACTATCGCGAATACTATAAGGTTGTTTGAGCGTGTAGATTTATAGCTGGGGGTAAAGGTTTATGAATAAGGCAAAGCGCTTTATTCCTTCTGTAGCATGAGCTATGGGAACAAAAGAAGCTGAGGTATTTGTGATTTAGTGTTTTGCCCACCAGTAGGAAAGTCTATTTTTAAATAAATTCTATTATAGCATAAGACTACAAAAACTTTATCGGTCGTTTTTTTGGAAAGCGATAGGGCCATAAATAAAAAAACCTACGCCTGAAGGGATGTAGGCGTAGGAAAATTAAACATACTATGAGAAAACTGTTGCAAATATAACCCTACATTGAAATTGCCGCTTGGTAGTTTATGAAACGGTAGGAAAATCTAGAAAAACGGGGCGGTTCTCAAAAGAATCGGAAAAAGCCTGCACTAATAGGAGTATCAGTGCAGGAAAAAACAAACATACTATGAGAAAACTGCTACAAATATAAAAATTTGTAGTATTGAATATAATTTTTTATAATATTATTTAATTACCTATTTGCCAATTGTGCCGGTAAGACTTCCGAAAAATAATGAAGGATGAATAAAGGGCAGGCCACTGTCATTTGATCTTGACATCAACTATCGGTATTTGTATTTCCACTCTTGTACCAAGCGCCTGCTGCTGATCCTTGTCAAACAGGTCTATTACTTCGACAGTTAGGGAGTCGTCTTTAGAGAGTAGTCTTAAACGCTCTTCAGTGATAAAAGTACCCTTTGATTTATGATTCTGGTATCTGGCGTCTTTAGCCTGTAGCTCGCGGGCTCTGGCCCGGCCGATCCCATTATCTTCTACTACACAGAGCATAGTATTTTCACCTATCATAGAAAAATTAACCTTAATCAATCCACCTCCGCTGAGGCCTCTTAGGCCGTGTTCTATAGCATTTTCTACATAAGGCTGAATAATCATGGTGGGCACGCACATAATATCCTCTTCTATATCGTCATCTGTCGTTATACAGTATTCAAACAGATCGTGGTAACGCAATTTCTGATTGATGTAGAGGTAATCCTTGATGAATTCTATCTCTTTTTCCAGGACAATGCTGTCTACCTCGGAGTATTCGAGGCTTTGTCTCATCAGAAGAGCAAATTTAGCGAGGTATCGGGCCGCATTGTTCACCTCATTGGAGGTAATAAAATTCTGGATCGCGTTGAGCGCATTATAAAGAAAATGAGGATTCATTTGGGCCCTCAGTGCTTTTAACTGCAGCTGATTGGCCTGAAGGCGCAGCAATTCAGCCTCCTTTTCCTTCTTATTGGCTTCGTATTTGACATTTAACTCCCGTTCTTTTCTTTCTTCTACCTTTTCAGCAAATCGTTCGGAATAATCCGCGTACAAGGACTGGTAGGAATAAGCACTTTCAAAATCCCCTGTCTCGGCGTATAGCTTCGCCAAAAACTTTGAGATTGAGGAAAGCAATCTGAAATCATCTACTTCCTTAGCATAGTCGTAAGCGATACTCAAGTGGTAAAGGGCCGTATCCTGCTCATTCTTTCCCTTATAAATCCTGCCCCTGTAAAACGATATATTAGAGAGGTTTGAATAGTGATCCTCGGGACTATTCATATAAATTTTCTCAGCTCTGTCAAAAAGAGAGAGCGCTTCTCCAAATTCGCCCTTTTCCACATGGCAAAAGCCCAGATTGGCGTAGCAATTGGCTCTTGAAAGCTCACTCAAGTCATCGGTAGCCCATATAGCCTTATCGAAATAGCTTTTTGCTTCATCGTATTGATTGAGAGACATGCGCCCTTTCCCAACATTGAGATAATACCAGGATAAGCGATACTTAAGATTTCTTTGCTCTGATATATCAACCACTTGCTGGTAGGCTTTAACACTTCGCTGAGGATCATCATTTTGCTCGTGTAAAAATCCAAGACCACTGTGAATGATAGTCAGAAAATAATAATCCTTCAGGGAAAGTAGGCTCTTGGATTCGTTAATGAGTTGCTCAGCCTCCAGAAAAAGCTTTAGGGCTACGGGATAGTCATTATTATACAATTTCAGATAGGCTTCTCGGCAGGTAGCTCTTCCTTGCAGCTTTTGATTGGGAAATCTCTTTAGAATTTTACGGGCCTTGTCGATATGTTCTTTAGCTTCTTCCAACTTACTGCTGTTGATACATGTTCCAGCGAAGTCGATCCTGGCTTCGGCCAGATCAACAATCGCGCCTCTTTCTTCAAGGATATCTATTGCTTTTTCAAAATACTTTTCTGATTCCAGGTAATTATACCGCTGGTTTTCTACCAGTGCTTTTTGCCAGTAGTATTTTATCCAGAAATCAGGTAAATTGGCAGATTGGAGGATGCGTTCTTGTTCTTCGAGGAGGGAAACACACCTTTTAAGGTTGGTAAATATATAATTTTCGATAAGCTGGTCAATAACCACAACGCGTTGCTTATTATCAGACTGCTCGCTTAGTTGTACCTCTAAAATGTCAACGTCAATAAAATCATCAACCGGGCTGATCATAAAAACAGAAATTATTTTTCACCTGTATACACTAGCTGTATGGCATGTTAGAAAATAAGTCTAGTGGTATTAAAATTGCATTTCAAACGTACTGCTTGAATATAGCAATAATATTTCAACAAAAACAGAAACGTGCTGTTTTTTTGATTTAACCGGTGGGGAATTAATCGATTCAGGAATAAGGTAGAATGTAAAAGTATTTCCGTAAAAGCGATTTTATTGAGGAGGAATGTTACCATTACCTCGATTACCCTTTCTAGGCTTTTTACCGCCAACTACTTTTTCCATTTCTTCTTTTCCTAGTTTTTTCATGTCCTTCCCTTTCTTACCTTTCTCAATTTCCTTGATGTTAGTCTTCTTTCTCATAGTATTGAAATTTATTACGCGTGAGCACGGGATTAAAACGATTCATTTGTTAGCCAATATCTGGTAAAAATACAAAATTATCTGTGGAGTAGTAAATATGCATAAAAAAGCCTATGCATATTTTATTCTCAAATAATAAGGAATTAAATAGAATGCCGAGTTGTATTCAATTCTCAAAATGGGGGGCAGAATGACAAGACAAATACCGGCATAAAGCTAACTGGCTATCAACCTTTTAACCAGTTTCGTACTTTTCGGATTATGGCTCACAGTTCAGTTTGCAGTTTTTTAATTTTTTCCATAAAAGCTGGCCGTCGTCTGCGGGAAACTATAATTTTCTTGCTATCTTCCATAACCAAATATCCCCCATCTCCTTTGACAAACTTCTTGACATAATTCAGATTGATCACATTCTTTTTGTGCACTCTGTAGAAATTGAAAGGTTCAAGTAACCCCTCAAATGACTTGATTGTTTTGGAAGCCGTTATGCGCTCACCATCTACTAAAAAGATGTGCGTATAGTTGTCTTCCGCTTCGAATCTAACAATGTTGTTAATGTCCACAAAATAAATGCCATCAAGAGCGGATATGGTCATCTTCCTGAAGGCATTAGGATTATTATAAACATTATTGAAAATTTCCAGGCGCTTGTTAATGTGCGAAGCTTTTCTGTTTTTAATTCTACCAACTGCTTCTTTTAGCAAATCGGGATCAATGGGCTTTAGGATATACCCTATAGAACTATATTCACAAGCTTTAATGGCGTATTCCGAGTAGGCAGTGACAAAGATAATTTCAAAAGAAAGTGGCGCTAACTTGTTGAGTAACTGAAAGACAAGACCGTCGGGCAGGCTAATATCTAGGAAAGCCAAGTCCGGCTCATCATCAAGTTCAGAGAACATATCCATTCCTTCATTAACAGAGCCAGCGTGGCCTAGAACTTCTACATCCTTGCAATGTTGAGCAAGTAGATTTTTGAGATTATTAAGTCCTTGTGGCTCGTCTTCAACTATTACTGCTTTTATCACTGTCTTTAGTTTTTAGTTTCGCTAATATACATATTAAAAGTAAGAATCAGTTATGCTGCCAAAAGATTTTTTTTAATTTAAGAACCAAAATTTAATATCAGCATGTCTAGTAGTCCTGTTAAGCGCAATGCTCTAAAAGAAAAAATCCATGAGGTCATTTTCGAGGCTGATACGCCCGCCGGTAAAACTTTCGATGTTATACTACTCATCATTATTTTGGGCAGTATATTTACTGTTTTACTGGAAAGTGTAGATTCTCTGGCTCAACAGTATAAAAAGGAATTTTTAATACTCGAATGGTCCTTTACTATTGTTTTTACGATAGAATATCTACTAAGGTTATACTGTGTTTACAAACCTTTGAAGTATGCAAGAAGCTTTTACGGGATAATTGACCTTTTGGCCATCATACCAACCTATTTAACACTTTTTTTTACCAACACTCATTATTTTGCGGTTATAAGGGGCCTTCGTTTGCTAAGGGTATTCAGAATATTTAAGCTTGTGCATTTTATGAGTGAAGGCCAGGTGCTCATAACCGCCATGAAAGCCAGCCGAACCAGAATAACAGTCTTTCTTATTTTTGTTCTAATCATGATAACTATAATAGGTGCATTGATGTACCTCGTGGAAGGCGGTACCAACGAGCGGTTTTCGAGTATTCCTCGCTCCATGTATTGGGCAGTCGTTACTCTGACTACCGTTGGCTACGGCGACATTACACCGATTACTAGCATAGGCCAGTTCCTGTCGGCTGCCGTAATGATACTGGGGTACGCAGTCCTGGCAGTTCCCACCGGTATTGTATCGGCTGAGCTAGTCAACTACAAAGGAGAGAATACCAATACCGAAAGCTGTCAGTTTTGTGGCCTGGAAGGGCACGATGATGATGCTACTTATTGTAAGTATTGTGGAGAAAAATTAAATCCCTAGGAATCAGACTGGTACTAGTTTTTGGGAATCTTTACGGTTGAAAAAAGCCGCTTTATGCTATAGCTACCAGCACCGTAAGCCCAAATCATTAACAGGCCCCCGACGATAGCCTGCGCCCTCAAAAAGCCTATCATATTGTCCCTTCTCAATGCCATAGCCGCATCGGTATCCCAAAAGTTGTACGTAACAAACATCGCCGGAATCCAATACAACAGCAGTAAAAACACCCCCAGACGAACTCTGTACCCAAGGATAAGCAGCGTGCTGGCGAAAATAAGCAGAAAGATAATAGCGTAGGCCCATATATCGCGTTGCCAAGAAATACCGTATTCCAGCATTACCTGCTTGGTCTGATCAAAATAAATGATTCCATTGTAAGCTTCAAACAAAAACATGGAAGCTAAAAAGATTCTCCCGATCAATTCCAGTACATCTTTCATAAAACTTATAAATTCAAAAGACGGCTATTGCTTTTCTTCGTTGCTGGGCTCTAAGCGGCCAGGCATCACTTTTTTCTATGTAAGTATTGAGCTACTGCCCTGGCTACATTCTGACCGTCCATAGTTGCAGAAATGATTCCTCCGGCAAATCCGGCCCCCTCACCACAAGGAAACAACCCCGCCACCTCTTGGTGCATGTAGGTAGCTCTATCTCGTGGAATTTTCACGGGCGAGCTCGTACGACTCTCCGTGCCAATAACGACAGCATCATTGGTGTAGTAGCCTTTCATTTTTTTTCCAAAATCAATAATTCCCTGCCTGAGACGCTTATAAATAAACCCGGGTAGTAACTCGTGAAGGGGAGCAGAAATATGCCCCGGTATGTAGGAAGTTTTAGGGATCTCTTCTGATAAATGTCCTTTCACAAAGTCGACGAGCCGCTGGGCCGGCGCTTTTTGACTACCATCACCAAAATTGAACATCTTTCGCTCGACGGATCGTTGAAATTCTAAACCGGCAAAGATACCATGCTCCTGGTAAGGGCGAAGGTCTTCCGGCTCTATAGCTACTACTGTACCGGAATTAGCAAAAGCTGAATCGCGCTTGGACATGGACATACCATTGACAACGATCTCTCCCGGGCTTGTGGCGGCTGGTACCACCAGGCCTCCCGGGCACATACAAAAAGAAAAAACACCCCTACCCTTCACCTGTGTAGTCAGCTTGTAGCTGGCTGCTGGCAATTCTTTTGCCCGATCGGGTTGGTTGTATTGTACCTGATCAATAAGCCGTTGCGGGTGCTCAATTCTGACGCCCAGAGCAAATGGTTTGGCTTCCATTAGAATATCCTTTCTGTAGAGCATCTCATAGATATCACGGGCAGAATGCCCTGTAGCCAGGACGACTGCATCAGCAAAATGCTCATCCGCCTCGTTGACACATACGCCCTGAATCTCTTGCCTATCGTTAAGGATCAGATCTGTTATCTGGCTTTTGAAATGAATTTCCCCTCCGTAGTGCAGAATTGTTTCTCTGATGTTGGCAACGATTTTGGGTAGTTTATTAGACCCAATATGAGGATGCGCATCAATCAGTATATCTGGAGTAGCACCGTGTTCTACCAATAATTTCAGGGATCTTTCAATATTTCCTCTTTTATGAGAACGCGTGTACAACTTTCCATCAGAATAAGTGCCGGCGCCTCCCTCACCAAAGCAGTAGTTAGAATGTGGATTGACCTCTCCAAACTGTTGGATAGCCCTTAGGTCCCTGCGACGCGCTCTTACATCTTTTCCACGGTCAAAAAGTACAGGTTTTAAGCCATTTTCAATAAGCTCCATAGCAGCGAAATAGCCTGCCGGGCCAGCTCCAACAATGATCACTCTTTTGCTGGCATTTACTTCCTTAAATCGCTTCAGCAGAGCTGGCTCAGCGGAAAAAGGCTCACTGATATATGCCTCTACCCGCAAGCGAAATACCGGCCGGTACCCTCTGGCATCAATGGAGCGCCTCAGCAATTGAATATGATCAATCTGCTGAGCATCCACCCGGAGTTTTTGACTTACTTTTTGCCTGATTATTGCCTCGTCCAGGATTTCTTCCGGCAACAATTTCAATTCCAACGCTTTAATCATCACTTTTTTGATTTCTTCCAGGTGACCTCCCCTTCCTGGACTAAATACTCTGGAATAAAAATCCGTAGTTGAATATCTTCGGTACTCGTTTGTTCCTGAGTCTTAATTTCTTGTCGCTTATCCAGTTGATTAATCAACCGTACCTGACCAGGGATACGCTCCAACTTGTAATTGTATCTCTTTTGTTCAGTCAGGAAATTCAAAACCGCTAGCGAAGCCTGATTCAGAGAAACAACTGTTTCTACCATAATATTCTGGCTAGGCCAGGCTACTACCTCCCAATTGTAAGTATTTGAACGATCCCACAATCCAATGAGTAAGGTTTCGGTAGTGTCCAGTTTGAAAACCTGATGAAGTGTCTTTTTGATTTGCGCCTCCGCTGATAATTGCAAACAAAAGACAATACTTATAAGTATTAACCACTTTTTCATAAAACATCTTTTTTTATACTTACGATTCTTGTACTGTTGCCGAAATGGCATTTCTAATTGCCAGCAGCCGCCTGAGCATAGGTTCCAGCCTTTCAAGAGGTAGCATGTTGGCAGCATCAGATTTGGCCTCGGAAGGCCGAGGATGCGTTTCCATAAATAGTCCATCTACGCCAACCGCTACTCCGGCACTGGCAATAGTCTGGATCAATGCTGGCCGTCCACCTGTAATACCAGCGGCCTGATTAGGCTGCTGCAGGGAGTGCGTACAATCCAATACTACTGGTTGGCCGAAGGCCTGCATGACCGGAATGCCTCTAAAATCAACAACCAGATCCTGATACCCAAAAGTCACCCCTCGTTCCGTCAACATTACCTTTTCATTGCCCGCATCTGTTACTTTGTTTCGAGCAAACTTCATAGCTTCCGGACTCATAAACTGCCCTTTCTTTATATTTACTACTTTCCCGGTTTGGGCAGCCGCAACAATAAGACTGGTTTGTCGGCATAAAAAGGCGGGAATCTGCAAAATATCAACGGCCTCGGCCGCCATAGCCGCTTCTTCATCCGCATGAATATCCGTAGTAGTGGGGACATCAAAAGCCTTACCGACTTCTTCCAGAATTCGTAGCGCCTTTTCGTCTCCAATACCTGTAAAAGAGTCTATCCTTGATCGGTTCGCCTTGCGATAAGAGCCCTTGAAGATGTATGGAATCTCCAGGCGCTGGCAAATATTATTAACACGCTCGGCAATTTCGAAGGCTACATCCCGGCTTTCGATAGCACAGGGACCAGCGATGAGAAAAAAATTATCACTATTTTTATGCTTCAGTTTAGGAATATCGTACACCATTTTGTTGTTTGATTGTTCTGCGTAAGAAATTTAATTTAAAGTATCTGAATCATTTTGAATGTCTTTCCTTCTATTTCTTATCATATTGGTAGCCGCTGATTGGTATATTTTCTGGTCAGTAGGCTCGATGTACAAAGATACACAGGGAAATTGGAAATTGTGGTTATCCATTATTTATTGGTCTATTACCATCGGGGGCCTATGCTTTTTGTTGTACAATTCTGCTACTAATGGCCGAAGCATACACAATTCCCCACTAGTCTTTGTCAGAAGCTTTTTTTATGTCGTTTACCTGTGTAAAACTCTTTTGCTGCTTCTCTTATTGATTGACGATTTCAGAAGATTAATTGTTGAGTTAATCAGGCGACTTTTCAAATCAGAGCTTTTTCCGGCACCTGCCCGTAAGGGCTTACTTTCAAAGATCGGTTTATTTAGCAGTTTAGCGGCCTTTATGCTTTTCATGTATGGCCAACTGATGAATCCTTACCGTTATAAATTGTATCGTAAAAAAATTAAAATCAATAATTTACCTGATGCTTTGAAGGGATTGAAAATCCTTCAGATATCGGATATTCACGCCGGTAGCTTTTTCTTCGATGCTCCTTTGCGCCGAGCTGTGGAAATGATCAATCGGGAGAACCCTGATTTCGTTTTTTTTACTGGTGATCTTGTCAATGCAACTACAGCCGAAGTATTACCTTTTATTGATGCTTTAAGTAACATAAAAGCCCAGTATGGAATTTTTTCAGTATTGGGCAATCACGACTACGGAGATTACCACCGCGATTGGAATAGTGAAGCAGATAAAGCAGCTAATCTGCGAGCGATGGAAGAAGCTCACCAGAAGATGGGGTGGAAGTTGTTACGCAATCAAAACCAGCACTTGAATATCAACGGTACGCCGCTGGTGATCATTGGAGTAGATAATAAATCGGCATACGATCGTTTTCCCAATTATGGTGACCTTCAGGTAGCAACACAAGGCTTGGACCCCAAAGACTTCAAGCTATTACTATCTCACGATCCTTCCCATTGGGATTTGGAAGTTAATAAAGCCTTTAAGGATATCGCTGTTACCTTTTCGGGGCATACCCATGGTTGTCAGTTTGGAATAGAAATTCCGGGATTTATCAAATGGAGTCCTATAGAAATTATGTACCAACAATGGGGTGGGTTGTATGAAAAATCAGGGCAGTACCTTTATGTGAATCGTGGGCTTGGTTATGTTGGCTATGCCGGAAGAGTAGGCATACTACCGGAAGTATCTGTTATTACCCTTGCCTAAGGCCCTTCGGCATCAAGTGAACCACAACCTTTGATTCGAGAAGAAAATTAAGCTGCTACACATAATATTCACAGATAATAGAAGTTTAGCTTGAGCGTAGTTTGACACATAAATATAGATTTTAGTCTATTTTTCTCTTATGTTTACAGAGATTTTCCCAAAACACTTGATACATACAGATATGAACTCAGATTTCCTTTTAATGTCCATATTGTTTATTGGAGTTATTTTACTCAACAAAGAAACCATCCGTTCAGAATTTTATCCTTCAAAAGAAGAAAAAGTGGAAAAAGAATAAAAAGAAGATTAAAAAGTGGATTTTCTTCTATGGAAGAAAATCCACTTTTAAAATTCGTTTGGTGATTTCTTATGTAATACGAATATCTTATTTGTCAGATGGCATGATTACTGTATCAAGAACGTGGATTATCCCGTTTGTACCTTTCAAATCTGCTGCTATTACCTTTGCTTCATTACCTTTTTCGTCTCTGATATAGACATCTTTACCTTTTGTAAAAGCAACGATCTTATCGCCGTTTAACATTTCTAGTTCAGCTTCACCGTCACCTTTTTTGATAGCTTTTGCTACGTCTTTAGCCCTAAACTTGCCAGATACAACGTGATAAGTCAAAATATCAGTCAGTGTAGACTTTGCCTCAGGCTTTAGAAGAGCAGCTACTGTACCATCAGGTAATTTTTCAAAAGCGGCGTTTGTTGGGGCGAAAATAGTAAACGGTCCATCTCCCTGCAATGTACCTGCCAAACCAGCTGCTTTTACGGCAGCAACTAAAGTAGTATGATCTTCGGAACCCATTGCGATTTCTACTACATTTTTCTTCTGAGCGAAAACTGCTGTCAGGGTAAATACGCTTAATACGGTCATTAAAATTACTTGTCTCATCTTTTTTTGATTTTATTTTTTAAAGTACAATATATACGAAGGAGGATCATTTTTGGATCAGCATTTTCAAAAAAAATCTACTTAAACCTTTCGGACCACTCTTTGTTACTTGAGTGATTTTGAATACCCAACTCATTTTGGAGAAAAAAATGGGGTCCAATCCATTACACAAAAGCTGTTATGATATTAAATCAAAACGACATTGTAGAGCTATTCCGGCGGCAGGATAAGGAAGCTATCTCTGTTCTCTATGACCACTACGCGGCAGCATTGTATGGTATTATCCTGAAGATTGTACATCGAGAAGAGATTGCTCAGGATGTTTTGCAGGAAAGTTTTGTGAAAATTTGGAAAAATGGCGTGCATTACGATGCCTCTAAAGGTTCTCTTTTCACCTGGATGCTCAACATTGCCCGGAATGCAGCTATTGACAAAACGCGCTCTAGTTATTACAGGAACACCTGCAAACACGTCGAAGTAGGCCACGAGGTGAGTAACGACCTGAATTGGAGTATGGTTCCCAAACCAGAACACATCGGCCTAAAAAGAGTAATGAATGAGCTGGATGAAAAATATAAGATCATCATTGATCTGATTTACTTTAAAGGATACACTCAACAAGAAGTACAGGAACAACTCAATATTCCTTTAGGAACTGTAAAATCAAGATTGCGCATCGGCCTTAGGGAATTACGAAAGTTTTTTGATATACAAAATATTTCTATTATCATTTTATTTATGCTCCCATGACAACTGCTGTGCTGAAAAACTTGAACAATTGGAGTGTTTTCACCTTTCTAATGTAATCAGTTGACCTCGCAACAGCAATATCTGAAACTATTTTTGACAATGAATAAAGAACAATTTTTAAATACTGGCTTGCTTGAACAATACGCTTTGGGGCTGACCAATGAGGACGAGAGCCAAGAGGTAGAAATGTACCTGGACGAATACCCAGAATTGAGGCAAGATGTTTACAACATTCGTAAAGCTATCGAGCAGTATGCTCTACAGCAGGCTGTTAATCCGCCTTCTCACGTCAAATCTGAAGTTATTTCGACCATCTCGGAACTCGAAAAAGCTAAAAGAGCTAAATTGAGGCAGGAGCAAAGAGGAGGCTCTAATTATTGGCTTAACGCGGCCGCTGTGCTTGCCTCTGCTATTACTGTGGTTCTGTTCTTTTTGTATACACAACAAAAAGACAGATTTAATGAGCTTTCCACTGCTTATTCCGAGCTGCAGGTTAGCTGTGAGTCAGAAAAAAATGACTTGCGAGCGAGGGCTGAGCTTTACGAGTTTTTGAAAGACCCTGAAACTCAGAAAATATACCTCAACAGTATTCAAGCTAGTAATAAAGAAGTGCAGGCTGTTGCTTACTGGAACAAGGCAAGCGGCAAAGCCTACGTCAACCTCAGTAACTTACCGAAACTGGACGAAGAATATCAATACCAAATATGGGCCGATGTGGATCACGTCATGATAAATGCCGGTCTTTTAGCTCAAGACGATAAAGGTTTGCAAGAAATAAACTTTCTAGACGATGCAGAAAGCCTAAATATTACTGTCGAGCCGAAAGGTGGTAGCGAGGAGCCAACCGTTGAAAAATTGATAGTAGCAGGAAGCGTATAAAGGCCTGCTTTAACACCATATCATTTAACATTTTTCAGCCTTCCTTTTGCTTTTGAAAAATAATGGTTGACTTTTTTAAAAAAGTCAACCATTATTTTGTTAAAGAATATATTTTTTGCATTTTTGTATTGCTTCCATGAACAGGATAAAAAACTATAATCCAAATCTTAATATCCTTTACTACATATCCAAATATTGATTAATTGGCATATCTTTCGAATCAATTCCTTCGATTCTGAGATGCTAAATTGCTAAGGTCCCGCAGCGAATAGTGATTGACTGCAAAGTTGTTCACTCAACACGCAATAGGAATTTAAATTAATCACAATTAAAAAAATTAAACATGCTTGTCTTGGGAATTATTCTAGGTGCATTTATCCTAGGTAGAGGAATTATGTTGACCACAACCTTATTAACTGATAAGGGTAGTAAACGCTAACCTTAATTAAAAATTGGTACTTTAAGTATTTTAGGAAGCGGGAAGATTTTCCCCCCGATCTGAAACAACCGCAACTATCTCGTGGTAGAGGTTAGCACTTGAGTTGTACTGCAATTATCTACATACCAGATCTGTCACATATCAATCCAATAAAAAGCGGTATGACAATATGGTACTAACCCTACTTGAGATTTTGGGAGAAAAAAGCCTTCTACAGTGTAGAAGGCTTTTTTATGAAATTATACGCAATCGCAATGGAGTAAGATTGGTGTTATTCTAGTTTAAGAACTTGCAAAAACGTTTTTTGCGGTACTTCTACATCGCCAATCTGCCTCATTTTCTTTTTACCCTTTTTCTGCTTTTCTAGTAATTTTCTCTTTCTAGTGATATCACCACCGTAGCACTTTGCAGTAACATCCTTACGCAACGCTGAAATAGTCTCTCTGGCAATAATCTTAGCTCCAACAGCTGCCTGAATAGCAATCATAAACTGCTGTCTGGGTAAGAGCTCCTTAAGACGCTTACAGATCCTTCTTCCAAAAGACTCTGCTTTTTCGCGGTGTACCAATGCAGAAAGTGCATCGACAGGTTCACTATTTAATTTAATATCCAACCGAACTAAATCGGAAGCCTGATATTTAGTAGGTGCATAATCAAAAGAAGCATATCCTCTGGAGATGGATTTGAGTGTATCATAGAAATCAAATACGATTTCTGCCAGGGGCATTTCAAAGCTTAGCTCCACTCTGTCTTCGGTAAGGTAATCCTGACGGAGTAATATCCCTCTTTTATCCATACAAAGCTTCATAATGGCACCGATGTATTCCGGCTTGGTAATGATCTGTGCATTGATGAAAGGCTCCTCCACTCTATCCAGCAATGTAGGTTCCGGCAAGTCTGACGGAGTACGAACTAACAGTTCTTCCCCTTTTTTAGTGTACGCATAGTAGGATACGTTAGGCACTGTGGTGATAACATCCATGTCAAACTCCCGGGAAAGACGCTCCTGAATAATTTCCAGGTGTAGCATTCCCAAAAAGCCACAACGAAAACCAAACCCCAGTGCTACGGAAGTTTCCGGCTCAAATACTAGAGAAGCATCATTTAGCTGTAGCTTTTCCAAACTTTCTCTGAGATCCTCAAAATCATCGTTATCTACTGGGAAAATCCCTGCAAAAACCATTGGCTTTACATCTTCAAAACCCTGAATGGACTTTTTACTTGGATTTTCCGTGGAAGTTATCGTATCACCTACTTTTATTTCTTTTGAGTTTTTAATACCAGTGATAATATAGCCTACATTACCCGCTGACAACTCTTTTTTCTCGACTTGCTGCATCCTCAACACACCAATTTCATCGGCATGATAATTTCCGCCTGTAGCCATAAATTTAATTCCCTCTCCTTTTGCGATACGCCCATTCATAATTCTGAAATAAGCGATAACCCCACGGAATGGATTAAATACGGAGTCAAAAATCAAGGCTTGCAGTGGTGCTTCTGCGCTTCCTTCCGGTGCAGGAATTCGCTCTACTATCGCGGATAGGATTTCGGGAACTCCAAGGCCAGTTTTTCCACTAGCCAGGATGATATCTTCCAGCTCACAGCCAATCAAATCAATTACCTGCTCAGACACTTCATCAACCATTGCACTTTCCATATCTACTTTATTCAAAATAGGTATGATTTCCAGGTCGTGTTCTATGGCCAAATAAAGATTAGATATAGTTTGCGCCTGGATTCCTTGTGAAGCGTCTACCAGTAAGAGTGCTCCCTCGCAGGCAGCAATAGAACGAGAAACTTCATAAGAAAAATCTACGTGACCAGGAGTATCGATCAGATTGAGGGTATAAGTCTTTCCATCCGTATGATCGTAATCCATCTGTATGGCATGGCTCTTGATAGTAATGCCTCTTTCTCTTTCCAGATCCATGTCATCAAGAGCTTGATTCTGCATATCTCTGTCTGAAATTGTTTTAGTAAATTCTAACAAACGATCAGACAGTGTACTTTTGCCATGGTCAATGTGTGCGATTACACAAAAATTTCTATATTGGTTCATGTATAAACGTATTACTTCTTATTGGAGAAAGGCTTTGCAAAAGTTTTTCACTACTCTTACTCCAGCCTCATCGTTTCTTTTTCCAAAGCCCTAATTTAGCTTATTTTTACAAGCTTTGCTTGTTATATTTTTTTAATGACAATAATTTTAATATTGGCTTACTATTATTGAACAAGGCTTTACAGGAACGTTGCCAATTTTATTTATTCCAGGATTATTATTTCCCCGGTTTTACCATCAATTTCTATCCGATCGCCCGTTTTGAATTTTAAATGGGCCGGTACCTGAGTAATGGAAGGAATTTTTGATTCTCTCAGAATTATAACGGTAGGCCTGTTTGCGCAATGGTTTTACTACCCTTTCTTTTGACCCCCAAGAATAAATAGTCCTGGGATTTTGCGTAAGCTGACAGGCCGTTGTACCAGCGGGGAGTGATGAGATCAAAAAATACCTGAAATGCTTCACATTGTTTGTAGTCTTCAAAAAACTGATTTTTTAAAGCTCCAGAGATTTTCTCCGGATAGAGAAAAAGCTTTCGTTCCCAGCGTTTTTGCATCCATTTTTAGTAAATCATCCAGTGCACCAGTTGGTGCATGCAGTATAACCTGCCCGAGCTTCCATTACGACAAAGCGGGACCTATCCGCCACCTTTCACTGGCCCATTCCAGCAGTACGGAACCACCGATGCCACGCCCATACAACACCCAATCTTCATCTGGTTGTTTTAGTGTAAAAGCGCAGAGGGGCTCCAGAAATTGCTGCCAGCTGGTTTTATCTTTCAGTGACCGGCCCTCAAACCCCGGTAGTTGTGGAATATAAGGTGTGAAGCCCGGATGATTATCTTCTTGGTAATGTTCAAGAAATAAATCGAAGCGGATACTAGCTCCCCCATTACCATGAATGAGGATTAAATTCATTCAAAACAATTTTATGTTTTCTTCAAAAATGAAAGCCCCTAAATCAGAAGAATATCCTTTAGACCATAGCCGCATAGATTCATTAGACTTTATATTTCGTAGCTTCTTTGAATTTTTTAAAAAATTGTCGATATAGAAAGTAGGACAAAAAACA
>CAZVOD010000075.1:0-13952 GCA_964628385.1 uncultured Saprospiraceae bacterium
GGTTTGTGGAACTTCAGGATAAAGAACTCTTTTTCTTAGCGAAACAAGTCTATTAAACTGTTTTCTCCGCTATTGATAACCTTATTTAGTTTCAAAACAAGAAACCCACATGAAAAAAAATGAACTATTAAAACGCATCACCATTGATCCAGAGATCTGTCACGGCAAGCCCTGTATCCGCAATCTGCGCTATCCGGTAGCCTCTATTCTGGAATACCTTGCCGCCGGTGATACCACAGAAGACATTTTAGAAGAATTCGATGACCTGGAAGCAGAAGACATCCAGGCCTGCCTTGCCTTTGCTGTTTTGGCGGTTAATACCAAAGGGAGCCTGATAATTCCGTTTGCCGCATGAGATTCATTATCGATGCTCATCTCCCAAAAAGTCTTTGTCAAATCTTTATTGACCTGGGACATGAGGCCATCCACACCAGCAGCCTGCCTGAAGGAAATGCTACCAATGACCAGGATATCATCCTAACCGCTGCGGAAGATGGCATAGTCGTTTCCAGAGATGGAGACTTTTATGAGTCCTTTCTTTTACACGGTCGCCCCCCTAAACTGATTCATGTCAAAGTCGGTAATATGAGGCTGAAAGCACTTATTGCCTTGTTCAAGCAAGTAGCTCCTCAATTGATTGATTTATTAGGCAATTATGATTTACTGGAGTTGTATGAGGATAAGGTGATTGTGATTGCCTGATTTTTGAAAATTTAGCAGCTGGAATTAGTCGGTAATTCCATTTCGAGCATGATAGAGGATGCTGAGAGCCATTTGAAATAATAATTGATCAGCGATTCTCGCTTTAGAAAAAATTAAATATAGGGATTCCATAGAATCCTTATATTTCATCCAAAAAGTTGGATGATTGACCATTTGATCAAGCTGGTAAGAGAGTCCTTCTCTCAAATTCCTGACCACCGCAGGAGCGTTGGGAATAAGCCCTATGAATTAGTTGACCTGCTTAGTGCGGGTTTTGCGGTGTTTTCGCTCAAAGAGCCATCCCTATTGGCTTTTCGGCGAGAATATCCTAACCGGGAAGCTAACCTTCGGCGGATTTACGGGATCGAATCGATCCCAGGCGAGACGGCCCTTCGCGAAGGGCTGGACGGTGTCGAACCGGCCCAGCTTCAAGCTTGCTTTGGCGCTCCGTTAGAGGTGCTGCGCCATCAAGGCGTATTCAAAAGCCGCTTGGTGTTGGGCGGCTACCTGGCTGTTGCGGTAGATGGCACCGGGCACTATTGTTCCAGTACCCACTCTTGCCCCCATTGCCTGGTTAGAAACCATCGTGGAGGCAAACAGAGCTTCTACCACCAATTGTTAGCCGCCGTGCAGGTTCACTCTGAACAGGCTACCGTTTTTCCTTTTGGGGCCGAAGCGATTGTCAACGGCGACGGAGCCAAGAAGAACGACTGCGAGTTTAACGCGGCTAAACGCCTGGTTCCGCAATTGCGCCAAAATATGCCCTATGGCAAGCTCCTGATGAACCTGGATGCGCTATATGCTAACAGCCCTATGATCAAATTGCTGGCCAAGCACCGTATGAGTTTTCCCATCGGCATCAAGGACGGCAACTATGTGCAAATACAGGTGGGCCGTTTGCGCAAAGAGGGCGGCCTGTAAACCAAAACCTGGGCTGTAAACCCTGGCAAGGAAGGCAAAAACCCCGTGCAGCCCAAGAGCGAGCTGATGGTGCTGCTCGACGAGTCTATCCAAGCCTGCCGCGCCTTTTGCGACAAGCATGAGATCAATCTGCAAGCCCTGCTCGACGCCGACGCCACCTTCTCCAAGCTCGGCCTGTTTGACGATTACGCCAATATTCTGCTGAGCAAGGACGAGCTGCGCAAAGAATTTGCGGTCTACGACAACACCTGCTACAGCCTGTACGAAGCCTGCCGCCCGGACATCCTGAAGCAACGCCACAAATACCGCATCGTAGAAGCCATCCACTACCTGCGCAGCGTAGTCGATCAGCACATCGGGCAAGCCGATGTGGAGCGCGCCAGCCACCGCATCAGCGAGCTGCTCGATCAGAGTGTCCTCACCGCAGAAGACAGCCGCGAGCAACTGGCCGCCGATGCCGAGTCGCCCCAGTTCTACATCAAGGGCTACCAACGCGAGCTCGACCTGTCCAAGCTCAACTTCGACAAACTGCGGGAGGAATTCCCGGAGAAGAAGCACCAACACATCGAGATCGCCGACCTCCGCGCCTTCCTCACCGACAAGCTGCAACAGATGCTGGAAGAGAATACCACCCGCGCCCCCTTCCTGGAGCGCTTCCAAGACATCATCGACCGCTACAACGCCGGCGGCCGCATGACCGAGGACTACTACGCTGACCTCGTACAGTTTGCCGAAGACCTGCGGCAGGAAGACGAGCGCCACATCCGCCTCGGCCTAAGCCAAGAAGAACTGGAACTCTTCGACCTCCTCAAAAAAGACAAGCTGACCAAAGCGGAGGAGCAGGACGTGAAAAATGCCGCCCGCCACCTCCTCAAGCGCCTAAAGGAGCAGCAACCGCGCGTCCTGGTACAAGACTGACACCGGGACACGCAGTCGCGACAGCATGTAAAAAGCGCCATCGAGGAGGTGCTGGACCATGACCTCCCGCAGGACAGCTACGGCCGCAAGGCGTACAAAGCGGTTTGTGACCGGATTTATGAGCATATTTTTGTGCGGGCTTCGCGGGGGGAGGGGTGGTTGGCCGCGTGAGTGGGGGGAGCACCACAGTCGCATCTACCGTTAGGAGGGCGATGAGGTATTTATTTTTCTTGTCTAAGGAATGAGCAATAAGTAGATCGCGCTTTTTGACCGAGGGGATTTTGTTCCAAGACAAGGCAGAAAACCTGCCGGCCGGAAGGCGGGCGTAGGCAATGCCACACGAAGAAAGGGGATAAAAGGGGCCCCTTTCTGAAGTCGGCGAGGCTTTCTAACGAAGTATTGGGGCAAAAGCCCCCGTCAAAAATGATGAGTTATTTTTTCATCATTCCTTAAAATAGGAATCCGGAAAAGATGCCGTTTTTAAAGATGACGGAACGACTAAACCAGGCGACGACTGGGAGGATAAAAAATGATCTTGCCTGGCTTGGTATTCTGCCTAAAGAACCCCAAAAGATAGTAAAAGCGGTTCGAAAAAATCTTTGAAAAAGAGTGCTTCCCTGACTTTCTGGCAACGCTTGTTTTTTAAATATTTGCCAGCGTAAGCAAAACAGCAACTTGCTTTTGAAGCACTAGGGACAGTAGATAACAATGAATCTCTTCACTTTTCCAATAGCCTGAATGGTATTCACCCTTGATCTGAGTTTTGGATGAGATAAAAAATGCTGGTACTATTATCGCGATCAATATTGTACCGAAAGCAGTAACAATTTTTTTAAAACCCACTCATACGCCCTATCAAAAGCCCCCTTAAAAAACTTCGCCCAGCGTCCAACTGGGCGGTTTTCAAGGGTTATTCTCCATCTTTACCTTTAGCGATCATGCGATCGACATCAGTAGTAAACTTTTCCAGGCTGGGTGTGTAGCCAGTTTTGCCAAGGGCTTCTATGGAATATTGCTTTCCTTCCCGGTCCAGGCTGAATACCCAGATAGTGGGAAAGCCTCTAACTTTGAAAGCTTGCTGTAAAGAACTGTTCTGCTGGCGAATGGCTGTAGGCAATTGCTTACGACGAGGAAAATCTAACTCCAAAAGAATGACATTATCGTCTGCCCATTCCTTAAAACCAGGCTTAGAAAAGACATCCGCGGTAAGCTTGCGGCACCAGCCGCACCAGTCGCTTCCGGTAAAGTTAGCCATAATAGGCTTACCTGTCTCTTTTGATAGCTCATAAGCTTCTTCCAGGCTCACCAACCAGCCTTCGTTTTCGGCAGTGTATTCTTCTTGTCCAATAGTAAATGTTGCCAAGAATAAAAAGCTGAGAAGTATGCTAATCTTTTTCATGAGTTCCTTTTTTGTTTTGAGGTCTAAAATAAGGAATACCTGATCCAAATAAAAATAGTTATGATTTCTATAAGAAAACTATAACGAAATGAATAGAATTTGCTCGACAACAAGCATAGCTTTCCCTTTCTTGATCCGAGGATGTTGAAAAATGTATGATTACATATAATCCCTTCAGGGATGAAATGTAGGTAGAAAAAATTAGGTGAAAAAGCCTGCCTGCCTTCAGGTACGCTATGTGACTGTTCTTAAGCCTTTTCCCTGGATAATAGAGCAAAACTGTCACTTTTTACCCTGCCCCTTTGGATTAGACTAATGATCCTGCTCTTTCATCTGTAATTTTGTCGGCTTTGCCAGGAAAAAAAGCAACTGGCATAACAATTGGAAGGCAGAAATTAAGAATAGGTGCATATTCCGCTCAGGTAAGTGTTTAGAAATATCTACTTTTACACGTAACAAGCGCTGGTTGAACTATTGCGCGAACAATAAGGAAAGACAAAAATTGATCAACACTTCAATATAAATCTTGTTAAAAATTCAACTTTAAATTTCGCATAGTTTTATGAGTGTATCCGTAGATATCCAGGAATTAAACGAAAAGATTCGCCAGGAGAGCGCCATTATTTCCATGATCCAAATGGAGACCAGCAAGGTGATTGTTGGTCAAAAAGAATTAAACGACCGCTTGCTGATCGGTTTATTGGCTAATGGGCATATATTGCTGGAGGGGGTTCCCGGGCTAGCCAAAACTTTGGCTATCAACACATTGGCCCAAACGGTAGCGGCCACTTTTAGCCGTATACAGTTCACTCCTGACCTCTTGCCCGCTGACCTGCTGGGTACTATGATTTACAGTCCCAAAAATGAAGACTTTACGGTCAGAAAGGGGCCTATTTTCGCCAACTTTATCCTGGCCGATGAGATTAACCGGGCGCCGGCAAAAGTACAGAGTGCCCTACTGGAAGTGATGCAGGAAAAACAGGTCACCCTAGGCGACCAAACCTATAAGCTAGAAGAACCTTTTCTCGTGCTAGCTACCCAAAACCCCGTTGAACAAGAAGGAACTTATCCACTCCCCGAAGCGCAGGTTGACCGATTCATGCTCAAGGTAGTGGTAGATTACCCCAGCCGCGAGGAGGAAATGGAGATTATCAATCGAAATATTCAAAAGGTTAAACCACAGCCGAATAAAGTACTTTCAACTGATCAGATCAAACGGGCCAGAGATGTTGTATCTGAGATATACTTGGATGAGAAGATCAGAAAATATATCATCGATATTGTATTTGCTACCCGTTTTCCTGCTGAAGCCGGCCTTAGCAAATTAGAATCATTTATTCAGTATGGAGCTTCTCCTCGCGCCGGTATCAACCTGGCGCTGGCCTCCAAAGCCCATGCGTTTATCAATCAGCGCGGCTATGTCATTCCAGAAGATGTACGCCTGATCTGCCACGATATTATGCGCCACCGCCTGGGCTTAACTTACGAAGCTGCCGCCGAAAATATCAAGCCGGAAGCCATTATTGATGAAGTTTTGAATACCGTTCCTGTTCCTTAGCAGAAAGATTTTCTTGAAATGAATGCCTCATTTTACAAAATCCACCCATTATGGAAGCTTCAGAACTACTCAAAAAAGTTAGAAAAATAGAAATCAAAACCCGCGGGTTATCCAGGAATATCTTCGCCGGAGAGTACCACAGTGCTTTTAAAGGCAGAGGACTAGCCTTTAGCGAAGTTCGCGAATATCAACCCGGCGATGATATCAGAACGATAGACTGGAAAGTGACCGCCCGTTTTAACCAACCTTTTATCAAAATATTTCAGGAGGAACGCGAGCTAACCATCATGCTGCTCATCGATGTCAGCGGATCGGAAGCTTTCGGCTCTCAGGACTGGTTTAAGCGGGATATGATAACGGAGATAGCTGCCGTCTTGGCTTTTTCAGCTATTCAAAACAATGATAAAATAGGCGTTATCTTTTTTAGTGATCAGATTGAAAAATTCATTCCGCCACAAAAAGGCAAATTTCAGGTACTCCAAATCATCAGGGAATTGCTGGACCTTGAGCCCGGGCAAAATGGTACAGATATAGCGGCGGCTCTGAAATACTTTTCCAATGTTATTCGCAAGCGTTCAACCGTATTTTTATTATCCGATTTTTTAAGTCAAAATTACGGGGAGGCGATGAAGTCTGTGAACAATCAACATGACTTGATTGCCATGCAGATTTACGATAAAAGAGAGTTTGAGCTACCTAATGTGGGCTTGCTCAAGGTAAGAGATGCTGAGACGGGCCGGGAAACATGGCTGGATACTTCCAGAAAAAAAATCAGACAGCATTACGAAAAAGCATGGCTGAAATCAAAAGCGGAGCTGGAAGATTTTTTGAGAAAAAATGGTATTGACTATATTCCGTTGCGTACAGATCGCGACTATGTTGTTCCTATCATGAACTTTTTCAAAAGTAGACTTTGATATGGAAAAAAAATGGCTACAGTTGTTCTTTGTATTTAGCCTGGCCTGGTTTGGCAGCTACGGGCAACCTATTCAAGTGAAAGCCAAGTTGGATTCTACCAGGCTACTCATTGGTGCGCAGACTAATATCACGCTGGAAGCTATCAAACCCCGGGGTAAGTCGGTAGTTTTTCCATTTTTAAAGGATACTGTCACCCAGGCTATTGAAGTACTGAAGGTATCGTCATTAGATAGTACTGTCCTGGAGGACGACAAGATGCTAATGTCAAAGGTTCTTACCGTCACTTCTTTTGATAGCGGCTATCACGTAATGCCTCCGTTTGAGTTTTTTACCAAAAATAAAAACGGCGGTGTAGATACCTTACGCAGTAACACTTTGGCCCTGGAAGTCAGTTTAGTTCCGGTAGATACTGCTGAGGCGATCAAACCGATCAAAGCTCCCGAAGAAATTCCTCTTACTTTTCGGGAGGCGATACCTTACGTCCTTGTTGCCATATTGGTCCTTGCTATGGCACTGGGTCTTTATTTTTTCCTAAAAAACCGGAAAAAACCGGAAAACGAAGTCAGCCGCCCGATCATGAAAGAGCCGGCGCATCGCATTGCGTTGAAAGCGTTGGATGAATTAAAAGAAAAAAAGCTTTGGCAGTCCGGGCAGGTCAAAAATTATCATGCCCGGATTACGGATATTTTGAGAGCATACGTAGAACGGCGCTATCAAATAGCAGCAGTAGAAAAGACCAGTGCAGAAATTATTCATGCTTTTCGCCTTAGCGGCCTGGATCAAAAAGTTCCTTTTGAAGAACTTGAGCGTATCCTTCGTCTTTCGGATGCCGTAAAATTTGCCAAAGGACAGCCATCCGTAGAGGAAAATATGAAGTCATTAGAAATGGCGTACGATTTTGTGAAGAAAACCATTCCTGAAGTAGTAGAAAACTAATTTGAAATGCCAGATTATATTTTCAGAAATCCGGAATTATTATGGCTATTAGTAGGCGTTGTACTGTTGTTTTTGGTCTACCTATGGCGGCAAAACAACTGGCAGGCTTCCGTACGTCTATCCAGTATCGGGCAGCTGAAAGATGCCCCCTTTTCCTGGAAATATTATCTACGCCACTTCCCCACCCTGCTGCGTTTTTTGACCATTGCGCTGATTATTATTGCACTGGCTCGCCCTCAATCATCAGAAGATTTTACCAATAAAGAAGTGCAGGGAATAGATATCGTTATTTGCACGGATATTTCCGGTAGTATGCGGGCACGTGACTTCCGTCCCAATCGGCTGGAAGCAGCCAAGGAGGTCGCCGCACAGTTCATTGAGAGTCGCCCTAATGATCGTATAGGCCTGGTGATATTCAGCGCTGAAAGTTTTACCCAATGTCCGCTCACTACAGATCATAGTGTGGTGAGTAATTTACTTGCCGAAATCAGAAGCGGCATGTTGGAGGATGGAACAGCAGTAGGACTGGGACTAGCCACTTCTGTTTCGAGGTTAAAAGATAGTGATGCCCGAAGTAAGGTAGTGATTTTATTGACTGATGGCGTCAATAACAGTGGGGAGGTATCACCACAAACTGCCGGAGAAATCGCCAGAGAATTTGGCATTCGCGTATATACGGTGGGCGTTGGCACAAAAGGTAAGGCGCCCATACCGGTTCGCACTCCATTGGGGGAGGAATACCGCCCGATGGACGTAGAAATTGACGAAGAAACCCTTACAACTATCGCTCAGATGACGGGCGGAAAGTATTTTAGAGCAACCAATAAAAACAGCCTGGAAGAGATATACAAAGAAATTGATCAGCTGGAAAAAACGCGTATCAATACGATAGAGTTTAGCGAGAAAAACGACGAGTTTCTTCCTTTCCTGGCGCTGGCAGGTTTTCTTTTTTTGATTGAAATCGTTTTGAGGTATACTGTTTTCAGAACAGTACCGTAAAAAAATCAACCAATATGTTTCGCTTTGAAAACATTGACTATCTGTATTTACTGTGCATTATTCCGGCATTGATAGCATTATTGATACTGGCCGGTGTGTGGAGAAAGCGGGCTATCAAAAGATTTGGTGATCTGCCATTGATACAGCGCCTGACGCCGACACGCTCGGTGGTCAGACCTATTGTTAAGGCCGTATTGGTTACATTAACTGCATTTTTCTTAATTATTGCTATGGCTAACCCACAGATGGGCCGAAAATTGGAAACCGTCAAACGGGAAGGAGTAGAAATAATGATTGCGCTGGATGTTTCCAATAGTATGATGGCTGAAGATATTAAACCCAATCGCCTGGAGCAGGCTAAGTTAGCCATTTCCCAGTTGATCAAACGGCTGCAGAATGACAAGTTGGGGCTTATTGTCTTTGCTGGCCAGGCTTATGTACAGTTGCCACTCACAACTGATTACTCAGCGGCACGGCTGTTTCTCAATAGCGTCAATACTTCAATCGTCCCGGTACAGGGCACAGCTATCGGCGCTGCCATAGAATTGGCCCTGGAGTCGTTCGACCCCGATACGGAGGGCAATAAAGCGCTGGTGATCATTTCGGATGGGGAAAACCACGAAGAAAATGCCATAGAAAATGCCCAAAAGGCCGCTGAATCAGGTATACAGGTACATACTATAGGCATTGGCTCTCCTCAGGGTGTTCCTATTCCGGTGTACAATGCGACGGGCCGCAAGGATTTTCGCAGAGATAATGAAGGAAACGTAGTCATCACTAAGCTAAATGAAAATATGATGCGAGAGCTGGCGGCTGTAGGCGATGGGACCTATGTAAAAGCAAATAATGTGACCGCAGCGCTGAGACTTATTTTTGATAAAATTAACGAATTGGAAAAACAAGAATTTGGAACCGCTAAAGTGGCTGATTATGACTCCTGGTATCAAATTCCGTTGGCAATTTGCTTGTTTTTTTTAGTTCTAGAGTTTATTATCCTTCCCAGAAAAAACAAATGGGTAGCAAAAGTAAATGTGTTTAATCTAAAAATATAGTACAGATGAAAAATACGATGCTGATCTTCGCTTTAATTTTTGGGTTAAGCGGCAGCCTGTCGGCTCAAAAAGAAAAAGCTTTTGTAAGAAAAGGAAATAAAGCCTATAGAGCGGGAAAATATGAATCGGCAGCCCAACAATATCGCAAAGGAGTAGAGGAAAATGCCTATTCCTACGAAGCTAACTTCAACTTAGGCACCGCGCTTTATCAACAAGAAGAATACGAATCAGCGGCACAACAATTCGATCTGCTGCGCCAGCCAGATACAGATCCACAGCGGCTGGCCAGGGCTTATCACAATCTTGGAAATAGCCTTTTAGAACAAAAAAAATATGCCGAAAGTGTAGAAGCTTTTAAAAAAGCATTGAGGAATAATCCCAATGATCCTGACACGAGATACAACCTGGTGTATGCTATGGAGAAGCTGCAAGAACAGCAACAGCAGCAGCAAAACCAGCAAAACCAGGAGCAAGACCAACAAGAAGAGAATCAGGAACAAAATGATCAACAACAGCAGCAAGAGCAACAGAACGGAGAGCAAGAGCAACAGCAACAAAAAGAAGGGGAAAACGGGCAAAGCCAACAGCAACAAGCCCAAACAGGTGAGATTTCCAGAAAGGAGGCAGAACGCATTCTTCAGGCTTTAAATCTAGACGAGCAAAAGCTACATCGTTTGTTGGATAAGAAGAAAGCAAAAGGTACGAAGGCTAAAATTTTGAAGAACTGGTAAAGCCCAATAAATATGAATCTTATGAGTAATTTTTGGGGTATAAAAGCAAGCTTGACCTTATTGATCATTTGCGCCATAAATACCTTGTCGGCTCAAGATGTACAATTTACAGCTCAGGCACCCAGCCAGGTATCTATCGGTGACCGCTTTCGGCTCGTGTACACAGTTAATCAAGAGGCAACAGACCTGAAAATAGATAACCTGAAGGGCTTCGATATCCTTTCTGGCCCCAACCGATCGAGCAGCACTAGTGTACAGATCATCAACGGGAAGATGTCTCAAAGTATAAAGCTTTCCTTTACCTACCTTTTGCAAGCTCAAAAAGAAGGCACTTTCAAGCTCCCGCCTGCCAAAGTTACGGTTGATGGTAAAACCTACCTTTCCAATTCTGTAGTGATCAAAGTCATAGAAGGGACACCCAATGCCGGCAGCTCCGGGCGTAATCGGAAATCTTCCGGCTCTGAAGTTTCTAACGATGATCTTTTTTTACGCATGTTAGTATCCAGGCGAAAGGCCCTGCAGGGGGAACCAATTATTGCTACTCTAAAGCTCTACACTAGGGTCAACCTGGCCAACCTGGGTAATTTCAAATCCCCGGCTTTTAACGGCTTCTGGAGTGAAATCCTCAAAAAAGCGGAGCAAATCAATTTGCAAAGAGAGCAGATCAATGGTCAGACGTTTAATACAGCGGTTATTCAACAACATGTTATTATTCCCGAGCGCTCCGGTAAACTTACCATAGAACCCGCTGAACTGACAGCTCTGGTTCGAGTAAGAGCTGCTCAACAAAGTGGCTTCTTTAGTCGCTACCAAAACGTGGAAAAGCAGCTCACTTCAGCGGAGGTAACGATTGACGTATCGCCCTTACCGGCGAGAGCGCCCGCTGGCTTTTCCGGTGCGGTAGGAGATATTAAAGTTAATGCCACTCTGGAGCCGCAAGAGACCAAAACGAACGAAGCTGTCTCTCTAAAAATAACCTTTTCTGGCACTGGCAATTTGAAATTAATAGAGCAGCCTTATATTAAATTCCCTCCGGATTTTGAGGTTTATGATCCTAAAATCGGGGCCAACTACAGGCCGGGAGCTAGGGGTTATAGTGGTAGTAAAACCTTTGAATACCTACTGATTCCCAGACATGAAGGAGCGTTTGAAATTCCTCAGCTTAATTTCTCGTATTTCGACCTGAATGACAAAACTTACAAAACGGCGGCCGTGGGCCCCTTTCCACTCAACGTTCAAAAGGGCGAAGGAAATGCCGATAATACCGGCATCGATTTTGGCACTATGAAAGAAGATGTCCGGGAAGTAGGTTCTGATATCCGCTTTATACGCACCAATACATTTGCTCTACAACCGAAAGACCGGCCCTTTTTCGACTCTTTTTCCTTTTATGCCCTTTATCTGTTGGGCATACTCGCCTTTGGCTCCTTGCTTTTCTTTTTGAATCGCAGAAAGCAACGCCAATCGGATTTGGTTTATATGAAAAATAAAAAGGCCGGACGCCTAGCTCAAAATAAGCTTAAAACAGCCAAGCAAAAACTGGATCAGGGAGATGAAAAGGCCTTTTACAGTGAGACAGTAACGGCACTCTGGGGCTATTTATCGGATAAACTCAATATCCAGCAAAAAGAACTCAGCAAAAACAAAGTGAAGGAATCCCTGGCCAGGTACCAAGTAGAAGGAACACTGATACAATCGTACATCGACCTGATTGACCGTTGTGAATTTGCTCAGTTTGCGCCCGGTGCCGCTACCGGCACCATGACTGATGTCTACAATGATGCTGTGGAGTTGATTAATCAGGTAGAAAGATCGTTTAGTTAATTTATCAATAAAAACCATGAAAGTATTAATTTCATCATATAGCAAGATGGCCTTTCTATTGTTCTTGTTTTGCTGCTGTTTGGCGGGCACGCCCGGCCTCTCTGTCGCTCAGTATGATAAAGAGCTGGCTCAGGCAGCTGAGGCCTATTCTAACAATAATTTTGAAAGCAGCATCAACCTTTACGAACAAATCCTAGCCAACGGATGGGAGTCTTTTGAAGTTTATTACAATTTGGGTAACGCTTATTATAAAACTGATCAGATCGCCGAAGCTATTCTCAACTACGAACGTGCCGCCCTTATCGATCCTACGGATGAGGATTTACTTCACAATTTGAATATGGCGCGCAGCCGAACGGTTGATAAGATCAGCATGATCGCTGTGCCACAATTTGTAAGCGGCTATAAAGCTTTTGTCAATGGTGTTTCCGCTGATACCTGGGGTATTATCAGTCTGATTAGTTTTTTTGGAATATTAGGGCTGATCATCTTTTTTCTGAGTGCCTCCCAACGTTGGATCAAGCAGACGATCCTTGGCTTTATCCTGCTGTTTTTTCTCACTTCAACCATCTCTTTCCTCTTCGGTTGGCAACAAAAGAACTGGAGAAATAGCAACAAAGAGGCCATCATCTTTCAAGCTTCCATCAATATACAAAGTACACCTGATCAAAATGGTAAAGAATTATTTGTTTTGCATGAAGGAACAAAAGTGCAGATTGTAGAACGATTCAAAGACTGGGTAAGAATCAGGATTGGAGATGGCAAAACAGGATGGGTAGAACAACAGGCAATCGCTGAAATTTGATTACCTTGTTAATAGAGTTGTTACCAAAAAAAATGATCTATGCGCTATTTAATCCTGCTTCTGCTCTTTCCTTTCTCAATTCAGGCACAAACACCTTACAATCTTAAAACAGGCCGGGAATTAGGTATTTTGGGTGGAGGAGCAGGCTTAAGCGGCTTTTCTGTGTACCTCGATTTAAAGACCCGCATTCTTTCTCCTGAAGAAATAAGAACCCTGGATGCCAATGCTATACCGGGGATAGACCGTTGGTCAGTTAATTATTATTCATTCTCTGCCCAAAAAGCTAGTGACCGGGCGTTATTGGGGTCTTTTGCTTTTCCGTCCTTGCTATTTCTTAGCGAAGCGGGCCGTAGAGATGCCGGAAAAGTAGGATTGATGCAACTTCAAACTTTGCTGCTTAATTATGGCCTGACTAATGTGACCAAAACGCTGGTCAAACGGCCCAGGCCTTACCTTTACAACAATGACGTCCCACTAGAGTTAAAACTAAAGCGGTCAGCACGTTATTCGTTTTTCTCTGGCCATACTTCCATGGCAGCTGCCAACTCTTTTCTGACTGCCAGAATTTACGATGATCTTTATCCTGGTAGTAATGCTAGGCCATTTATCTGGGGCCTTGCTGCTCTGGTGCCTGCATACACGGGCCTTAAGCGCATAAAAGGCGGTAAGCACTTCTTTACAGATGTACTGGTAGGTTATCTGGTGGGAGCTGGTGTGGGTATACTCATTCCGGCATTATATAAATGAGTTCTCTTCCCTCTAATTTCCTTTGTTAACAATCCAAAACCAACCTATTAGCCGTACACACAGTTAAAATATTAGACTTATTTTGCAAGTATTGAAACGGGCTAAAATCAAGTAATTTTACCAAACTATTCCTGCAAAACAGGGCTTTTCTTTTGAGTATTCCGCAGAGGCTCATCAGTAGCTGGCCCGGCCTGGATACTCAACTTTTCCTTACTTACTCGCATTCCGACTTGAGTTGTCATTGATAAAAACTACTTTTTTGGTAAGTTAGTATGGAGGGGTGAACCGCAGAGTAACAGGAGTTACACAGAGTGGTGTGGAGGGGTGAACCGCAGAGTAACAGGAGTTGCACAGAGTGGTGTGGAGGGGTGAACCGCAGAGTAATGAGAGTTACACAGAGTGGTGTGGAGGGGTGAACCGCAGAGTAACAGGAGTTGCACAG
>CAZVOD010000075.1:14052-24397 GCA_964628385.1 uncultured Saprospiraceae bacterium
AGGAGTTACACAGAGTGGTGTGGAGGGGTGAACCGCAGAGTAATAGGAGTTACACAGAGTGGTGTGGAGGGGTGAACCGCAGAGGGGGGAGTCTAATAGAAAAAACTCAAATATTTTCTGTACAAATTAATTTCATCTAACGAAAGGCTATAAATATTGATAATCAATCAGTATTGAGGTAGCTATTTTCAAAATATCTTCAAATTAATTTCTGTACAAACTATCGTAGATTTGACTACGTTATAAATGAATAGTTGGATTCTGGATAATGAGAGTTATCTGTGAGATAGAACTTTTTTCATTCAAGTCAAAAGTGAACCTAAAAATTAACTAAAACTCACTGAACATGGCAAATTGTTTTGCACTAATGGGGTGGAGCCTTCCCGTGATCGAAAGTATGCAAAAGGCTAACAAACCCTTTGTGGTTGTATCATTTCCTGATTTTGAATCTTATGCCAAAGAGAACGATATACCTTTTGTTCCTTATCAGTTAGACGAGTTTGGAGATCACTCCAACTCCAAAGCCTTGGCTGAATTACTTCAACCTTATACTGTAGATGTAGCTGTACCGCTTTACGAAGAGACAGTAGAATGGGCAGGTGCCTTAAACTCTATTTACTGGGATGACCAAAGAGTTTTGAATCGTGCTTTCTTATTCCGTAATAAGGCCATGATGAAAAGAAAAGCTCTACTGGGTGGATTGAGAGTTGGTTTGTTTGAAGAGGTGACCAGCCATGAACAAGTACATAACTTTCTGAATCGGCTGAATGAAGCAGAATTACAATTATCAGGAGAAAAAGATGCCTGGTTCCACGTCAAGCCGTTCTCTTCTGCGGGTACGGTAGGACACCGTTTTATCAAATCCAGAGAGGATATTGATAAGAAAATACGTATTACAGATTTCCCTTGTATGGTAGAGAGTCACTTGACAGGAGATGAATTTTCGGTAGAGGCTTTCGTTCACGGTGGAAAAATTCAGTTTTTAAATATCACAGAATACGTTAAATTAGGGTATTCCAATTTCATTCCTGCAGGGCCCGAGTTGGAATCGAAGCGTGATCTGATACATCAAGAGACTCAAAAGTTAGTAGATATTTTTGGAATTAAATACGGTATGATTCACCCGGAGTGGTTTATCAATGAAGAAGGTAAGCTGAACTTTGGTGAGGTAGCTTGTAGAATTCCAGGTGGTCATATCTTGGATTTGGCTGGTCAGGCGTATGGTTTTGATGCGCTTTTGGCGTTTGTTATGATACACGATCCAAATATGACGCAAGCGGAGTTAGATGATCTATTTGCCGCAACACATCAGAAGCCAGAAAGGCATTTTGGTAATGTGATGGTTTTTCCACAAAAAGGACAGATCACGCAACTTGTTATACCTGATGAACTAAAGGAAGAACCCTATTACTTGGATAATAATCTTGTGGCGCCAATGGCTCCCATGAAGATTTCGGATAGAAATGGTTATGGTAACCACTTTGGTACAGTAAACTTCGCTGGCGAAGATGCAGAAAGAATGAGATCATTACTAAAACACTATCAACAGGTACAATTCTATATCTAGAAAACTGTATATGAAAGAATTAGAAACAGGAACGAATACTCACTTTAAGGCATTGGTAGAGCAGTATAAGACTACTTTACCGCTCCTCAAAGAGGGTAAAAAAAATAAGCTAATAAGCCGAATCGATGTCCTGGCTGACTCTGAAGAAGGAGTAGAGGTCATTTATGAAAATATACCGGAATTAATTAAAGCAGGTATATTGGAAAAAACGGTTTGGGAGTCGCCTAAGCACCTGGTGCCCTCGCTCATCGGAGGAACGCTGCTTAGTGGATATCCCAACTCCGTGTACGAGTTGCTGAGTGAGCTGAGACTTTTAGCTATTTCTGAAGGACGCTTGAAAATAAAAGGGTACAGACCTGAAGATGCAAAGGATTTTTTAAAAACAGCCATCGTAGAGAATTTTGATCTGGCGTTTGAAGATTTTGCACACCCCAGATGGAGTACTTATCAGGCTTCAGAAATTCAAAAGATTGAAGTATTATTTTCTTTTCTATTGAAAAAAGTACCACTTGATTCCCTAAAAGAAAAATTGTTAGAAGAAATAAAAACACTGACGGCCCACCGGCCTATCGTAACATCCAAGGTAGAGCAAATCCTTGAAGCTGTTTATGATAATTTCCGGCTAAATGAAAAAGATACCCTGGATAGTCAGATGTTGGAGTTTACAGAGATCCTCTTCCGTTATAAAGGCTATAATTTTGAATCTTTGTTCTCAAAGTGGAGCAGCAGAAAGATCAAAATGGAGTGCCAGCACTGTGGAAAAGTGATGAAAGCTACCGGATTGATTTCTCAGTTTCATCTAGCACTTTTAAAGCATGTTGCGGAAGAAAATCCAGAACTACTAACGGATGGGTTAGCTTTAAATTCCCATGGTATTTCTGAATTCCAAAGGCATCAGGAGGAGGTTATACACGTGATCAACGAGTATATTACTCCTGCAAATAAGCAATCGGTGTATGGTTTGTCTATGGTGTTACGTCATAGTTTGCTATCCAGAAAAATGATATACCACGCTTTGGAGCGATTAAAGAATATCAAGGTCCACCCAGATGTAGCCGAGCGCTTAATGCTGGGAAATCTTACCAATTACAAAGCTACTCCAAAGCAATTGCTAATGGGGGGCATATACTCAATGCTGGGACAACCCCTCGGAGTACGCCAGGGCAACAATCCTACCTGTCAGTCAGCCAGAGCCTTGAGTATGTGGAGTAGACATTATCCCGGAAAGCTGATCAATCTGTTAATAGATGCAGCCTCCGCCGACAATGTCATCTTTAGATACGAGGGGCAATTGATAGAATCGGCAAATGTTATTTCAGGGGTAGCAGAAAAGATCGATTACAAGCTAGATTATATATCTATCGTTCTTGTGCCACTTCTCGATAAGATATACAATGAAATGATGACTAAAGCCATCGCTGATTATCCGGGTACAGACCCACATATTTCAGTGAATCCGGCCTTTTACGGTCATTGGATAAATACAGGCTTTAAATCTGTTTATGATCCTATTTTGAGGTCCATTGTAAAATATGATGAATTTGTGAGTATCTTCTACGCTTCATATCATCCGGATTACAATGGAGGAAATGCACTGGCAAATCCGGTTCCGCTCGGTATTTTTATCACAAATACCTCAGGGTCTATGCAAGGCTTCCACGCCATTTCTATGACTAGGGTACAAAAAGACCCAGAGGGTAAATGGCGCTCTTATTTCTTTAACCCTAACAGCGAAGGGCCACAAAACTGGGGGCAGGGTATCCGCCCATCTGTTGCTGGTAACGAAGAATTGGCTGGAGAGTCTTCTCTACCATTTTCACAGTTCGTTTCAAGGGTTTATGCTTATCACTACAATCAGATTCGACTGCAAGACAGGCAACTCAAGGTGCCTCAGCGTGTCATTGATACCGTGAAAAAGATGGCTAAAGATAGCTGGGGAACCAGTTATTTCTGGCTCTAAGAAAATAAAAAGATCAGGAAGTTGGAAGGCAATGGCTTTTCGACTTCCTGTTTCTCTCTCCGTAAGTAATCAGTCCAATAAACTTCCATTAGGTCGAGATCACTTTCCAAAGCACAAAATTGACTATCTTTCCCAAAAAAAGATGCGTTTCCTTATTTTCAGCATAACTATTGTAGCTATCCTGTTGCTCAATTCTTGTACTATGCAAACCCCTCAACCTAAAATAGTAGCCGGAGTGTCGTATGCTATGGCTAAGCAGCGAAAAATGCAGATCAGTGATCTGAGATACGATCTCTTTTTTGATATTCCTGAACAAAAAAGCGAAGACATCCCCGCTTCCGTAAGAATTATCTTTAGATTGCCCGAGGATATATCTCCTTTACAAATAGACTTTAAGGAGGAAGCTAACCATGTTAATAGCCTGGAAGTCAATGGAGAATCAGTAGCTATCAATTTTGAACAGGAACATTTGCTCCTTTCCCCCACCGACTTACAATCAGGCTGGAATACCGTTGATATCAAGTTTGTTGCGGGTAACTTATCACTCAATCGGAATGATGACTACTTGTATACCCTGCTAGTTCCGGATCGGGCCCGGACCGTATTCCCCTGTTTTGACCAGCCCAATTTGAAGGCGACTTACAAGCTGACGCTTGAGATACCCACTAACTGGGAAGCTTCAGCTAACGGCAGCTTGATAGACGAAACCATTAAAGAGACAAGAAAGACCCTGAGCTATCAGCCTACCAAACCTATAAGTACCTATCTCTTTGCTTTTGCTGCCGGCGCTTTTAAAAAACAGCAAACCAATCGTAATGGCCGTAGCATGACTATGTTATACCGAGAATCTGACACCGCCAAAGTTAATCGTAATGCAGCCGAGATTTTTGATTTACATGCACAGGCTTTGAGCTGGCTAGAGGAATATACGGGTATTTCCTACCCTTTTGAAAAATTTGATTTTGTACTAATTCCTACTTTTCAGTATGGCGGCATGGAACATGTTGGTAATATTTTTTATCGGGAAGGCAGCCTGATGTTGGATGAAGGCGCCACAATCAATAGAAAACTGGGAAGAGCCAGCCTAATTGCCCATGAAACGGCCCATATGTGGTTCGGTGATTTGGTAACAATGGATTGGTTTAATGATGTGTGGTTAAAAGAGGTTTTTGCCAATTTTATGGCAGCTAAAATTGTCAATCCTGGCTTTCCTGAGGTCAACCATGATTTGCGCTTCTTATTGGCACATCATCCCTCAGCCTACAGTGAAGATCGATCTGAAGGCTCTCATCCTATACAGCAAGATCTGGAAAACCTCCAGGAGGCAGGGACGCTCTACGGTAGAATCATCTACCAAAAAGCACCTATCGTTATGCAACAGCTGGAAGAACTTATCGGAAAAACAGCTTTTCAGGCCGGGCTGCAAACGTACTTACAAAAATTTTCCTTCGGAAATGCCACATGGGATGATCTGATCAATATTCTGGATGAAAAAACAGAGAAGGATCTCAAAAGCTGGAGCAATATCTGGGTAAAGGAAGCCCAAATGCCCATTTATAGCACTCACTACCAGATAAAAGATAATCAGATTGCCAAACTCACTATTACACAAGATAACAGCGCCCCCTCCGGTAATAATTGGGTGCAGGAAAGTGCTATTAGTTTGTTTTATCAGGATAGTGTCGTTAAGTTCCCGGTTAGTATTTCCCCAAAAAACAATACAATTTCAGCAGTAGAAGGTCAGCTAACTCCACTAGCTATACTCCTGGGAACGACACCAAGCAGCTACGGATATTTTAAGCTGGACCAAAGTAGTCAGGCGTATTTGTTGGCTAACTATTCGGCTATAGCTGATTCGGTACTGAGGGGGGCTACCTCTTTGGCATTGTACGAAAGTTTTCTGCACGGCAGTTTTGATCGGACGGAGACTTACGTCAGTGGATTGTTGGATGCTATTGAAAAAGAGACAGAGACATTAAATCGCCAAAGATTGCTGAGTCAATTATCAACTGTATTTTGGCGGTTTCTCAGTAAAAAACAACGCGAAGCTATCGCTCCGGCTATTGAAAATTTATTATGGAAAAAAGTACAGCTGGCAGAAGATGCATCCACCAAGCGAACTTATTTTGACAGTTATCGCTCTATGGCCTATTCTGCGAATGCCAATAACAAGCTCTTGGCTATATACCGCGGCAACCTTGACATTTCACCAATCGTCCTTTCTGAAGCAGATCAAGTTGGCCTGGCAGAAGCCCTGGCCCTGAGATTTCCTTCACAAGCGCTGGCGCTTCTGGATGAGCAGGAATCAAAAATTAAAAATGCAGATAGAAAAAAACGCTTTGAATTCGTTCGCCCCGCTTTATCTCCCCTCGAATCAGAGCGAAAAGCATTTTTCGAAAAATTAAAGCAAGCTGAAAATAGAGCCATAGAGCCATGGGCAGCACAGGGCCTCAGCTACCTGAATCATCCGTTAAGAGCAGAAACTGCTGTCGGCTTTATCTTACCCAGCTTAGAACTCCTGGAAGAAATTCAGGCTACCGGGGATATTTTCTTCCCCAGAAGATGGGTGGGAGCAGCCCTGAGTGGTCATCAATCACCAGAAGCCGCAAAGGTAGTTCGGGACTTTTTGGCTAATCGCCCCGCTTATCCACAACGGCTTAAAAACAAGATTTTGATGGCTGCCGATTTACTATTTCGTTCCAGCGAGCAATTACAGTGAACTGTCGCGATCCAAAAATCGGATACGCCGGGGGAATTTACTTGATTCGCTCGTAAATCAGTGCCTTATCCTGTTGGTAAACCAGGCGGTAATGTTTCTGGATGTACGCCTCGAAAAATTGATTTTCAGCAGCCTCAGGATGAGCAAATGACAAATGGGCTGACCTGCTGATAATGAGCTGAGGTTGTTTTTCTTCTAAAATATACCGAAGCTCTTCCATAGGGCCAGCCTGAGTGGGACTCACATGCGGGTAGTTGGATGGCCGCATAAGATTAGAAGGGTGAGTTACGATCTTGGTGGGCGGCAATTTTTCTAACAACCAATAAGCGATATGATAGTCCAAAAAGTAGATGCTAACATCCTGAGGATAGTTTTCTTTAATATGAGCCGGCACAGAGATTCCTTCCCCATTGTAGGGTGACTGGCCGTTGATAATGCGCTGACCTACCCGGCTATATTCGAGATAAGATTCTGCCGGCATTAGTAAAAATAGCACCCAAAGATAGGATTTAACCTTTCTTACCAATCCACCTTGCAAGGTATAGAGCAGACTTACCAAAAGCAACAAAATAAAAGGGTGTAGCTGAATAAGATAATGACCATTTACTTTTCCACTTTTGATAAGCATAAAGAAGAGACCGGCCAAAAGGAACCATACAGACCAAACTACTGTGCGTTGGGTTTTAAAGAGAATAAATTTCCCCTTTGAATACTGATAAATACTCAACCCAGCGATAAAAAAAAAGGGCAGTAAATTCAGGGTAGCCGTCATCATATCTCCCGGGCTGACGTTCCCATCGTAGTCCAGGGAAGCCAGGATGACTGAGGTCCACCATACTTCCGGGATTTCATTTTGCCAATACGGTAAGAAGGTCAGGGTAGGGACTGCCAGACCAGCTAATAAAGCAATGGCCCCTTTTCTGATCATTGATAACAATGGTAGCCCGGCAAACAGCAATTGGTAGGCGTATAATAAAACCACGGCATAGGCCAGGTTGAGACGAAACATCAAAGAGGCACCAAACAACAAAGCTGCTAGCCCCCAGTGCAGATCATCATTTTTTCTGATTAATATCCAGAATGCTGTCACGAAAAAAAACATCGCCAAATGCTCGGACATAACCCCTTGCAGGCTGCCAAAGAGGCTGGAAAAATAAATGTAGAGTAAGCCAACAAAAAAGCCTACGGTAGCATTTACCCCTTTAGTACTAATATGCCTGAGAAAAAAAGCAGTAGCAGCAATCAACAAAGCGCCCAACAAGCGTATGGCAATAAAGCTTTTACCAAAAACTTTAATAATAATGGCAAAAAAGAAAAAGACCAGAGGCGGCTTAAGGTCCCAAAGCTGTGTATAGGGTAGATGGCCATCGGCCCAGGATTGCCCCATGAGGATAAAAGTGCTTTCATCTCTGTCGATGTAATCCCTAAAAAAGAAGGGTAAGCGAATCAGCAAAGCTGCCAGGAAAAAAATAATAAAGCTAAAAGTACTGCTGCCTATTCCGGTAGCAAAAGTTTTTTGAAGCTGCTTCATCTTAGTTTATAGGTACTTTTATCAATACATCAACACTACATCACTGCTGTTTTTCAAGAAAAAACACATCATTACCTGCTCAAAATCTGAGTATTTTTTTAAAAAACAAGAAAAATAAGCTAAATTAGCTGTAGAACTTTTTCAATCGCAAGTAGTATAAATACTTGTGATATCCAAACAAAGAAACACGAAATCTAAAATTTGAGAAACTTCCCCCTTATCTATTCTTTAGAATAGTCTCTCCATCTTAGATTTCATTTTTATTATTTTCATAAAGCGCTCTTGCCCGGAAGCGCTATACCTATCATGCAATGTTGGGTGACATGCTGTTACCCAACATTTTTATTTTTCATCCTCATCTTTGTTTTTCTGAGCCTTTTTCATAGCTTCTTCTACCTTTTCGGCGGCACGCATGGCGACATCCATTTTAGTAGCGGAGGGATAATTATTGTAAGCTCTCTTTTTCCTGGCTTCCATCAACGCACCGCGTTCATTGTAATCCAGTAATTTTTTATTCTCTTCTTCCAGACTGAAGTCTATCATTTTTTGCCATTCATCAGCAGAAATGTAATCAAAATCAGACTTCAATATAGCTAAATCCGTAGGATCGGATAAATTGTATGTTCTAGCCATGATATTTTTACTTAAAGTTAAAAAATATAGTTTACCAGCCCCAAGTCCCGGGACCTCCTTTAAACGGACCGACAATATTTTTAGTGATCCATCCGCCATAAAAATCACCTTCCTGTGCATTTACTTTTTCATCGCCTACGAAACAGGCATCCACTTTACTGGCGTAAAAAGCTAAAAAATCTTTAATAGGGAGAAATTCGGCAGCTCGCGGGTCAGGGTAAGACCAGGCGGCCCTTGGACTTTGCTGTGCTCCTACTTTTAGATCCCAATACACTGCTTTCCCTTTAAACTCGCACATGCTGGGGCTTTCCGTATTCAGGATGAGGAATTCCATTTTAATATCCTGCTGAGGAATATAATAAACTGGTGGGTGACTGGTTTCTAGTACCCTGAATCCCAGCGTACTATCAGCGATCAATTCGCCTCCAAACTCTACTCTTAGTTGCTGGGATACTCGCTCCAGTTTTGGAGGCCTTGGATAGTCCCAAACACTTTCCTGCCCTTTTTGGGGCTTTATTTTTTTCTTCATTTCTACACTTTTAAATAAGTCTCAAACAGATTAACCTGCGGCTCCCCACAATCCAAATTTATTTTCATCAACTGGAACTATGGTGAAAAAGGCTTCAATGACTTGTCCTTTACTTATGATTCTATATCTGGCCTGATAGTCAGAGCCCTGTTTCTCAATATAGAGTCTTTTCATAGATTCTATATCACTCAATTTAAAACATTTAAAGCCATTATTTCCAACTTCATTCCCACAAAAAAATTCATTTAAAAATTGAGCTGTATTTCCTCCCATCATATTTTGGTGCTGCTCTTTTAGATAATCCGGTGCAAACATAGCCATCATCATGCGTGTGTCTTCCCGCCTTACCAAAAACTCAAAGCGATCAAAAAAGTCCTTTACCTTTTGGGGATACCTCATAGGCTCATCCATGAAATAATATAATTCAGAAGTTAAAATAGCGGTATTTGAGGTATAGTGGGTAGCTATGGTTTTCTCCTCTCCCATAAGCGCTACCTCTGAATCAACGATTATTTCGTTGATCCCGTCTTCATTGAGGTCTTCAAATTTCACTGCTGGTACGTAGCGTATCGTATCACCGGGAGCGAAGTTTTTTGCCGCTGCTTCAAAATCATACCCATTGAGTTCGAACAAGGTACTGGCAGTACCTTCGGCTAATGAAAGAAGGTAGTATCCAAAATAGCATTTATCCATTTCGCATCGGCTACTAATCCCCACTATTTCGCTAAGACCATCGCCGGTTTTATCGGCTACCTCCGTTACCTCGTACCATTGATCATACCAGCTTACCTGCCAATTTCCCGCTGTATAGTCTAGGCGCATTAGAAAATAAACCGGCCGACCATGTTCTTTGGATAACCTGGCGGTATTGCCAGGCACACACATCGCCAAATAGGACACCTGATCAGTAGATTTGTCAAAGTTAGCTTTAAAAAGCTGTATGCTACTTATCTTTTGCAGTACTTCTTTATTATACAATTGAGTCGAAGGCTGCTTGATGATATACATGGCCTGCTGTCTGACCCATTCTTTAGAGGGAATTTTCTGGGCCTTCACCTGAATAAACAAAAACAAGAGGACCAAAAGGAAAGAGTAGGTTTTGAAATTCATTTTTAGCCTAAAGATAAGACATTCTATATTTCCAAATCAAATATATATTGATAAAAGAAGAATAAGAACGTGTTTGGAATTTGCTTTTGATGCCGAAAATACATTTGGGATGATAAAAATAACGCTGTTTTTGAGTTTCATAGCAAGG
Organism: uncultured Saprospiraceae bacterium; assembly: GCA_964628385.1. Lineage (GTDB taxonomy): Bacteria > Bacteroidota > Bacteroidia > Chitinophagales > Saprospiraceae > JANQPA01. Next base: position 24,250 of record CAZVOD010000075.1, read on the forward strand.
CTATGGAGCGAAAAAAAGTTGAAATATCTTGTCCCGCTGAAATCGGGAAGCAGTATTCTAAATGTACTTACAGGCCAAAGGGTAAAATCCAATCACGCTCGTATGTTTGTAATAAAAAATGTTCTTTGAAATCAGTAGATTAGTGCAG
>CAZVOD010000076.1:0-23920 GCA_964628385.1 uncultured Saprospiraceae bacterium
TAATTTACAAAAAATAAAATAGTGAGTCAAGAAATCTTTCTGAGTATATTGTAAATTAAGTATCGACAATGTACTTAAGTTTTAAACATATAACCTCCTGTGTTTTGAGTTAGTGATGTTTCTCAAATTTACACACAGGAGGTTATTTTTTCTAATTATCCCGATTTCCGGGATGACTCATATTTTTCAGGTGAAAATTGAAAATTTTCACCTGAAAAATCAGTATTTAAAAAGCTTGCGTCTCGAAACGACAAAGGAGTTTTGAGACAGTTCCTTTAGCTTTTTGTATTATTCATCTGCTACAGGAGCTCTTTCCAGCGCTCTGCTGCTAATTAATGGACTAAAAAATATGGCATTGGAATACAGTTTACTGGTACCATACCAAAAGGCTCTAAAGTTGGGATTATCAGCCATACAAATGACCCGTCCACTACCGGTACCGGTAACGACCACAGCTGCTGAAGAAGCGAGCATTTGACTGTTTTTACTACTAATATATCCACTCAAAAGCGGCTCATCCGTATACATCAATGGTGTAGCATATGAATTTCTGGCCACCTTAAGAAAAGTAGTTCCCTTTCGAAAGACTGGTAGTTCTGCTCTCGAGTATCCATAAGCCAAAGGATGGGTGAGATCCAAACGAGTATCAAAGATAGCTCCGCCTATTACATTTTTTCCATTATCAGGATCAACGAGGCTATAAGGCCTTCTGCCACCACTAAGTACCGGCGTTTGTGGTTCTTCTACTAATTCCACGTAACCGATCTTGTTGCGGGCCACCCATTCGCAGGCACTCCTCATGGCAATGAGTGTTCCTCCGTTTTGTACCCATTCTCTGATTTTACCAACGGCACTATTGCTCAGCGTGTAGTAAGAGCCATTAGGCATTAAAAGGACATTATACCGACTCAAATCCCTGCGAGCAACATCAGCAGGCTCCATCAATGTAACCGGAATTTCAAACCGCTGATCCAGCATGAACCAGTTTTCACCGGCATCATAACCACTTACGCCTTCACCAGCTAACAGAAGAATTTCGGGCTTTTCCAAAGTCTCCATCTCAGAGCTTCCGAGGTCTGGTCCTTCCGGAGTCAGCCCGGAGTCAATATCGTGAATACGTGCTTTAGCTCCTCTGGCGACCAGCTGCATGTACTGAAATAATTCGTCGGCATCCATACTTTGATTCTGAACAGGAATCATCAAAGTGCCCCGCTCGAATACCTGTTCCTTCGCCCGGAAAGGCATAGTTGTAACTTTCACTCTTATGCCAGCTTCCAAAAGACGATACAGCGCTTTTGGGGCATAGTAATCTTCCCATTCCATCAGGTAAGCATACTCGCTATAGTCAGGAATAAACCCATTGTGAGTGGGTGTAGCTTCCAGAGCTTCCCCGAGCATATTGCTGGTAAAAGTACTTCTATCTACCCCTACAGATTGTAAATTAAAGGCCAGAGGTAGCGTCCAGGCCGAAACATCATAAAATAAACTATCATTGAAAGTAGTGGACTCCTCAAAAACAGCCCGTATCAGACGATGCTGAGGCTGTTCCAAGGGAACGACATACGATCTGTTAGCCCTAAAATCAACACCGCCAATGCTAGTGGAAGAAGCCAACTTATGCACTTTAATCTTGTGTCGTAAAAGGATATCAACAAAGTGGTTTAGCCTGGCAAGATCATCCACTTCCGTAAAAACAAAGGCTTTTCTGGGGTACGAAAGGGCTTCTTGCATCGCATCCTGGTAAAATTGACGTCGATAGTCCAGCAGCTCTTCTCTCATTTCAAGAGCGGCCTGCTGGGTAGAAAAAGAAGTAACCACCTGATTTCTAATCGTAAAGGCAAAGTCAATTTCACCATTAACACTTTCCTGAGCTTTTCCCCGAGAGCTGGCTTGTTCAAAAAGAATACCTATAGAGCCATTAACATCCGGATAGGTTGATCCTTTTCCGTAGTAAAAATCATCGTAACGTTCTTCCGTGAAATAAAGAGAACCTATAGTTTCAAGAGCCAATGCATGATACTCGCCTATTTTTGCTGTTAACTCCTGGTTTTTCATGGGAGTTAGTGGATTCAAACGCTCCGGCACACCAGGCTGGAAAAAGAAAGTCGCATTGGTACTCATCTCGTGGTGATCTGTTAGTACCACCGGCTGCCAATCCTGAAATACTTCAATACGGCCTTTACTTTCCGGATGCTGCAAAGGTAACCAATCGCGATTCAGATCAAACCAATAGTGGTTAGTTCTGCCGCCGGGCCATACCTCGTTGTATTCCCGGTCATTGGGATCAGTAGTGATAGCGTTGCTCTTGTGCATATTCGTCCAAGTAGAAAAGCGATGGAAACCATCGGGATTGTAGCATGGATCCAGTAGTATAATAGCGTTATCAAGCAATTTACCCACTTCTCTATCCTTACCAGCCGCCAGGTAATAAGCCACCAACGGCGCAGCATTCCCTCCGCTAGCTTCATTACCGTGTACGCTATACCCCTGATAAATTACCACCGGTTGCTTTGCAACGTCTATACTTGCCGCAGTCTCCGGGTTGGAAAGTTGCTGATGTCGCACCTTTATCTCGTCCAGATCACGAAAATTCTTCTCAGAAGTAATCGTCAGATAAAGCAGGGGGCGCTGCTCATATGTTCGGGCATATTCTTTTATTTGTACCCTTGGCGATAATTCAGCAAGCTTTTTCATGTAAGCCACCAATTGATCGTGACTAATATGCCATTCTCCGATCTGAAACCCGAAAAATTCTTCCGGGGTCGGGATATCCTTATTGTAGCTAATATCTGGTAAATAGTAATTGAGTGGAATATTCTGGGCCATTCCTCCAAATGGCCAAAAAATGATCAAATAAAAACAAAGTAGTATTCCAGGTCTCATAAACAGCTTATTTTGGATTTTAATTTTCTAACGTGGCTAAGAGATGCTATGTTAGCATCTCTAAAAATAATTCAATTTTACTACTAATCTAGTCCTTAGAAAAAAGTCTAATGAACATATTTGTACTTATTTTTTTATTTTTAAAATAAATAAAATTTACAAATGGATATTCAAACACTGTTGACAGACATCAAAGACCGCGCACAAAAAGCTTCTCCGATTGGCAATAAGTTAAAATTTGATTTTGGTGACGAGCAAATATTTCTGGACGGAACCGGCTCAGAAAACACCGTTAGCACGGACAATGAAGAGGCTGATTGCACCATCCAAATTACCAAAGAGAACCTTGGTAAATTACTCGATGGCTCTTTAAACCCAATGATGGCTTTCACGATGGGAAAGGTAAAAGTAGAAGGTGACCTGGGGGTAGCCATGAAGTTGCAATCTTTGATGTAATCTAAAACAATGGAATAATGAGAAAATGGGAGCTGGAGGTATCCTAAAGATGGCTATATAGCCCGAGGGCTTTTAATGCTTTCATTTTCTCAGTTCCGACACCCAGGCATGACACGTTTGACGGGACAAAAAAGTGTTGGCCCCTCATTTTAAAGCGCCAGAAACGCGATGTGAACGTCCCTTAATTAAAATACACAACATGTATACGACTTTAATTTTTTTGGTGATTGGCTTATTTGTTGCTATGCTTTTTGTCAATATCTATTTTAGAGCGAAGGTTTTGAAAAGCTATAAGATACTGGTAAGAAATGAGGTGGACTTTGAGGCCCGGCATATTTTCAACAAAAAGAAAATGGAAGAAGAAGTATACCCTAAATACCCTGAGTTCAAAAAAGAGATAGCTACTTTCACCCGACATATACAATATTCCATCCGTATGGCTACTGTGTTGATAGCGCTGATCACACTTTTTGGGGCTATACTGATGTACTACCGCTAGCAGATGGGCGGTTTGTTAGGAATAAATTTTTACCTTAGCGGCGCATTTTAATTCTACTATTATTCCTGAAAATACTGCTATTATGCTAAAGATAGGGCTTCTTGGAGTTGGCCATCTCGGAAAGATTCATTTGAAATGTATTAAGCTTGCAGAAAGCGATTATGAATTAGTAGGTTTTTACGACCCCGATGATGTGGCGGCTACTAAAGTAGCCAAAGAATACAACGTAAAGCGGTACCAGATCCTAGAAGAGCTTATCGATGCTGTTGATGTAATTGATATTGTTACCCCTACTTTTACCCATTTCGAGTTGGCTTCCCGGGTTATCAGGCATAAGAAGCATGTATTTATTGAAAAACCAATCACTCAGACGCCCAGAGAAGCCGAGGAGTTGTTGAATCTTAGTGCAGAGTATGGTGTCAAGGTGCAGGTGGGTCATGTTGAACGTTTTAATCCTGCTTTGCTGGCCCTTGAAGATATGCAACTCAGCCCCATGTTTGTAGAAGCTCATCGCCTAGCTACCTTCAACCCCAGAGGAACGGATGTTTCCGTAGTTTTGGATCTAATGATTCATGATCTGGACATTCTGCTAAGTATGGTCCGCTCCGAGACCAGTGAAGTACGGGCCAGTGGAGTGTCTATTGTAAGCCCTACTCCTGACATTGCCAACGCCAGAATAGAGTTTGAAAATGGATGTGTCGCTAACCTGACTGCCAGCCGTATCTCCATCAAGCAAATGCGGAAAGTACGTTTATTTCAATCTGATGCTTACATCAGTCTCGACTTTTTGGAGAAAAAAGCTCAAGTCGTACGACTTTTTGATAAGGACGGAAATAGTAATTTACCCAATGCTATGCCGCTTTCTACTCCCAAAGGAGAAAAGTTACTCCATATTAGTATGCCAGAGATTGAACAGGTGAATGCCATAAAAATGGAGTTGGAAACTTTTGCCGAAAGTATACGAACCAACTCTCTGCCGAGAGTAAGCATACAGGATGGATATCGAGCATTAAAGTTAGCGCATACCATTGATAGATTAATACAAGAAAGAGAACAAAATCTGCTAAAGTAAATAACCCAAAGACAGATTGCTGAATGCATGAAAGAAAAAGAAGCTACCATCTCATCTCTTATAGATGGATAGTTGGTATTTGCTGCTGTTTATCATTTACATCCTGTGATATCATCAATCCTGATGAACCACAACCTGCCTACCTTTATGTAGTACCATTCGAAGTGGAAGTCAACGAGTCCACTCAGGGAGTAGCAGCTGATAATATCACTGAGGTTTGGGTTAGCATAAATGGTGATTTTGCGGGCGCTTTCTCGGTACCCTCCACCATTCCGGTACTGCAGAGTGGAAGTACAGCGATTCGCCTGGAGGCCGGGATCAGGGATAACGGTATTAGCAATACTCCGGAGATTTATCCTTTTTACACCTCTTTCACGACCACTCTTAACCTGGTGGCCGGACAAACAGATACGCTTCGCCCGATTATTCGATACAGAGAAGACGCTGACTTTATTTTTGTAGAGCGGTTTGAGAACAGCGGGCATTTGTTTCGGGAAGTCCTGGTGGGTGATCCCGTCAGCAACAGAGTAAGCCGGGATAATACAGACCCTTTTGAGGGTGATTTCTCAGGTTTTCTAGAGCTTAATCAATCACAGGCAGAGGTCGTTATTGGCAGTACCCGTCGTTTCCCTTTTCCGGATTTTGGATCAGCTTTCCCTACCGTTTATCTTGAAGTCAACTACAAATCAGAAGGTCTAGTGGGGTTTGGGCTCCTGGGTTATGGTGCTAATACAGGACCACAGGGCACATTTGTTTTCTCGGCGGGCTTTCGGCCCAGAGAAGAATGGAACAAAATTTATTTCAATTTATCACAAATTTTTGCTGATCAAATTTTTTTTGAATATCAGCTCATTTTTCAGGCAGCAATTCCACAAGAAGACGGAACCTATATAAAGGAAAACGCTCGTATATGGTTAGACAACATGAAACTTATTCGATTTTAGCCCCAAAGGCCCGCAAGGAAGAAAAAAAGATGGTTCAAAAAAGGCGCCGTCATACTTTTTTTTATAAAGTAGCTGACTTTATGTGTGCTATGACAGCATGGGCCATTTTTTTTGCTTATCGCCGTTGGATGGAAGCCGGAATGGCTAATCTGGACATTTTCTCAGATCCTAATTTTTATTACGGCCTAGTGATCATTCCTACTTGCTGGTTGCTATTTTACTCTGTGTTTGACCAATATCGGGATATTTACAGGCTCTCTCGTCTGGCTACCCTTACGCGAACACTTTTCCTGAGTTTTTTTGGTGTGCTGATGGTCTTTTTCACACTCTTGCTTGATGATGTAGTCTTGAGCTATACCACTTATTACACTTCATTTATTACGCTGTTTGTTCTTCACTTTGGTCTGACAACCACCTCTAGATTGATTCTTTTGACTAAAGCCAACCAAAGGATAAAAGCGGGAGTAGTTACTTTCAATACGCTTATCATTGGTGGTAATACTAATGCTTACGAACTCTATAAAGATATTCACACCCGCGAAAAGAAATTAGGGAATCGTTTTATAGGCTTTGTAGATACTAATGGCAGTGATGTTAGGCCACTCGCAGCGCATATCCCCAAGCTGGGTAGAATTGACGACTTGCGCCGGATCATAAAGGGGCGGCATGTGGAAGAAGTCATTATTGCTATCGAAACGTCCGACCACAATAAGATACAGCAGATACTAAATATCCTTTTTGAATTTGATGAGAAATTGCTCATTAAAATAATACCTGACATGTATGATATATTGCTGGGCAGTGTCAAAATGAATCAGATTTATGGTGCTGTGTTGATAGAAATCCAGCAAGTTTTAATGCCAAAGTGGCAGCGTTTATTCAAGCGAATTATAGATGTGTCTATATCTTCCATAATGATGTTTTTACTGCTTCCTGTGTATTTATACATCGCCCTAAGGGTAAGAATCTCTTCAAAGGGTCCTATATTTTTCACTCAGGAGCGCGTAGGCATAAATGGAAAACCATTCAGGATCATTAAGTTCCGTTCTATGTATACAGATGCAGAAAAAAACGGCCCTCAACTATGCACAGACGGCGATAACAGGATCACTCCGTGGGGAAGAACCATGCGTAAGCTTAGACTTGACGAGCTTCCGCAGTTTTGGAATGTTCTCAAAGGCGATATGTCTTTGGTAGGGCCAAGGCCAGAAAGGCAATTTTACATTGACCAAATAGTACCCAGAGCCCCTCACTTCAAACACCTCCTGAAGGTACGTCCGGGCATAACCTCCTGGGGGCAGGTAAAATATGGATATGCCTCCAATGTAGATCAAATGATACAACGCCTCAAATATGATCTTTTATACATTGAGAATATGTCCCTGGCGCTGGATTTCAAAATTATGTTCTATACCATTTTAGTGGTATTGCAGGCAAAAGGTAAGTAAGCTTAAGGCAATAGCCATACACCTAATGGCTATTTAGCTTTTAATAGATAAACCTTAAACAGAATAGCCTCATTAGCGGTAGAGTTTTCCACCGAATGTGGAATGCTACCGTCAAAATAAAGCGTATCCCCTTTTTTCATATCAAGGATGGTATCTTCCAGGCCGTATTTGACCTTCCCTTTTAGAACATAAATGAGTTCCATGGAGTCATTGCCCAAAGGCTTACGATAAGAATGAGGTTGCACCGTCACTATGTTAACCATTATACTCATATTCAAAAAGGTCGCATCGATGAGCGGCTGGTAAGCCAAACTTTCAGAATCAGAACGGTATTCTTTTTCTTTTTCGCCATCTCTCACCAAAATGTAAGAGATAGGCCTGGGGCTGCTTACTGTTTCTACCAGTTCAGCGAGTGGTACTTCCAGGGCAATAGAAATTTGATGAAGTACCGGTAATGAAGGTAGTGTTCTGAAATTTTCAATTCGCGATAAAAGACCAGCGGAAATACCACTCTTTTTGGCAACATCCTGGAGGCTCATTTTCCTTTCTTTGCGGAGTTCACGAATCTTTTTACCTACCTTACCTAGTTCAACACTTCTCATAGGTTATTGATTTTCTTCTGGTTGACAGTTATGGGTTAATGGTAAATAGGTTTGAGTCCCGGGTTTAGGCTTTGTAGTATTTATGCTAATCTTAAAAGTAAATTATGATATGGTATAAATATCATTCCTTAATGAACAAGATAATACATGTGGATCAATTGGAATTTAATTTTTTGTTAATTCGCATGCTATTATACATTTTTTTGATTTAATGGCAAATTATATGATCATTTCCTTGATAAATAGAAAACATCTCTCAATCCCAGAAGCGCCAACTAAAGCCAACTCTAAATCCGGAAGCGTTAGGATGAGGGTGAAGGGCGGTGAGGTAAAATAACCTGTTTTGGTCAAAGTTCTGTACCACATTCTCCCACTTGAAAAAAGCCTGAAATTTAGTCACCCGAAAAGTAGCATATGCATCCAGCGCGGGATATACTTCAACTTCCTGGCGCTCTTGCAGAATATACTGACCGATAAGCGGATTGTAATAATTGGCCCGATAGGTATCCTGAAGCCTGAGGTCGGCACCTATCCTTATCAATAAAAATTTGAACCAGGTATCCTGATAATAAAGACTATGCTTGGTGTAAAAATCCGGCACTCTCAGTTCATCTTCCGAACTGGATTGTAAAATCAATACATTATCCAGTGAAAACACACCAACTTTGAGGTCCTCCTGAATGATAAGCTGAAAAACACTCAGCGGCACACCAGTTTGCCTGGCAGTTCCCAATGTATCAAAGTAAATGAAATTATTAACGAGGTGATATCTTCCGGTGAGTTTGAGCCCCAATTTGGGCTGAGTATAACTAGCTTCCAGCGTAGTGCTCAGCGTTTTATTAAAATCGTTGTCCCAAAACTTTTGCTGATTAATGTAAAGCCGGGATTGCACCAGATTAGGAGTAGCCAACTGATTGGCCGCTTTAACTTCCAATGATCCAATCCCCTTCAAATCAATCAATAGCTGGCCGGAGATTCTGTAATCTCCCACCTGATCCAGTAGCCCCAGAGCCGCTTCCCCCCTAAAAAAAAGGCGATCTCTCAAGGCCACGTTTAAACGCCCCTTGGCAAAAAGTGTATTGATGGTACTATCAGTCGCTTCCTGATCAATGAAGTAGATAGCATGCTCCAACCCAAGCTGAAAAAAACCTTTGCGATTTCTATCTGATGATTGGGAATTATTTTCTTCCGGTTTGAAAGAACGAATGAAGAAGTGGTTGGAGATTTTTTCATACTCAATAAAATGCCTGATCCCGCGGGGGTCCACCAGCAAATTTTCCATCACAGTCGCACTGATCCCGGTGGTATCAGCAAACATTTTATACTTATTCGCAGACAGGCCTATAGCGTGACCTATAGCGTAATTTCTTCTAAGCTTATTTTTGACCGTATCCATCCCCCCGCGCAGGTTGAGATAATGAGTATAAGATAATTCCCGCAAGGCATAACGGGTTTCGGCACTGTTCAAAAATACGGTAGCCGAGGTAGGGCTATTAAACCCTTCTACCCCGCTGGGTTCTTCCTGAATCCCGCCGTTATTCTCTTGCCGTATGGTATTAGAAGCTACCGACAAAAAACCCTGGTATTTATCGGTAGCACCTCTTATGGCTATGCCAAAAGACAGACTGGTATGCTGTACATCCTGATTAGTGAACTTGGCTTGTGTTCCTATTTGATTGATCCTGTGATAATCAATACTCAGGTTGATGCCCTGAGCAAAGTTACGACTAAACTGAGCCTCGACAAAGCCGTTGGATTGCTCGGCTACCTGTGCATATTCAAGGTTAGTAAACGGCCGGGTTATGTTATAAAACGGTAATTGTTCCGGTGGCCGGATATACAAATCATATTGATGGAACCCTACATCAAATCCCGCTCTGGGTATAGGATCAAAAACGACGGGTTGATGCGCAGACCCCAAATGCCCCTGATGTACATAATCCCAATCGCGCTCGCGTATCGGATCGTACTGAACAGAATACTTCCCGATCAAAGAATCTGAAAAAAGAAACTCCACTGCCGGCCTGTCGGCATAGTAGTAAAATATTTTACTAGTATCTTCTGCAGAATAGTCAGGATTTTGAGGTGTGGAATTTTGCTGTCCAGGCCCCCGACCTGACCCTGTAATATCAGGTATTTGTGCTATTACTCCCCAACTGCTTATCACTAACAGTATAGTGCTGATTAATTTTTGCATACCTTTTTTTTAACCGTCCTTACTCTCCCCGCACAATCCTCTTGTTATGGTACGATTATCCTACTTTTGCTCCTATTCAATAATACGAGGGTTCATCCCCATAGTGGAAAAGCCTCCGTCGTGATATAGATTCTGCATGGTTACCATACGGGTATAGTCAGAGAACATCATCACACAATAATCAGCGCAACTATCAGCAGGAGCATTCCCCAGCGGCGACATTTTATCCGCGTAGTTGAAAAAATCTGTGAACCCTTTAATGCCACTACCGGCAGTAGTTATTGTTGGCGATTGGGAAATGGTATTCACCCTTACTTTCTTTTCAGAAAAATGATAGCCAAAACTACGGGCGAAAGACTCCAGCAATGCTTTTGATTCTGCCATTTCACCGTAATCCGGAAAGCTGCGCTGAGCGGCAATGTAGGTCAGGCCCAGAATAGAACCTCCTTCATTCATAGCATCTAGCTTCCAGAGGGTCTGCATCATTTTGTGGAAAGATATAGCAGAAATATCAAAAGTTTTCTGCATCCAGTCATATTTTGTGTCGGTATAATGCCTTTTCTTACGAACGTTCAGCGACATCCCGATAGAGTGTAGTACAAAATCTATTTTGCCACCTAATACTTCAGTGGACTTGTTGAACAGATTTTCCAGATCTTCCACTACAGTAGCATCGGCGGGTATAACTTCAGCATTCAGTTTTTTTCCCAGCACCTGTATCTTTCCAAAGCGCATAGCTACAGGTGCATTTGTCAGAGCAATGGTAGCTCCTTCTGCTACGCATTGTTCAGCTACTTTCCAGGCGATTGATTGCTCGTCGAGGGCACCAAAGATGACCCCTCGCTTACCATTTAGTACATTATTGGCCATATTTATTTTTAAAGGTAAAAGTAATGCTTTCAGTATAAAATACAAATGCCCGTCTATTAAGGCTTTTCTACTCCAAAAGGGCATTTTTCAATAATTCCCGGGCATTTTCAATAGCAGACAAGCTCGGGGGGTGCTGACTAAGCATGATAGCTATATTTTTTATTCGCTCCTCCAGAGTCAGTAACTTGGTATTGGTGACGGTTCTGTCTCCTTTAACCTCCTTGTAAACAAAGAAATGTCGGTCTGCCTTGCTAGCTATCTGTGGAGAGTGGGTAATAGAAATCACCTGATGCTCATCAGAAAGTTTCCTCAGGATATTCCCCATTTTGAGTGCTACATCACCGGAAATTCCGGTATCGATCTCGTCAAATATCATGGTAGGTAGCGGTATAGAGCTAGCCACCAACGATTTGGTAACGAGCGCCAGGCGGGACATTTCTCCTCCTGATGCTACTTCTCTGATCTCCTGAAGGCGCCCGCCCTTATTGGCAGCGAAAAGGAAGTTAACTTCATCCATTCCGTAGGGCCCCAACTCTGTAGTTGGAACAGAATTAACTTTCAATTGAGCATGTTGCATGGATAGTTCTGCCAGCGTACTGACTACTTTTTGCTCAAAGGGCTCGAACACTCCTAAACGCGAAGCTCTCAGACGCTCACTTATAGCTTTTAGTTCTACTTCATGCGCTTCAATTTGTTTTTCCAGCGACTCTATCTCCACCCCCATATTACTGTACACCTTGTATTTCTGTTGTAATTCCTCTTCTATTTTCAACAGTTCCTCTACAGATGCTACGCTGTGCTTCGTTTGAAGCCGGTAAATCATATCCAGTCTGTCCTGAATAGTCTGTATCCGTTCGGGATCGAATTCTGTTTCTTCGGCTACCTGTTCGAATTCAGAAGCCAGATCTTGCAACTCTATGACAATGCTGTTATAGCGCTCGTAGAGTTGTTTGATTTGTGTAGAAAACCGGCTCACCTGGTTCAAGGAGGTTCCTATATCTTCTAACTGGTTGATAACAGCCTGTTCACTTTCTGTTAGAAACTGGTAGGCCCCACCCAATGTACGGGCGATATCTTCCGCATTAGATAACCTACTGAGCTCCTCTTCTAGCTTTTCCTGCTCTCCGGCCTCCAGTTTGGCTTCCTCAAACTCCTCCAGCTGAAACTGAATAAAGTCGAGTTCTCTAGCTGTATTTTCATTGCGCTGTATCAAATCTTCCAAAACGCGTTTATCGGCTTTGTAAGTTTTGAAGCGCTCTTGATAAGTTCTGAGCAGCGGTTTGTTTTCGGCCAGCGCATCGATCATTTTTAGCTGAAAATTATTGTCGTGAATATCCAGCGTATCAAATTGCTGATGCAAGTCAATAAGCGAAGCGCTCAGTGCCTGTAATACTTTTAAATTAGTAGGCGTATCGTTGATGAAAGCCCTGGACTTACCAGTGGGGGTAAGCTCTCTGCGCACAAGCAGCTCGTTGTCATAGTCGATATCATAGCTTTCAAAAAATTCCTTCAGGTTATATTTTTCAATATAAAAAACAGCTTCTATGACGCATTTTTTGGTTTCGTCATAGAGGGCTTTAGTATCTGCCCGATTACCCATTATTAATCCTAATGCTCCGAGGAGTATGGATTTTCCTGCACCTGTTTCTCCGGTTATAATTGTGAGCCCATCCGAAAATTCTATTTCCAGCTCTTCAATCAAAACAAAGTTGTCAATACGAAGACTCTTGATCATATAGCTTATCGCATTTTATTAATGCCTTCTCAATTGTAATTGAATGTTGGGGCAAAAATAAGCTTTTAACCATAAAACGCTTATTTTTGCTACCTTAGAAATCGAATATACAAAATAAAAGAAATCACAATGAGAAGTATTGTAATTATGACGGCTGTTGTAGCTTTTGCCTGCCTAGGATGTCAGAATAATCAACAAGAAGAATGGAGACCATTGGATCTTTTGGAGTATGGCATTCCACTTACTGTGATGGCTCCTGACAGTACGCAAGTCAATAAGATGAATCTGGGGGGTATTCTTCAGGATGTTACGCTAAGAGATGGAAAGGATTACTCCATTCAAATTTATGCTTCAGACGCTACCACCAATGATATTGCCAAATTAAAAGCCGAGCAACTTTCTGAAGTCAAGACCAATAAATTTTTTACCCGGGTAGTTTCGGAAGAGGAAGATGGCTTTGTTTATGAAACGAAGATAGACACGACTAACTTCGGCTTTCGCTATATTTATCTTCAGGCTGACCGGGAGTACATTTTCCAGACTGGCCTGACGGGTACCTATTCTTTGGAAGCAGTAGAACGAATGATGGAAGCAGTCAAACAAGGTAAGTAAACCAGAATTTAGAGCTATAGGATTCTGTAAGAAAAATTTGGTGTCAAAATCCAAAGAGATTTAAGACACCAAATTCAATACGCTGTAATTTAAGATAATGTGTATCTTGAAACTTCAGAATTTTGTTCAAGATAAGACGCAGCGAAGCCTAATAGCCTTAGCTACAAAGGCGAGTACGCAACGCAATATTGGACAAAAAGATGACTTTCAAAATGCTTAGAAATTTAGATTACAGCGTGTTCAATGTAAGGGAAGTAATTCAGCTTACTTCGTGTTGCCTACGACTTCGAGCCTAAACAGCAACAATACGAATAATAAGATCGCAAGGATAATCATGGGAATGTCGTTTGGTTAAAAAATAAGGATTAAACTATTAATTTTTGGATTGTTTCAATTATCAAATGTATGGCAAATACAAATGCGGCGCAATCCCGGAGGGAGTTCTCAGATTATATGCATATATTTTTATGTATGATCAGATGTGTTGCGGGTTGATTGTCAAAAAGCTATATCCCTCAATTTATATTTAAAAAAATACAAAAAGGTGGAAAGAAATTTCCACCTTTTTGATTAAAACCTGCCTTTCAGTTGACATTAGGCAAAAGAAGAGGCGCCTTCGTTAGCTTCGTTGTAGCGCTTAGATACCTCTGCCCAATTGATAACATTGAAGAATGCATCAATATAATCGGGACGACGATTTTGGTAATTAAGGTAGTAAGCGTGTTCCCATACATCCAAACCTAAGATAGGAGTACCGTGATGATCGGCAGCATCCATAAGCGGGTTATCCTGGTTAGGAGTGGAAGTGATGAAAAGCTTGTCGTTTTTGTCTACACATAACCATGCCCATCCAGAACCGAAACGTCCGGCAGCAGCTTTGGCAAATTCATCTTTAAACTTATCAAAAGAATCAAAGTCCCGCATGATTGCTTTGTGGATATTCATTCTTTCAGAAGGCTCTCCACCCCCATCTGGTGACATTATTTCCCAGAAAAGAGCGTGATTGTAAAAACCACCACCGTTGTTACGTACAGCAGTAGAATGCTTAGATACATGAGCAAGGATATCTTCAATTTTCTTTCCCTCTAGGTCTGTTCCTTCAATAGCTGCATTTAGCTTCTTGGTATATCCGGCATGGTGCTTGCCATGGTGAATTTCCATAGTGCGCGCATCTATGTTTGGTTCTAATGCGTCGAATGCATAGGGTAAATCAGGAAGTTGAAAAGCCATAGTTTCGCTTAATTTTGATTGGTGAATTGTATTATAAAAAGTCCGAGTTTACTTGTAATCAAAAAGATAATCTGGCAATTCGATGGCAGGGCTTTCCAGTTTTTTGCAGCTCTTTAACACTGGTATTATGCAAGGCCACCGGACCTTTATCTTACAATAAATGGAACAAGCATGGTTTTAATAAGTTTTTTGTCAAAACTAAATTTTAAAGGTATTTGCACCGTTTCGCAAACCTTTTTATCCTTGTGTAATCATTTCAAAAACGTAAAATCAATACCCTAAACATGGACTTTAGAAAAGAAAAAGACAGTATCGGATACATTGATGTGCCGGCCGATAAGTACTGGGCCGCCCAAACTCAACGGTCCTCTCAGAATTTCAAGATCGGTGGTACGCCTATGCAGATGCCTATGGAGATTATCAGAGCGTTTGCTATTCTTAAAAAGGCAGCAGCTCAGACTAACCACGAATTGGGCGTACTCTCTGAAGATAAGATGAAGCTAATCGCTCAGGTGTGTGATGAAATCCTGGATGGCCAGCTAGACGACCAGTTCCCGCTAGTAGTTTGGCAAACTGGCTCGGGTACCCAGAGCAATATGAACGTCAACGAGGTTATTGCCAATAGAGCCCATGTTTTGCAGGGCGGACAACTCACGGATGAACAAAAAGTTATTCACCCTAATGATGATGTTAATAAATCGCAGTCCAGTAATGATACCTTTCCTACCGCTATGCATATTGCAGCTTACAGGATATTGGTGGATGCTACCATCCCGGCCGTAGAAAATCTACGCAACACCCTGAAAAACAAATCAGCGGCCTTTATGGAAGTGGTAAAAATTGGGCGTACCCACGTCATGGATGCCACTCCAATAACAGTGGGCCAGGAATTATCCGGCTATGTCTCCCAACTTGATCATGGGTTGAAGGCTATCCGCCATACTTTACCCCACTTATCAGAGCTGGCCCTAGGCGGAACAGCCGTTGGTACAGGTTTGAATACACCGGACAACTACGCCGAGAACGTCGCCGCCAAAATCACGGCACTGACTGGCTTGCCATTCGTAACAGCTGAAAATAAATTTGAAGCACTAGCGGCTCATGATGCTATTGTGGAGTCTCATGGCGCCCTGAAAACAATAGCTTGCTCTTTGATGAAAATAGGCAATGATATCAGGATGCTGGCTTCTGGGCCTCGCTCTGGCATAGGAGAATTATTGATTCCTGCAAATGAGCCAGGTTCTTCTATTATGCCCGGAAAAGTCAACCCCACTCAGGCAGAAGCATTAACCATGGTGATGGCCCAGGTAGTAGGCAATGATGTAGCTATAAATGTGGGAGGTATGACTGGGCACTTTGAGCTTAATGTTTTTAAACCCATGATGATCTACAATTTCCTGAATTCTGCCCGACTGATCGCCGATGCTTGCAATAGTTTTAATGAAAATTGTGCTAAAGGCATTGAACCCAACGAAAGTAGAATCAAGGAGCACTTAAATAATTCTTTGATGCTTGTCACTGCTTTGAATACCAAAATTGGCTATGACAATGCGGCTACAATTGCCAAGAAGGCTTATAATGAAGATAAGACGCTTAAGCAAGCAGCCTTGGAGCTGGGTTTACTCACTGAAGAACAATTTGATGAATGGGTCAGACCTGAAGATATGGTCGGAAAGCTGAGCTAATATTCAGCGCTCCTGTCTCTCGGGCTATTATCAGAAATGCACCACGGCGATGCCGGATAATGGCCCCGGAGTATTGAATCATTCGAAATTTCTTCATAAACTTAATCAAATTACTGCTTTTTCATCTCAAATCTCTTATATTTATTGAAAATAAAATTATATATTAGAAAAATTGATCAATAGGCTATAGGAAAGGATATACGTACAGCTTATGATCATCATCTCCCAAAAACTGAATAACAGTTCCGATTTGCTCGCATTCTATCAATTGCTTGTTAAATATTTGATAAAAAATGGTATTTAACTAAACAGTAAACAACGCTTTACAGGCAGTTCATATAAGATTTGCATTTTATCTCAAGTAATAGACACGCACAAACACTGAAAAAAATAGTCGGCCATTATTATGAAAAGGGAATTGGATATCGTTATTCTATCGGATGTGCATTTAGGGACGTACGGTTGTCATGCTAAAGAACTTCTAACTTACCTTCACAGTATCAAAGTTAAAACCCTGATACTTAACGGAGACTTTATTGACATGTGGCAGTTCAGGAAACGTTACTTTCCCAAACAGCACATGCAGGTGCTTCAGTGTGTGCTCAAAATGGCTTCTGAGGGTACCAAAGTATACTATATCACAGGAAATCACGACGATGTACTACGCCGTTACTCTGATTTTTCGGCGGGGAATATCCATTTGCGAGATCAACTGGTATTGCAACTAAAAGGAAGGTCCTACTGGATTTTTCACGGTGATATTTTCGATATTTTCACTAAATATTCTCCTTTCATTTCCAACCTGGGTGGTAAATCCTACGACTACTTAATCTGGCTCAACCGTTTAACTAATAATGTGAGAATGGCTTTGGGTATGCCCAAAATGTCACTAGCCAAGAAGGTAAAAAACAAGATGAAAAAGGCGCTTCAGTACATTAATGATTTTGAAGATACAGCTATCAAAATTGCCGCTGAACAAGAATATGACTACGTTATTTGCGGGCACATCCATCGCCCTCAAATGAAAAGTAGCGAATATAAAGGTCGTAAAACTACTTACCTTAATTCAGGTGACTGGGTAGAAAACCTCACTGCATTAGAGTACAAATGGGGACGCTGGTCCATTTATGAGTACGATGAGTTAGACTATGATCTCGATGACACGCCCGGGCCATCAAAGAAGGACGACCAGGAAGGAAGCCTCCCGATGGATGGTATAAGTGCCAAGGAAGTTTTCAAGCAAATCGTGCAGGAAAAAATCCATAAAGAATACTTATCTCAGTAGAAGGCTTACAGCTGTCTCAAAAGCCTGTTGGCTTTTTTGGCCAGCCGATAATATTTTTTAAGTGCTGATTTTTCAGGTGAAAATTGAAAATTTCACCTGAAAAATCAGCACTTAATAATAAAAACTTGTGTCTCGAAACGACAAAGGAGTTTTGAGACAGCCTCATATGCCCGGGCTGTTTAAGCGATCACCAGCCTGGGCACTTCTGTCTTTACGTGTAGATGCGCTCCCAATTTCAGGAAAGCCTGTTCAAATGCCTGATCCGGATATTTCTCTGTATCATTTTGATACCTGCGCAACATGGAAAAGTATAGGTTTTGGCTTTTCCAGATATCAGGTTCAATACCAATAGACTTCAAAAGATCAAATATTTCTATGAGCCCTTCAATGGCTCTGGCAGTTCCATTATTCTGACGGCAATGTAAGAGTTCCTGGTATATTCTTTCACTAGCAGCCAGTTTGAGGCTATCTACATTTGTCAGGGATAGGTTCCATTTTTCAAACTCTCTGGTAAGTTGGTACAGCCGCCTGATGTTAAGACCATTATACCTGAAAAAGTTATAAATATCCTGATTGACAATAAACTGTACTGCATCTCTGTAGGCAGCCGGAATAGGTACATTACTATCCTTTATGCCAGTCATCAATAAGTAGTTATCGTTGTACACCTCCCGGAATAAAGTCTCTATTTTCTTCAGACTTTCATCCGTTATTTGCTTCAATATCTTGCGCTTTTCATCCCTAAATAAATGCCATATCGTAAATTTTTCAGAAGAAAAACAACTTTGCATTGTAGCGACTACTTCTCCCAGGTTAGCATTTTTAAAAGATTTTATAACTAACTGTTCCATCTCTTCAAATGCCTGCATGTGCATATCTGTAGAAATATAACCTATAATATTCTGCTGGCCGAGATACAATACAGCAAAAGAAAATTGTTTTCTGGAATGCGTAATCCTAGATTTAAGGGAAATTCTGCCAGTAGCAATCTTTTGATTGCCCGCTTCGATACGCTCAAAACGCTCGCTATCCGAAATGAAGTTAAAGAATTCTAGGTGCTCCGGATACTCTTCAAATAAAGAAGATGCAGCGTAATGGATTCCTACCCTCGTCAAGTCCACCCTGGCAGGCATGACGTGCTTTTCGTAACTGCCAAAACCGTTTTCGTACACATTACTGGGGATTGATTTCAGTCGCTCAATAAATTCATCGTGCAAATCCATATCCGCTACCTGCCTGGCATAATAAATAACGCGATTGGCGTACTGCATAATTTGATTCGTCTCGATGCCCGAAACTTCATCAAAGAACCAGCCACAGCTCGTATACATTAGCATAGCATTTCGTTGCATTTCCATCCATCTCAGCACGTAGGTCTGCTCATCAGCGGAGAGCTTTCTTTTGGAATGCTTTTTGATAAAAGCTTTTACATTTTTTTCACTCCGGTCTAAAATAACGTCAATAAAAGCGTCCCGAGCTTTCCAAGGATTTTTTAACAAGCCCGCTGTCCGCTGTTCAAAAACCGGGTTAATAGTATCCCTGAGCCAGTCGAGTGTCATCCTTAGGGGAGCCCGCCAATTCTGGTTCCAGAAAGGATGGCCTCCTGAATTACATCCACAATTCGACTTCCATCTTTCTACGCCGTGAACACAGCTCCAGGAGCTATTATCATGGATTTCTGTTTCATATTCAGGTGGAAAAAGGTCCAGGTAAGCTCCATAGTTTATTATGGTAGCCATATTTTTCTCTTCAATGTGGTTGATGCAATCAGCTAAAGCCATTTCACCGTGGCGATGGTGATGGCCATAACTTTCACCATCAGTAGCGATATGCACCAACTGAGCTTCCTCATTATCATCAAAGGCATCTACCAGACTGCTGGCAAAATATTTCCCATTATTCAAATACCCTTTGAACGCTACTCCCTGAGAATTATCGCCGTGATAGTAGAAAATGACAATACTTTTCCCGGAGGGTAAATTACATTTATAAGCCCTACGAGTGTCGATAGTGTGTTCATTGACAACATGCCAGTTTTCCTCCCCCATCTTGCGAATACTTTTGGCCTGACGAGGCGACAAAACGGTAAATTGTATACCACGAGCGGCCAATACTTCGAGTGAATCCGCATCAACAGCAGTTTCTGGCAACCACATTCCCTCAGGCTTACGCTTAAATCGATACTCAAAATCTTTGATCCCCCAAACCACTTGAGTTTCTCTATCCCGCTCATTGGAAAGCGGCAAAATCATATGGTTGTAAGCTTGAGCCATAGCCGAGCCATGCCCATTAAAGTTTTTCTTACTTTGCTCATCAGCGTTGAGAACGGCCTGGTAAGTTTGCGGATCGGCTTTTTCCATCCAGGATAATAAAGTAGGACCAAAATTAAAGCTGATCTTGGTATAGTTGTTAAGAATCTTCATGATCCGCCCTTCGCTATCTTCAATCCTTGCGGCGGTATTGGGAGCATAACATTCGTAGTTGATACGTTCATTCCAATCGTGAAAGGGGGCTGCCGAATCTTGCATTTCTACTACTTCCAACCAGGCATTTTCACGTGGAGGCTGGTAAAAGTGCCCGTGAATACAAATGAATTTATTACTAGCCATGATCAATAACAGATATAGTTGAGTTCAAACAAATTTAATCACCAGTTCTAATAAACATATTCTATTGATGGATGAAAAATTTATATTTTTTTATTGTTGATATTTTACGGGCAGCAAAAGGGAAACGGAAATTATAAAATAAGGTTTAAAAGTCCGACTCCCAGTTTGCTGGCAAATCTACACAGCCTATCAAAACTTTTCTCCGACTGAGAACTTTCTATCTTTGTAGAAATTATTTGCTTCCCATTATCTGAACAAACTAGAAGATCATGATGCGTTTCCGTGCAATATTCTTGTGTTTTATACTTACTATTTTAGGGTTTCTTCCTGAAATGGCTAGGGCACAAGCTCCGAAAAAAATGACCTCTGCCGAGTTACACGAAGCAATCAAGAAGCTCAATTTTCTGGGTTCGGCACTGTACCTTGCGGCCCACCCTGATGATGAAAATACCCGAATGATTGCTTACCTCTCTAATGAAGTAAAAGCTAACGTTGCTTATTTATCACTTACCAGAGGCGATGGAGGTCAGAACCTGATAGGCCCTGAGATCAGAGCGCTTCTTGGGCTCATTCGCACTCAGGAGTTGTTGGGAGCGCGCCGTATTGACGGTGGTAGCCAAATGTTTACCCGTGCTAATGATTTTGGCTATTCCAAGCATCCTGACGAGACCCTTAAAATCTGGGATAAAGACAAAGTGCTGGCGGACGTCGTCTGGGGAATTCGCAAATGGCGCCCGGATGTTATTATCAACCGATTTGATCACCGGTCGCCTGGTACTACACATGGGCACCATACCTCTTCTGCGATGTTGTCCGTAGAAGCCTTTGATCTGGTAAATGACCCTCAAGCCTACCCTGATCAACTAAAATATGTAGAACCCTGGCAACCTAAACGTTTATTTTTCAATACTTCCTGGTGGTTTTATGGTAGTAGAGAAAAATTTAAAAAAGCAGACAAGACTAACCTAATGAGTGTAGATGTAGGGGTTTATTATCCTTTTGCTGGAAAATCCAATAACGAAATTGCTGGAGAAAGTCGCAGCATGCACAAATCACAGGGCTTTGGATCTTCTGGCGACAGAGGTTCTCAGCAGGAATACCTGGAATTATTAAAAGGAGAGATGCCCGCTACCAAGACGAGTTTGTTCGAAGGTATTAACACCTCCTGGTCAAGAGTTCCCGGGGGCGAAGGAGTCGGTAAAGTGCTAGCGAGAGTAGAACAGGAGTTTGACCACAATACACCTTCCAAATCAATAGATGATTTGTTGACAGCCTACAAACTATTGCGCTCTCTTCCTGATAGTTACTGGAGAACTGTAAAATTGGAGGAATTAAAAACGGTCATTTATGGCTGCCTGGGGCTTTTTCTAGAACCTGTCGCTGAAGATTATTCCACAACTCCCGGAGAGGATGTACAACTCAGCATTGAAGTATTGAACCGTTCTGCTGAAGATGTAAAATTACTGGCATTTGATGTATACCCTGCTGGCTTTGATACAACTATCAATATGGCTTTAGCCGATAACGTTCAAAATAAGTTTTTCAAAACGGTGCAACTACCCGGTAGTATTAACCCCACCAATCCCTACTGGTTGAATAAAGAAGGGACACTTGGTTTGTACAGTGTAGAAGATCAGGAGCTGATCGGTCTTCCGGAGACACCAAGAGCCTTTAAAGTAAATTTTGAGATGGAAATCAACGGCGTGAATATTGATTTCTCAAAAGATGTAATTTACAAAAAAACAGATCCGGTAGATGGTGAAGTATACAGGCCGTTTGAAGTTACTGCTCCTGTATTTACCAATCTGGCAGAAAAGGTCTATGTCTTTGCCGGCAATAGTTCAAAGACGGTTTCTGTGGTCATCAGAGCGGGTAAAGATAGCGTGGATGGTCAACTTTACCTGGAAGTTCCTGAAGGCTGGCGGGTACAACCCCAATCCCTACCATTTAGCCTCGAAAGAAAAGGAGAAGAGCGTCGCCTGTCTTTCGATTTGTTCCCACCTCTCAACCAGAGTGAAGGCTATGTATATCCTATCGCTGAAGTAGAAGGACAAAATTACCAAGACGAAATTGTTTTGATAGAATATGATCATATTCCCACTCAAACAGTCGTACAAAAAGCCAGAGCTAAAGCGGTAAAAATCGATATCAAAAAAGAAGGAAATCGCATTGGGTATATCATGGGCGCCGGCGATGCTATACCTGTGAGCCTGGAGCAGATAGGATATGAAGTTACATTGCTGGAAGAAAATGATATGAGTGTAGAAAGACTTCAGGAGTTTGATGCGATCATTATCGGCATCAGAGCCTACAATACGAATGAGCGCCTAAAGTTTCATCAAGCTAAATTGATGGAGTATGTCAAAACAGGAGGGACGATGATCGTTCAGTATAACACTACAAGAAGCCTTAAAATAGGTATGGATGAAATTGGTCCTTATCCATTGAAGATCTCTCGTGACCGCGTTGCTGTAGAAGAAGCCGAGGTGCGATTTCTGGCTCCAGACCATCCAGTGCTGAATTTTCCTAACAAGATCACGCAAAAGGATTTTGAAGGCTGGGTACAGGAACGTGGTCTGTATTTTCCTGATGAATGGTCAGAAAACTATACGGCCATCCTTTCATCAAATGATCCCGGCGAGCCCGCCCGCGATGGAGGCCTACTCGTAGCAGAATACGGTAAAGGTTATTACATCTATTCTGGTTATTCCTGGTTTAGAGAACTGCCAGCCGGTGTTCCGGGGGCCTTTCGATTGTTTGCTAACCTGATTTCCATTGGTCAAAGGGATGCCGAAGCTAAAGGAGATAGAGAGTAAGGCTTCTGCAAATCGCGTGGAATTATATTTTGTTTTGCAGAAAAAGAATACCAAATAATTTAGGTATTCTTTTTCTTTTTTAATGAAAATTAACATATTTACCTTGTGAAGAATAAACTCTGTAAACCCTGGGAAGCTCTGTCCGCTTGATAGGACATAAAACCGGCTCCTGTTTATTCTTACCATTCTCAATAACCGATTTTAAACACAAGTTGAGATACCAAATTACTTGAACCCGTTTCATAAATAGTTAATTCTGAACTTATTTAGCCAGTTATGCAAAATCGAACATCACTCTCGTTTGTCATTCTTACTTTTTTCTTTGCCCATTTTACTTTCGGACAATTATCCATAACTACAACTGTAATTGATGGTACTTGCAGAAGTAATGGAGAGATACAAATCACAGTTAATGGAGGTTCTGGCGATTATACGTTTTCCTTAATGAATTCTTGCGGCCATAGTATTCCTCCACCAACAACGACACCAGCATTTTCTAGCCTACTCCCCTGTGATGAATATTATGTTATTGTAATTGATGAGGAAACAGCAGAAGAGGCTCGTAAAACTGTCTCAGTAACCACTAGCTATCAGGACATGGAGGTCAGTATAGTACTTCAGGATTGCGATCTTGTGATTGAAGTCAATGGAGGAAGACCACCCTACAGTTTTGAATATTCTGATGAAGGACGTACTGGAAATTTTGAGACCACCGGAGAGATACTTCCCAGAACCAGTAATGACTCTATCTGGGTCAGGGTAACCGATCAATGTGGCGTCCCAACAGCAATTGCCGAACCAGTTGATTACAATCCAATCACAGCGATAAATGATAGTCAGTCTTCTGAAGGTGTACGATTTTCGACAAAAGGAGGATTAGCACCTTTTACTTACACCTTAACTAGCTCAGAAGGGACTTTTACCAATTCAGACGGATTATTTCCATGGGAGCAGATTGGCTGTGATGCCATAATTTC
>CAZVOD010000077.1:0-23850 GCA_964628385.1 uncultured Saprospiraceae bacterium
ATTTTTGATAACATTTAAATGACACTTACTCTTTTTAAAGGTTTTCGGCAATCTCCTTGAACCCATTGGCCAATTGGTTTATTATTAAAATAAGTATTTTCTTTTGTTAAAAAAATATCAACTAAGATTTAGTTCGATTATCTGACAAAAAAATGACAGAATTGAATCTAGGATTGCGTGTGAAATTTGGCTGGGGTAAATATTATTTTCCATTTTCTTAAAGATGTCATATCTAGACATGACATCTCTTTCCTGTACTTTCGACGCTTCATCCGAGTCGTTGCTAATGGCTGGTTTGAGCCCTTTTTTCAGACATGTCATTTCTAAAAATGACATGTCTCAAAAAAAGTACATGACATGTCTAGACATGACATGTCTTGAGGGAATAATTTCGGGCTCCACTCTAATTATCATCCATTAAAAATCGCAAGGCAATAGTTTACAAATAGCCTGTCATTTATGAAGGTCGTATAACTTCCCCAAAATTTTAGCCATCCGGTTAGGTTGGTGAGCACCATGAACGAGCTACTGATTATGGAGAGAAAATGCACAAAGTAAAGCAGATACGGAAAAGCTTAAGCCACCGAACTCATAATTGAGCACTTCTAGCGTAGCTGTAAGGTCGGAGCACTCCTATCTAAATGCTACCGATAATGAAATAGAACTGTACAAGAAACAAGGGCAGCCGCCCCCAACGGACTGAATAGGAAATGGTACAAAAAAAGGCCCGAGTAGCACTCGAACCTTAATCGTAGAGGTCGGTAGCGGATTTGAACCGCTGTACGAGGTTTTGCAGACCTCTGCCTAACCACTCGGCCAACCGACCATCACTCCGTGTTAACGGAATGCAAATATAAGGGATTTATAAATGCCTTGCTGTATTTTCCCTTGATTTTTTATTATAGATTTATCGAAGTGCCGGGCCATGGTTATGTCCCTTATGCAACTGAAGGAATTTCTCCTCCAGCTTTTCCATATCATAGCGGTCTTTAAGCTCGAATTCCATAATAACACCTTCACCAAAATCTTTCTTGAAGTAGACTAATCCAATATCTTTAGCGTAAATCTCTTCACCTTCGGCCTCCAAAGTAAGCACGCCGTCCTGCTCTTGATCAATAGCTTCTTTGACAGAAAATTTCACGGCCGGATATTTTTTTCCTTTATACTCATAAGTCGTCTTGCCGGCATACTTGCGGTTTTTAACGATCTCATAGGCCAGGGTGCTGTCCAGCTCAGATTCCCAGGCTAGTTGATGAAGAAATACGCCACCTTCTTTTTTAACCTGAAAAGGGAAAGCATGCCCTGACTTTATCTCCACTGGTATTTGGAGCTGACGCTCCGTTGAATCGGTCTCATACATAAAAGCGGCCTCGGTGAGCATACCATTATCTACCATTTTATCTCTAAAAAATTGCTCGGGAAAAAGCCGCCTGCCATAGTTAGTACCAGTCATGTAGACACTATCTTCTGAGATGAAAGAGCGGTAGTACCAGTAGGAGTTTGGAAAGTTCTGGGCGCTAATCGACTGATACTCGTATACCATGCCTTCTTCTAGGTCTTTTAGTGGATAGTAATAAGCTCTAATATCTGTGTATTCAGAGCAAGCTACAAGCAGCGTTGCCATAAAAAGTAACATCCAATATTTCATAAAAAATTCATTGATATAGGTTGCAACCTGTCCTTTTTTCATTTTGTTGTATTTTTTATGACAGTATGTCATCATTTTTAATATGGTATGATCTATGTTGTTTTTTGTATTATTCAATATATTCAACTACGATATGCTAAGCCTCGTATCATCGAATTATTATCTTTGTAATTAAGCTGCACAGTAAATATATTTGAAGCTCAACAAAAGGGAAAAATACAAAAAATATTAGCCGCTTTTCATCATAAAATTGAAAGGGTTTAAATTAAAAATATATGTTTAAAATATTTAAGAAAATCGTAGGGTCAAAGCAAGATAGAGACCTCAAAACCTATACGCCAATCGTTGAGGAAATCAACGAAATCTACGAAGGGCTTGCTAACTTGAGTAACGATGAACTACGGAATAAAACCCTGGAATTTCGCGAGCGAATCCAGGAACATCTGGTAGGCATTGATGCAGACATTGCCGAAGCCATAAAAGAATCTGAATCCAGTGAAATAGATTTCGAAACTAAAGAAAAATTGTTTGAAGAAATTGATGCACTTAGAGAAGATAGAGATAAGCATCTGGAAACGATTCTGAAAACAATTATGCCGGAAGCCTTCGCGGTGGTCAAAGAAACGGCCAGAAGGTTTGCCAATAACGAAACCATAGAAGTTACAGCAACCCCACACGACAGAGAAATAGCTGCCAACAGCCAAAAGACTTACGTCAAAATTCAGGGAGATAAAGCCATCTGGAAAAACTCATGGGTGGCCGCAGGTGGTGAGATCGAGTGGAATATGGTACACTACGACGTTCAGCTCATCGGTGGTATGGTCTTACACGAAGGGAAAATCGCGGAGATGGCAACCGGTGAAGGTAAAACCCTGGTCGCTACCCTGCCTGCTTATCTGAATGGTTTGTCCGGAGAGGGGGTTCACGTGATTACCGTCAACGATTACCTGGCTCGTCGTGACTGCGAATGGATAGGTCCTATTTTTGAATGGCTATTCTTGACAATCGACTGTATCGATCGATATCGCCCACACTCCGAAGAACGCATGAATGCTTATCGCTGTGATATCACTTACGGTACCAATAACGAATTTGGTTTTGACTACCTGAGGGATAATATGGTTCGTTCAAAAGCCGAAAAGGTACAGGCTAAGCACCATTATTGTATGATCGATGAGGTGGATTCTGTATTGATTGATGATGCCAGAACGCCCCTGATTATTTCGGGGCCGGTACCTAAAGGTAATGAAGACCAAGAATATATTGCACTTCGCCCTTTCGTGGAACGGCTTATCACTGTGCAACGCAAGCTAGCTACACAATATCTTTCTGAAGCTAAAAAGCTTTACAAAGAAGGTGACCGCGGCACTGGCGAAGGAGAAGCAGGTATGGCGCTGCTCAGGGCTTATCGGGCAATGCCTACTTATCGTCCTTTAGTGAAGTTTTTGAGTGAAGAAGGTACCAAGGTGTTGCTGCAAAAAACAGAGGGTTTCTATATGCAGGAGCAGTCCAAGAATATGCACCTTGTAGATGCTCCCTTATATTTCACTATCGATGAGAAAAATAGAAATGTAGAGTTAACTGACAACGGGGCGGATTTTCTGGCCAGGGGAAATGAAGATTCCAACTTCTTTATTATGCCAGATATTGCTTCTATGATGATGGAAATCGATGCTAATGAGGACATGGATACTCCAGAAAAGGAAGAAGCCAAACTAAAAGTATCTCAGGATTTTGCCGTCAAGTCTAAGCGTCTGCATAGTATCAGTCAGCTCTTGAAAGCCTACACTTTGTTTGAAAAAGATGTAGACTATGTAGTTATGGATGGAGAAGTGAAAATAGTTGATGAACAAACCGGCCGTATGATGGAAGGACGCCGGTATTCCGATGGTTTACACCAGGCTTTGGAAGCCAAAGAAAATGTAAAAGTTGGAGATATCACCCAAACCTACGCTACCATTACGCTGCAGAACTACTTCCGGATGTATCACAAGTTGGCCGGTATGACCGGTACTGCCGAAACAGAAGCAGGAGAATTTTGGGAAATATACAAGCTGGATGTAGTGGTCATTCCAACTAATAGGCCTATCATTCGCGATGACAGAGATGATTTGGTTTATCGTACCGAAAAAGAGAAATATAATGCCATTGTCGAGGAAATCGTTAATCTGAGCCAGGCCGGCCGGCCAGTACTGGTAGGTACAACTTCCGTAGAAAACTCCGAGCGCTTGAGTAGAATGCTCAAGCTGAGAAAAATGGATCACAATATTCTGAATGCCAAACAGCACCAGCGAGAGGCTGAGGTAGTTGCTGAAGCCGGGCGCCCCGGAAAAGTGACCATTGCTACCAACATGGCCGGTAGAGGTACCGATATTAAGTTGACCAAAGCGGTGAAAGATTCCGGTGGTCTGGCTATCATCAGTACGGAAAGACATGACTCCAGACGGGTAGACAGACAGCTGCGCGGTCGTGCCGGGCGCCAAGGAGATCCCGGTAGTTCTCAGTTTTATGTATCACTGGAAGACCCTTTAATGCGCCGCTTTCAGTCTGAACGCCTCGCTAAACTCATGGACCGTATTGGTACCAAAGAAGGCGATGTACTTCAGGCCGGAATGGTCACTAAATCAATAGAGCGGGCACAGAAAAAAGTTGAGGAAAACAACTTTGGTATTCGTAAGCGATTGCTTGAATATGATGATGTAATGAATATCCAAAGGGAAGCTATCTATAAAAAGCGAAACAATGCCCTTTATGGTGATCGCCTGTCGGTAGACCTTAATACTATGTTTGAGTCAATGATCGACAGTATCATCATTTCAAATAAAGAGAGCGGAAATATTGATACCTTCAGACGCGCCAGTCTGAGCATTCTGGGAATCGACCCCAGCATTGACGCGGCTACTTTTAAGGAAGCTCCAATGGAAACGATCAAAGAGGAATTTGGTCGTCAATTCTACGAGTATTACGAGCGAAAAGGGCAGAATATCATCAATGTATTGCTTCCTAACATCAAGGAGGTATACGAAAAGCAGGGGAATATCTATAAGCGTATTGCCATTCCGTTTACTGATGGACGTTCCAATCCGCTGAGAATTTCCGCCGATATTGAAAAGGCAGTGAATACGAACGGTAAGTCTGTCGTTTCGGATATAGAGCAGGCGGTGATGCTGGCCATTATTGATGAGAAATGGAAAGAACACCTTCGTTCTATGGACGAGTTGAAGGAGTCGGTACAATCCGCTTCTTTCGAGCAGAAAGATCCGTTGGTGGTATATAAAATGGAAGCCTATGAGTTGTTTGAGCAACTGGTATTTTTGATCAACGAGGAGGTCACTTCTTATCTTTCTAAAGGTACAATCATCTTTTCAGACGGAAGAACACTGGAGCAGGTCAGAGAGCAAGCCACAGATTACAGTAAAACACGGACCAACAAATCGGAAGAAGCGATGCGCAGAAGAGCTATGGAGGCTGCCGGAAGAGGCAGAGCGGCCAAGCCTCAAACTATAAAGCGCGTAGAAAAGAAAGTGGGCCGCAACGATCCTTGCCCATGTGGCAGCGGAAAGAAATACAAACACTGCCACGGAAGGGGATAAGTTTTTATTTTATGGAAAATAAATATTTAAAAATATCTGAACTATTGCCTTAGAGGATCGTAGAAAAGTTTTGGACTCATATATTGAGGAACCCTGCAAAATTTGCCAGGGTTTTCTAAATTTGTTTCCCAAACGAGTCTAGTTATTAAAAAGATATCAAAGTAAGAGGAAAAGTTCTACTTCCTCGGATTTAAACACTAAGCAAAGAATTCCATGAGTATTGCGCATTTTATTGATCACACCGTCCTGAAGCCTGATTGCAGCCCTGAAGATATAAAAACAATTTGCTCCGAAGCAGTTATCCATGGGTTCAAGGCGGTATGTATTCCGCCGTATTTTGTTCCGAAGGCGGTTAATATTCTGGAAGGCACCCCGGTTAAGGTCTGTACAGTAGTGGGTTTTCCTATGGGATATTCCACTACGGCCTCAAAAGTTGAAGAGATCAAAAGAGCATTGGCAGAGGGAGCTGACGAGGTAGATGTAGTCGTCAATGTCAATGCCATAAAAGATGGTAATTGGAATTTTGTTTCTAACGATATTGATGCTACCACTACTGCTATTCACATCAGAGGTAAGGCTATCAAGATTATTTTTGAGACAGGGTTGCTTACAGAAGAAGAAATTGTCCGGCTTTGTGAAATTTGTAATGAAAAAATGCCAGACTTTGTCAAGACGTCTACGGGATGGAATGGCGGTGCTACTAGCGATATTGTAAAGCTTTTGAGGGAAAACCTGAATAGCTCCATCAAGATCAAAGCTTCCGGTGGCATAAGAACACCCGATGCTGCTCATGAACTTATCAATGCGGGAGCTTTGCGTTTGGGCACTTCATCAGGGGTTCATCTCGTTAGTTAGATAAGAGCTCAGATTTTTTTATAAATTTATTGGACTTGCTTCGCAGGTTAAAATAGTGGAAAAGAATCAATTTTAATCTGTTTTAACACCTTCGAAGCCAGCCTATTCATTAACCTCTACATACAATGAAGATAAGAACAGTCATTGTGGCGATCGGTTTTTTTCTGTTAACGGGTCTTTCTGGTATTCAAGCACAGGTAATAATCGAGCCCAATCCGGAAATTGATCAAATGCTAGAAAGATATATCGAAGTAAATAAAGCTGAAAATACTGTAAAGGGTTATAGAATACAGGTATATGCCACTACTGATCGACAGCAATTTGATTCTTTTAAAAGGTCGTTTGAATTTAGATATCCCAATATTCCGACTAGCTGGGAGCATTCAAAACCTTACTACAAGCTCCGGGCCGGAGCTTTTGCCAGTAAAGGAGATGCTACTCGCATGCTGTATGTTTTGAAAAAAGAGTACCCACAGGCCTATTTGGCCATTGATAATAATATGAGAGCAGCAGAAATTATTGATTAATACAGCCTGGAAAATAAAAAATGGCTGATGCTGTTTTTCTATTTTCTAAAATATAAATCGATAGCACCTGTAACGGCTTAATAAATGGTAGGATGAGACCAAGGAGCAGAAATATCTTTAGCAGTTTTGACGGAACCACTTTTTGGATGTATATCAGTCTGATTACTATAGGCTGGTTGATGATCTTTTCTGTGGATAAAAGTGATACTGCAGAGCTGAGTTTCTTCCAGACAGTGGCCGGAAAGCAAGCTATCTGGATTGGTATTTCGCTGGTTGTATTTTTGCTGGTCTCCCTGATCGAGTGGAAATTTTGGCAAACGTTTTCCTATCTCATCTATGGGTTTTCTATCCTCTTACTCATAGCAGTCCTGATATTTGGTACGACCATAAAAGGGGCTACTTCGTGGTTCTCTTTTGGAGGCTTCTCTTTTCAGCCATCGGAGCTAGCTAAATTCGGAACCTGCCTGGCCATATCTAACTTTTTGAGTACTTATAATACAGATTTGCGAGATTTCAGGATGCTGATCACCGCAGCCGGTGTGTTTTTATTACCTATGGGCCTTATCTTGTTACAACCTGATGCCGGTTCGGCATTGGTATTTCTGTCTCTTCTCATCCTATTATATAGAGAAGGCCTAGCTCCTACCTATTACATTGTAGGCGCCTTTGCTGTGATTATGCTACTGCTGGGCTTTGTATACGAGATGAACTACATCGCTATCGGCCTGCTGTGGGTATTTACTTTATTGCTGACCTATAATTTCCCATCCCGGAAATGGCTTTATGTGGTCTTGGTGCTAGGCTTTTTTGGCGTAGGGATTTTATTTTTAAGACAAAATCAGCTACAGGTCGTAGCTATTGGAAGCCTTGTGGCTTTTCTGATCACCGCACTTGTTGTTTGGCGGAGCAAAAGAAGCCGACTACCCGGCTTTTTGATCTTTGCTGGGCTATTGGGTCTCGGCTTGTCTTTTGCTTCTAATTACGCTTTCAATAATGTTCTTTTACCTCACCAGCAAGACCGTATCAATGTATGGCTTAAGCCGAGTGTTTGTGATCCGGGAGGAAGCCTATACCACATCCTGCAATCCAAAATGGCTATTAGCAGCGGCGGCTTACAGGGGAAAGGCTTTCAGCAAGGAACCATGACCAAGCTGAATTATATTCCGGAACAATCCACGGACTTTATCTTTTGTACAATCGGTGAAGAGCAAGGATTTATAGGAACGTTTGGCATTATCGCACTTTTCTTTTTGCTTTTGTATAGAATCACTAATATTGCAGAACGGCAAAAATCTGGGTTTTCACGGCGATATGCCTACGGAGTTGTTGGTATTTTATTCGTTCACTATTTTGTAAATATTGGAATGACAATGGGGCTTATGCCGATTATCGGTATTCCGCTTCCATTCATTAGCAAGGGGGGGTCTTCGCTGCTGGGTTTTACCATTATGATGGCCGTATTACTCAGGTTGGACAGCCATGATGCATCAACCTAGTATTTTGTAAAATCTACAATCATTGAAATTTTCCATACATCAAAAGGATACTCAAACGAAAGCTCGCACCGGTCTTATAAAGACAGATCACGATTCTATAGAGACGCCAATTTTTATGCCTGTTGGTACAGCTGGAACAGTCAAAGGGGTACATCAGCGGGAATTAGAAAATGATGTAAAAGCTCAAATCATTTTGGGTAATACTTATCATTTGTACCTTCGCCCTGGAATAGATATTATCAATCAGGCTGGTGGGCTCCACAAATTTATCGACTGGCAAAGGCCAATACTTACCGATAGTGGAGGGTATCAGGTATATTCTCTTTCTAACAACAGGAAGATAACGGAAGAGGGGGTTACTTTTGTTTCTCATATTGATGGCTCTAGGCACTTCTTCAGTCCCGAAAGAGCTATTGAGATTCAGAGATATATTGGTGCTGATATTATCATGGCTTTTGATGAATGCACCCCTTATCCTTGTGATTATAACTATGCAAAGACTTCTATGGAGCTGACCCACCGATGGCTGAAGCGCTGCTGCGACTATTTTGATGCCCACGAAGGGATGTACGGCTATCAGCAGACTCTTTTCCCAATAGTTCAGGGAAGTACTTATAAAGACCTGCGCGTACAGTCAGCAGAAATGGTGGCCAGTTTTGACCGGCCTGCCAATGCCATTGGAGGTTTGTCAGTGGGAGAGCCTGCCGAAGTAATGTATGAAATGACTGAAGTGGTTTGCCAGGTACTGCCACAAGATAAACCTAGGTACCTTATGGGAGTAGGTACGCCCTCCAATATTTTGGAATGTATCGCCCTGGGAATCGACATGTTTGACTGTGTATTGCCTACCAGAAATGCGAGGCATGGCTTGCTATACACTTCCAATGGCGTAATCAACATCAAAAATGCCAAATGGAAAGATGATTTTTCTGTCATTGATGAAAACAGCTCGGCCATTACAAGTCGTTCTTACTCTAAAGCCTACTTGCGTCACCTGATTCATAGCAAGGAAATTTTGGGTGCCCAAATTGCCAGCCTGCATAATTTAAGTTTTTATCTTTGGCTTGTTGGGCAGGCACGCATACAGATCAAAGCGGGTACTTACGGTACCTGGAAGGATATGATGGTGAAAAATATGCAGCAGCGGCTTTAAATTGAATGCGATATGTTGAAGAAACTAGATGCTTATATAGTCAGGAAGTTTTTGGCCACTTTCTTTTTTACGGCAATGATATTCTCATTGATTGCCGTAACAATTGATTTTAGTGAGAAGATTAAAAAGTTCATCGAAGAACCCATCACCACTAAAGAAATCTATATTGACTACTACATGAACTTTATTATGTTCATCAATGGGCTTTTGTGGCCGCTTTTTACCCTGATCGCAGTTATTTTCTTCACTTCCAGAATGGCCAACAACTCGGAGATTATTTCCATCTTTAATGCAGGAGTAAGTTTTAGAAGACTACTTTATCCATACATGTTGGCAGCCTCTGTTATTGCTGTTATACACTTCCTGACGGGGCACTTCGTTATTCCTAACGGGAATGACAAGATGCTCGATGTAGTACATACTTACATCCACAAGGATGAGGATAAAGGAAAAACACAGGATGTTCACCTCTTTGTTAGCCCGGATACCAAAATATATGTCAAAAGCTATTATAAAGGAGATAGCAGTATCAGAGAATTCAGAATGGAGCAGTTTGAAGCTAATGAGTTGGTGTATTACCTGAAAGCCAATTCTGCAAAGTGGCTGAAGGAAGAAAAGAAATGGCAACTCAAAAATTATGAGATACGTACCTTCGATGATATGCAGGAATCACTCGTCATCGGTAGAGGTAAGCAAATTGATACGGCTATCAATCTGACACCCGCTGACTTTATTGATTATAAAGCTCAACAAACTATGATGAATACGCCTGAATTACTCGCTTTTATTGATAAACAAAGGAGCAGAGGAGTAGGTAATGTACAAAAATACCAGATTGAATATCACAGGCGCAGTGCCGAACCGTTTACCATATACATACTTACATTGATCGGTGTGGCAATAGCGGCGCGCAAAATCCGCGGAGGCCTAGGACTGCACCTCGCCCTAGGTATTGGGATTGGCGCCTTATTCGTCTTCCTTTCCAGGTTTGCTATCGTTTTTGCTTCCGGGCAGGCTATCCCTATAATTCTGGGAATATGGATGCCTAATATCATCTTCACGGCTGTGGCCCTTTACCTGATCTCAACTGCCCAGAAATAGCGTCGGGCTATTTGTATGTACTTTGTTGATCCCGGTTTTTCTTTTCATCCTCACTTAAAGTGCAGGCTGTTTCTTTGTGTAAGAGCGTGTTTGGATTTTACCCTTTGGCCTGCAAATACATTTAGAATAGGGCTTCCCGCTTTCAGCGGGACAAGATATTTCAGCTTTTTTCCCTGCTATGAAACTCAAAAATAGCTTTATTTTCATCATCCTAAATGCATTTTCGGCATCAAAAGCAAATTCCAAACACGCTCTAATCTATTCTGATATTAAGATTTGTAGTCCCGTGCTAAAGAGAAAAATAGTGACCCTGTACCTCTACTCATTGCCTGTTAAAGGGTGTTTAACACCTACCGGAGATAAGCGTCTTTTTCTTTCTTTATAGTTCTTTTCCCGGCCTTTTATTTGTCAATGTTTAAACAAATAGGAGTTGAATCAAGGATAGAACGCACAAGTCTGACAATTTTGTTTAACTTGTAGAGTGATGTATGGATATATAGCTACACAATAGCAACTCTTCTTTCAGAATTTATTGAAAGTTGAAAAAAAATAAAAATCATACTACTTTATTCTTTTTTGTTGAAAATCAAGTGTTTACGATTTTTTTGCTTAAAATCAAGCAAAAAATTTGGATATTATCACGCTTTTATGCAAGGAAAAACTTTTGCTTTGTTTAACTTTTATCTATATTTGTTTCAACATCAAAAACAGTTAAATCAAGAAATTTGAACAAAAATACGTTAGCAATGACACATTCGGAATTTTATGAACGTTTTGATCAGATGTCGACTTTACTACATTCATTTGCCTACAATCTGACTAAAAATGTGGAAGACGCTAAAGATTTGTACCAGGAAACGGCATTCAGAGCAATGACCAACAGAGACAAGTTCAGGCCTGGTACCAACTTCAAAGCTTGGCTTTTTACTATAATGAAGAACATATTCATCAACAATTACAGAAAAAAGACTAAGGCCAATACAATCATGGATTCTACAGATAACATGTACTACCTCAATTCTGGTAGCACTGTTATTTCAAATGGAGCCGAATCTAATATTATGATGAAAGAGCTAATTAAGATGATTGAAGAGCTTGATGACAGTGTAAGAATTCCATTCTTGATGCACTACCAAGGCTTCAAATACCAGGAAATTGCTGAACACCTTGAACTGCCTCTTGGAACCGTGAAAAGTAGAATCTTCTTTGCCAGAAAAGAACTTAAAGAGCTTATCGGCAAGCGGTACAAGAACGTAAAGGTGTAAATTCAATAACCTGCTTTACACCGTTTCATATGTTAACGTTTTTTTATTCACTGTAAAATCAAATTATCCTGCACAGAATAACCAGTAGTTTTTAACAAAAAATAGCACTTCGTGTTATATTTCAGCTTACTAACTACGTGCAGTAATGATTTTACAGTGAAACACTCCATGAAAGATAATAAAAAGTCAACCAGTCAATTCTCCATCCCAAGATCAGCACTACAACAATTTCGATATTCTCTCCTAGAATGGTATAGTGCTTCTGACCGTCCGCTTCCATGGAAAGGTAAAAAAGACCCATACCTGATTTGGCTCTCTGAGATTATTCTGCAACAAACCAGAGTTGAACAGGGGCTTCCTTACTATCAAAAGTTTGTAGAAAACTATCCGACTGTTCACGATCTTGCTCAGGCTCCGGAAGATGATGTGATAAAACTGTGGGAGGGTTTGGGGTACTACTCCAGGGCGAGGAATATGCATGCTGCAGCAAAGTTTATTGTTAGTGAATACGGAGGAAATTTTCCGGATACCTACAGAGAAATCCTTAACCTTAAGGGGGTCGGTCCTTACACTGCCGCAGCTATAGCTTCCTTTGCATTTGATTTGCCGTATGCGGTGGTAGACGGAAATGTTTATCGCGTTCTTTCCAGGTATTTTGACATTGAAGAGCCTATCGATACTACTGCGGGAAAAAAACTGTTCAGTCAGCTAGCCAGTCAGCTCATCGATACCGAAAAGCCAGCTACTTACAACCAGGCAATAATGGATTTTGGGGCGACCCATTGTACACCTAAAGCACCGGCTTGTGCCACTTGCCTGTTACAACCCGGCTGCGTCGCTTATAACAACTCCAAAGTGCGTCAGCTCCCAGTAAAGTCTAAAAAAATAGTAAAAAAAGTTCGATACTTTCACTATCTGATCACTGACTATGAAGGGTACGTAGCTATTCACAAAAGGCAGCAAAAGGATATCTGGCAAGGCCTCTACGAATTTCCTATGCTAGAAC
The DNA here is from genome assembly GCA_964628385.1 of uncultured Saprospiraceae bacterium. Classification (GTDB taxonomy): domain Bacteria; phylum Bacteroidota; class Bacteroidia; order Chitinophagales; family Saprospiraceae; genus JANQPA01. The sequence goes on from CAZVOD010000077.1 coordinate 12,645, forward strand.
TGGATCACTCTACCCGCAATTTTGAAGAACTGAACAGTACAAAGGCATGGGCTGAGCTAATTCAAGAGAAGGACCTAACATTGAAAAAAATTTCTCCTCCTTACCAACAAGTTTTAACCCATCAAAAGATTATTGCCGTTTTTTACGAATTAGAAGCGAAAAGCGCTGTAGAAAATTATTATGAGTCGGTAACAGTAACAGACCGGAAAAACTTAAATACCTTTGCTTTCCCAAAGCTTATTGATTGTTATTTAAAGGATAAGTTTTTATATTTAAATTTATAGACAAACCCTACTGATATTGGCAGTACTGCCAATAATCGTCTTATTTTTTCTTAACAGACCAATAGAAAATTCAATAAAAATGGTTAATCGCGTAATATTAATTGGTAATCTGGGTAAAGACCCAGAAGTGAGAAGATTGGAAAATGGAGCAATGGTGGCCAAGTTTTCTGTTGCAACCAATGAAAACTACAAGGATAAGGGTGGTGAGTGGCAGCAGCAAACAGAGTGGCATGATATCGTTGTGTGGAGAACACTGGCGGAACGCGCAGAATCCACTCTTAATAAAGGAACTACCATATACATTGAAGGTAAATTGACCCACAGAAAATGGCAGGATCAGGATGGTAATAACCGCAAAACGACAGAAGTCGTGGCGAGTTATTTTCGTAAGCTCAATACTTCCGGTGGAGGAAATACAAGCATGAGTAATGATAGTAGCGGCGGATATTTCCCATCAGCATCGGATAGTCCCGTCAGCAATGGCAATGATAATGGCAACGCCAATACAGCTGCTGACTATTCTGTTTCCGGCGAAACGGCGAAAGCAGATGATGATTTACCGTTCTAATCCTTACTTTTATAAAAAATTATAGAAAACAAATGAATGGTTTAGCTAGCTTTACCTTCGTTTGTTTTCATACAATAGCTGTAAATTGAATGCCATAGTTTTTTTATATAAAGTTGATCGCTATTTTTTAACCAATTGCTATTTCTTTGGAACCTGAAAAGGATAGCCCACTCCTGGCTATACATTTCATACTGTTGCAAGCTCAAACAGTGGCTCAGGATACGGTCGCTCAAGATTCGTCAGCCCCTTCTTCCGGTAACTTCTTGGTTGATCTTTCTTCGCAGGATTTCCTTTTCATTGTTTTGGGAGTTCTGGGGGTAGTCTTGCTATTGATATGCTCTGCCCTGATTTCCGGCTCTGAAGTTGCCTTCTTCTCTCTTTCTCCGGGAGACTTTGAAAAGCTCCAGAATGCTAATGATTCTGCCAGCGATAAGATCCTACAATTGAAAGAAGAACCTGAAAAGCTGTTAGCAACTATACTCATCAGCAATAATTTTATAAACATTGCTATAGTTATACTGTCCGAGTTTGTGCTCAGGCTGATTTTACCGGATAAGCTGATGGCCAGTTGGTCTACCGGAATAACAAATGCGCTGGAATTGATAGGAATTGACTCCAATCCCATAAGCATAGGCCGGATTGTCAGCTTTTTAATCACTGTTGTAGGGGTAACTTTCCTGCTGGTATTATTCGGCGAAGTAACCCCAAAATTCTATGCCCGTTTCAATAATATCGGATTATCAAAATTTATGGCTAGTCCATTGACCGTGTTGATGAAAGCTTTTACACCATTTAGCCGGATTCTGGTAGGATGGACGGATAAATTGGAAACGCAACTTGCGCACACCACCAAGAATTCTGGCCTGACCAGCCGCGAAGACATTGACGAAGCCATAGAGCTCACGGCAATCAATGACGCAGAAATCGAACAGGAAGCTGATATCTTGAAGAGTATTGTAAAATTTGGTGATGTCTCTGCCAAACAAATAATGAAATCGCGGATAGATGTAGTAGCTGTTGATTTTCGAATCAATTATGAAGAATTGTTAGAGGTAGTAAAAAAATCGGGATATTCTCGTATTCCGGTTTATGACGAAGACTTCGACAATGTCACCGGATTGCTCTATGCCAAAGATCTACTGGGCCATCTGGATGAGCCTTCAAACTTTGAGTGGCAGGAATTGATCAGAACCAATGTGTTATTTATTCCAGAATCCAAGAAGATTGATGATTTGCTAAAGGAGTTTCAGCAAAAACGCTTACACATGGCTATTGTAGTGGACGAATATGGAGGTAGCTCAGGTATTGTGACGCTGGAGGATATTATGGAAGAAATTATTGGTGAAATACAGGACGAATTTGATGATGAAGCGGAGCTTATTCACCGCAAGTTAGATGATCAAAACTATATTTTTGAAGGTAAAGTGCTGTTAAATGACTTTTGCCGGATCATTGGTGTGGATACTTCCACTTTTGATGAGGTCAAGGGCGAATCAGATTCGCTGGCCGGGTTAGTATTGGAACTATATGGTTCGCTACCGGAAAAAGATTCTGAGATCAAATACGATAATTACAAGTTTAAAATCGTTGAGGTAGATAACAGACGTATCCATCAGGTGTTGGTCAGTCTGGAATTTCCTAAAGAAGAGAGCAACGATACATGACAGCAATGAAACAGCATTTGTCAGGCAGCGCCTTCATTACTTTATTTGTGGTCTTATTACTGGCTGCTTGTAATTCCGAGCCCGCGTATACCCCAAAGCCAAGGGCATATCCTAAAGTTAATTATCCCAGCGGCGAATTTATCCAGTTTGACCGGGATTATTGCGAATTCAGTTTTCAGTACCCTGATTATCTGGAATTTCAAAAAGATACGGCCTACTTTGACGAATCTCCCAAGGATCCCTGCTGGTTCAATTTGTACTATCCTGGTTTTGATAGCAAAGTTTACTTTACCTACTATCCGGTGGGTAAGTACAAAAGTTTTGACGTATTGCTTACGGATGCTTTTGAGATGGCAGATTGGCATAACAAAAAAGCCAACTATATAGATGAATTTGTCATTGAACGATCGGAAGATCGGGTATACGGGTTGGCCTTTAACATCGAGGGCCCGGCGGCTTCTCCTTTCCAGTTTTTTTTGACAGACAGTACCAGGCATTTTCTGCGGGGAGCTATCTATTTCAACACACAGGCCCGGCCGGATTCTCTGGCTCCTGTTTTTGATTTTGTAAAACAGGATGCTCTTAGAATCATTGAAACCCTGAAGTGGAAAGACTAAAAAAGCTGCTGCTCTCTCTAATAAAAAGCTGAAGCATCCTTACCGTTTCTATCCGGCCCAGTTTTCTCTGTCCAGGCTTCTGAAGTGAATAGCTTCTGCCAGGTGCTCGATTTCAATATTGTCGCTACCAGCCAGGTCGGCAGAAGTTCTGGCTACTTTCAGGATACGGTCGTAGGCTCTAGCCGACAGCTGCAGTTTCTCCATGGCTTTTTTTACCAGCATAATCCCCGGCTTACTAATTTGGCAGATTTCGCGAACCATCCGGCCCGGCATTTGGGCATTGCAATAAAGCTGCTCCGTATCTTTGAAGCGTTCTGCCTGTATTAGACGTGCTCTGACTACTCTTTCGGCAATAGATTTGCTGGATTCTGAAGGACGTCCCTGCTCGGCAATCTCTTCGTAGGATACCGGCGTCACTTCCACGTGCAGGTCGATACGGTCAAGCAATGGCCCGGACACTTTGTTTAGGTATTTTTTGACCATACCAGGACCGCAGACACATTCTTTATCCGGATGATTGTAATATCCGCAGGGGCAAGGATTCATGGAGGCGATAAGCATAAAGCCGGCCGGATAATCTACCGAAATGCGAGCCCTGGAAATCGTTACCCTTCGCTCTTCCATGGGTTGCCTCAGCACTTCCATGACTGTTCTTTTGAATTCCGGGAGCTCATCCAGAAACAGCACCCCATTGTGAGCCAGTGATATTTCGCCGGGCAGAGGGTTTGACCCTCCGCCTACCATAGCCACATCGCTGATGGTATGGTGAGGAGAACGGAAGGGGCGCTGATGAATCAGAGAAGCTTCGGCGGCAAGCCTTCCGGCTACAGAGTGTATCTTGGTGGTTTCCAGAGCTTCGTGTAAAGTCAGAGGAGGTAAAATGGTTGGTAACCTTCTGGCCAACATGGTTTTTCCAGCGCCGGGAGGACCGATCAGGATAGCATTATGGCCACCTGCAGCAGCTATTTCTAAAGCTCTTTTTATATTTTCCTGACCTTTGACATCCGAAAAGTCAACGTTGAATTGTTGTTGGTTGTAAAAAAATTCTTCCCGGGTCTCTACAAAAGTAGGCTTCAAATCTTCCTCGCCGGTTAAAAAATCAATAGCTTCTTTGATATTGCTGATGCCATACACTTCAATGTCATTAACAATAGCAGCTTCTCTGGCATTTTGCCGGGGTAAAATAATACCTTTGAATTTTTCTTTTCTGGCCTGTATGGCAATAGGTAGCGCACCTCTGATCGGCCGCAGGCCACCGTCCAGAGACAGTTCTCCCATGATGATGTACTTGTCCAGGTCTTCAGCGGCAATTTGACCAGTGGCCGCCAGATAGGCAATAGCAATGGGCAGGTCATAAGAGGCTCCCTCTTTCTTTAGGTCTGCTGGTGCTAGGTTAACGATAGTTTTGATTCGCATCACCCGAAAGCCTATATTTTTGATGGCTGCGTCTATTCGCTGAAAGCTCTCCCGGACTACACTATCGGGAAGTCCTACCAGGTGATAAAAGCGGCTATTCATGGGCACGTTTCCGCCAGTATTGATTTCTATATCTATTCTTTTGGCATCAACGCCAAATACGGCGCTGGCATAAGTTTTTACAAGCATCTATTTTTTCTGTTTGCGTGTTATCAGAATAGGAAGATAGGGATTTTAGCAACTTTAAAACAGCTTGTGAGCACTTTTTAGCCTTGCCTGCTGTACCTTATCATATCTTTGGGGTAAACTAAAAAAGCATTGTAGTTTGCTACAATGCTTCTGGATAATTATAAATGATCCGGCTCAATTGAAAGTACTCGTTTCGTAGATTTTAAAATAGATCAAAATTGAATCTTTTTTTACCATTATTCCATCCCTTCGCAACAAGCTTACCGGATGTCCTATTTTGAGATGATTAGTTTTTTGGTGCTTACATTTTTTCCATTGGTGATGGTAAAATAATAAACGCCGTCTTTTAGCTCACTCGTATTGACCGCCAGGTTATAGCTGCCTTCCTGCTGATAGCTGTCCTGTAGCACCTGTATGGTTTTTCCCTGCTCATCGCGTAGTTCAATTCTAACCTTTCCGGCTTCCTCAAGCTCATACTGCAGGTTACTGGAATTAGTAGCTGGATTGGGGTAAATACTCAGTTGTTCAAAAGCAGGATTAGCACCTGAATTTTCTCTATCTAGCATAGGAGTCAATTCTGATGGATCAAGCAACAGAAAGTGGGCTGCTCTGATAGGCCCTTTTCTTCCTTTACCCTCCATAGGAGCATGGGCTCTAGGATGACAATCCGGTACTTCCAATTCTTCTTCATCGGGACGATATTTCTCCAATATCTTTTGGATATCTTCCTTCCATAGTTCTGCTTGTGGCTTGACCTCGTCCATCAATGCTTGGATATCATCCTTGTATTTGTCCAGCAATGATTTGATGGTTGCTCTGTTTTCTTCATTGCCACCACGATGATGAGCCTTAGCTCTTCTTCGACTTCTCTGTCTTTTGCTGTTTTCTCGCTTATCTGCTCTGGATTCGCGAAGCTGGGCGATAATCGCTTTGTCTTCTGCGGTAAGTATTTCTTCCAGCTTGGCACGCTGAGCCAGCATCACCGGATGAATATTTTCATTGCGATAAGCATCTAGTTCCTGTTTTAGGTTCCTTCTGGCAGTGGTATCCTTACGCATCTCACGTCTGGCCAGCCTTTTTTCGCGGTTAGCCTGTAGCTGCTCTTTTTGTTCCTCGGTGAGAATAGTCTCCACCTGTTCCCGAGTATCTTCTAATATCGCTTTAACAGCCTCTCGTTTTACTACGCTGGATTCAAATGTGGAGTCCCTCAATACGTTCAGTTGTGATTTAGTAGTCGCCTCAACAGCGGCCAGTTGTTCTTTTTGTTCTTCTGTAAGATCAATGATCATTTCCAGTCGGTCTAGTGGCAAGCCCGGGCGCATAGCTCCTCTATGGCCGCGTTGAGCCAGGGCAATGGTGCTCATTAATAAGCCCATTGCCAATAAGGCAAAAGTTCTCATTTTCATTTTTTTAAGTTTTTATGGATGATTAAAATACCGTTGAGATTTAGAGCGGTATCTGAAAGTCAGAGCGTCTGGAAAATAGCCCTTCGTAATTACTTACACTTATTAGACTACGCTATTCACGAGATTTTTCCCGCCTACCATCGTTTCTTTTCCGCTTTTTATCCCTTTCCTTGTGTCGAAATCTTTTCCCAAACCACTCCAGGTCTTTTCTCTGCTTGTCATCGAGTATAGGGGTAATTTCCTGAAACATAGAATCTACAACCGTTCTTCTCTTTTTTCGGGATTCATACATGATCCTGGCCATTTCCTGGCTGTATTTCATTACAACCGGCCTGAGTTGTTCGCGTTGACTGCTATCCGCATCAATCACCCGGAATAACTCCCGTTCAAAACCTCTGGCAAAACGCAAGTCTGCAATGCGCTCAATTTGCTTTTTGATCACTATGCGATGTGCTACGAAACCTCCGATAAATCCGGTGATTAGTAGTAAAGAGACAAAAGCGGTTATTTTCAAAGTTTTCATTCGATTCATTTTTCTAATAGTTATTCAGCAAGAATGGTATAAGCATCTTCGGGACTCAAATCCTGAACTCCGACTAACGCTTCTGTACTCAAAGACCCTTCTATGAAAAAGGTAGTCAGTAGAGCCACAATCAGTACGGCTACACAGGCTGCCGCTACCTGTGGAAACAATTGTAGGATCACCCCCTGAATGTCTTGCTGTTTTTGCTGCTCCTCCAAAGCCATCAATACCTGATCGGCAAAACCAGCTTTGGGAGTCTTTTTCAGCGCACCTATACCAGCTCTTAGTTTCTCCAGCCGCCGCTTTTCCTCCCGGAGCCATGCCGAAATTTCCAGTTGCCGATCTAATGAATTTTGCTCAGTACCAGAAAGAGGCTGATCAAAACTTTTTATCAATAAATTAAGTGCTTTATCTTTCATTGCTGATATTTTAAATAATTCGAGTTATAAAGCCATATCTAACCTGACCATCAGGCAGAAACCCTATCAAAGCCATTCTTTGAGTATACCTTTTAGCTTCTTCTGGGCTCTGGCTAACCTTGAGGCTACTGTACCTTCCGGTAATTCCAGTATTTCTGCTGTCTCCCTAACAGAATAGCCATCTACCAATCGCAGGATAACTACCGTCCTGAATTCTACTTCCAACAGTTGAAGAGCCTTACTAATAGTGTCCTTGAGTTCGGCGCGTTCAGGAGATGTACTGGCATCAGCCGGTTCTGTAGGTTTCCTACCCTGAAAAACTCCATTTATCCATTTTAGCTTTCTTTTTTGCCGACTAATTTCGTTAAGCGTCAAATTTATAGCTATACGTGTCAAATAAGTGCCAAGGCTAGAATCTCCCCTAAAGTTTTTTGCTGCTTTAAAAAAACGTATAAAAACCTCCTGGGTTAGATCATCCGTATCAGCATTAGGACCCAACATACCTGCTACTGTAGACCGGACTTGCCCTTCGTAATGCTGTATGAGTTTGCGAAAAGCTTGTTGATTACCGGCCTTGATCGAGGCAATAAGATCCGCTTCTGTATGCATTCGGATGATTTTCAATAGTCCTTTTTTCCATTAGACTACAGCCAGTCTTGTTTTTTTCCCTTAAATAATTTTTTTGAAAAAAGAAGGAAAGCGTACCGGCCGTTTTCACATCATCAGCAAAATGGTCAGGTGATGTGAAAAACGGACGGATAAGAAAATTTAGTAGGCCTTGGCAAACAGCACACGCCGTTGAGAAGGCTGGCCGGTAAGAATGCATTTTCCTGCTTCCTCTTTCGCGCCCTGAGGAATACAGCGAATAGTCGCTTTTGTAAGTTCTTTGATTTTATCTTCAGTAGCGGCCGTACCATCCCAGTGAGCAGAAAGAAAACCGCCTTTTTGTTCTAGTACAGTCTTAAAGTCTTCAAAAGTATCAACTTCCGTTATATGGTTGTCGCGGTAAGCTTTAGCTCGCTGGAAGAGGTTTTGCTGAATGTCCTCTAGTAGTTGTTCTATATGATCAGCGATGCTATCCAGCGGTTGTGATGATTTATCTTTGGTATCTCTGCGAGCCACTTCTACCACTCCTTTTTCTAAATCCCGCTTGCCGATTCCTAATCTTACAGGAATACCTTTCATTTCGTGCTCGGCGAATTTAAAGCCCGGGCGCTTTTTTTTGTCCATATCATACTGAACAGTGATTCCCTTTGCTCTAAGCTCCTTCATAATCTTTTCAGCTACTTCATCAATTTCTGGATTAGGCTTAGGAATCGGAACGATAACCACCTGAATAGGCGCCAGCTTTGGGGGCAATACCAAGCCATCGTCATCGGAATGGGTCATGATCAACCCGCCCACCAGTCGGGTAGAAACACCCCAGGAAGTGGCCCAAACCAGCTCTTCCTTGTTATTTTCATTCAAAAATTTTACATCAAAAGCCTTCGCAAAATTTTGTCCCAAAAAGTGGGAAGTACCTGCTTGTAGAGCTTTGCCATCTTGCATCAGGGCTTCTATAGTGTAGGTTTCTTCTGCGCCGGCAAAACGTTCACTTTCTGTTTTTACACCTTTGATAACCGGCATGGCCATATATTGCTCTGCAAATTCTGCATAAATACCCTGCATACGCTCGGCCTCTTCGATAGCTTCCTCACAGGTAGCGTGTGCAGTGTGGCCTTCCTGCCACAAAAATTCAGCCGTGCGCAGAAACATCCTGGTGCGAAGCTCCCAGCGTACCACATTGGCCCATTGATTGATCAATAAAGGAAGGTCGCGGTAGGAGTTAATCCAATCTTTATAAGTATGCCAGATGATGGTCTCTGATGTAGGCCGCACAATAAGCTCCTCTTCCAAGCGGGCATCAGGATCAACTACTAAACCATTACCCTCCGGATCATTCATCAACCGGTGATGGGTGACTACCGCACATTCTTTAGCAAAACCTTCTACGTGCTCGGCTTCTCTGCTAAGGAAGCTTTTAGGGATAAAGATCGGGAAATAGGCATTGACATGCCCGGACTCTTTGAACATCCGGTCAATCTGGTCCCGCATATTTTCCCAAATACCAAAACCATATGGTTTGATAACCATACAGCCTCTTACCGCCGAGTTTTCAGCCAGGCCGGCCTTCTTTACAATGTCGAGATACCACTGTGAATAGTCCTCTTGTCTGCTGGTAATTTCCTTAGCCATTTTATCAATGTATATGTTCCAGGTTAAAAAACAGGCCACAAAATAAGCTAAAAAAGTGAGGCCTTCGAAAAAAGACTTTCAGACTTTTTGGAAATCTTTTATGCTTTAGCTTTGTTAATATAATATAAGCTTAAAGGTGAAATTCCTCGCTTTTTTATCTAAAATGTGAATTTAACATTTTGTTTGATTAGCGACAAGTGCTAAGTAAATGTTAAAAACTTGCTTTTTTCGCCATCTTGCGCACTGCAGTAAAATCTTTATTCTCTGTATACTCGCACTTTAAGTTTATAGAAAGGCTTAAGTTAAATACCTTAGTAACAGGTAAAAAATAAGTATCCGGTTGATGCGAAGTGATTGTAGTCTTAGGCAAGGCATTTTTTTCAGCAATAGCTGTGCTATTACTGAAAAAAAATAACGCAGCATAAGGCTGCAAGGACGAGTAGAAATCGATAAGTTATTCTTTAACTGTTACTTAACACAAATAATAGTGTTATAATTCGAAATTTAACTGAAAAAGTGCCATAAAAATGATAAATTAGAGAATGTTGACTGGAAAGGTCTGCAATACATATAAAAAACAGCCTTATGAAATATTTTGTGACAACATGTGTAGCTGTACTTGCTTTACTTTTTAGTAATGCAGCTTTTGCTCAGTGGGATGATTTATACTTTGATCCGTCTACCGATCAATCAATAGATAATTTAGCTTATCGGTCAAATGACAGATCAGAGGCATCTGATAGGAGATACGTAGATGATTCTGATTATGCTTATTATGAAGATGAGTATGATTATTACAACGATTATGATTTTTATTATACTTCCCGGATTCGTCGTTTCCACCGTCCACTTTTTGGATTTGGATTCTTTGATCCGGTATATATAGACGCAGCTTATTATGATCCGTTTATGAGTCCAAGTTTATCTGTATTGATATACGATGATTTGGCATTTCGTAATTTTACGAGATTACGCAGTTGGGGTGATCCATTTTGGGGTATGGGCTTCAACAGATGGAACAGAAGAGGCTTTGGCGCAGGTGCAGGTTTCGGCTGGGGCTTTAACTCTGGCTTTAATCTTGGTTTCAACAGTGGCTTTGGGTTTTCACCATTCAACAATCCATTTTTGAGAAGTACCGCTTATTTCTGTCCACCATCCTGGGGAGGTAGTAACAGTTATACCACAATAACCAGCACTTTGAATGATGCTGGTAGAAATACAGTGTACAACCCAAGAAGAAGCGGCACGAGAATAGATTCTCGCTACACTTCACCTAACAGAACACGGTCTTCTAAGCGTAGAGGTACCGTAGGTAGAGTGAATGGATTAGAGAGACAAAGTCCGCTGAATAGCAGAGGTTCAAAAGTAGACCCTCAGCAGCAGAGACGTCGTACTCGTACACGCGCTACCAACCGCCCAAGCCAAGTAAATTCAAGATCGACGAGCCCAACAAAGATTAATAGGTCTTCAACAACTAGAGGTAATAACAGCCCTTCTTTTTCCAGAGGAAGATCTAACACCTCACGCTCAACGATCAATAGGAACAGTAGTTCTAGGCCAAGAATGAGTCCGACTCGAAGTTCTGGAAGTTCTTCAAGCAGAAGTTCTGGTAGCCGTCCAACTACGAGAAGGAAAAATAATGACTAAAAAGATTTGTTTTGCAGGTGATAAAACTTTTCTATATTTCTGCGAAGCAAGTAAAAGATAAATCAGAAATGGCAATTACAGTTACCATTTAAGTTACTAAAAGTTAAACGGGAGGGTGGATTTATTTCAGAATATTTCCACCCTTTTTTTGATATCCTCCCATTGGATACATAGAAGTTGTTTAAGAAGTTGTTTAAAAATGTCGTTTCATGTTTGCAGACAAAACATTGTGCAGCAA
>CAZVOD010000078.1:0-23568 GCA_964628385.1 uncultured Saprospiraceae bacterium
AAAGATCTTTCCGTTTACACGTTGTCAACTCAAAAAATGAATTCTAAACGCGCTCTTAAAATAACAACAAATTGTTCATAATTCAAAAGCACTGAATCAACAAAATGATTTAAACAAAAGCCCTGGAAAAGCGTACTTTTGTCCGTATGCTAAATTTACTCTATGCTTAAAGTTGGGATTACAGGAGGTATTGGTAGTGGTAAGACTACTGTATGCAAAATATTTGAAACATTGGGTATCCCGGTTTATTATGCCGATGACCGGGCCAAGTGGTTGATGGTCAACAAACCGGAAGTTCGGAAGGCTATCGAGTCGCTGTTTGGGTCGGAAGCCTTCCAGGATGGGCAGCTCAACCGCGCTTGGATGGCCAAAAAAGTATTTTCTCAGCCGGAACTCCTCGAAAAGTTAAATGGCATTGTACACCCTGCTGTTGCCAAAGATACGCTGCAATGGCAGCAAGCGCAAAGCAGCGTTCCATACACTTTAAAAGAGGCTGCACTAATATTTGAAAGCAATAGTCACAAAAGGCTAGACAAAGTCATAACTGTAATTGCTCCTGTTGAAATTCGGATTCAAAGAGTGATGCAACGGGACGGTTTATCTGAACTAGAAATCCAAAAAAGAATTGCCAAGCAAATTCCGGATGAGGAAAAAATTAAATGGTCTGATTACACTATTCAAAATGATGGCCATCATTCGCTGATTCATCAGGTGCTGTCCATTCACAAAGCATTGATTTCTACAAACGATCTATTCACGTCAAGTCAATCAAAATGAAATTTGAAAAGCCCACTAATAAGAAATTCTTTGAAGCAGAGACTTTTAAGTCATACATCAAGCACAATCAGGACTTATCTCATTGCACTATCCAGGCGCTGGATTTTACGAATCTCAGCATCGACTGGAGTAAGTTCAGATTTGACAATACTATTTTTACCGGATGTGTTTTGTCCTTTGAGGAGGAAATTATTTTGAGGAAAAAAGGGGCTTATACTTATAATGCACCCAAGCATTTGCCATATGATCCCTTTCGTCATACGCTTTACACCTGGCAAGAACTTATGCAAGGGTTTTCTGAGGAAAATGACAACTGTCTAGACCTCAGGATTTATCGCCATTTTATAGAAAACAAGTACAATCCCCCTATCAATGAAGCGTTATGGCAGCGGGTGCATGACCACGCCATGGATGATGCGCTGCGAAGCCTGCTTGACTTTAATGGCGATGGGATGACCAGTAAGAAAACTGTCAGTATGATGGGTGGGCATAGTATAGGCCGCGACAATCCTTACTTTCTCAAAACTGCAAAAACGGCCAAACTCCTGGCCGAAAATGGTTACTTCATAGCTTCCGGCGGTGGACCGGGAATAATGGAAGCCGCTAACCTGGGAGCCTACCTGGCTGGAAAGGCAGAAAAAGACTTGTTAATGGCCATTGATATACTCAAACAATCCCCCAAATACACGGATAAGGACTATATTGGTCAGGCTATAAAAGTACTGGATTTCTTTCCCAAGGGTAATGATAACTTGGCTATACCGACCTGGTTTTACGGTCATGAACCTAGTAATCTATTTGCTTCTCATATTGCCAAGTATTTCTCCAATGGCCTAAGGGAAGATACTTTGGTAGCCAGCAGTATATATGGAATTGTTTTTTCTCCCGGTAGCGCCGGTACGACTCAGGAAATATTTATGGATGCGACGCAAAATCACTACGGCACCTTTAATTTTTACAGCCCTATGATATTTTTGGGCAAAAAACGATATGAAATCGATACCCTTATTTTTCCCCTACTCAAGCAGCTTTCTTGGAATAAAAAATACCATGAATTACTTTTTTTGACAGATTCCCCGGAAGAAGTTCTGGAATTTTTACAAAACAACCCGCCCATCAAAAGTGAATAAGATAGGACGTCAACCCTCTTACTTCCTATCTCTTAATTCTCAGTTCCTACCGATCATATTCATACAATCTCATTTCTTCAATAATCTTAATGAGTTTATGAGCGTATCGCTTATCGGTAGCATAACCGGCTTTTCTGAGGCCGTGCGCCCATGCTTTATAGTTTTTGGTACCCAGTTTTTTAAGATGACGGTAGCGGCTGATATCCAGTAAAATTGAATGTTCCCGGTAGCTTTCCTTAACCGAATCAAACACCCGAAACATATCATAAATATCATCATCAGTATAGTTGCGGCAGGTACAGCCTTTACATTTGGAGCGGCACTTGATTCCAAAGTGGTTATTGGATTCCACAGCCAGTCGACTATGCCCGGCGTCTGACTCTAGGAGGCCCTGAGCCAATGTAATACTGGCAGGAATCCCTGTTCTTTTCATTTCGCTGACGGCGATACCGGAAAAGCGTTTTACATAATTATAGCAGTTGTAAATTTTTTCCTCTACAATTACAGGATCTATATGCTTCCTTTTGCCATAATCCGGAGAAAGTATAAAGGTAATATTGTAGAAATTATTAGCTTTTCTACTTTCCCACTTTGGTTGATCTTGCTTTTTATTACCGGAACGACTTCCACTGCCACCCAGCAAGCTGGTGTTGGATGGAGGATTGAGAAAACTGGTAGTAGTAGCTGCACCGGCTTGTTGGGGCTGCTGCATTTGAGGGTAATTCCGATCTACTACACCAAAACTAATGGATATATCCCTGGTAAAGTAAAGATAGAGAAAGATAAAGATTAGAAGTCCTTTAAACCAGTTTCTCTGAATGTAGAGCCACCAAGAAAAAGCTTGGTTTTGGAAGGTGGAGGTATAAAAGTGGTTCATAGCTACAAATTGTTTAAGGTTCTATTTTACCACAAATTTAAAACAAATTGTTTTTATTTTCAATAAAAAGGGAAATATTTAGGTCTGAGTATAGGTTATTGGGGAGAAAACTTTTAAGTTAGTGTAATAAATACACACAGCTCAATTAACTTACACAGAAAAAGCGAATCAATGATTATTGTAGCCGATAGCGGATCAACCAAGGCCGATTGGGCCATTGTAGATGGGAATAATGTACCTAAGGTTATTGTGACCATGGGTTTCAATCCTGTTTATCACAAGAAGGAAAAGATTTATGAGGAAGTGTACCAGGCTTTTGAAGGCAATTTGGATACGCGCAAGGTAAGTAGTTTGTATTACTATGGAACTGGCTGCTGGGATGCCGAGAAGAAATCCGTTATTTCTAGGGCATTATCCCTTATTTTTAGTGATGCTGATGTGCTGGTTGAGCATGATTTGTTAGGAGCAGCAAGAGCAGCATGTGGAAAAAAACCTGGTATTGCCTGCATTATGGGTACGGGCTCCAATTCCTGCCTTTTTGATGGTCATAACATTACCGATAATGTCACTAACCTGGGCTACTTTATTGGTGATGAAGGTAGTGGAGCTCACTTGGGCAAAGCTCTGGTTAGAAGTTATTTTTACCGGGAGATGCCCAAAGATCTGACCCGGCCATTTGAAGACCGCTACCCCGGAGGTAAGGCCAGTATTCTAGAGAACTTGTATCAAAAGGAGGCTCCCAATGTCTATTTGGCTAAATTTACCCGATTTCTTTCAGAGTATAAGGACCATATATTTGTGCAAAAAATTATTAACAAAAGCTTCGAGGAATTTATCGATCGCCATGTGAGGAAATACAAAAACCACATATCTTTACCCATCAATTTTATCGGTTCGGTAGCCTATCATTTCAAAGAATTCCTGGAAGTAATTTTGGAAGAGCGGGATATGATAGTTGGAGATTTTATTAGAAAACCAATAGATGCACTGGTAGAATTTCACAGAGAAGCAAAGTAATAATTTTTATTAATCATACATTACGATTGTTATCAGTTCTTCCATACCATTGACATAACAAACGAACGATCAACATTTATGGGCAAAGAGATAAAACGTATAGCTGTTTATACTTCCGGCGGGGATGCTCCCGGTATGAATGCGGCACTTCGTGCGGTGGTAAGAACGGCTTACTACCATGATTTGCACGTTTATGGCATACACAGAGGATATGAAGGGATGATCGATGGAGAAATGAAGCGTTTGGAACGAAAGGATGTAGCTAACATAATTCATCGAGGAGGAACGATCTTAAAAACGGCCAGGAGTGAACGTTTCCGTACACCGGAGGGAAGGCAGCAGGCCTACGAATCACTGTTAGCTTTTGATATTGATGCCTGTATTGCGATTGGTGGAGATGGTACTTTTACGGGGGCCAACATTTTGTCACAGGAGCATACCATCCCATTTATAGGTATTCCGGGTACTATTGATAACGATTTATTTGGAACGGATTATACCATTGGATTTGATACGGCCATCAATACAGCTATCGAAGCTGTAGACCGAATAAGAGATACGGCTGACTCTCACAACCGGCTGTTTTTTGTAGAAGTTATGGGGCGGCATTCTGGCTATATTGCTCTCAATACCGGAATCGGCACCGGAGCTGGTAGTGTACTGATCCCAGAGATAGAAAGTCCGGTGGAGCAATTAATTGACCGCCTGAAAAAAGGAGTGAAAAGAAAGAAACTATTCAGCGTCGTGATCGTTGCTGAAGGAAATAAATATGGAGGAGCTATGGAGGTAGCTCAAAAGGTAAGGGAGCAGTTTGATTTTTATGAAACAAAAGTGACCATCATAGGCCATTTACAGCGCGGCGGCTCTCCCACTTGTTTGGACAGGGTACTGGCTAGCCGGCTTGGCTTTGCCGCAGTAGAAGGACTGCTGGCGGGGCAAAAAAATGTTATGGTTGGCCTGGTAAATAATGAAGTTAGCTTTACACCTTTTGAAAAAGCTATCAGCATACGAAAACCTGTCCAGGGAGATTTACTTAGGATGGCCGAAATACTGGCTTTGTAGTTGCTCCCGATTGATTAAAGTTGGAGCTTATAATTTACTTCTAAGGATCACCCCTCTCTTTGTCTCATACTCCTGGATCTTTGGATCAAATAAAGAACCAAAGGGGCGATAAAGTGAGGGATGCGATAGATAGCCTCCGGCAACCAACGCGACAGGGTAAGGCCCAGGTTGTTTGGATAGAAATAGCCCAGGATTCTTGCCAGAGTGGTGGCCAGCCCCCAGAAGATAGCGTAAATAATCAGCCATTTCCCATACCGGAAAGGAATGAAAAGGGCAATGGCTATTAGAAAATCCATTATTCCAGCTATGTAAAGAAATGTAACGGCCTGATCTTGATTTACCTTCAATATCTGTATCACCATACTCAGAAAGTTTCCCGGCAGCTTATACACGCCCAGTGCATAGACGCCATGCCCAATAAAGGTAAAGGCTATGGCAATCTTTAATGAGAGTAGCCAGGCTTTACTAACTCTTCCCTTACCAAAAGCTGATAAGTAAAACAATGGTATAGACCACTGAAGTGTGTGCTCAATAAGTTGTGGCCATACGTAGGCCTGATCTTTCCAATAGAGCAAGCTCAACAAAAACAGCAGTGTAGTCCCCGTCAATATGACTAGCTGACTTGTTTTTTTTTTAAAGATTGGAAAAAAATAAACAGCTACTGCAGATAGCAACAGAATAACAGCTCCGGCCCGGGTGAGCAAACGCATAGTCTCTGTATTAGCATAATCAACTAGATAAGCAGACCAGCTCAGGCCAAAGATTTTTGAAACGAAGGGGTTTAATAAACTTTCATCCCAGAGAAATACGCTGAGCGGAGCATCCCATATCATAAATTGCACCCCTCTTCCAATAAATACGCCGAGTACTGCAATTCTTAGCCAACTAATCCAGGTTTTTTTCACAGATTTATTATTTTTTGGGCATTTTATTGGAGTTCACTCATAATAATCTATAAAAATCATGGCATTTGCCCTAATCTACGTTACCTATCCAGATGAAGAAACGGCAAAAAAAATAACTGATCAGCTTTTAGAAAAAAAGCTGGTGGCGGGGGTGAATATTTATTCAATCCAGAGTAGTTATTGGTGGAGAGGTGCCGTACAAAGAGAGGGAGAATTTGTATCAATCATGCAAAGCCCGTTGAATCTTTGGGAAGAACTAAAAACAGCTATTACCATACTTCATCCCTACGAGGTACCCTGCATTATCAAAATGCAGGCAGAAGCTAATGAGGACTATGAAAAGTGGGTAGCGCATCCCGAAAGTGAATAACAGAGTGGTCGGGCTACCTGATACGAATCTCTTTCTCATCAAAAGGGTTTAGGGCAGTGCCTTTGACATCCGCTTCGGCTACTACTTTGTATATGGATTTGACGTTGTAGGCTAGCTTCGCCAGTTTGGCTAGCCCTCCGGTGAATAAGTTTCGGCTTTCCCATTCATCTATCTCTGATTTGACAAACTTAAAGGGCAGCTTGAAATCGAGCTCTACGGTCTCTCCAGCAGCTACCTCAAAAGATTTATCAATAAAAATAGCGTTAACTTCGTATTCATCTACCAGACGCTCATCGCCGCGGCCCCGGAAATATTTTTCAATCAAACTTACCCGGACTCCCCTTACCAGCTGAGTATGCATGGAAGAAAAGCGAGCGGTACCCTCGACTATTCCCTCTTTTTCGCGCACTTGCTCCGGGAGGACCAAATCGATTTTTACGCCCTCGATACCAAAATAGTTTTTAATTCTTTCCAGCATAATTTAAAAATTGGATATTTAAACCATACGCTTATGCCAGCTCTCTCCAAGCGGCTTGACCAATTGCTCATCTAGCTCTTCTTTACTTTTCACCAAAGTATCAAAAACTGGTGTTTGATCATTGATCTCTGCCTTTTGATATAGTGCTGCAAAAGTATCTTTGCCTACCGTATGAACTTCTCCGTCTTTTTCAAAGGAAAAACGCATCCGGTCAAATAGATTCAATCCGTATTTGACTTGCAGTTGTTTGAGGAAATAAACAGATTTATCTATTGAACAACCACTAGCTCCCGCACTGCTTTCATCTACCATTAAAATAACAAAGCGTTCATGCAATAGATTAGCATGAGCCTTAAGGTTTCGATTATGACTGGTCCAGGCATCGACAAACACTTTCAATTCTTCTTTTACTGTCGGAATATCTTCCGTTTTAAAAGGAGCAGAAGCCTGGTATACCCATACGCGAGTAGTATCAGGCAAATTTTTATAAGCTGTGAACATGCTGCTATTACGTTAATTTATGAATACTCAACATCATAATCTGAAGCGATCTATTCTTTGTTTTCCATGTTATTAACAATCAGTTCTGCCAAATCATAGACCATCACCTTATCCGACTGTTCTTTGCCGGTCACTCCATCTGTCATCATAGTGAGGCAAAACGGACAGTTGGCGGCAATAATTTCTGCGCCGGTATCCAGTGCTTCCTCTACCCTTTCCATATTGATTCTCTTATTTCCCGGTTCGTCTTCTTTGAACATTTGTGCACCGCCAGCTCCACAGCAGAGTCCTTTACTTTTGCAGCGACGCATTTCTACAAGCTCATTATCTAGAGTTTCCAGGACTTTACGAGGTGCCTCATAAATACCATTGGCCCGACCCAAATAACAGGAATCGTGATAAGTAATACGCTTTCCTTTAAAAGAACCTCCTTCTTTCATCTTAATACGCCCTTCATCTATCAATTGTTGAAGCAACTGCGTATGGTGGATGACCTCGTAGTTGCCGCCCAGTGCAGGGTATTCGTTTTTTAGCGTATTAAAACAATGCGGACAGGTAGTCACCATTTTCTTTACACCATAACCATTCAACACCTCTATATTTTGCAGGGCTGACATTTGAAAAATAAATTCATTACCGGCACGTCTGGCAGGATCGCCCGTACAGGCTTCTTCATTTCCTAAAATAGCATAATCAACCCCCACTTCATTTAGTATCTTACAAAAAGCAACAGTCACTTTCTGTGCTCTGGCATCAAAGCTACCTGCACAGCCCACCCAGAATAAAATTTCCGGCTGGCGACCTTCTGCCGCTAATTCAGCCATTGTTGGTACTTTCATAGTTTTATTTTTATTGGGCTCCTAAATCTGATCATATCTTCGTCTATCTGCTAGACTTAAGAATTAGCCAAGTCTTTTGCCCATTGATCCCGATCTACAGGCATGGACCATACAGCGCCACTATTTTCTATAGAATTAAACATAGGCAACCAGTCTGAAGGCCCTTCAGACATAGTTAAAATCTCATATCTTCTTAGTTTCAAAATTGGATCTAGCGGATTGATAAGCACCGGGCAAGCTTCTACACAGGCATTACAAGTAGTACAAGCGTGTATTTCTTCCCTGGAAATATAATCAAACAGACTTTTTCCATCATCAAAATTATCTTTGGTCAGGGCTTTGGCATCTGCCCTGAGGTCTTCCTGAATATACTCCATATTGCCGGAATCCAGCTTAAGACCTACCTCTGTGGCTCTGTCACGAATATCCATTAATATTTTGCGAGGTGACAATTTTTTACCGGTTATATTGGCGGGGCATACCGAAGTACAGCGTCCACACTCCGTGCAGGAATACGCATCCATTATATTTTTCCAGCTCAGTCCGGTAATGTCTTTGGCGCCGAATTCCGGTAATTCTGCATCCATGTCCATTTCTTCTGCTCCATTTTCTGTAAGTCCCATCATGGATTTCACCTCGTTCATAATTTCTGGCATGTTCTCCATTTCTCCTCTGGAATTCAACCTAGCATAATAAGTGTTGGGAAATGCAAACAAAATGTGCAAGTGCTTTGAATACGGTAAATAATTAAGAAAAGTAAAAACCACCAAAATGTGCCCCCACCAGCCAATTCTCTCCATCAGGTGCAGGGTTTGCTCACTGGTACCAGCCCACAGTGGAGATAAAAACTGACTTACTGCAAAACCGTATTCATTATTATGAGTAGCCATATCGGCACTGTTCATCAAAAAGATAAAAGTAATCAGCAGAACTTCCAGATAGAGTATGATATTGGCATCCAGCTTTGGCCACCCTTTCATTTCCGGCTTTTTAAACCTATCGATGCTCATGGCATTTCTTCGGATCAAAAAGATAACTGTAGCTACCAAGGCCAGTACAGATAAAATCTCTATGAAACTGATTACAAAGGTGTAGAATCCACCCAATAGAGGCCAGAAAAAGCGATGTTGCCCCGATACGCCATCTACAAATATTTCCAATAACTCAACCTGAGTAATAACGAAAGCTGCATAAATAAAAAAGTGAAATACAGCGGGAATCCAGCGCTTGAACATTCTCGATTGTCCAAAAGCTACTAGCAGGACATTTTTCCAGCGTTGGCCTGTATCTCCGGCAATCTCCTCATTTTGCCCCAGCATGACATTGCGACGCAATTTTAAAAACTGCCTGGTGGCAAATCCTAGCGATATAGCGCTTATGGCTATAAAAATAACCGTTTGTATCATAAATCAAATATTTAGCGAATATTCGCTAATTTAACAATATTAAGGTATTTTTTGGTTCAGATTAATGTAGAAAGATCAAAACTTCTGAAATTACTTTTATTTTGTTGACATTAGCAACTTCAAAACCCTATTTTATAAAATAGGCTCGTTAGGAAGATATAAAAATTAAAGAATTATAACTTGACAGACAAATGATGCAAGTACTAAACCAGAAACAGATTTTACAAAAAATAAAAAGGCTGGCTTACGAAATTTTAGAAAGCAACTACGAAGCTCCTGAGTTGGTGCTAATTGGCGTCAATAATAACGGCGCTACCTTTTCTGATATGCTCACCAGGGAGTTGGAGCACATCAGTGACATTACCATTGTTCAGGCTCACATCAGGCTTAACCCCGCTGATCCGCTGAGTGAGGATATTACCCTCAATACACCGATACAAAACCTGAATGGTAAAATCGTTATAGTGGTGGATGATGTAGCTAATACTGGCCGTACGGTTTTTTATGCCTGCAAACCATTATTTAATGCGCTCCCCAAAAAGATAGAAGTAGCTGTACTGGTTGACCGGAAACATAAATCCTTTCCCATCAATGTGGATTATGTTGGCCTTTCTTTAGCTACTACGCTTGAGGAAAATATTGACGTCAGAATCAGAAATGTTGAGGAAATGGCAATATATCTGGTGTAGTTACACATCAGATGACCATTTTTTCTGCCAGGATTTCTTTCAGGGCCGGAATAGCTTGTAAACCGGCTTCATAACCAATATCATAGAGTTCTTGGTATTTATTAAATTGGAAAATGTGATATTTATGCACCTTTGTGGGCGAAATCAGCACATTGCATTTTTCTATAGCTGAATTCGAATTTCCCAGCACTGCCAGCTCAAAGCAGCGAGTAGCCACACTAAATACAGTAGAAAATTGCTTATCCGGCAACCCTATTTCGGGCATAGCATTTACGCCAATTACAACATCACTGGCTTTAAGAAAACCCCTTGACGCCGGTAGGTTTTCCATCAAGCCCCCATCCACATAATGATGCCCATCAATTTCAACGGGCTTAAATACCAGAGGAATAGACGACGAAGCAGTTACTACGTCAAATAATGGTCCTGAAGATCGAAACTCAGTCTGCCCTGTATTTAAATTAGTCAGGGCGATAAAAAGTTTTTTATGCAGCTTTTCAAAGCTATCTTCCTCAATGTACCGAGCCAACTGATCCTTCAGATAGGTCAACTTGGTAAAACCTTTATCTGGAATAGTAAAGGTGAAAAGGCGAAAAATATTGGCTTGCTTAAAAAGACCAAGCATTTCCTCAGGCCCGTATCCGGCAGCATACAAGGCTCCAACAATGGCTCCAACACTGGTCCCGGCTAGTATATTGCACTGAATATCATGCTCTTCCAATGCTTTTATTACCCCTATGTGCGCAATGCCTCTTGCCCCTCCTCCTGATAGAGCCAGCCCAATGTTAATTGATTTTCGTTTGTTTGTTTCCATAGAATAAAAATAAAAGACAAAAACACTGTATTCAGAATTGTGTTGACTAAAATTCAATATAACAATTCATTTACATAGTTCTGAGACTTTTCAAGAAACAAAATTTTTCAGACTTCTTATTTTTGCTAACTGAATAATAACTACATATTAAATGAAAGTAATAATTCAAAAAACAATGATCAAAATATTTTCAAGCGGTTCCATATTTACACCAATTTTTATACTGCTGCCTTGGCTAATTTACTTCAATTTATAATTTTATAAATACGTACCCCACTGGTTTCAAACAGAAAAACTTAACTTTTCATTAATCTATATTTAACATGGTAATTTTACTTTTACCGTGTAAATTATTTTTCAATTTGCTATTTATCAAATTTACTAGTTTATGAAATTCACAAATGTATTGCGTTGTTTAGCAACATTGATCTTGGCTTTTGCTTTCAATGGTGCTTTCGCTCAGGGTGTAACTACCGCGAGCATAGACGGTACAATAAGAGACGCCAATAGCGAGGCTCTTATCGGAGCAAACATTGTAGCTGTACACCAGCCTACAGGTACTACTTATGGTAATGCTACCAACCTTAACGGGATTTTTCGTATTCCCTACATGAAAATTGGTGGCCCTTACACTATTACTATTACTTACACAGGCTATGAAGAATTTAAGCGTGAAA
Organism: uncultured Saprospiraceae bacterium; assembly: GCA_964628385.1. Lineage (GTDB taxonomy): Bacteria > Bacteroidota > Bacteroidia > Chitinophagales > Saprospiraceae > JANQPA01. The sequence continues at coordinate 11,543 of CAZVOD010000078.1, forward strand.
ACGTTTATTTGGACTTAGGTCAAACATTCAAGCTGAATGTAAAGTTAAAGGAAACTGCACTAGAACTGGAAGGTATAACCGTTACAGCTTCTAAGAATGCAATCATCGATGGTGAGCGTGATGGTCAGTCTACAGTAGTTGATGAAGAATTGATCAACACCGTACCTACTCTTTCTCGTTCTATTGCTGACTTTGCTCGTTTCAACCCACTAGCAAGTGTATCAGAAGACACTGATGGTTTTGCCTTTTCTATCGCTGGTCAGAACCAACGTTACAACTCTATCTACTTTGATGGTACAGTAGCTAACGATGCCTTTGGTTTGGCAGACGCTGGTACAGACGGTGGTCAGACAGGTATCTCTCCAATTTCATTGGATGCGATTGAAACATTCACTATTGCAGCAGCACCATTCGACATCCGTCAATCTGGTTTTGCGGGTGGTACAGTAAACGCCGTAACGCGTTCGGGTACCAACGATTTTGAAGGTTCTGCTTACTACCTTTTCAGAAATGAAAGCCTTGCTGGTAAGGAAATCATCTCTGAAACAGAAGTAGGAGATGAATTAACGCCATTTACTGCCAAAACTTACGGTGTACGTTTGGGTGGACCCATCGTGAAGAATAAGTTGTTCTTCTTTGTAAATGCGGAAATCCAGGATGATGAAACACCTCAGCCATTTGATTTCAGTACTTACCGTGGTGATTCTGACATAGATAAAGTAAACGAAGTAATCAATACATTCCAAAATGTATATGGTTACGATGTAGGAGCATTTGACAACAATACTGCCAGGCTAGAAGGTTTGAAGTTGTTGGGTAAAATTGACTGGACAATCAGTGATAAGCACTCTTTGTCACTTCGTCACTCTTACACTGAAGCTGAAAACCTTGAAGCTCGTAGTTCAGATAATAATGACCTTCAGTTCATCAACGGTTCTGAGTTCTTTGTTTCTAAGACTAACTCTACTGTTTTGGAACTTAATTCTGTTTTCACAAATAATACTACTAACCGTTTGAACATTGGTTGGAAAACAGTAAGAGATGACCGTGACGTATTTGGTCCTGCTTTCCCACAGATTGATTTGGATGATTTGTCAAGTGGAGCTGATTATACTATTGGTGGTGAGCGTTTCTCTTCTGCTAACCTCCTGGATCAGGATGTATTAACGATCACTAACGACTTCTCTATCTATAAGGGTCGTCACAATGCGTTGATCGGTGTAAACTTTGAATACTTCAATGCAGGTAACTTATTTATTCGTGAGAACTACGGTTACTACAGATGGTTCAATAGAGATGGCGTTTCAGGTGTTGACCGCTTCTTAGCTGGTGAGCCTGCTTCACAGTTCTCTCGTTCTTTCTCTCAGGTAGACAATGTAACTGGTGATGATTCAGAGGCTATTGCGGCATTTGAACAAATGCTACTAGGATTCTATCTTCAGGATGAATATCAGGTAAGTGATAACTTTAAGCTTACTGGTGGGCTTCGTTTTGACTTGCCGATCTGGCCTACAGATGTACCATTGAACGCACCTTTCAACAACGAAACAATTCCACAGCTAGAGGCTGCTGGCTATGACTTGAAAGGCGCAAGAACCGGAACATTTATCGGCTCTCAGGTATTGTTCTCTCCTCGTTTGAGCTTTAACTGGGATGTAACTGGTAACCAGGAAACACAAGTACGCGGTGGATTGGGTATCTTTACATCTCGCCTACCATTGGTATGGCCAGGTGGTGCTTACAACAACTACGGTTTTAACGTAGGAGGTGTATTTGCAAGAAACGTACCTTTTGTTGCTGATCCATTCAACCAGCCAGTAGGATTTGATGATAACGGAAACCCAATTACTCAGGTAGATGTAAACAATCCAAATCCTTCCGGGCAGATTGACTTGTTTGCTGAAGACTTCAAATTGCCACAGGTATTCAAGTTGAACCTGGCCGTAGACCAGAAGCTACCATGGGGCTTGATCGGTACACTAGAAGGTATTTACACCAAGAATGTACAGGCAGTACGTTACGAAAGTATCAACCTGGTACCACCAACTCGTAGCCTCGAAGGAGCAGGTCCTGATACTCGCCCGATCTTCAACGGTGACTTGATCGATCCTACTTATGCTTTCGGTACTTACCTTGCTTCTAATACAGATAAGGGATATGCATACAACTTTGCAGCCACTTTGACCAAGCCGTTTACAAACGGATTTACAGCATCTTTATCTTACTCATTTGGAGATTCTTACTCTATCTACGATGGTACTTCTTCTCAGAACTCTTCTCAGCAGAGAGGTTACCATGCACCGCTAGAAATCGGTGGCTTTAACGGTTCCAGAAATGGTGAGTTAAATAGCGGTGAGTATGTACTGGGGGATCCTCAGCGTTCTACTTTCGCTCAGGGACACCGTATCTTTGGTTATGTATCTTATGCCAAGGAGTACGCCAAGTACTTCAGATCTAGCTTGTCTATCAACTTCAATGCTGAAACAAGAGGATTCATCAGCTATGTAGTTGGAGCAGATGTTGAGCAATTGACAAACGATAGAGGTTTTGATTTCAGAGAATTATTCTACGTACCAAATGCATTAAATGAAATTCCATTGGTAGAAACAGAAGTAGATGGACAAACATTTACTCCTGAACAGCAGTGGGCTATTCTGGATGCTTACATTGATGAAAGCGCTCACCTAAGCGATAGAAGAGGAAACTACGCACAGCGTAATGGTGAATACGGTCCATTTAACTTCACAATGGACCTTCGTTTCAACCAGGATTTCTTTATTACTTTGCCAAATGGTCAGCGCAATACATTGACATTTACGTTTGATGTATTCAACTTCACTAACCTAATCAACAGTGATTGGGGTCATATCAGAGTACCAATTAGCAGCAACTATGGTATCGTTAACATGGAAAATACACTTGAGCCAGAAAACGATGGTAGTTTCACAAATGTACCTCAGTACACAGTGGATGATGCCTTGTTGAGAGGTGAAGATCCAAGAGATCCAGGTGATGCATTTGACAACTCTGGTCTACGTTCTTCTATCTGGCAGGCACAGATTGGATTGCGTTATACATTTGGAGGAAGAAGATAATAGAAAGTATTCAAACATACTTTTGAAGAATCTACTCTAAGATAAAATAATGGGGTTGGCATTTTGCCGGCCCCATTGTTTTTTGGTTGTATTATAAATCAGAAACAAACCAAAAGAAATGAAATACAATAAAATCACTCAAATTTCCTTTATCGTGCTATTGGCTTTGTGCTGCCAAATCACTAATGCACAGCCTATTAATCGAATTAAGATTAAGAAAGATCAGCTTCAGGAATTTCTGGAATACGATGAAAATCGAATTCCACTGATCAGTGCACACCGTGGCGGTAGAAATATTGAGTATTTTCCAGAAAACTCCATAGAAGTTTTTCAGTATACCATTCAGCGCACCCCTGCCATGATAGAATGCGATGTGAACATGTCAAAAGACAGCATGCTTCTTCTAATGCATGATAATTCAGTAGACCGAACCACCACCGGCACCGGAAAAGTCAAAGAGCTAACCTGGAGCTATTTGAAAAGCCTGTATTTGAAAGATGATTTTGGGAATAAAACGAATTTCACGATTCCAACTTTTGATGAAGTATTAAAATGGGCCAGGAAAAAAGTACTACTTTCTGTTGATGTTAAGCGGGGAGTTCCATTTAAAAAGGTAATTGAATGGATTGAAAAAAGAAAAATGGAAGATTATGTTGTAGTCATTACCTATAATTTGGAAGATGCTCAGACGGTACATGCCCTGAATTCGGATTTGATGATATCTGTGAGCATCAGAAATGAATTTGAACTTAATAAAGCGCTGGAAGGTGGTATCCCAGCGGAGAATATTGTGGCCTTCACCGGCACACGAGACTTGAAGCCAGATTTATACCAAAAGCTTCATGCGTTGGGTATACCTACTATTGTTGGCACTATGGGCAACCTAGATAATAAAGCCAAAGCCAATGGAGACGACCTATACAGAGAAATAATTCAACAAGGTGGTGACATCATAGCGACCGATCGCCCGGTAGAAGCCGCCCGAGCTATTCGCCCACTAATTGATATGGATAGCCCCAGAGCTAATAGCCTGAAGGTGAATTGGTGAGGAGGATAATGTAGGTAAGCTCCATTTTCCCTTTCTCAAAACACCTCAGCCATCATACACCGTACACTACCCCCGCCGAAAGTTTCAATGGTTGGGATAGCAGCTGATAACAAGTGGGTATGTCTTCTAAGGCCTTCAACCTGAGCTTGTTGTAAGGACTCAAGGGCCGTTTGGGACATAACCAGGAAGGTTTCTTCATTTTTATTTTTGACTTGCAGCATATTTCCGGCAAAAGCCCTGACTTGTTGCATAGTGATCTCAAAAACTGTTTTCCCCGTTTCCTGAAATATTTTCAATAAGGCTTTTTGTTCTTCAGGTGCCCGAATACTTTCCAGGCAAACAACAACAAAATCAATTCCAAGTGCCATCATCACATTCGTGTGGTAGATGGGCTTGGCATTTTCGTCAACTGCATTGAAAAAGACCTTTTGGTAGCCCATTATCCGGCAAAACTCGTCCAGGACGATTTCCTGAGTCCTTTCACTCTTCGAAGCATAAGCAATTTTGTGTATACGATCCAGCACCAGACTCCCGGTACCCTCCAAGAACTTATTTTGTGCTTCAAAACCATCTAATTTGTGCCAGGATTTTATGTAAAATAGCTCCTGGATCTGTTCTATCATGTCCAGTCGCTTTTCTGATCGCCGAATCGGGGAAAACATAGGGTAGGTAATTATTTGTCCCCCCAGATGAAAACTGATCCAATTATTGGGAAAAACGGCATCCGGCGTGTCCGGCTCGAAAGTATCATGAAAAGTAATAACATCTGCTCCCCTTCCAATAAGCGTTTTCACCAAATTGTCAAACTCCTGCTCGGCCCGGGCCTGTCTTTGTAATTCAGAAAGACTGGAATCAAAAGACTGGAAAGCATTATCGGCTGCCGTTTGTGGATTGTATCCAAAACGAGCCGGACGCACCATCAATAACGTATCTGTAACCTGATCAATTAAAGGCATGCTGATTGTATAAATTCGCAAAACCGGAAAATAGTAAAAAAGAATCAATTCCAGTCGGCAGCGGCTTCCTTCATCTGATGCGCTACCTCATGACCAAGGTAGCCATCAATAAAGTTATGAGCAATATACAGCAAAGGAGTAAGGATGACAGCCATAGAAAATTTGTAGGTATAATTGATAGTTCCCACCGCTAGTAGCATAGACCAGGACCACGGCGTAAGCCCATCTATCAGGCCTAATTCAGGACCGATCTTAAAAGCAACATACAACACGATGAAGCTATCAATAAGCTGGGAAATTACAGTAGAGCCTGTTGCTCTCAGCCATATTTTTCCCTCGCCGGTTATTTTTTTGATATTGTGAAAAACGATTACATCAATCAACTGACCAACCATGAAGGCCATGATCGATCCAATGATAATGAGTAAACCCTGACCCAAAACTGCCGAAAAAGCCGCTTGCATATTGGGCACTCCCTGTTCAGCATTTTGAACAATCCACCAATCGGCCGGCACCAGAGCTATAGCAGCGAATATCATCAGGAAAGCATAGGAGATAAGCCCTACTGTTAGTAAGGAAAGCAAACGTATACCTCGTTTTCCATAGTATTCATTAATGACATCAGTCATCACAAAGACGATAGGCCAAAGCAGGACACCCGCTGAAAACATCAGCGCTCCTTCCTGACCGAAAAGGTTAAAATTCAGCCGCTCCAGGCCCAGGGTATCCTCAAGGGCGAAAATTTTCACCCCTATAAATTCTGCTACCAGTGCATTGGCAACAAAAAAGCCACCAAGAATAATGAACAACCGGGCTGCTTTGTTAGATACTACATCAAAAACCTGGCGCTCTTGCCGGCTTTCTACTACAGTAGCTTCTGCCTCCTGGCTTTCTACATATACTTTTTCTCCTGAATTTTTATTCATGCCTGATTATTATGCCTTTGTCTGTAACGGACTCATCCAATTAGCTTCTAACAAGAAGTTAGTACATAAAATGACTTTTGCTCCTTTCTTGTTTACCAAAAAAAGCAATCAATTGGTTTGAAAAAAGAAAAATCCATTTTTAACCTAAAAGAAACCGGCCAATTTCAGAATATTGGCCGGCCGGAAAACACGATAGTTTAGGGTTGCTGAAATTAATAGCGTTTTTAATTCCTGATGAGAAGGGTAAAACCAACGCCAAAATTGAACGAATGACCATTTCCATCTCCAATGGGGGCGTTGAGACCTATTGAGGTGGTATTTCTGACCCGTTTTGATAGACTTCTTGGGGGATTGGGGTTCATCCTATTTTGTAATTCACCGTCTTGAGTGAACCTTTGGCTGGGAAGGGTATGTTTTTAGGATAGAATACAGATTCAACCAACCAACCATTTATGAGCAAAAAAAATAAGAATAATCGACAGGGCATTGTTTTTTCAACCGATCCGGATTTTGAATACAACTATGATGATGGACAAGAGGGAGAAACCCTAGAACCATCAAAGCAAAACCTCCGGGTATTAATTGATCGAAAAAAGAGAAAAGGAAAGGAAGTTACCCTCGTAACAGGCTTTGTAGGCAGTGAGGATGACCTCAAAGACCTCGGCAAACTGCTAAAGACCAAATGCGGTGTTGGAGGTTCGGTAAAGGAAGGAGAAATTCTTGTACAGGGTAATCACCGGGATAAGGTAGTAGAAATCCTCAAAGATCAGGGGTATACAAAAACAAAAAAGTCCGGTGGCTAAAGGCAGGTAGAAACAACAAGACGAGGGCATCGAATAAGGCCAGCACAGTATTCGACGCTCCGTATTTTGGATTTTACCATTTTCCTTTGTAGCGTTCTATTCTGCGGCGATCTCGTTTGGTAGGTCTTCCGGCTCCTTTCTCTCTAATTTCAGTCCGGCCTTTTCCTACAAACCAATCCTGGAATTTATTGAGTTCTTCTTCCGGGGTAAGATCTTTGTAACAGGTTGCAGCTATAGGGGCTCCTACCCTTTTTTGTATGAGTTTAAGCACTTTGAACTCCATGTTAAACCCCTCTTTTTTTACCTGTAAAATTTCTCCTCCACTGATTGTATGAGAGGGTTTGAGAGGAACGCCATCTATTTTTACTTTGCCGCCTTTGCAAGCATCAGTAGCTATGGTACGCGATTTAAAAATACGTACGCTCCACAACCATTTATCTACTCTAACTTTATCCAGCATAATCAAAAAATTATTCCGTAAATCTTTAGACTCTTAATATACGATAATAGCGATGATGATTGATTCAGTATTTTGCAATAATTACAGTTCCAGGGGCGGATATTTCAAATCCATTGCTTCAAGCGTTTCCACGACAATTTTGGCAATACAGTAATTCCGATACCAGCGATCATCCACAGGTATGATATGCCAGGGAATTTCAGACTGATTGAAAACCTTTTCGTAGGCTTTCATGTAGTCATCCCATCGTTTGCGTTCTTCCCAATCACCTGAATTATGCTTCCAGTGTTTATCATATTCATCTATACGCTCACGCAATTCTTCTTCTTGTTGTTTGTAGGAAATATGTAAGTAAAACTTCAGGATGGTAGTATTGGCATCGTACTGCAAAAGCCTTTCAAAGGCATTGATCGACTGAATACGCTGTTCTACATGTGCTTCATCAATCCAGCCGTGTACAGCCTGGATCAGCACATCCTCATAGTGAGAGCGATTAAATACCTGTATCATTCCCTTTTCGGGGGTGTGTTTATGAACCCGCCACAGAAAGTCATGGGCCAGTTCTTCATCAGTAGGCTTTTTAAAGGACTTTACTTGTATGCCTGCCGGATGACATTCTTTAAAAACTTTTTCGGTAGCCCCATCCTTACCACTGGCATCCATTCCCTGATAAACGATCAAAAGACTCCTCTTTTTTTCGGCATATAATACTTCCTGAAGCTCGCCTATCCTGTCGGCCCATTCTTTCGCCTGATCTTCAGCTTGTTCTTCCCTGAGCTCTGCCGGCGCTTTTGTATCGTAATCTGATAATCGAATCATTACAACATTTTACTTCTCTTTACTAAATACGATTGCAACACGGGCCGGAAACCTTCGTTAATATCCGCTTCCACAAAATCAATCCGATATTGTAAACAGCGCATTTTCAGATCATTCTTAAAGCTGTTCATCTGTTTGATGTAATTATCTTTAACCTGATTGGGTTGCAATTTGACCTTTTCCCCTGTTTCCATATCCACAAACAAATACGGACGGTTATCGAATTCAAAATCCAGCTCTTTGGATTTGTCCACTACATGAAACAATACCACTTCGTGCTTATTGTGCTTTAGGTGTTGGAGAGCCGAAAAAAGCTGCTCAGTAGAATCTTTTTGCTCAAACATATCACTGAAAATAATAACCAGCGAACGACGGTGAATGCTTTCTGCTATCTGATGAAGCGATTGTGCAGCAGCGGTAGCTTTATTGCGTTCCGGATTTTTTATAACTTCGTCTAGATGGGTGAGCATTAGCCGGTAATGAGAGGTACTACTTTTACACCTGGCGTGAGTTTTTATTTCATCATCAAAAATACTCAATCCGAATGCGTCCCTTTGTTTTTTCAACAAATTCATAATGGCAGCAGCAGAAAGAGCAGAAAAACGGAGCTTGTTGATATAGTTTTTAGAAGTGCTGGTGACTTCCGGAAAGTACATAGAAGAAGAGACATCAATAATAATTTGGCATCGGAGGTTCGTTTCTTCCTCGTACCGTTTTGTAAAAAGCTTATTAGTACGAGCGAAGACCTTCCAATCTACATTTTTGGTAGATTCTCCCTGGTTGTAAAGGCGATGCTCTGCAAACTCTACGGAAAAACCATGGAACGGACTTTTGTGCAACCCGATTATAAAACCTTCTACCACTTGCTTGGCCAGTAATTCCAAATTGCCGATGGTACGTACCTGCTGTTCTTCTAAAAAATCCATTTATACAGTTATTGATGATATTTACTGAGAATAAAAAAGCTCTTACCGCAAATGTTTAACGGCAAGAGCTTAATCTAGTTATTTTTTCTCTAAAGTACTATAAGTGCTCAGCAATTTTATCAGCAAGTGAAGCTTTGGTAGTTGTGCCTACATGCTTATGAACAATCTCGCCATCCTTCAAAATCAGAATGGTAGGAATGCTGCGAATACCGTATTTCATAGCTACGTCAGGATTATCATCTACGTTTACTTTTCCGATCAGTGCTTTATCTTTCATTTCTTCTGAAAGTTCTTCGATAATGGGAGCGATCATACGACAAGGACCACACCATTCAGCCCAGAAATCAATCACTTTTACACCAGATTGCTCAAGAGCTGTCTCCTGGAAGTTCGCATCCGTGAATTCAAATGCCATTTTGGATGATTTTAATTTTGTTATAAAATTTAGATTTAAATACGTAACAAGACTTTGTATTTCTTAGTTTCAAATATAAACAATCCTGTCTACGAAATGTCCATGTTGGGACATCTATTTTTGGTTTTGCCGCTATGCAGCTACGAAAATGACAGTATGTTTAAAAGAATATGCGCTCTTCTACCGTTTTATTGGGCTAAAGATACAAAGCCGAAAACGGGTTATCCTGGAATAAGCATGCTTTCACACATCAAAATTTGAATTACTAAAGATATGACCCGACAAAAACTAATCTGGATCTTCTTAGGAATTATTACACTTTTACTGCGTCAATTAGCGGCAGCTAACCCAAATATGGTCGAAAAATTTTATAGTCGTGGTTTATTTCTGGGAATACGCTGGAGTATTGACTACTTGTTGGGATGGATGCCCTTTCCATTGATTTATCTATTTTTCACAGCTGTACTGGCCTATTTAATCTACGGGATTGTTGGGCTGAGGCGATCCACTCTTCCACTGCGGCAAAAATTGGTCAATAGCTTATTCTCTGTTTTGTCTTTTCTGGGAGGCCTGATATTCTTTTTCTTTTTCCTTTGGGGCTTTAATTATTCCAGAGTCTCTATTGCTCAACAACTTAACCTTAACCTCAAGCCTCTCACAGAAAAAGAGCTGAGGGAAGAGCTGGTATGGGCAAGCGAAAAGGTAGTAAAATTGCGAGAGGAGCTCTCGCTTTACTACAGCCAAAACCCCTATGAGCTAGAATTACCACGGCATACCGAAAAGCATCTCCGTCAGGAGTTGGAAGACTGGTTAGAACGTCATAATTTTCCCACCATTGGTCGGGTACGTGGCCGTTGGCTATACCCTAAAGGAATTTTTCTGCACTTTAGCTCTGCCGGCCTATACTTTCCTTTTATTGGTGAAGGGCATATAGACGCCGGGTTGCATGTACTGGACCAGCCATCTACTATGGCTCATGAGCTAGCTCACGGCTATGGTTTTGCGGACGAAGGAACCTGTAATTTTCTTTCCTTTGTTGCTTGTGCCGACTCTGAAGAGCCCTTTTTCGCTTATTCTGCTTTTCTGAACCACTGGATCACCCTGGCAGCCAATTATCGACGGCTTCGACCAGATGATTATCAGGAAATTAGAGATATGCTTACAGAAACCAACCGAAAAGACATCGAAGCGATGTTTGCCTATCTGAGAAAATACCCTGATATCATGCCTAAATTCAGGTATTATGCCTACGATGCCTATCTCAAATCACAGGGCATCAAAGAAGGGATGCTCAACTATAACCGCGTCATTATGATGGTCAGAGCCTGGCGAATGGCAAAAAGAAGCTAAATTATTGCCAATCGAACGAGCAAAGTGATATATCCTACGATTCCTTTCTTCCATCTGAAAATTCAGAAAATTGGAGAATTCATAGGATCCTAATTTAGTTTATAAAATAAACTAGTTTGTGTTTGGACTAACAAATGCTAAAAAAGAAATGGATTCATCCAATTTTACATTGCAGGAAAGTCGCCAACTGATCACCAACGTGATTGAAGAAGCCAGAAATCGCTTCACGGATAATGGCTTTTCTTTCATTTTATGAGGAAGCCTCTTAGTTGTGGCTAGTATAAGCCAATGAATATTACACTAGGTTGGGAGATACGAAATCAGCTTTTACCCTTATTTCATTATGCTTTTGGGTGGGGCTATAGAATATGTATACCAGTCAAAGAAAAAGTCTCCTAAATCTAACAATTCGGTATTCAGGATGATCACCTGGATGTGGACGGTGATTGGGCTGTGCTTCAGAGCAGCCGAGCGAAGCGTATCTGGCAACCTTTAAGAAAGAGGTATAAGATAGCTTACTTGAAGGCATTCAAGAAAAGATTATGACGGCTTTTTCACAAAGCATCATGCAATCGAAGAGCAAAGCTATTCATGAAATAGCTCAAAAACTGGAGAAGACCTACGAGGAAAACTCTAAAAACCTGGTTCAGTACTGGCGACTTCAGTTTACGCCTATTGTAGGTGCGGCCTTTAACTATGAGCAAAAATCTATCAGCCCATTTATTCCGAGCAACCATTTGGAAGCTGGTATGATGCCGACAGTGATTTAAGCTTATCTTTAAGCCGCTATCAAATCTTTGATAATCAAAGCCTGGTGTTATATCTTACCACTAGCAATCTTTTGAATACTGACAATTAAAGGACATCTTATTTTAACGAAAATTATTCACAACGTGGGGAAAATCTATATCAGCAAAGGACGATCTACTTTGGTGTGGTTTAAAGTATTCAACCTAAGTACAGGACAAAAGTCCAATTTCATTAAATAAGCTCAAAAAGTTGAGCAGTTTATGTTTCAAATGATCAAGGCCAGCTCTGAAAATACTGTAGAGTTTAGCCTTTCGATTCTTTAAGTTTTTAATCGGTATCTGATGGCCATTTTCTAAGAGGATTTCTCCAGTTTTAAAAGCCCAAATAAAAGCGATCGCCAATATGAAGATTAAGGTATTGATCCGCTCCAGTTTGGTCAAATGGGTATCCTCAAAATTAAAGCCTCGTTTTTTGCAGC
>CAZVOD010000079.1:0-23515 GCA_964628385.1 uncultured Saprospiraceae bacterium
GAGATACTGAAAAAAAGCTCCCCCCTTCTGGCGAAAGCCGGAAGGGGGGCTTTTTCATATAAAATAATTTAAATAAGTCTAGTGCCTTTAGTATAAAATCCTTATCTTCGACAGCAAAATAAGAATGTCTGTGGCGCCTTTATAGTAAAGTTTTCAGTCTTATAATCCCGTGATATGAAACGAACAATTGGAATTCCATTCCAGCGGTCGATTTCGTTTTGCAATTTCTCTATTGCATGGCATTTCTACTGCATTTCAAATAATTTTCCCAAAAAAATATGCTTCTTTTATCAATCTCAGCTCCGATCTCACATTAAGATTGGATTAATTTCCTGTGTTCTTGTGAAATTTCCTTATCATCAAAATTTCTTAAACCAGGAAACTTTGGGAAATACATTAAATAGACTTACAATGCGTTTTCGAAGAGTTCTACGCTTTATGACTGTTAAAAGAAAAACTTGTACAGGGCATATTCTAAAAAAAATGTATCCCATTGGCAAGAGCTCCCGTATACAATCACAGAAAAGAGAACATATCCAATTTTCATATTCAAAATACGATCTTAAAAAGATTTTTTTAGTTAACATCCCAAATTCCGACATGCGATGAATAAATTCTTACTAACGCTTTTCATGAGTTTTGGTCTGAGTGCAGGTCTTTTGAATGCTTACAGTACAGGCCTGAAAACAAATGAAGCTACTGTAAAACCGACTAACTACGTAGAGAATTTCGGCACTACTCAGCAGTTGTTCCAATCGATAACCTCACAGTGGATGGGGTACGAGAGTAGTGTTTCGCTTGCTCTGGAGAGCAAGACTGTGGCGATGAACGAGAGGTTTTGTGTTCAGATAACCGCCAGAGAGTTTAAAGATATCCTTGGTATGCAGTTCAGTCTTAGTTATGATCCCGAAGTATTAGAATTCGTTGAGGTCAGTAACTTTGGGCTTGAAGGTATTAAAGAATCTTCTTTTGGATTACCTGCTCCCAATACAGATATGCAATCAGGGGATTTGACCTTTGTGTGGGTAGCACCTACACTTAATGCTGTCGCATTAAATCCTGGGGATGTTATTTTTGAAGCTTGTTTTGTAGCTAAAAAAGAAAGTGAAACGATAATAAGTTTTGCCAAGGAGCCTACTAACATTGAGATAACAAATACGGCATTAGACGTAATGGATTTTGAGGGGATTGACTCGAAGGTGAGTATTGGTCAGACCAATCAATTTACGGGTCAGGATACAGTCATGATCGGAATTGAAAACCAAAGCGTTAGAAATGGCGAATCCCTTTGCGTTGATATCGCAGCCGATGAGTTTATCAATATGGTAGGGATGCAATTTACGTTAACGTATGATCCCGAATTATTGGAATTAGATTCTGTTGGGGGGTACAATCTAGTCGGACTGACGGATGCTTCGTTTGGATTGCCGGGAGCTTCGGCTGACTTAACTCCAGGGATAGTAACTGTTTCCTGGCTATCAGCTGGGCTAGAACCTGTTACTTTGATGAATGGAATTTCTATGTTCAGGCTTTGCTTCACAGCAAAAAGGGAAGGGTCGACAGATATTGCATTTGAAAATATGCCCACTTCCATGGAGTTTGTCAATATTAATAATGAACAATTACCCTATATTTCAGCAAATGGAACTGTAAAGGTGAGAGCAACAGGCGACAATGCCAGCTCTACGGCTGATGGTTTTACTTTGACCATGGCGGACCAGAATGTACAGCCTGGTGATCAGTTTTGTGTACCTGTAACTGTTCAGGATTTCAATTCGATAATCGGTATGCAGCTGAGTATTAATTATGATCCTGCCGTTTTAACATTTTCTTCAGTTGGCAACTTCAATTTATCAGGCCTGAATGAAGGAGTATTTGGGACTCCTGGCGGCGACGGTACGGATCCAGGAGTGGTAACTTTGGTGTGGGTGGAACCAGCTTTGACACCAGCGACCGTAGATGACGGGACAGCTATTTTTGAAATTTGCTTTACGGCCCAGTCGGAAGCTAGCACTTCAATAATATTTTCTGATACTCCTACCAGCATAGAGGTTACCAATGGAAATGAAGAAAACGTACCTTTTACGGGCGTAGATGCAAATATTGTAGTAGGTGCCGGTGGCGATGGAGGTAATAACGGTGGAAATACTGATGGGTTTACTTTAACGCTAGAAGATCAGAATTTGAGTTCTGGAGATCCTTTTTGTGTTCCGGTGACCGTTCAGAATTTTGACAATATCATAGGAATGCAGTTAAGCATTAATTATGATCCGGATGCTTTGGAATTTGAATCTCTGACTAATTTCAACTTATCAGGCTTAAGTGAAGGAGTATTTGGAACTCCTGACGGCTCCGGTACGGATCCAGGAGTGATCACATTGGTATGGGTAGAACCAGCTTTGATGTCACAGACACTTGATGACGGGACTGTTATCTTCGAAATTTGCTTCAATCCAAGATCAACAAATGCTTCTACAGATATTGTCTTTTCAGATACTCCTACCAGTATAGAAATCACCAACGGAGATGAAGAAAATGTACCATTTAATGGTCAGGACGCTACCATAAGTTTCGATGGCGGCGGTAATTCCGGTGGTGGGGAAGAAGGGTTCCAATTAGAGATCGCAGATGGTAATGTTAGAAATGGTGCGCAGATATCTTTGCCGGTGACGGTAAGAGACTTTGATAATATTATTGGCATCCAGTTGAGCATTAATTATGACCCTAATGCTTTACAGTTCGATGGTCTGCAAAACTTTGATTTGTCTGGTTTAACGGAAGGGTCTTTTGGTTTACCTCCTAATGGTACAACGGCTGGTAATATTACGCTGGTATGGGTAGAGCCCGCTTTGAGTCCGGTTACCCTGGATGATGGAGCCGCGATTTTTGAATTGGTCTTTACTGCTCTTGGCGATAATAGTACTTCTACAGATGTTGTCTTTTCTAATACACCTACGAGTATTGAAATTACAGATGGCAATGAACAGAGTGTTGATTTTAATGGGGAAAATAGTACAGTAACTATAGCAGATGATGCTGTTGGAGAAGGTGCACTAACACTTTCTATGGACACGCTCGACGTAGGTAGTGGAGCTGAATTTTGTATTGATGTAACTACCAGAGATTTTACCTCGCTGGTAGGAATTCAATTCTCTATAGCTTTTGATCCTTCCATCCTGGAGTTCAGAGAGGTTAATAATTTTGACCTTTCTGGCTTGACAGCCACCCAGTTCGCTACTCCTTCTAATGGCCGAGTTACTCTGGCCTGGGTGGACCCTGATTTAAATGGTGTGACGGTAGAGGATGGTACGGCAATTTTCAGTTTGTGTTTTACCGCCGTTGGCGAAGTTGGGGATGTAGGACTGGTTGAGTTTGCAGCTACTCCTACGGCCATAGAGATTACCAAGCAGGAAGATGGCTCTGAAATAGCTGTTGATTTAATGGGTAATCGAGGTCAGGTCAATATTTCTGATATGGTTGCTCCGTCTATTGTAAGCCCGGCCGTAATTACTGATGCGGCTTGTAATGGCGAATCTAGTGGATCAGTTGATATAGAAATAGAAAATGGTTCAGGCAACTATACTTACGCTTGGAGTAATGGAGAAACGACACAAGATATTTTTGCGGTGGCAGTAGGCTCTTACATAGTGACTGTTACTGATACAGAAAACGGCTTAACCACAACGGGCACTTTTGAAGTTGGAGAAGCTGCGGCTATAACTATTGATAGCATAGCAATTAATGGGACTTCCTGTTTTGGCGGTGAAGATGCCTCTATTGATGTTATGGCTAGTGGAGGAACCGGCAATTTGATCTTCAGCTGGAATTTCAATCTCCCGCCTCAAAGTAGCCAGGCTGATATACGTGCAGGTAATAATTATATGTTTACCATAACCGATGAGAATGGCTGTACTTTCGAGTCAGATCCTATTGAGGTACCTCAGCCATCCTCCTTGCGCCCGGAAGCTATGGTCACTCCTGAACAGTGTACTGGAGCAAGCGATGGTATCATCACTTTGACCGTTGAAGGTGGAACCCCTGATTATCAGTTTGACTGGTCAGGTGACTTATCCGACGGAGTTAGTGAGCAAACAGGTCTTGCCGCTGGTACTTATTCCGTGACTGTGACAGACGCTAACGGATGTGTAGCAGAATTGACTGAAATAACTGTCGGTCTGCAAGATCCCATTACGATTACGGCTGCCAATACAACTGATATTACTAGTGGCCTGGGTGGTTCTATTAATATCAGTGTTTCGGGGGGTGGAGGAGATTATAATTTTATGTGGGATGGTCCCGGTAACGTAATGGCTACAACGGAAGATATTTCTGGACTTACCATTGCTGGTGACTATTGCGTCACTATAACGGATGGTGGAGTTTGTTCTCTTGAGGAGTGTATCACGGTGTATAATGCACTGAGCTTTGGAGATACTATGGTAAATAATACTTGCGCCGGAGAAAATAATGGATCCATTATCATAGATGTGGATGGCGGTGCAGCTCCTTTATCCTACCGTTGGAGTAACGGCGATACCACAAAGGACCTGACGGGACTTGAAAATGGAATATATACGCTTACTGTAACTGATGCCAGAGAAGTAAGCATAAATACATCATTCAATGTGGGTCAGTTTGATCCATTAGTGGTCAATGGAAATATAATTGAAGTAACCGGTAACCCACAAATGCCAAATGGTCGAGTAAATCTGACCATTTCCGGTGGAGACTCTCCTTATACTGTACAGTGGGATAACGGAACGACCAGTCAGGTATTAAGTGGAGTGCCTGTGGGTACATATTGTGTGACAGTTACTGACGACAACGGATGCACTTTTGAAGGATGCTACGAAGTCACCTTCCAGCCCTTACCTCTTGAAGTAGCGCCAAGATTTGACAATGTTAGTTGTCAGGGAGAGTCTGATGGTGCTGTATTTCTGATCATTCAGGGCGGAATTACACCCTACACAATAGAGTT
Source organism: uncultured Saprospiraceae bacterium (assembly GCA_964628385.1). Lineage (GTDB taxonomy): Bacteria > Bacteroidota > Bacteroidia > Chitinophagales > Saprospiraceae > JANQPA01. The sequence continues at coordinate 4,979 of CAZVOD010000079.1, forward strand.
TTCAGATGGAGATACCAGAATGAATAGTAATGGATTGATCAATAAGGGTAATCTACCTGGTGGGGAGCTAGGATACATTGTAACGGATGCTTCTGGAGCTGTTGTAGAAGGCTCTGTGACCATTCAGGAATTCGAGCCGGTACAGATAACCAATGTAACTGTTGTTCACGATACGGATGCTCCGGGATGTACAGGGAGTATAAGCTTACAAATTACGGGTGGTGCACCTGGTATAAATGTAGATTGGAGTTCTCCAAATTCAGGTCGTACGATTATCAACCTTTGTGAGGGAGAATACACGCCTACTGTTGTTGATGGAAATGGCTGTACTTTGGAAGGAGACCCAATAATGATCAATACTTTTGCTGTTACTGGAGAAGTACAGCAGGCAAGCTGCCAGGATAGTCCTGATGGGAGTATCAATCTCGATATAACCGGAGGCGATGGTAACTATACCTTTACCTGGCGAAATGATCAAGGTACTGTTGTATCACAAGAAGAGGATCCGGGTAATCTTATGCCAGGCAGATATACTGTAACTGTCAATGAAGGATCCGGCAATTCCATAATAAGAGAATTTGTAATTGAAGCAGCATCAATTATTACGGTAGAAGTAGAAGTACTGAGTGATTTCAATGGTTTTGATGTTAGCTGCCAGGGGGCACTTGACGGGGAAGTCAGGGCCGTAGTAGAAGGCGGTGACGGTAATTACTCCTATGAATGGGTAATTAATAATACCATGGTGGGTATGAATGCCACACTTGAAAATGCTGATGCGGGGGCTTACGAATTAACGGTAATTGATGGTAGTGGATGTTCTACTTCTACCACATTTGAGCTTACTGCTCCGCTCCCGTTGAGTATTAATGCTTCAACGAGAGATGTAAGCTGTAATGGCGCTGATGACGGCGAGATTGTTGTTATTGCTACGGGAGGTGCAGGAAATAATTACTCTTATACATGGGCAGACGGTGTTAATGGTTCAAGAAGAAGTTTCCTTTCTGGCGGAACTTATGACGTTACAGTATCTGATGGAATGACCTGCATGGAAGTGCTCAGCTTTGAGATTGTTGAGCCAGAACCAATAGAGGTTACAGTATCGACTACTCCCGCTGACGATGGCTGTAATGGTGCAGCTTCTGCTACCGTTAAGGGCGGAACAGCTCCGTATACTTACCTATGGAATATCGAAGATCCTACCAGGCAGGTATTACCCGTTCCGACAGGACTCTGTCCGGGTGAATATATGGTGGAAGTAATTGATGCCAATGGTTGTAGAAATGATAATGCCCCGGTAATGGCTCAGGTTAAAGATCGTCGCTTCCCTTGTTTAGAAACTTCTCAGGTGATTACTCCAAATGGAGATGGGCTAAATGAAGAATTTATCATCAATTGTATTGACGATCTGAATTCCAATCTGGTAAGAATATACAACAGACATGGGCAGCTGGTCTTTGAAGCTAATAATTATGATAATTCCTGGGCTGCTCGTACTATCGATGGGGAAGAACTACCCGAAGGACCGTACTACTATGTTCTGGAATATTTCAATGTAGTAGAAAATCGATTAATACAGGTAAAAGGCTCTATCAACGTTGTTAGAGAATAGTCGCAATTAGATGGCTCAATATTTGATACGTTCAAATATTGAGCTGTCAGAACCTTTCAATAAATTTATTTTTAGTAATTATCCCAAAAGCGAGGGTACTTACTGTTCATTTTTTAATTCCATGAACCCTCAACCGATATTGAGTTATGAAAAAGATTTTACTACCAATTTTGTTGTTCTTCTCTTTGGCTTCTGTATTGACTGCGCAGGATGAAGCTGTTTATTCGCATTACAATATCGCACCAATTCTTATTAACCCGGCGGTGGCTGGTTTTGAGAATGCTCATCAAATTCAATTCAATGCGAGAACGCAATGGACGGGCTTCCCGGATGCACCACTAACTGTAGGGGCTATTTATAATGGTCCCATTGGCGATATTTTTGGTGTAGGCCTGGGGGTTAGTTCGGAGTCAGCGGCTCAAATTACAAGGCTTAGAGGAAAACTGAATTTCGCTTTCCGCCTGCCCCTGAGTGAAAACTTTATGCTGGGTACCGGTTTTTCAGCGGAATATCAGCGCTTGCAGCTCGATAATTCTGTGGCTTCCTCTAACTTTTACCAGCAGGGAGATCAGGTGGTAGAAGGCGCTATAGAAGGCCAAGAAGAATTTGATGCTTCATTGGGCTTTTGGGGATTACTCAATGAGCGTACTTATTTTGGTTTATCCTTTACCAACCTAGTCAATGCACGCCTGGATGATGTGGTAACAGCTTCCGGAAATAATGAGTCTCCCTTTCAGTATTATTTATTTACGGCCGGTCATCGAATTGATGTAGTGGATAACTTTAGCCTCGAGCCTTCTGTGCTTATACGTCAGGTGAGAAATGCTCCATTTCAGATGGACTTTAACCTAAAAGCGAGCTTTATGGAAAATGATCAGCTTGTAGCTGGTATCTCTTACCGGACTCTCGGCGCCTTTGGATTACTTTTGGGTACAGGTTTTTCCGACTCAAAAATTCAGGTATATTACTCCTACGATGTATCTTTCCAGCAATTCCAGGCCTTCAATGGAGGAGCGCATGAAGCAACTGTAATTTTGAATTTTAAAAGAAAAGAGAAAGCTGGTTATGGTAATAAATCAAGAATCATAAAGAACTAAAAGGACTGCCCTGTAGTCTTGGAAATATTCTACAGATAAAAGGTCTAATTACGCCCATACTTTATTAGCAAAGTATGGGCGTTCTTGCCTTACAGTTTTTGGTACAGTTATTGACTTGATCTTATGATCTTCCAACCCTCCTTGTACTATTACAGGGAGGGGAAGGTAGGTTTTAATGGCCTAAATGATTCAACAAGAAAGAGATGGCTTCCTTTTAAAGGTTCAATTACCCCTTTGAGGGTATTTACAATGATTACATATTCTGTATCTTTGTATTTGTTAATTGAAAAGGAACAGACTTCCCTCCACTGTACTTTCTTCTTAAAAGTTTCCAATTAATTTAAAGAGCTTAAAATCTACAAAGAAAATTTTTGGTACACTGCGAAGCTCTCTAAGATCATCATACACCCAACAATCTTACCTTAGAAACCTTGTGATGTGTGGTTTTCTAATCAAAGAGCCGTATAAATTCTAATGAGCTAATGCTCCGTGAAGTATCAAATTCTTTCGCTTTCTACACACCAATAATTCAAGTGGATACTATGGGTTGTTATAAATAAGGCGATTGGATTGTATGTGATTCACAAAAACCATTTTCAAGAATATACTTAAATCGGTTTTTGGGATGGCCTCGCTCCTTAAAGGAGTGGGGCTTTTTTGTTTTATTTTCCTCACCAGCGTTTGCTGATTACCAAAATTGGCATGATATTTTCTTTTATATTAATGAATTTGATTATGTGAGTAGAGTTAAACGATCCTTTACTCATTCATCCCCCCAACAAGGCAGTTAAAAGGGAAGTGAAATTTACTATGAGAAAACTATACTTCCTTAGAGCGTTCCCTGCGAATTTTTAACGGGATCGACTTCTGCAATGCTTTTATAGTCACATTCCAGAGCTAAATACCAACTCTTACAAACGGGCTTTCATAAATTGATCATGGAAGCCCCTGGTATTTGTATGCTTGTTTATCCAAAATGTCATTAACAATAAACACATCAAAATGAAAAATGTAAATGCTAAAGGCCGGTGGAGTTACCGTAAGTTGTGCTCTACAGACCGATTTTTCAAAATGCTTACAAGCAGTTTGTTACTACTTTTAGTCTGGATTGGCCCTCTAGAATTGCTGGGCCAACAATCTACTTGCATCACTTGTATTGAATCTTCACCAGAAAAACCTATGGAGTTAGCACTGGCCGAAAACTGTGAGGCCACGTTAGTACTATCTGACTTTGAGAGAGCAAACACCATTTGCACCGGAGAAAAACAGATGACCGTTAGAAATGCCGAGGATGATATCCTAGGAACGTCTACAGATGTACTGACGCTAAAACCCGGTCAGTTTACGGGACAAATCTTAGAACTAACGCTAGAAAGCCTTCTGGATGAATCCAGCTGTATAGTCTACATTAGATTTTATGAAAATGAGCCACCTGGCATCCTCTGCGAGAATAGGCGAATATTCTGTGGCGCAGATACTAGTGTTACCGAGCTCGGCTATCCGATAGTTACAGATAATTGTATTGCGGCTATCTCGTTGACATATGAAGATATTATTATCGGGCAAGGTTGTATTGGCAATAATAGTCTGGTTATTTCCAGAGAGTGGAGAGCCACTGATAATAGCGGCAATTACAGCACTTGTTCACAAACGATCAGTGTGGAGCGGCCGGATATCACCGCTGTTCAGTTTCCGACAGATCAACGATTGAGTTGTACCCAGGAAAATACTTCACCTGAGCTTACCGGGTATCCGACCCTGTTTGGAGAGCGCATTGATTACGGAGACTTTTGTAACATAGTAGTAGGATACGAGGACGATACAACCAGTGTTTGTGGAGAGGTGGGTTTTGAAATTCTAAGGCAATGGCTCGTGATTGATCGCTGTACCGGATTAAATATCACTCACCTGCAAAGTATCAAGGTCATCGATAATGTTGTACCTGAACTAATCGTACCGGAGGAGATTACTGTAGCAACTAACCCGGGGCATTGCTTTGCTACAGTTGAGCTACCACTACCAGAAGTATATGATAATTGCGATGCAGATGTGGTAGTAACCGCTGTGGCTTCCTATGGTCAAAATGGTTTTGAAAAACACCTGTTTGTACCACAGGGAATTCACAGGGTTAAATATGCTGCACTGGATAAATGTGGTAATTATATCGAAAAATCAGTACGACTTAGGGTGGTAGATAAAGAAACGCCCACCTCTATAGCAGATGAGTATACTTCAGTTTCTATTCCTAATGGAGGATACTCGCGTATTGCCGCTGATGTTTTTGATAGTGGAAGTTATGACAATTGTGCGGATACAGTTTACTTTAAAGTGAGAAAACAGGATCAGGGCACCTGCGAGGGTGTGAATGGTGATGACAATCCCTTTACTAACGCTTACGACGAATGGTTCGATGATTTTGTGTTCTTCTGTTGCGCAGAAGTAGGTACACAGGTGAAAGTGCTGATGCGGGTCTACGATAAATACCCTGGCAATGGCCCGGTAGATCCGGCCAGAGAAGAACCCGGCGGTGATTTGCACGGCCACTTTACCGATGCCCTGATCAATGTATCGGTGCAGGATAATGTCGCACCAAAAATTTCAAAGTTAGAAAATGTAATACTGGATTGTGAAGATGATATTGAGAACCTTCAACGCTTTGGCTCACCGGAGGTAGAAGATATTTGTGGCTTTGAAGTCGACTCTACCGTTAATTATTACCTGGATGAATGTGGAACAGGAAGGATAGAGCGTACATGGTCAGCCATCGATACTTATGGTAATGCTTCAAAGATGACTCAGGTCATTTATGTGATCAATGAGGAACCTTTTGATGAATCTCAGATCATTTGGCCGCAACATTACAAAACGCATCGCTGTGTTTCTGAGTTGGCGCCAGATCAACTGAGGTATCCCCACAACCGGCCACAGCTTTTGGATGAATCCTGTGCCAGAATAGATGTAGCGTACAGCGATCAGCTTTATAGACTGTCGCAGGGCAATGCCTGTTATAAAATTATTCGTCGCTGGACAGTAAAAGACTTGTGTACGTATCAGCCCGGTCAGGCTGACAGCCCTGGCCTTTTTGAATTTGCTCAGGTCATTGAGGTGATTGATACTGTGGCACCAGAGTTGGTGGTTCCGCGTGATACTATCGTATCTATCGACGAGGCCTGTGATGAAGCTATCGTGAATTTGCCGGCAGCTTATATCGCCGATTGTTCTTCCAATACGAACATCAGTTCTGATTCGAAATTTGCTTACAGAACCAACGCCAATGCCAGTGGGATTTACCCGAGAGGAAAGAGTACTGTCACGTTTACAGCCACTGATCAATGTGGGAATACTGTACAAAAAAGCATGACTATTACTGTCAAAGATGAAACAGCACCGGCGGTTAGCTGCCGTATTGGCTTTGCCGTTACACTAGCTACGCTTGAAGATAGAACAGAGGCTGTTTTGACAGCTACAGATATCAATCTGGGTTCTACAGATAATTGCGATAGCGAAGCACTGGATTTTACTATCCAGAAAACGCCAATCGCTACCAACAGTGTCGCTACCACAGATGAGCTCTACTTCTCTTGCAGTGAGCTTGGCCGGCAGCCGGTCGAACTATGGGCAACGGATCAATCAGGAAATGCCGGCAGTTGTCTAACCTATGTAGAAGTTATCGACCCGGATGGCGAATGTCCGGATAATATTGACGGTGGTAATAACAGCGAGATACAAACAGCCATCATTAGTGGAAATATTCGTACAGAGGCAGGTTTTTGGGTGGAAAATGTCAACGTACATCTCGGGGGGGGCCAGGAAGCATTGACCCTTACAAATATGGACGGAGCCTATGCTTTCCAGAATCTAGCAACTAGAGAGACTTACAGTATTACACCTAAAAAAAATCAGGATGCTATGAATGGAGTTTCCACGCTTGATCTGGTTTTCATTGCCAAACATATTTCTGGGGTTCGCAGACTGGATTCGCCCTACAAGATTATAGCTGCCGATATTGACGGCAACGGGAATGTTTCTACACTTGATTTGATCAATTTAAGGAAATTGCTGCTTAATCTGGAAGATAATTTACCAAATAATCAGGCGGCCTGGAGGTTTGTAGATGCCCAACAGCAGTTTAATGATCCTTCTAACCCTCTTGAGGAAGGGATGAACAACCAGTACACAATCGGGGCACTGGAAAAAGATACACTTGCTGATTTTATAGGGATAAAAGTAGGTGATGTCAACACCTCTGTTCAAGCTAACAGTATGATGCAATTGGAACATCGCTCCGATCAGCGGATTATGAATTTTACAACTACTCATAAATCCCTTGAAGCAGGAGTGGAGTTTGAGATACCTTTTTACGTAAATACTAAAGAGGCCTTGAGCGGCTTCCAATTCACGTTGGATTTTGATCCTCTGGCGATGGACTTACTGAATATAGAACTGGCCAGTGATCAGCTAAAAGTAGAAGAAGTTTTTGGTACTCGTTTTGTTTCGGACGGACTTTTAACGGTGAGTTGGTTTAGTAGTAGTGCGCAAGATTTTAGCCAAGATACTCCGGTATTCTTTTTGAAGTTCAGGACAAAACAGGCATTTGAATTGAAAGACAAACTGAGCTTTAATTCCAGATTACTGAGAACGGAGGCCTACACAGATAAGCAAGAGACTTTTAACCTGGGCTTGATATTTGAGAAAAATGTCACTCCTGCTGTCTCTGGTTTTCGATTGTTAGGCAATCGGCCCAACCCTTTCACCAGTATTACGCAGGTTGCTTTTCAGTTGCCAGAAACTGATGAGGTATACTGGCGCGTCATGGATACTGCAGGCCGGGTTCTTTTACAGGGCCGTCAATTTATGGAGGCTGGCTATCAGGAATTATTATTCAGAGAGGAACAATTGGATGCCTCTGGGCTCTTGTTTTACAGAATTAGCACCCGCAACTACTCCGGAACCGGAAAGATGGTATTACTAAAACGGTAGAAGGCCTCTAAAAAATCGAGCAAAGTCAAGCAAAGTCAAGCAAAATCATGCAGCCTATTGAAAGTAAAAGGATAAAGAGAGTAATTAAAGGCTAAAATGCCTAACAGAAGAGAAATAGGTGAATTAGGTGAACAGATGGCAGCCAGCTACCTGCAAGGTAGGAGCTGGCGCATCTTATTTAGAAATTGGCGCTACAAAAAAGCAGAGATCGATATCATTGCTCTTGAGAACAAACAGTTGGTTTTTGTGGAGGTAAAAACAAGGTCTACAGAGTACTTTGGACCGCCGGAAGGCTTTGTAAGTCCACGCCAGGCAGCTATTTTACTGGATGCGGCAGCCGCTTTCATGCGCACCCACGGGTACGAATGGGAAATAAGATTTGATATCATCGGTGTTACCAAAAAGCAAAACTGCTGTTGCTTAAAACATTACAGAGATGCATTCTTTTACCAGTGGGAGTAATCCATTATCATCACTTCTAATTCAAAATCTTTTCCCACTGGACATACGCGGCATCTTGCGTATTCCCGGGTAACTCTTTGGCCAATTGTTCCAAATATTCATCCCGCTCTTTTTCATAAATTTCCCGTTCCGCAGTAACCCATTTTCTTGCACTACTTTCAGGGTCACTAAGGCCTATTTTCTTGAGTAATTCATTGGTTTTATTGACAGCATCACTCCAGTTTTTCATACAAACTAGTTGTGACATAGTCAAATAGGGTTGTATGGGATGGTTAAAAGGAGCATCATCCTTGGCCTTCTGAATGATCTTTAATCCATTGAGCAGCCTACTTGTATTGTTGTCACTACGAATATAAGTTTTATAAAAAACTTCAATATCTTCGTATAGTTCTGCTGTTTCAACTCCAGAAAGAGAGGTTGCTGTTAATTTTTGACTGATCTGCTTTTCAATTCTGTCAATTTCATTGTAGACCATATCATTTTCAATAAAACCTTCCAGCGCAGTCATGACGGCCCTGTCTCTTACTGAAGGGATAGAGTCGGTTAAGAATATTATTTTTGCCTGCTGAGCCGTAAGCCGTGCCTCACCGTATTTTTTGAGTTTCCATTCGCAGAGTGCTTTTAGAGCCATGGCATTTCCCAACAAACCGTCTTTCTTTAGTGCTCCTTTTTTCTTTAACGCATTCTGAATGGAGGCATAGGCTCTGGCATAGTAAAAGTCGGGTGTAAGGTTGGTCATCTCCTGCTGTACTGACCAGCTTATATCCAAACTCTTTTCGCTGCCGTCAAGGGTATTCTCAGCAAATAATTGCCGATTTTCCAGTTCGGCTCCTTTAGAAAAAGAAGATTGTGCCGTATCAAAGTGAACGAGTTGGGCACAAGCCGACAGGGCTAATAACGAAATGAATGATAGATAAAAAAATAAAAGGGTCTTTCCCGTTTTTTTAGGTGTTTTCATGATGGTAAAGGTTAAAGTGGTCACTTATTGTATTAGATTGTTTCTTAATGCATCTATAAAGTCTTTTTCTTCTGTGATTCTTCCCGCCTCAAGGTCTTTCATTGAAAGCCGTACCTGATGCGCCAGAGCATCAATAGAGGCTTTATCGATCGGAGCACTGGTAATTCGATATAAAAAGTAATCCAAAAGTGCATCAATGACCGATCGTTGTTGAATCATTTTGATTGCCCCGGGAGAGACTACCTCCTCATGAATACCTTTTAGCAATTCCTTGAGAATATAGAAAAGCACCATCGTATCACGGCCCTGTTCGCTTATAGTAATCTCCAGTAATTGCTGAGGATGTTTGCGTACGGCTTCAAATATCTTGATGAGTATAAGTTTGATAAGAGAAAAAAGAAGCTTCCTATCGTTAGGGATAAAATCAAATGCCCGGAATATAGCCGTAAGGGTTTGGTATACCCTGTTTTGAGATCTGACCCAGTCGGGATGTTCTCTGACTTCCTCTAACACAAAAAGTACCAACTCAATAATCTGATCAGCAGATAAGTCCGGCACCCACTTCCCTTCATCCGGCCTTACTGTGATAGCATCGATAAATTCTACTAAAGCCCGGACCAAATAAGTTCTTAGAGATGGCTCTGGCTCGTCGTAGAAGAGCCTTTCCAGCTCTTCACCCGAATAAAGAAGCGTAAGCCGCAGTACTTCCTGGAGTAAACCTGGCTGCCTCAGGCCCGCATGGGAAAGGTCGGCGGCCACTCCGGCAATAACATCCTGGATATTAGGTTGATCACTAATCCACTCAGGACGGCGGGAGATGATTAACAAAAGCTGCCCTACCACTTCATCAGCTTTGAGCTCATTCCAATCGTGGAAAATATCCAGTCCTGAAGGGCCAGAAATTATGAAGTGGATTAGTTCCAGGCCAAAACGGTCAGGATGCCTGCTTAAAATAACTCTGATAATGTAATCAAGTATTTCCAGGGCCGTCTCGCTACGATTGAGGCTAAAGAGCTCATCCTGTTCATAGATGTAAGACATGATCAGGTCAATGGCTTTTTCCAGTACCATGGCTTCATCCTCATCTTCAGTCCATTCTATTTTTTCTAACACTTTGGGATTGCGCGCAATAGCACGCATATTGATTTCCAATAATTCTACCAATGTATAAACTGATAGCCTGTTAGCTTTGGGAATGCTTTTAAGGGCCCTAAAGGAAATATCTACTGCTTCGGCTAAAATTGTTCTTTCTTCTACCTTTGACAGTACCCATTCAGGATGTCGGAGTACCTCGTCCAACAATAAATCAATAATCTCTATCAGTTGCCCTGAATGTATCCTGGGGCGCCAGTCTACACCTGTATTTTTCAGGTCCAGAGCATCGAATATTTCTCGTAATGCTAAAACTATTAAATACTCGGGTTGCCCTTCTTCAGTGATGATGACCTGATCCAGATTGTCACTCATTTGATTGAGTAAAATAGCCAACAGTTGTGGTAAAGTACCCGGATGATCTAATCCATACGCTTTCAGTACTTTGGCAAAGTTGACCAGGATATCCTGTATGCCTTCTTCTTTCGCAAATTGCTCGGGGTAAAGGATTAAAAAATCCAGTAATAATTCACCTATCCGTTTAATGACTGATAGAGGCATTTCATTACTCAGGTTGAGGCCACTTTCCTTTGAAAGTAGTAACTCCAGCAGCAACAGTCCCTTTTGATTAGGATAGCGGATCAGGATTGTACTGACAATTTCGTCCAAAAGTTGTCGCAGGGCTTCCTTTCTCTCCATGTAAGTGCTTTGCTCCCGCCGAAAGATAAAATCAAAGGCATAATCAAGGACCTTATTCAGGATGCTAATTTGAGTTTCTTCCGTTCCCAGCTGGATTTTCTCTAGTATTCTGGGGCTGCTGGCAATCATTCTCAAATTTAACTCCAAAAGCATTCTAAAGACTTCATAACTCAGCCGCTCTTCTTTAGGCAGATGCTCAAGAGCTTTGAAAGAAGCTTCAATAGCTTCTTTTAGCAGGTCCTGCCCATTGATTCTGCGAGTAATCCAGGCCGGATGGCGAATAACCTCATCAAACAGGTCATTGATTAATTCTACAAGCTGTGATTTGGAAAAAGCTTGCTTGAGTGTAGTACCGTCTTCGGTAGAGATACTGAGACTCTCCAGAATTTGTCGCAGTGCTATAACAAGAAGATGCTCCGGCGCTTGCTCGTCGTAATCCCAGAGTTTATCAAGGTGAGTAGCCGTCTTATGAATGATAATACGAATCAGCTCCGGTAAGATTTCAGGAAGCGGAAAGCCCGTGTCTAGAACCGTAAGAATAATATCTTTTATAAGCGCTTTTACACTATCTTTTCTGGCTAGCAAACCAGGGTATTCTGCCAACACCACAAAGGAAGCTCTGATAATAGAGTCGATAGCTTCGATATTGAGTAGCGCTTTCAGGTCTATACGGAATTCATCTTTCTGGTACAGCAGCTCTAGTAAGGCCAGACCGGTTTGTTGTATAAGCTTTTCTTGCCCCTCCGCGATGTTAAAGGTCAGCGATGGATCAGAAAAAATATAATATCCCGCATTTTTTATCATACTGGATAGTAAGATTTGCCCCCATTGAATAGCTTGCTCGGCTTCATCAATTGACATATCCGGGCCTATCAGTTGATACAAGTCTTCTGTAATGCCTTTGCTGGTGGCTGCAATAAATTGCTGAAGCTTTTCATCTCTTACCAGGTCCGTATCTATTTCCTGAAGCGTCTCGGCAGCAGTAATGAAAAGCCGGGGGAGTACTTTTTCGCTCAGTGCTTTTTTGAAGCTCTCCTCTTCACTGAAAGGAATGGTATCCATAGCCTCCAAAAAGCGCTTTAGGGCTTTACCAAATGACGAGTTCTCATTGAGGGCTCCAGGGAATTGATTGAAGTAATCGATGCCAATTTCTACTACTGTGCCCGCCACCAACTGCAGCGTAGTAGTGGCAAATTTCTTGTCTTCTTCCCATTGCCTAATCTTGAGGAGATTAACGACATCGTCCGTACTCAGCCCTGCTTGCTTAATCGCCGGGTCTGTTTCTCCTTTGGTCGTCATGTAATAGAGCGTCCGGTAATATTCTCTGTATTCAGCAAGCTCTTCCGGAGTGAGATTCTCCATCTTATTTTTGCGGTGCAAATATTTCAACACCTCAATATCTTCAGCAAATTGTTGTCCTTGTGTATCAAAAAAACGACTTATAGAAAAGGTGTTGGGCGTCTTATCAAAGGATGGCAGGGGAAGAAGAATAGCTTTGGACTTCAAACTGTTAGCGTAGGCTTTCTGGACATTTCTCCCCAAACGAATAGCGGAATTTATTGCAAAAACAATGGCTTGTGCAGTGATATTACTTGGCATCTTGGCGCAGTTTTAATTTTGCTGAATGAATTCTCAAAATAATAAGTAAAAGCGTTATTCTAGATGGTTTGCTTAAACTTTCATCTGATCATAGCTGCTCAGGCCTAATAGCATAGCATCCATAAGGTCACCACTATCTTTTTTGAAATACATTCTGACGTCACCCTCTCGGCGGAACCCACACTTTCTGGCTACTCTTTGAGCCGCATAATTATCTGTAGCCGTTATAAAGTTGAGCTTGACAATTTTCATCTCTTCAAAACAAAAGTTGCAAAATTCTAATAGCGCTTCTGTCATCAACTCCCGGCCGGTAAATTTTTCATCCATAAAAAATATCACCTCGCCTCTCGGAACTTTCAGATCCAAGTTGAATAATTCGATATAACCCACCATCTGTGCCGATTCATTTTCCCATACCGCGAAAACGTATTTTTGCTGCAACAACCAGTCAGATATAGTCTGGTAGATATAAAAAGTGGCTTCATCTTCGGAATGTACAGCATCAAGAAGGTAGGTAAAGCGGTTTTCCAGTCGGTATCGGTTATTTTGCACCAGTCGGAACAGAGCTTCGCCATCTTCTTCTTTGAACCTTCTGATGACTAACCGCCGGGTAAAAAGTATGTGATTGATGTGAAGAAGATGTTTATGCATTATTACTAAAATTGTCAGGCCGTTAAATTTGATTAATTTTGCGGTATAAAAGTAAAAACTATTGCCGATAAAGGTAAGAATAACAGACTTGTTTCGCAGGGGTAGAAGAACAAGAAATGTGAACGAATCCATGATTTTTCACACTCGTCTATGTAAATCGCATCTGTCACAAGAGCTAGTTTTTTTTTATTGAAAAGGGGGAACCAAAATGAACAGATTTCAAAACGTAAGAGCTAAAATAAATTTTAGACTGGTGCTCTGGATTTCATTGATCTGGGCCGCTCTGGGGGTCATTGATAGCCTGAATACACAGACTATAGCTCTTAGTGCCCTCTTCTCTCTAAAAATTAATTTTTCAATGAGTATTCTCTTTTGGCTGGATACTTCCACTGCTTTTATAGCCGGTTTAATCGGCGGGTTTGCGCTCGTTTTTCACCTGCGGGAGCGAACGCGTAATTTGCCTTACGGTTTGAGTATGCTCATCAATACTGTTGCACTTACCACTATTAGCTTTTTTATAACGGTTATTTTTTACGAGGTGTTTTTTGTTAGGATGATAAGAAATGAAAATTGGTTGACGCTGCCTAATTATCAGCCATTTATTTTCATGACCAGCCCTTTCTACCTCAAGAAAATAGTCTTTTGGGTCCTTGTTTCATTGTTGACAATCCTAACACTCAACGTCAATGAAAAATACGGGCCCGGTATTTTGATGAAGTTGATAGCTGGCCATTATCACCGACCTAGCGAGGAAATGCGAATTTTTATGTTTGTGGATCTCAAATCTTCTACCATGATAGCCGAACGCCTCGGGCACATCGAATTTTTTAATTTACTGAATGATTTTTTTAGGGATATTACTGATTCCATTATTTACACCAGGGGAGAGGTGTATCAATATGTAGGTGACGAAGTGGTCATTTCATGGTCCCTTAAAAACGCTACCCGGAATGCTAATTGTATCAAATGCTTTTTTGGCATGCAGGAGGCGATAAAAAAAGCAGGCATGCGATATAAGGAGCGCTATGGCTTTGTTCCTGAATTCAAAGCAGGTATGCATTACGGAAACGTAACCGTCGGAGAAATCGGTATTCTGAAACGGGATATCGTCTATTCTGGTGATGTACTGAACACGGCTTCCAGAATACAAGCGATGTGCAATAAGTTTAGGGTGAAAATATTGGTATCAAAAGCGTTATTGGAGCTCCTAAATATGCCTCCTCATCAATTTATCATTAAGCGGATGGGAAATATTGAATTGAAAGGAAAAAAGCAAAAAGTAGAATTATATACTTTCCAGGAAGGTCTGGAAGTGAGCTTGCCAGTTCCTGCCATTTCTGCAACCTGATACTTGTTTTACTTTTGTGGCAAGAGTAATCTTATATTGTACTATAGTTTTTTAATAGATTGAAAAACAAATAGTTATAAGACTTGCGTTCTTGTTTTTTTATACTTATCATACAATTGCTTTCCACTAATTATCAGTCGTAGCAAGCGGCTGGCCAATCATTCTCTGCTGCCTGATTGCAGCCACAGGCTATTGATAATCACATAATCATAAAAAGTTTAATGAACTGGAGCTTGCTTCCTGTAATCAGGTTGCTATCACCCTTTTTATTTGGAATAATACTCGAAGCACATATTCCTGCATACTTTCGAGCAGAAATTAGGGTAGCGATAATTTTAATATTGAGCCTCGTATGGTTCATATGGGGGCATTTTACTATTGGAAAAAAGGTGAATATCCTATGGGGTAGCGGAATAATAGTTTTATGCTTTCTCTGGGGCGTTTTGGTTGGAAAAATCGGGAATACTTTACCCGCCAGTCATTGGAGCCATTATTATCAACACGGCGACTATTTATTGGTGAGCGTGGAGGAACAGATGAGGCGTGGGGATTTTAGCCGAATGGAGGTGAACGTCCTTTCAATAATTGATCAAAGCGGAAATTTTAGGCCTACAAAGGGCAAAATACTGTTATTGTCCGTTGACAGTTTGCCGGGTCAACAATCGGGATATGGAATGAAATTGCTGATCAGAGGACAGCCTGAACCAGTTAATCCGCCCTTAGCTCCATTCCTGTTTGATGCTTCCAAATACTGGGCTGGTAAAAAGATATATCATCAATTATGGATAAAGCGAGAGACTGTTGAATGGATAGGGCCAGGTAGCCGCTCGCTTTTTTGGTGGATACAGCAGAACAGACAAAGAGCCATCTTGAAGCTCAAAAAACAGTTGCCGTCCAAATCAGAATCCGGAGTAGCAGCAGCATTGATCGTAGGAGAAAGGAGCTTATTGGAAAAAAACATAAAACAATCTTACATCGAAAGTGGAGCGGTTCACGTATTGGCGGTATCAGGCCTGCATGTCGGGCTGGTGGTTATCGCATTGAACTGGCTGGTGAGCCAATTTGGTAAGCTCATGAGCATCTCGGAATGGATGAAGGTTGTCTTGTTAGTTACAGTAGTAGTCTTGTATGTATTATTTACCGGAGCATCGCCATCTGTTTGCCGTTCTGGCATTATGTTTACTCTGTGGCAAATTGGAAGTTCTTTTAAATTTAGGGGGAGCAGTATAAATACAGTGCTTACCGCTGCTTTTTTAATGCTGTGGTACCAACCTGCTTTGATTTATGATGTAGGCTTTCAGCTGTCGTATGCTGCTGTTTTGGGTATCTTGATATTGTACCCCCGCCTCTCTATACTTTGGAAAAGCAAATGGAGCCCGGTTAATTATTTCTGGCAGCTCAATTGCGTTTCTATAGCGGCTCAGCTGGGTACTTTGCCAATCAGCTTATATTATTTTCATCAGTTTCCGGTGTATTTTGCTTTTAGTAGTTTATTGATGATTCCACTGATTACGATCGCTCTGGCTAGTGGCTTATTACTGATTGCACTAGCAGAAAACAGTTTATTGGCAGATTGGGCCGGATGGATACTCCGTAAGCTTCTCCAGTTATGCAACCTGATAAC
Source organism: uncultured Saprospiraceae bacterium (assembly GCA_964628385.1). GTDB lineage: Bacteria > Bacteroidota > Bacteroidia > Chitinophagales > Saprospiraceae > JANQPA01. The sequence goes on from CAZVOD010000079.1 coordinate 21,098, forward strand.
TGATTCTATAGCTCAATTACCAGGTCATCTCATTACCGATATCTGGTTGAGTGCGACAGAGTTGCTACTTTTCTATGCCCTGTTATTTTTACTGCTTCGCTGGCTGGATTTACCTAAAAAGTATTACCTCAAATTAGTATTGCTTTTATTTCTTTTGCTCGTCAGTCTTAGGGGGATTGAATGGTATAAAAAGTCAAATCAGCAATACTTGGTTTTTTACCAGTATCGCAGTCAATTATCCGTGCAAATTATTCAGGGGTTGAAGAGTTGGTACATCCATCAAAATCCCGGGGCAATAGAAAAAATAAATTATTTGAGTTCCGGCATAAATTCCCGTTTGGGGATTCGGGAGGCTTTACATTATCCGGCAACTTTTCAATTGGAAAGAGAGGATAGGCTGGATGTCAACTACGCCATTTTGAAGTCGCCTCAACCGTTGGATTCCATGATGCTTTCCAAAACCCCTGATCCAAAAAAAGTTAAGATTATTTACGGGAGCGGAAAATCAGCATTGCTCACTAATGATGGCGATGATAAATCAAAAAATTGGTTCTGGGTAGATGCCCGGCAGGGAAGCCGGTATAAAATTGAGGATTTGCATTGGAATATTCCCGTGCAGGGCGCTTTAATGATAGAAATAGAACGATAGTAACGGCTTCAGGGCAGTTCCGGTCCTAATGATTAAATATAAATTATGAAGAGTTATCAGCACATTCAGAAAAGTCTTTATTTCAAAAGAAGAGAAAGGAAGGGCATAGCGTTGATGTTATTACTTTGCTTTTGCTGTTTTTTATTGCCTCAAATGATCTTATCCAGAATAGCTTCCTCGGTAACTTTGTCAGCGACAGAACAGGCGCATATAGAAAATACTTTGGCAGCGTGGAAGCCAGATAGTACTATTAAGCAAAAGGCAAGACTTAGATTTTTTAACCCTAACGAGGCAGCAGTGGATACGCTTATGGCGCTCGGTATCCCAAAAAACATCGCTGCCAGAATTGTCAAATACCGGGAAAAGGGTGGGCGTTTTTACCGTCCTGAGGATATTCGGAAAATATACGGCCTCGATTCTACGCTGGCCGAGGTATTGATACCGTTCATAAAAATACCTCCCAGGGCGGCTCCAAAAGCAGACGCCAAAAAGAGAAGCCCAAAAGCCCAAAAGCCCAAAAAGGAATCCTATAAAATCATTGATATCAATGAGGCAAGTGCTGAGGAGTGGCGACAATTCAGAGGTATAGGCCCTGCTATCTCAGCGAGAATAATCAAATTCAGAGATGCGCTGGGTGGATTTTATGAGGTTGATCAAGTCAACAAGACTTATGGGCTGAAGGATTCACTATTTCAGGTCATTCGGCCATTTTTAGCATGTAAGCCTGCACAGAAAAAAATAAATATTAATAAATGCAGCCTAAAAGAATTAGCGAGTCACCCTTATATTGATTGGAAAAAGGCAAAAACTATAATCAGATATAGGGAACAACACGGTCCTTTTCCCGATCTTGAGGCTATTATTTCAATAAAAGTGATCGATGATGAACTGTTAGACCAAATTAAGCCTTATCTCACACTTTGACTTTTTGAGAGGTTTTGGTCAATGGCCATTTTTTAGTCTGCCTGACCTGATATAAAGCGGACAATCAGAACCTTTTCATGGAGTGCCTAGAAACATTGGCTTACCAGCGGGTGTTTAAACTCTGATTTTGATTTGAAACACGCGCTAGTACCATGAAGAAGCATGTATTCCTTTGGGGGATGTTATTTAGTATATTGATAATACCAAAAAATGTATGGAGTCAAAATGATTTAGAAGGTCAGCCAGTTGGTAGCTGGAGTATCGGGTACAGCGTTTGGGATGAGCTTTTGCCGGAAGGCGATTATTACAGTCCCCTTACCATTCTAGGTAATTATCTGCTCTGGACACACCATCGCCTAAAGCTTTATGCAGAATCACAGCTGACAAAGGTCTCTTCTCCGTTGAGGGCCAGAACAAATTATGAATTTGGGTTGAATCTGGGTTTTTCTTTTGATTTTATCCACACCCGCAAGCTCAGTATGAATGCAGCCATTGGTGCGGGACCACATTACATCACCATAAATACCGGATTACAGGCGCGTGGGTTTATCTTTTCCGATAATTTTGAAATAGGGGCTGCTTACAATCTTTTTGATATCAATACAGTCGTTTTATTAAAAATGAGATTTCGGCATATATCAAATGCAGGACTCAATGAACCCAATGGAGGAATCGATAATTTATTTATAATAGGTGGTTTTGGTATTAAATTCTAACAGATTTACCGGGGAAAGAATGAGGTGTAGAAAAAATTCAGGTATAATTTACTTTAGGAATGAGAAAAAAATAGCTCATCATTTTTGACGGGGGCTTTTGCCCCAATACTTCGTTAGAAAGCCTCGCCG
>CAZVOD010000080.1:0-21851 GCA_964628385.1 uncultured Saprospiraceae bacterium
ATATCAGGTTCTCCGAACCTTATTATATATCTTAATTTCGCGAACTACTTAAGTAGCTGTCTATCTTTTAAAGATGCTATGTTAGCATCCAAACATGCTCTCAGACGCGCTAAGCGACTGATAAAAGGCACAGTGTGGGTGACTGAGCAGCCCTAAAAGTTGAATATCCTGCGAATATTCAAGCGAAGGAACGCAGCAGCGCCTGGGTTGGCAAAGAACCAATTTTTACCTATTTTAATACCTGCGAAACAAGTCTAGTGTAAAATGACAATGCCGTATATGAGAAATTCTTTTAAGCTCCTTTTCTTTATAATTGTCGCTCTGGGTTTGGGCCTGGAAGCCACGGCCTGTTTTGAGCTGCCAAAAGAAGAACAGCAGGATAAGACAGCCTTAAATTTTGATAATTTTGATGAAAATTATTTACAGGCGCTAAGAAAAAGGCAACTCACCCCGGCCTTCGTAGATAAAGAGTTAATGCGTTTTACGATTCTGCCGGATTCCTCCGGTGTGCCCGCCCAATCTATGTTATTTTCCCTGCGCCAAAAGACGCAAAATTATGAAATGGACGCGCGCTATTACCTCTGTGTCAGTGATTGTAACAGAAGCTGTGAACTGGACTGCAAAGCGGCTTATGAAGACCAGATTGATTCCTATCTGAATTTGATTAATAACATCCTCAATAATCCTCGCCTAAGAGATGAGCAACTAAAAGCTCCCAAATATTTTTTTCAACATTATAATAAACCAGATTTGTTGATCAGCGGCGGTGGAAAAGATATTTTTGCACTGGAGCTGGCTTTGGCCTTTTTGCGTATGCATGACAGCAACCGGGATTTGATTCGGTATTTTGAATATAAAAAGGGAAATTTGTTGTTTATTGATTAGGCTGGTTTTGCAGAGAGTTATAATAATATACTTGCAAAACAACTCTAAAAATCTCAAATGCTGATCCTTATATGATGAATCTGCCAGTAGAGAGTTCTACCCTTGAAATGGATGGCCAGGCCGTTAATGTTTATGGAATAAGAACAGGGACAGTGCAAGTGAAAAAATCCCACTTTGCACCCAGTGGTGGCATGTTACAAATTTTAGTAGACTGGCGCTGGGCCGATCCTATGCCTATTTATACCTGGTTGATTGAACACCCTGAAGGGTTCATTTTAATAGATACCGGAGAAAACGTTCAGGTAAAAGAAAATTGGTATTTTGATTGTGACCCCACCACAGGATATGTCAATCGAAAAATCCTGAAGTTTGAGCTCGAAAGAGAAATGGAGATTGGCCGTCGGCTACATCGTCTTGGTATAAGACCCGATGGCATTCGCTGGGTCGTTCTAACGCATCTTCATATTGATCATATTGATGGCCTGATGTATTTTCCAAGAGCGGAGGTCGTAGTGTCGCAAGCCGAATGGAGCCGTCCCTACGGTGCTATGAAATGCATCCTGCCGCCCGGGTTGAGGCCCAACAAAATACTTTTCCAAAAAGATGAATACTTCAAAGGGCAATACCCTTTGACTGAAGATGGTAGGGTGCGGGTTGTGGCTACACCGGGTCATACTTATGGCCATCAGTCGGTTATCGTAGAAACGGATGATTTGACCTTATTCTTCGCCGGGGATACTTCTTTTACGCAACAACAGCTGCTAGCTGATCAGGTACCGGGAATTCATGCGAATCGGTCTGATGCATTGGATACTTATGCCCGGATAAAGCATTTTGCTGCTTCCAAAAGCTTAATTTACCTGCCTTCTCATGACTGGTCTTCTGGTAAGCGGCTGCTCGATGAACAAACATTTGGGTAATTTGTCATTTTTGCAAATGGATTGTTATTCTCTATTCTAATTTGCTAAATTTGTTAGGAAGCTTCTATAAAATCCGAATTAATGGAAATGAATCAAAAAGTATTGCCAAAGAATAACAGGGGAATTTCTTATGTCATATCTTATGTGGTTGCGAGTTGGGGTATTCTACAATTTACGGATTGGTTTATTAAACACTACAACTATTCAACCGCCTGGGTAGATGTACTTTTATTATTTCTGGTGGCCATGCTACCATCTGTCATTTTAGTGGCGCTGGCTTTCAGTAATGTTAAGGTCAAACAAAAGGTAGCCATTGGCTCTATACCTGTCAATTTGATACTAGCCGTAGGGTTTATCTACTATATTTTTAGTGGTGTAAGCCTGGGAAGTACCGCTAAGGAAATAACAATAGTCGACGAGGAAGGAAAAGAAGTAAAGCGCAACCGGCCCACAGTTGCATTCACTAAGCGTATGATTATCTACCCTGCTGAGGTGGAGGGTTTTGGAGAAGAGGAGCAGTGGAAATCCCTGGCCTTCAGCTACCTCCAAAAACTGGATCTGGAGCAAAATAAACGCTTTTATAACTTTAGTCCATTTTCCTTGAAGGAAAGGGTAGAGAAATATGACTACAAAGTTGATGAAGCTATTCCTTTTTCGGTAAAGCAAAAAGTGGCCGAAGATGCCTTTTCTGACTTTTTTGTTACCAGTAAATTGAAAAAAGAAGCGGAAAAAATAAATGCTACGGTTGAGGTATTTTCCACCCAAAGTGGCAAAAGCTTCTTTGAAGGCCAGTACGAAGGTGCTGATATATATGGTATTGTTGATCAGTTCAGTAAAGAGATAGAAGAAAAGATTTTCTCCAAAGAATTAAATTTGGAGCAAGAAGAGAGTCTGGACTTGCCGGCCACTGAACTCCTTACCGATCAAATAGAGGCTTTAGGCTATTTTACCGAGGGCCTAATAGCCATAGAGTGGGATAACAATCCTGCTGCTGGCATTGGGTATCTTGAAAAGGCCATAAAAACAGATCCTGAATTTGCTGATGGTCATGCAAAATTGGGAACCATTTATTTTGGTATAGGTCAGCCCGCTAAAGGTGAGGCGGCATTCCGCAAAGCTATGGCTTTGATCGAACCGCTACCTGAACGTCAGCAGTTGGCGATCAAGAGCCAGAATTATTTATTCCGCAATGAACTGGAAAAAGGCACTCGGTTGTTGGAGATGTGGCGCCAGCTTTATCCCAATGACTATTCGCCCTATCCAAAATTGTTCAGCATTTATCAGGTGACTGGTAATTTTGAAAAAGCCGAAGAAGTGGGCCTTTCTGCTATTGATAATGGCCATATCGGCCCGATGTATACCAATCTGGCTCAGTTATACACCATGAAAAAGGAGTTTGATAAAGCGGAGGAGTACTATAAAAAATACGCCGAAGCATTTCCTAGTAAAGCCAAGGATTCATCAGACCTGGGAACCCTTTATATCGAGATGGGCGATTATAAAAAAGCCGAAAAGTTTTTTGAAGATCAAGCCTTGCTCAACCCCAACGATCACATGAATTATATCTCCCTGAGCGATATTGCCAGCCGAACCGGAGACTTAGAGAAAGAGATGAGGTTATTAGAAAAAGCCTTGAGACTCGCCCGGCAGGCTACTGATTCTATCCTGGTATATCGTTATGTCGAAGCTGCTCTTGATCGTACCGGTCAGATTGACAAAGCCATCCAAACGATGGAAACTAGATGGGAACTCATGAATAAGCATATGCCTCCCGTCGTTTCGGCGAGTGAAGCTCTTGCTTACGGCTATGTCCTTCGCTATACTTCTGTGGGGAGGGATCAGGAAATACTTGATAAAATAGAAAAGCTCGTTCCGCTGTTCAGTAATGCACAATTTGATGTGGGGTGTGTCGCTAAATTGAATTACTGTCTGATTGTAGAAGATCTGGAAGCCATCAGAAAACTCCAGGAGCAATGCCCGGAAGCTATAAAACAAGGATCTGTGGGGGCGATGGAAGACCTACTCAGAGGATACATTGCCAAGATGAGCGGTGATTATGAAAATGCTATCCTGGCTCTCGAAGAGGTAATTGCTAATTCGGGATCAATTATCTACATCTACGACGTGGCTCTGGCTGATACCTATCGCCTTGCTGGAAAGCATGAAAAGGCATTAGCTAACTTTGAAAAGTTAGTTAAAAATTATCCAAATGTACCATTGGTTTTTTACAAAAAAGCAATGGCACATCGCGATGCTGATCAGCCTCAAAAAGCAGTTGAGGCCGCTGAAAAGGCGATGAAGATGCTGGAGAAAGCAGACGAAAATTACGATATATTAGTACAAACCAAAGAATTACTCAATGAATTATCCAGCTAATTCAAATTGAGCCAGCAAATAGCATTTAAAAAGCAAAAACTTGTGTCTCCAAACGACAAAGGCGTTTTGAGACACAAGTTTTGCCCCCTCCCTTGCTTACCTTGTATTTGTATTGTTAAGTCAAAAATGCTAACTTTGAATATTCCCGATCACCCATGATAATCAGAGATGAATGAACAAAGAAGCATTAGCACACCTATTGTATAGTGAACTACAAAAAGTATACAATCAATCCATTATTGTAGCGGTACAGCAAGCCAAATCCATTTACCGGCTGATCAATGTGCTGCTCCTTGAGATCACTAAAGAAGAAAGAATTCATTTTTCTACTATTTTTGCCCGTATGGCTTACGTGGGGCATAAATACGAGCTTTCCAGGAAGGTTCAATATTTTGCCCATCACTTTCGTCGCCAGGTCAGTAATGATATCAATAAGGCCCAAGAGCAACAATTGCCGCTACTGGGAGCCATGGTACTGGTGCACATGATCAATGAGCTATTGCGTACTTACCCACCTGAAGCCCTGCAGGAATTAATGGCTGCGGAGTGGCCAGTGCAACGCCGTAAAGTCGATGTGCAGGCTTTCTTCCCCAAAGTCAGGGTAGTAGCCATGGAAGATATTCCTGAAGAAGATTGCCTACTGGTGCGTACCGCTTCCCAAAGCGATGAATCTACCATCGTACAATACAATATCCCGGAGCGGAACGAGAATTTTAATACTACCATCGAAGCGATAAAAAAAGTCTTTGGCTTCCCAGTAGTGCTCAATTTGATCGATGTGGAAGTAGATCAGGAAGGGACCTACCGACCCGCCGCCTTCGTTCTGGAACCTGATTTCCTGGTCGACGTCACAGCTGTAGCGGAGTGTTTTAGGGATTCCGGTAGTGATCCGCTACATTATCTGCTCAAGCGCTATTTACAGGTGCCCGCCAATAAACATATTCTTCTGGGGCATATCGCTAACTTCTTTCTGGATGAATTGATACACGATCCGAATATTTCATTCAAAAAATTATTTCCACGAGTTTTCCAGCTCAATCCCCTGGCTTTTTGTATGCTTGAAGATGCCGTTATTCGAGAAATTATGCAAAAAGCACAGTTGCATTATGTCAATCTTCGCAGAATTATCCTGCAAGATTTTCCCGAGCAGGGGATTCAGCCGGAAGGCGTTTACCTGGAACCTTCCTTTTTTGCAGAATCCTACGGCCTGCAGGGGCGTCTGGATCTATTCTTCCAAAAAGGGGAAAAATCTATTATTACCGAGCTGAAAAGTGGTAAGCCATTCCGACCCAATGCTTATGGCTTGAGCCGTAACCATTTTACCCAAACCCTACTTTATGATCTGATGATCAGGGATGTCTTTCGGTCCAAATCCGAGCCCGTCAATTATATTTTATATTCCGGTATAGAAGAGCGGCAGCTACGATTTGCTCCGCGCATCAAAACACAGCAATACGAAGCTATACAGATCAGAAATCAATTGGTGGCCCTGGAAAGGCAGCTGGCCACACTAGGGCTGGAAAAAGCGGAAATGCTGCAAAGGGGAGAAGCTTTTTTTAGCCAGTTGTTTGCACATCATTTTCCAAACCTTAAGGGCTTTGCCAAAAGAGATATAGAGGAATTTGAAAAGGTATTTAAAAGATTGCAGCCTTTTGAAAGAGCCTATTTCATTGCATTTTCAAGTTTTATCGCCAGAGAGCATCAGTTGGCCAAAGTGGGAGAGCATGGCCTGGAAACGAACAATGGGTTGGCCTCCCTGTGGCTGGATGATTTCAAGGAAAAAGCAGATTGTTTTGAAATCATTAGCCACCTGACCATCCGGCACAATAAGGCAGCGGAGGAAGAACCGCTGATTCTTTTCAACAAAACCTCCCACACCAATCCGCTGGCCAATTTCCGCAAAGGAGATATCGCTGTATTGTACCCCTTTACCGGAAAGAATAATGCGGTATTGTCCAATCAAATATTCAAGTGTACTATCATTGATATCACAGCGACAGAGGTCTGCGTGCGGCTGCGGTCTCGCCAGTCTAATAATAAGCTGTTTGAGGCCGTAGAATACTGGAATCTAGAGCATGATCTCCTGGATAGTAGCTTCGTCGGTATGTATCGCTCTTTATTTGATTGGGCTAAAGCAGCGCCCGCAAAGCGCAAAGTTTTGCTGGGTATGGAAGCACCCCGGCAAAGCCAACCACTTCAAAAACCAGCGCCCTACGGACTAACCAGCCAGCAAGGCCATATTTTTAAAAAGCTCATGGCAGCGGAAGACTACTTCCTGCTCTGGGGCCCTCCCGGCACGGGAAAAACCAGCGTCATGCTGCGTAGTATTGTCGATTACCTCTTACACGAAACAGAAGAAAAAATCCTTCTACTGGCTTACACCAACCGGGCTGTAGACGAAATATGCCAGGCTATTGAGTCAATCAACGATAATATCCGGGAGCAATATTTCAGGATCGGGTCCCGGTATTCTACTTCTGAAGAATACAAAGAACAACTGCTCAATGCCAAAACAGCGGGGATAAATACCAGAAAAGACTTGCTGGCCAAAATTCAAAGCCATAGGATTATGGTCGGAACAGTCAGCTCCATGGCTGGCCGGCCGGAGTTATTTGAAATCAACAAGATTGATCGGGTAATCATCGATGAAGCCTCTCAGATTTTGGAGCCGGTGCTGGCCAGCTTATTGACTAGGTTCCCCCGCTTTGTGCTAATTGGTGATCACAAACAGCTACCGGCAGTAGTCACCCAACGACCCTCCGATGCAGAGATTATTGATCCGGCTCTTAACGAGTTGGGACTTAACAGCTGTGCCAATTCTTTATTTGAGCGTTTATTTTTGCGTTGTCAAAAGGAGGGATGGCACTGGGCCTATGCGCAGCTGAGTCATCAGGGGCGGATGCACAAGGAAATCATGGACTTTCCCAGCAGATATTTTTATGAAAGCACACTAGACATCCTACCCGCAGAAATTGCTGCGCACAAAAGACAGTTAGGGCGCCTGGCTTTTCAGCACCTTCACAGTGCCGAGGGCTTGCCAGAGCTTTTGTGCCGACAACGGATGATCTTTATTCCCACTCCTCCTGATGATATGAGAAGTGGGGTGAAGACTAACCTGCATGAGGCTGCAAAGGTGGGCCAGCTAGTACAGTATTACCTGGAGCTTTATCGTATGAATAATTTGGAGGTGAAAAAAAATACCATCGGAATTATTACGCCCTTCCGGGCTCAGATTGCTCAGATTAGGCAGGTATTGACGAATCGGCAAATTGATCCGGACAGCCTGACGATAGATACCGTAGAGCGATACCAGGGCGGCGCCCGAGATATTATCATTATTTCTCTTTGCACCAATACCCTAAGTCAGCTTTCTTCAATCAGCTCACTTTCGGAGGAAGGGGTAGACCGGAAGCTGAATGTGGCCCTAACCCGGGCCCGCGAACAAATGATCATCCTGGGTAATCCTGAACTGTTAAAATACCAGCCTGCTTATTGGGATTTGATTCAATTCTGTGAGCGGGCGGCAGAAAGTACGGCTGAAGCTTTGAAGCCCCATTCTGGCTAAGGAATATCCAGAATCTTGTGGGTTTGAAGGCTTAGCCTCCATTTAGGGTTTTGTAGGCAGTACTGCATAGTAAGCTGTATATTCTGTGCTTGCTGTGGGCTGTCCATAGGTTGAAGAAAAAAGTGATCAAAATCCAGGTGCTCATAGTGCTCCGGCTCGGCCAGGGCCTGTGGATAGACCAATTTCAGTTCGTGGCCTTTAGTAACTATGATTTCTGTTTTGGCTTTGGGGCTCATACATATCCAGTCGACTCCGGCGGGGACTTTTATTGTGCCATTGGTTTCTACCGCTACTTCAAAGCCTTTGTCATGGAAAGCTTCAATGAGCGGTTCATCCAGCTGCAATAAAGGCTCGCCACCAGTACAGACTACGTAAGGCTTCCCTTTGATATTTTTTTCTGGCCAAAGCGCTGCCACTTTACTGGCTAGCTCTTCGGCACTGTATTTACCGCCGTTTTCACCATCTATTCCCCAAAAGTCAGTATCACAAAATTGACAGATGGCCTTGTGTCTATCTTCTTCCCGTCCGCTCCACAGGTTACAGCCTGAAAAGCGACAAAATACAGCCGGCCGCCCACTCTGAGCGCCTTCCCCCTGAAGCGTATAGTATATTTCTTTTACTTTGTAGTTCATTTCTATCCGATTTAGCGCTTATTCCCGGGCGCTCAAAACAATTTATCCCTTAAAGCTTTTTTTAATAAACAGTTTTCCTATTTTGGAGCGATTATCTGAAGTGACTATACTTGCACTTGGATTCCACTGAACAGCTATAACTATTCTATAGACAATGCAGTTTCTTTTCCCGACATTTTTATTTGCCCTTGCTGCGCTAGCCATTCCCATTATTGTTCACCTGTTTCATTTTCGCCGTTTTAAGCGAGTATATTTTACTAACGTCCAGTTTTTAAGAGAGGTGAAAGAAGAGACCAGCGCAAGGTCAAAATTAAGAAATATTTTGGTACTCATTGCCAGGATGCTGGCATTGACCTTCCTGGTACTGGCCTTCGCCCAGCCGTTTATTCCTCAGGAAGCTACCGTAAAAACCGGCCGTACCAATGTGAGTGTTTACGTCGATAACTCCTTCAGTATGCGTTCGCTGAGCCGGGATGTAGCCCTGCTGGAAAAAGCCAGGCAACGAGCCAGAGAAATCGTAGAAGCTTACGCCGAAGACGAACGTTTTCAGGTACTCACCAATGACTTTGAAGGCCGGCAGCAGCGCCTGCAAAGCAAAGAAGAAGCACTCACCATGATCGATGAAATAGATTATTCGCCAGCTACCAGGTTAACTTCCAATGTCTTATCTCGGCAAGAGCGTATTCTGAGTACCGAAGAAGTAGAAAATAAGGTCGCTTACCTGATCTCGGATTTTCAAAAAAATACTACCGACCTGGAAAACTTCCGGGATACCTCCGTAGAAGTCAATCTATTGCCACTACAGGCTGTTCAGGAAAGGAATGTCAGCATTGATTCTGCTTGGTTTGAAGCACCGGTACAAATGATGAATCAGACCAATGCGGTAGTGATCAAAGTGCGCAACCTGAGCGATGATGATGCCGAAAATGTGCGCCTGGCGCTGCGGTACGAAGGCCAAACCAAGCCGGTAGGTACGCTGGCCATCCCGGCCCGACAAAGTATACAGGATACGGTCAATATTACGGTCCTGAGAAATGGCTGGCACGAGGCCGTACTTTCCCTGACCGATTATCCCGTGCAGTTTGACGACGAATACTACTTCTCTTTTTACGTCTCTGATGATATTCGCGTACTGAGCATTAATGAAAATTTGCCGAATCGCTATCTGGACGCTGCTTTTAACGGTATTCCCTATTTTTCTGTAGATAATCGCCAAAGTCAAAACCTAGACTATTCTTTATTCAACAACTATCAGATGATTATCCTGAATGATGTGAAAACCATCTCATCGGGATTGGCATTTGAACTCAAAGATTATATGCAAAATGGCGGGAATGCCCTTATCTTTCCCGCTGCGGATGCTGACATTAACTCCTTTCGCTCTTTTCTGCTTAGCTTACCGGCCAATGAAATGCTCAGCTTTGAAGAAAAAGAAAAACAAGCCGTCAGAGTCAATACAGAAGAATTTATCTTTAAGGGCGTCTTTGAAAATAAAAGTGCCAACCTGAAGCTGCCAACTACCAAAGGAAGCTTCAAAATGAGCCGCTCCAACAGCCGGAATGAAGAAATACTGATCTCTAATCGCGATGGCTCCAGTCTGATCTCCAAATATCAGCTAGGAGAAGGGCATCTATACTTTTCTTCGGCTCCACTAAAAGAAGAATACAATGATATTGTCAGAAATGGAGAGATATTCATCCCAATGATTTACAAGATGGCTACCAGCTCAGCCAGGGCTCGCCGCATTGCTTACACCATCGGGCAGGATGATGTTATTGAAAACCCTCACAAGACCAATACCACTGATTTAGTTTATAAGATAAAATCAGAAGAAGGCGGAGAGTTTATCCCCGAGCAGCGCATCATCGGTTCCAAAGTGTTTTTTACTGTTCATGACCAAGTAGAAAAGGCAGGTTTTTACGATTGGTATCTTAACCGCGACGAAGTACTGGGCACGCTGGCCTTTAACTATAACCGAAAAGAATCAGATTTATCCTTTTATCGGCAAAGTGAGCTGGAGCAGCAATTGGGACCCAATATGAGTATCATCGAAACCAATGATAATACCCTTTTGACAGCAAAAATAGAACAACGCAGTCAGGGGATTGTGTTGTGGAAAATATGCCTCATCCTGGCGCTTGTATTTCTGGCTGTAGAAATATTACTTTTGCGCTTTTGGAAGGTTTAAAAAACTACGGAATAACTCAGCATGAAAACGCTAATCAAGCAAGTCAGAATTATCGATCTACAGACTGATCTAAATGGTAAAACAGTCGACTTGCTGCTCAATAATGGCCATATTGAAGCTGTGGAGGAGCAGTTATCTAATGAAGAGGCCGAAGTACTTAGTTTTGAGAATGGCGTTGTATTACCCGGCCTGGTGGATGTAGGGACAGAAATAGGTGACCCGGGTATGGAACATCGCGAAGATTTGCAATCCGTAGCGAGTGCTGCTCTGGCCGGTGGCTTCTCAGCAATTCTTACCCAACCGGGCACCATCCCGGTAGTCGATAATAAATCAGCCGTAAGGTATTTGAAAAATCAATCACAAGATTTGATGATTGATGTTTTTCCTATCGGAGCAGTCTCTGTTAATAACAAAGGCAAAGACCTCACCGAAATGATAGACATGCAACGGGCAGGGGCTGTTGCATTTTCCGATGGTAAAGCCTCCATTCAGCACAGTGGTATGATGCTGCGCGCTCTGGAATACATCAAAGCGATAGATGGCCTGATCATCAACGAACCTAATGATCAGACCATTTCCAGGGGGGGGCAGATGCACGAGGGCTTTACAAGTACATCACTGGGCATGAAGGGCATCCCTTCTATGGCCGAAGATCTGATGGTGCAGCGTGATTTACAACTGGCGGAATATGCCGATTCCAGGCTGCATCTATCTAATATTTCTACTGCGGGAGCAGTAGCTCGAGTCAGAGAAGCAAAAGAAAAAGGCCTCAAAGTGACGGCCTCTGTTGCGGTGCTGAACCTTTATTTGTCCGATGAAGCACTGGAGGCGTTTGATACCCATCTGAAAGTCATCCCGCCACTGCGTAGCAAAAGTGATCAGGAAGCTCTCCTGGCCGGCCTGAAGGATGGAACAATTGATTTTATCAGTTCCAATCATGTACCGATAGAAGAAGAACATAAAAAACTGGAGTTCCCTTTCGCAGCTTTTGGAGCCATAAGCTTGGAAACGGCCCTGGCCTTGAGCTGGACCGTCCTTCAACAAAAAGGATTTGACCTGGACCAACTCTACTATTTGTGGTCAAAAAATCCCCGGCAACTTTTCCATTTGGAACAGCCTACGATTCAGCCCGGTCAAACCGCTAACTTTACCGTTTTTGACCCCGTAGCAGAATGGCAATTTGAAGCCCGACATATCCAATCAAAGTCAAAAAATACAGCCCTGATCGGACATCCACTCAAAGGGAGGCCACTAGCTGTATTTCACAACCGTCAGTCTTGGATTTTGGGAGATTCGTAAAAAAAAATTGTCAATTAGTCCAGCTTTCTTAAATTCATGTTAAATTTAATCAACGCGAAGTGATCAAAGCTAATTTTTTAACCAATACGACGATATTATGACTACTCTTGATGCACCGAATAACAACATTGACCCGAAGGATGTGTCTATCTTTCCGACTGCCCTTCGCTATGGCCTCATCGGTGGGCTGGTGTCAATTGCTATTAGTTTATTGGGAAATGTACTGGGCCTTGTAGACCCATGTGCTGGATTCAGCGGTACAAATGCCATATTTACATTTCTGGGGATTGGCATCTACGTTGTGGTGGGTGTTATGGCTATTAAGCATCACCGCGATGAAGAACTGGGCGGTTATGCTTCTTTTGGCCGGGCTTTTTCCCTGATCTTTATGACCCTGCTCATTATGGGAGCTTTAGGTGGAGTATTTACGGTACTTTACATGAATATTATTGATCCTACTATGGTGGATACCATTATGGAGTGTACTGCACAGACCTACGAGAAGCAGGGAATGTCTGCTCAGCAAATTGAGCAAAGTATGGGAATAGTAAAAATGATGTACCAACCAGGTTTACAGCTAGTGTTGAACCTTCTGGTAGGTCCGGCTTTTTCGGGGGCCCTATTTGGCCTGATAATAGCTGCATTCACGAAAAAGAACCCTCCGTACGACATGTAGTTTCTCTGGCTTAACGAATAAGTCTGAAACGAGGAAATAGAAAATTGTGAGCTGTTTGGAGTGAATTGAACACTTTAAACAGCTTTCTTTTTTTAGGTTTGTAAAAATTCTCTACCAAAAATGAAAAAATTAGACATAGCGTATCAATACGGCTTTATTGCAGCAGCCATCACCATTGCAGTGTATAGCATAGCTTATCTTTTAAGTCCTGAATTTATGGTGGGGCCCGGCACTCACTGGATTACCCTGACAGCAGTGGTGAGCATCATGGCCCTGGCCTGTCGTAAAGAACGGGATTCTACCGAAAAGGCTTACCCTTACAAACGAGCCCTGTCAACGGCTTTTAGGGTGTTTTTGGTAAATACCCTGCTTTTTACAGCCTTCTATTATCTCCTTTTTGCTGTAATTGATCCCGAATTGGTAGTTTTGCAAAACGAAGTCAATATGGAGTATACCAAATGGCTGGCAAAAGATATTTATGGTATAGATGAATACGATCAGGCTTACAAAGACCTGGAAAGTATAGATAATTCCATTACTTTTGGTGGAGCTGTGCTGGGGATAGCCAGAAGTATTATCGGTGGTTTTTTGATCGCGACAGTTGTGGCTTTAATCTATCGCCGGGAATTCAGCTTTGAAGATGTCGATTAATAAATCTCTTAAGCAAAAAATACCATGGATGTATCAATAGTTGTACCGCTATTGAATGAAGAAGAATCACTTCCCGAGTTAGAAGCCTGGATCCGAAAGGTAATGGAGGAAAACAAGCTCCGTTATGAGATTGTCTTTGTAGATGATGGCAGCTCTGACAATTCCTGGGCCGTCATTGAGCAGCTAACGGGCACTAACCCAAATGTCAGAGGGATAAAATTCCAGCGTAATTATGGTAAATCTGCAGCCCTGAATACCGGCTTTCGCGCGGCTCAGGGGGATGTGGTCGTCACTATGGATGCCGACCTACAAGACAGCCCGGAGGAAATCCCCGAGCTACACCGTATGATTATCCAGGAAGGGTACGACCTGGTTTCGGGCTGGAAAAAGAAGCGCTACGATCCGGCTTCCAAAAGGATTCCCAGCAAAGTCTACAACGGCCTGGTACGCTATATCACCAAGATTAACCTGCACGACTTCAACTGCGGCCTCAAAGCCTACAAAAAGCCGGTAGTAAAAAGCGTAGAAGTATACGGTGATCTGCATCGCTATATCCCCGTACTGGCCAAACAGGCCGGATTTAAGCAAATCGGGGAGAAAGTCGTTCAACACCAGGCCCGAAAATACGGAAGCTCCAAATTTGGGCTGGGCCGCGCCCGCGGAATGTTTGACCTGCTCACCCTGGCATTTATCGGTCGCTTCGGCCGAAAGCCAATGCACTTTTTTGGAACGCTGGGTACTCTGTTTTTCTTTATCGGTTTCGTTATCCTGGTATACTTGAGTATCGCCAAGATACTGTATCAAGAATATGGTATCACTGAACGCCCGCTCTTCTTCCTGGGTATTCTGACGATCATCATCGGAACACAGTTGTTCCTGGCTGGCTTCCTGGCTGAAATGATCATCAGAAGTACTCCCGAAAAGACGAACTCACTCATTGAAAAAGAGCTGAGCCATAAGGAGCGTTCTAACAGTGATATTTTTCCAAAAAAATAAAACGCTACACCTTGGAAAGCAAAGCTAGAAAGATCATCATAGTCGGTACGGCTTATCCACTGCGCGGAGGGCTGGCAGCTTTTAACGAACGCCTGGCTCGCGAATTTCAATCGGAAGGCGACGAAGTGATTATTTACACGTTTTCGCTACAATATCCCTCCTTTTTATTTCCCGGAAAAACGCAGTATTCCTCGGATCCGGCTCCCAAAGACCTAACCATCAGAGAGGTCCTCAATTCTGTTAATCCCTTTTCTTGGTGGAAAGTGGGGCGAATGATTAGAAAAGAAAAACCGGATATTGTTATCTCCAAATTTTGGCTTCCCTTTATGGGGCCATGCCTGGGAACGGTACTACGGCTCTCCAAATCAAAAAATACCAAGCGGATTTCTATTCTGGATAACATCATTCCTCACGAAAAGCGAGTAGGGGATAAGCTGCTGGCGCAGTATTTTGTGGATTCTACTGATGCTTTTATTGCCATGTCTCGCTCGGTAGCCAAAGATATGGAGCAATTTACTACCACTAAGCCTATAAAGTACATTCCGCATCCCATTTATGATAATTTTGGGGCAATAGTAAGCCGGGCCGAAGCAATGGAGTTTTTAAACCTCGATGATCAGGTGCATTACCTGTTGTTCTTTGGATTCATCAGAGATTATAAAGGTTTGGACCTCCTACTGGAAGCCATGGCCGACGATAGGATTCGGCAGCGCAACCTCAAACTAATAGTTGCCGGAGAGTATTATTCCAACGAAGAGCGATACCTGGCCCTTATAGAAAAGCTAAAAATTGCCAATCAATTAGAATTACGTACCGATTTTATTCCAAATAGTGAAGTTCGTTATTATTTTGCAGCCGCTGATGCAGTAGTTCAGCCCTATAAATCTGCTACTCAAAGTGGGATTTCTCAAATGGCTTATCATTTTGAAAAGCCCATGGTCGTCACCAAAGTGGGAGGACTACCAGAAATCGTAGAGCACGGCGTAGCCGGATATGTAGTCGATGTGGCCCCTAAAGCTATTGCTGATGCCCTTGTCGATTTTTATGACGGCAATAAAGTCGAACAGTTGTCTGCAGGGGTCAGAGTGGCCAAAAAGCGCTTCGCTTGGTCTACTATGACACAAGCGGTTAAGAACTTTTAAAAAACCAGTGAAAATGATAATACGAGCTAAAGCACCTTTACGAATCGGACTGGCCGGCGGCGGAACGGACGTAAGCCCTTACTCTGATCTCTACGGTGGTTCTATTTTGAATGCAACGATCAATTTACACGCTTACGCTACCATTGAACCGCTCAACAACGGAAAGATAGTACTCAATGCTATAGATCTGGGCGAGCAGATGGAACTGGATATGGCAGAAGAGCTCCCCATTGACGGTAAGCTCAACCTCCTCAAGGGAGTATACAACCGCCTGGTCAGAGATTTTATTCACCAACCGCTTTCTTTCAAATTAACAACCTACGTGGATGCACCCAAAGGATCCGGAATGGGAGCTTCCTCAACCATCACCGTAGCTATCATCGGCGCCTTTGCAGAGTGGATGAACTTGCCGTTGGGAGAATACGACCTGGCTCACCTGGCCTACGAAATAGAAAGAATAGACCTGGCCATGGCCGGAGGTAAGCAAGATCAATATGCCGCTACTTTTGGTGGCTTCAATTTTATGGAATTCTACGCCGACGACAAGGTGATTGTCAACCCATTACGCATCAAGTCGGAATACATTAGCGAAATGGAGTTCAGTATCATACTTTATTATACCGGGACCAGCCGCCTTTCTGCCCGGATCATCGAGCAGCAAGCCAACAATTTTAATAAAAAATCAGATCGCTCAGTGGAGGCCGCTCATCGCCTGAAAGAGCAGGCCGTCATGATGAAGGAAGCACTGCTTATCGGCAACCTCAATACGATTGGCCAAATCCTGGACTATGGCTGGCAATATAAAAAACAAACCGCTGCCAATGTTTCTAATCCGGTGATAGACGAAATATACGCTTCTGCTGTTAATGCCGGAGCTTCCGGCGGCAAAATTTCCGGTGCCGGAGGAGGAGGCTTTATGATTATTTATGCCCCCAACAATACCAAATATCAGGTCACGGAAGTACTCAGGACGTTTGGGGGCCAAATTTTTCATTTTTCATTCTGCCCAACCGGTCTGACAACCTGGAAGGTGTAAAAACTAGCGGAAAGTGCCAGCAAAATGGATCCTCAATTATTTTTCTGCCTTTACTTTCTCAACAACAAACCATGAATAAAAGAATTAACAACATTCTCGCGGAAAGCATTGCCGTAAAGCAAGCCATACTCAATGACCCGGAGCTACTACAGCGCGTTCAGAATGTAGTACAGGATTGTATTGCTGCTTTTAAAGTAGATAAAAAACTGCTTTTCTGTGGTAACGGTGGTTCTGCTGCGGATGCCCAGCATCTGGCAGCTGAATTTTCCGGCCGTTTTTATAAAGACAGGGCGCCGCTGTTTGCCGAAGCTTTACACGTGAATACTTCTTATCTGACGGCAGTTGCCAATGACTATTCCTACGACGAAATTTATTCGCGGGCCGTCAGAGGCGCGGGGCGAGCGGGAGATGTCATCTTTGGAATTTCTACCTCCGGTAATTCCGGAAATATCCTCAAAGCACTGGAAGTCGCCAAAGCTAAGGGGATGATCACCGTTGGCTTCACCGGAGCCAGCGGCGGGAAGATGAAAGCCCTGTGCGATCACCTGATCAATATCCCGTCTACAGATACGCCCCGCATACAAGAGTCACACATTACTATTGGCCATATTATTTGTGAATTGGTAGAAGCCGCCCTATTCTAAAAAATAGCTACAATACAAAAGTCTGAAACAACATGATTAACACTGCCATTATTCTTGCCGGAGGCTTTGGAACTCGCCTGCAATCTGTTGTTGCTGATGTGCCTAAACCCATGGCGCCGGTAGCGGGAAAACCCTTCCTGGAATACCTATTGCATTATGCCAAGCTCAATGGGATCACCAAAGCTATTCTCTCTGTGGGGTACAAACACGAAGTGATTGTTAAGTATTTTGGAAATCGATACAAAGAGCTCTACCTGCATTACGCTGTTGAAGATCAACCGCTGGGTACAGGTGGCGCCATCTGGGATGCTTTTTCATTTTGTGAAAATGAGGATGTAGTGGTGCTAAACGGCGATTCTTTATTTGAAGTGGATATTCAGGCCATGGGCCGATTCAAATACAAAAGGCAGGCCGAGATGGTGCTTGCCCTAAAGCCTATGACTAATTTTGATCGATACGGGGTGGTAGAAATGGAGATAACAGAACGCATCAGTAAGTTTGAGGAAAAACGATTTCGCGAAGCCGGCCTGATCAACGGCGGGGTTTATACCTTTAATGTAGGCTGGGCCAAACAACTGGGACTGCCCCGGCAATTTTCTTTTGAAAAAGAAGTACTGGAAAAATATGTAGCCGAAAAGGCCTTCTACGGGTTTATCTCGGAAGGCTATTTCATCGATATTGGAATTCCGGTGGATTACGATCGCGCGCAAACAGAATTTTTAGATCGAAAATAGCTTCGTTGATGAAACGCTCCTTTCTCCCCATTTTAGTTTGTTGATTTTTCTTTTTCACAAAGGAGTATCAAAAGTCCTAAAAGGTAGTTTTGAAAATGGAGTTGAAGGATTAATCAACAGCTTTGCAATGTACAGCAAGAACTTCCATTGCAAGGTGACGGACGATACATACTCGTAAACTATAAATAAACAGTCAATTCTGTGATTCAAGTCGACAAAACCTGGACGCTTTTCCTCGATCGGGATGGCGTCATCAACCACCGCTGGAAAGGCGATTATGTGAAACGCTGGGAAGACTTTAAATTTCTGGAGGGTGTGCTGGAAGCTATCGCTGCTTTCAATAATCGTTTTGGAAAAATAGTGGTAGTAACTAACCAGCAGGGCGTAGGCAAAGGCCTGATGACCCGGGAAGCCCTGGATGCCATCCACCGCACTATGGTGGAGCAGATCCAACAGGCCGATGGGCGAATTGACGCTGTTTACGCCTGCACTACTCTCAACGATGCCGATAACAACTGCCGCAAACCTCAGCCGGATATGGGACATTGGGCCCAAAAAGAATTCCCCGAAATTGAATTCCAAAAGGCTATCATGGTAGGCGATTCCATTACAGATATTCAATTTGGTGAAAATTTAGGGATGAAAACGGTCTGGGTGCGTGGCAAAGAAGACGAATACCATCGCCTCAGAAAATTAGCCGGCCAAATCCGTATCGATTACCGCGTAAGCGGCCTGAAAGAATTGCTAACTTTGTTGGAATAGTAGGCTGGGCATTCCTAGCTTTTAAAGGTTGACTTCCGTAGCTCCGTAGCCATATTTGGGATGGTATTCATTTTTGAAGCTCACTACCTGATCGTTTTGCTTGAGAATATTGGCGATCTCATTTTTGAGGGTTCCTTTTCCCACACCGTGGATAATGTACACCCGCTCTATACCCAGGCGGATAGCTTTCGCCAGGTATTGCTCAAAATGAAACAACTGAGTCGATAAAATTTCTTTGGTATTCAGCTTTTGGTGATGCGGTACCAGGCGCTCGATATGCAGATCCATTTCCGTTTTGAATTCCGCAATTTCCAGGATATCTACCTTGTAGTAATCGCCGAGGTCTTCTTGGTGGAAGGTCGTACGGGCATTGCGCTTGGTGTAGCTGGCCAGGTCTTCCTCCTGCTTTTTGGCCTCCTCTTTGGTTAGTTGTTCAAACACCTTAAACAAATGCACCGGTTTGTTTAGCAGTGGCGCGGTAGATATTTTTTTGAAAAATTGCTTGGGCTTGATGCGCAGGGTTTTGTGCAAACGGCCTTCGGTACCTGCCGTAGTCACCCGCCAGCATTCCACCTCAAACAAAGGCGAGTCATTCAACTGATCAAACAGCAAATCGCCTACCTCATACACCGACATGGCGTTGATCTTGCCGTTGTAGCGTTCTACTATTCGGCCGCTCAGCTTCAGCGTCAATGTAAAAAGCGCTTCGTGCCTCGTATCGTTGATCAGGTACATTTTGAACTTCTCGGCTAGCGCATCATACTTCAGGATAGGATCAAAAGCCAATTGCAAGCCTTTAGACTTAATGATGGCATACTGCTGCTGGGCGGGCTCCCGGTCGGGAGGCGTTATTTCCCTGGCTCTTTTCCCCCGTACAATCTTGGCTTTTACAGGCGGCTTATGGCTATTTCCTTCTGCCCGCTCCAGATCATCAATGAAAGCAGGGATTTCTACGTCATCCTCATCTAGCAACACCATGATCATGTCACCATCAATCATTTGGGTGACCACGCCCTCATCACTGGTATTCTTAAACCGCACTCTGTTGCCTATTGAGAATAACATGGTTATTTTTAAATTAATAAAAACCGTAAAATAGCAAAAAATTTTTTATTAGCTCGACTATCAATAGATATGAACGGGAAATGTATTCATGTAGTTTAAGATTACTTTAGTTTTATTAAACCAGGCCTTTCATTGAGCCATTTTCAAAATATTTTCTACTTTAGTAGCTGTTTCTAGGGTTGTGTTATAAAATGTATGATGACTATTAAACTGATCCATTAGGGTCAGCATGTGGATAGAAAATAGACTTAATTTTAACCTCAGCCTTTTTATGTCAGATCAGGATTTACAACGTGGTTTTGGACGAAAAGATAGCAATCAGGCTACTCCTATAGGAAAATCCTACTTCCTGGGAATAGGCATTAACGAATATGTCCATTTCCGACCTTTAAATAATGCAGTGAAGGATGTGCTGGATATAGCAGCTATTCTGATCGAGCAATACGATGTAGATAGTGAAAATGTAAGATTGTTAAGAAACGAGGAAGCTACTCGAGAAAATATCATTCACGAACTGGATGAATTGAGCGAAAAGGTAGGGCCAGATGATAAATTGATCATCTATTTCTCCGGGCATGGATTGCTGAAAAAAAGGTCTGATCGAGGCTTCTGGGTTCCTATAGATGCCCAAAAAGGAAAGACTGCACAGTTCATCAGAAATAACACCGTTTTAGAATACGTGGAAGACATCAATTCCCGACATACCTTACTGATAGCCGATGCTTGCTTTTCCGGGTCTTTGCTGGATGCCAAAACAGGAGACGATAACCTGGCCATGCAAGAGTACGAGCGATATCGTTCTCGTTGGATTTTATGTTCTGGTCGCTCCAATGAAATGGTATCAGATGGGAAGCCAGGTCAGAATAGTCCTTTTACCCAAAGTATTCTTCAGGTGTTAAAGCGAAACGCGGATTCAAAATTGAATATTGGGAAATTGGCAGATAAGGTGACTACCCTTACCCGCAGCAAAGACCAACAAATGCCCATAGCTGGTCCTTTGCGCTTTGCAGGAGATCAAAATGGGCAATACGTATTTACGCGGCAGGATAAAGAAGAAGGCATCTGGGCAGATGCAGAAGCAAAGCACTCTATTGCAGCTTATGAGACTTATTTAGCGCAATTTCCCAACGGTAAATATAAAGCCAAGGCGGAAAAAGAATTGAAATTACTTTATCAAAAAGATGCCGAGGCCAAAGAAGATGCATTTTGGAAGGATAGTTTAGATGAAAATAGTAAAAAAGCCTACGAAGCTTATTTAATGGCTTTTCCCAATGGGAAATATATTCAGCAAGCACTAAAGGCAATAGATGATATTAGAGATCTCGAAGCATGGAAAGAGGCAGAGCGCTTTGATGATTTTAGCAGTTACACCAAGTATTTACTCAATTTCTCCAATGGGAAATACAGTGCGCAGGCCGCCGAAAGAAGGCAGCTAAAAAGTAGTAGCTATGGTAAAACCTATGCTCCTGATTTTCTAGAAGAAAAAGAAAAAAATACTACAAGAAAGCCAGCGGAAAAACCAACAAAACCAAAAGAGATCCAACCAGAAATAAAGCCTTTACAGTCCGGCCCTAATAAAAAGAGAATAATACAAATAGGTGGTGGACTATTAGGTCTGGTGCTATTGGTCTTTGTGGTGGATCGCAGTCTTCCAACTTTCCAAGATACAGCGATAGCGAGAGAGCCTTTATCTGACCTACAAGCTCGATTGGATACGTTGAGTTTTCCAACCCCAAAAATGATTGATGTAAAGGGCAGCACTTTCAAAATGGGACGTCAAAAAGGCAAAGGAGAAGATCGTGAACTGCCTGTTCATGAGGTGACATTAAGCGATTTTCGCATGAGCCAAACAGAAGTAACTTTAGAACAATACGATGCGTTTTGTAGCGCTACCCAGAGAGATAAGCCAAGTGATCAAGGTTGGGGTCGAAAAAAACGACCTGTAATCAATGTGAGTTGGTACGATGCCATTGAATACTGCAATTGGTTGAGCGAACAAGCCGGTTTAACAGCTTACTACAGCATTGATAAAACGCAAAAAGACCCAAACAACAATTATAAATTTGATAATATTAAATGGCTGGTAAGCATAAATGAAGGCGCCAATGGCTTTCGCTTGCCTACCGAGGCAGAATGGGAGTATGCAGCCCGGGGAGGGAATCAATCGAAAGGCTATCGCTATGCAGGAAGTGATGAACCAAAAACAGTGGCCTGGTATGATGAGAATTCAAGCAGTAAAACACAAGAAGTGGGCCTTCGGCAACCCAATGAGTTAGGATT
>CAZVOD010000081.1:0-21842 GCA_964628385.1 uncultured Saprospiraceae bacterium
GCGCCTCAATTAGTCGCAAAACCCACCCTAACAGGTTTCAAAAACCAAATTCAAACAGCTTCTTAGATAACACTCTTAAACTGACTCAAGAATCGAATATCATTTTCGAACAGCAAACGGATGTCAGAAATGCGATAGTTGAGCATAGCCTGACGTTCTATCCCCATACCGAAGGCAAAACCGCTGTATTTTTCCGGATCTATCCCACAATTGATTAGCACCTGCGGATCGACCATGCCACAACCCAGAATTTCCAGCCAGCCGGTTCCTTTAGTGATTCTGTAATCCACTTCGTCTTTCAACCCCCAGTAGACGTCCATTTCTGCGCTGGGTTCCGTAAATGGGAAATAGGAAGGCCGAAGACGGATGCGCGTATCTGCGCCGTACATTTCGCGTGCATAATACAGCAATGTTTGCTTCATATCGGCAAAGGACACCTGCTCATCAATATAAAGGCCTTCCACCTGATGGAATTGACAGTGAGAGCGGGCCGAGATGGTCTCATTGCGGTATACCCGCCCGGGAGCGATAATTCTAATGGGTGGTTGTTGCGAGGTCATTACTCTGGCCTGTACAGACGAAGTATGCGTACGCAGGAGCATTTTGGTACTATCTTTCAAGTAGAAAGTGTCCTGCATATCTCTTGCGGGGTGATCGTCTGGTGTATTCATAGCTGAGAAATTGTGCCAGTCATCCTCTATTTCACGTTCTTCTTCTACGATAAAGCCGATACGCTCAAAGATTCTGATAATGCGATTCATGGTGAGCGTTACCGGATGGCGGGCTCCGAGCTCCAAAGGCTCACCGGGAGCTGTGAGGTCTAGGTTGGCGGCTGACTGCTCCTCCCGGGCAGCCTCAAGGTCTACCTTTAAGGATTCGTACTTCGCCTCTGCCGTCTGCTTGGCCTGATTGATCAACTGCCCGTAGTCTTTCTTTTGCTCGTTGGGAATATTTCGAATTTCCCCCATCAGAGGCTTAATGATGTTTTTTCCTCCCAAATATTTTAACCGGAACGCTTCCAGTGCTTCGGTATCAGCAGGTGATGTGGCCTCTATTTCAGTGATGATCTGTTTTACCTTATCGAATAATTCACTAGCCATGAGTCGTTGTTTTATGCCAAATGTAAACGGTATGGGTGAGTTGCCGTTTACGCCAGAGGAGTATCAATGCATCGATGCCTGGCTCCCTTGACGAGCAACTTAGCCTTGTAACCGCTTTTTGTACCAAAAGAGTTGCAAAACTAGTGATTTTTTGAAGAATTCCCCGGTATTAAGCGGGCCAGTTTTATCAGGTTCTACTTTTGGGCTACTCATAATCCCGAACATACTCTACTGGATAGGCTACCCGATAATAAAAGCCAGCAAGAACTCCATACACAAAGCCCCCAATATGAGCCCAGTAAGCGACGCCGCCGCCACCGTTATTGATCACCTCCAGTGATTGTTGGCCACTGACCCATTGCCCCCAAGCCCAAAAACCCAAAAACAAAAATGCCGGTACCTGGATCGGAAAAACGATAAACAAGACCCTAACCCGGGAACGCGGAAACATAACCATGTAAGCTCCCATTACTGCCGCTATCGCTCCACTGGCTCCTACGGTGGGCACGGTACTTCCGGGGTTGAAATAAATATGAGCCGCGTGAGCCGCCAGGCCTCCAATAATATAAAACAGGATAAACCGCCGACTACTAATAACTGCTTCAATGTTATCGGCAAAGATCCAGAGAAAGAGCATATTGAAGGCTAAATGCCAAAAGTCGCCGTGCAAAAACATACTCGTAAAAAGCGTGTAGAGTTTCTCTCCTCGCAAGGTCTCGGCAGGAATAGAACCAAAGGCCATCGTTATCTCAGCAGGTGCCTGCAATACGTAAAATTCAATTACAAAAACAGCTACATTGACAAATATTAAGCCATAACTGAATACCGGATGGTATCCTCCTTTTATTTGATCGTCTCCAATTGGAAAAAACATACTTATTTTTTTCGTTAAGTTATGCCATTTCAGGCTTTATGTGAAATATTTTAGCTTTTCAACCTGTTTCAAAGGGATTAAAAACAGTTTCCATCAGATTATTCCTCTCAGCATTGAGACTGACCCGCCAAATTAATATTTTTACGGCTGCGTAATCGCTTTTGATCATAACCCAATAAGAATGAAGAAGCTTTATTCCCTTTTATTACTATTACTTTGGGGGATTTCCCTGACCGCTCAAATCATCAAAGATGGCAATCTGCTCTATGGTAATGAGTGGATTGATTTTGAAAAACTATATCTGAAAATAAAGGTAGCGCAAGATGGCCTTTATCGACTAAGCCCGGAACAGCTGAGAGCCGCTGATGTTCCCATCGATCAAATTACCCCACAACAACTACAGCTCTTTCATATGGGCGAACTACAACCGCTTTATTATTCGGATCAGACTGCTTTTTCAAACGGTTCTTTTATTGTTTTTTATGGAGAAAAAAATACTAATCAACTCGATAAATACCTGTACGAGAACCAGGAAGCTTTCAATCCACACTACGGTTTGACAACCGATACTTCAATTTACTACCTGACCTGGACCAGTGCTTCTAATGCCAATTCTCCCGCTTATTTACAACAAGAAAACAGGATCGAGGGATCGGAACCTCAGCAGCGCTGGCACTTAAAAACCGAGACGGCGGTATTCACCAATAGCAATGTGTTCCTTAGGTATGATGCTCAGAATTTAGTTTTTTCTTCAGAATTTGATCCCGGCAACGGCTTTGGCACCAACTTCAGGCCTAATCCGGTGGAATGGTCTATCTCCCCTTTTCAGGAAACCACAATAAATGGGCAACTGGAGCTCAACGCAGTAGCGGTGGGGCAACCCCAGAACAACCTGGGCCTACAATTTAATGAGACTGAACTATTCAGTCAGCGCATTCCGGCCAGGACGCAGCAGCGTATTAAAATAGAAGTTCCCGGGGCGCTGTTGCAATCTGACAACCGCTTATCCTTCACGGGAATTGGCGGGTATGCCAACTACTATTCCATGTCTTTTGCAGCCCTGACTTATCCCAGGGCCTTTCAACTTAGCAGAGAGGCCTATTATGAATTTCAACTTACGCCGGGCCCGGTTAGAGTCAGTGAAATAGAAAATTTTGACCTCACCGGCGGCAACATCCTTGCCTTCAATCTTGATGAACGCCGCTTTTTAGAAGGAGTGGTTGAGGAGGAAAAGATACAGTTGGCCTGGCCACAGCTTCAGGATACCAGCAGGTTTATTTTAGTCAATATGTTATCTGGCTTAAAAGAAGTTGATAATTTGGAAAAATATAATTTCAGGGACTGGACCAGCAATACTGCCAGTTATCTGATTATTTCTCATCCAGGCCTGTACCAAGACCAGGATGGACTCAACCCTGTGCAAGAGTATGTGGATTATCGTTCTTCGGCAGCAGGAGGTAATTATGATGTAGCCCTGATCAACATAGAAGAATTGTACGATCAGTTTGCCTATGGTGTGCGTAATCATCCCTTTTCCATAAAAAATTTCAGCTTGCAGGCTACTGAAAACTGGCCTAAGTTACAGTATATCTTCATTATTGGTCACGGTTATAATTTCTTTGACATTAGGAGAAATTTGGAAAATAAAGCCCAGAACCATTATGTTCCCACCTATGGCTTTAGAGGTTCGGATAATTTACTATTTACCCCTTTCAATAAAGTGACGCCACTATTTGCTCATGGCCGCTTGGCTGCTGACCGGCCCGAGCAGGTCCGTTTTTATCTCGATAAAGTCAGGAAGCACGAACGCTCTTTTGACGAGGAAAGGACGCTGGAGAATCACGCCTGGCGCAAGCGGTTTTTACATATTATCGGCGGAAAAAACAGTCAGGAACAGGAAAGTTTTAAATTTTACCTTAACCGTATGGCGGCAGTGGCCAGAGATAATGGAATGGGGGCAACGGTACAAAATGTAGAAAAAGCCAGTAACGAAGCTGTTCTCACTACAACTTCAGAGCAGGTTATTACTGCTTTGAATGAAGGCGTAGCTATCAAATCATACCTGGGCCACGGTGGTGTTACCAATACAGATTTCGGTTTGGACAACCCTATGCTTTTTGACAATACAGAACGCTATCCGCTAATTTTTTCACTAGGCTGCCTTACTGGTTACCTTTTTGACCAGCAGAATAGCCTGAGCGAAGATTTTGTGCTGACTCCCAACCGTGGGGGCATTGCCTATATTGCCTCCGGAGGATATGCCTATCCATATGCGCTTGAGCGGCTTAGCTCTGCTTTTTATCGCTACGCCGGCAACGACTTATACGATGCCGGAATAGGGGATATAATGAAAGCCATGCGGAGTGATTTTGAGGGGGCCACTAACCTGGGAATCACCTCACTGGTAGAACAAATGTCTTTTCATGGTGATCCGGCAGCCAAACTACATAAATACAAGGGGCCAGATTACCTGATTGACCTGGCATCACTGGATATTCAGCCGAATATTATCACAACCCAGACAGACTCGATCACCGTAAGATTTGACATTGCCAATATCGGCTTTACTCAATCTGACACTTTTGCACTTCAAATCAACCGGACCTTTGCAGATGGTCGCCGGGAAAGTCTGATGGACACCATTTTTATGCAGGGTAGCCGAAAAAAGATGGTATATACCCTAGCGGTAGGCACAGAAAATGTAGAGGGAGAGAATAAAATAGCGATCCAGCTAGATATTAACAATACTATCCGGGAACTCCCGGCCGGGCCCGCCGAGCAAAATAACGAATTACGAACCCCATCGGGCCGCAGGGAGCTCAGCTTTTTTGTTCAAAGAAGTGAAGTAACGCTGATCGCTCCTCAGGATTATGGTATGGTTAGTAGTGATCCTGAATTGATAGTCTCTACTTTTGGTTTAAGGGAAAAAGAGCGTTTATTCAATTTCGAGCTGGATACTACAGCCACTTTCAACTCCGGCCGGTTGGTCAATTACCAGGTAGGTTCTGAAGTCGGCCTTATCAAGTGGCGGCCCCGGGATATTGACTTTCAGCCTGGCCAGGTTTATTACTGGCGCGTCAGAGAAACAGACCCAGTTACGCTAGAAAACAGCCCCTGGCAGGTATTTTCTTTTGCTTACCTACCACAACAAAATTCAAAAGGCTGGAATCAATCTGATTTTGAACAATTTGATGATAATAATACCAACAACCTGGAAACCGTAGGTAATCGGCAGACTTTCCGATTTTCTACTACCGCATTCGATGTGATCGGGGAAGCCATGAGCTTTTCGGGGGCCAACGATGCGCTTTCCAGGTATTTGTACAATAATCGGCGGGTATTCAGAGCGCCTCTGGGAGGAAGGCTTGGTCAGCGACATATTGCCATTGCTGTTTTTGATCCCATCAATGGACAAATAGCAACCCGGCGAGGCTCCAGCCTTAAAAATTATGGGGCCTCCGCATTTGGAGGGGCCAATGCCAATGCTTTTGTTTTTGCCATAGACGAGCCCGCTGAGCGAGATAGTATTGCCGCCTTTATTGAAGAAGGTATTCCTGAAGACCACTATGCTCTCCTCATCACCTTCCATCGCGGCGGTAATGACCTTGGTGCTGAAAACTGGGCAGTGGACTCCACAACTTTTGGCAGAAACCTTTTTCAGGTACTGGAAGCCCAGGGGGCTACTCAAGTCAGAGCATTAGCTCAAAACAGTAGTTTACCATACGCTTTTGCTTTTCGAAAAAATAATACTGCCCTAAGCGAAGCGCTAGCCAGCAACAGGAATGATGTGGCCAGCATAACATTCAGCGTACCCAACCTCGGCAGTAGCGGAGCGATGACTTCCCCGCTAATTGGCCCGGCCAGGGCCTGGGAGGCGCTATCCTGGCAGCCTTCTGCACCTTCTGATGACCGGGAGGAGCAAAAATTACAGATATGGGGCTGGGATGCCTCCTTGCAAAGTAAGGACACCCTATTTAGGGATGTTAGCCGCTCTGGTATAGAACTAAGCGCTATTGATGCGAATACATATCCTTATCTACAACTTCAGTACCAGAACCTCGATACGATAGCTTTCGACTACGAGCCGCTAAATTACTGGCGAGTTGCCTACGAACCGTTTCCCGATCTTGTACTGACGCCGGGAAGTGCCTTCAATTTTTATTCTGATACCTTACAGCAGGGTGATCAGCTTCGGCTGAAGGCCACTGTGGCGAATTTCCACGCTGGCTTGCAAGACAGCCTGCCATTAAAGCTGACCTTACAATCAGAAAATAATCAGACCAGAGAATTTTTGCAGCTTCTGGCACCGATCGCCTCCGATACCCTACGTTCCTTTGAATTCCTACTGGATACCAAAAACCTGAGCGGCAATCAAAACCTTATTGTCGAGCTCAACCCGGAACAAACCATTCAGGAACAAAACTACAGTAACAACCTGGGCTTACTGGACTTTACGATTGTCAAAGACATCGAAAACCCCATTTTGGATGTCACTTTTGATGGACGCCGCATTCTGGATGGTGAGCTGGTATCTGCCCGGCCACTAATCAATATATCCTTACTGGATGATAATGAATTCTTACCGCTGAGTGACTCCTCCAGTTTTCGAATCTGGCTGGAACAGCCCGATGGAACGCAGCGTGAAATATCTATCGCCTCGCCGGATATTCAGTTCTTTCCGGCTACTGCTGATGGCAAGAACAGGGCCCGGATAGAACTACAACCAGATTTGGCACAGGAAGGAATTTATAAAATACGGATCCGCGCTATTGATGCCAGCGGTAATGTTGGAGGGGGTACTGATTACCGGAAAGCTTTTAAGGTTATCCCGGAAAGCAGCCTGTCTAATATCTTGCCCTATCCCAATCCATTTACCACCAGCTGCCAATTTGTTTATACGCTGACCGGAGACAAGGAGCCTTCAGATTTCAAGATACAGATTATGACCGTTTCCGGCAGAATTGTCAAGGAGATCACCCAGGCCGAATTTGGACCTATGAGAGTAGGCACTCACCGTTCCGACTATATTTGGGATGGTACAGATGATTACGGTGATCGGTTGGCGAATGGAGTTTACCTTTACAGGGTGATTGCCAGAGATGACAACCAGGAAGCTTTAAAACGATACGAAACTGAAGCCGATAAATACTTTAAGAATGATTTTGGCAAAATTGTCATCCTGAGGTAGTATGCAGCGACTATCTCAATTTTGGATATTATCACTAGGCTTTACCCACTTGCTGCATTCTCCATTTTTGGGGACGAAGCTTCAGTGGACGGAAATCTTGTTTGTGCTATTGCTTTTTCTTTATTGGTTTAAGTATAAAAGGCAGGCCCGGGATTTGTGGAAAGAAAAGAGGTTGATATGGCCAGTAGTTGGCTATTTATCGGTGGTATTATTTTCTTCGTTGTATCATTTTTCTGCCAGACCGCTGCTGGAATTGGCCGGACTGCTGTACTTGGCCGTCAGTTTTTTATTCATTCAGGAGTTACTTTTCAAAAAAGAAACAAGCGGTTTTTTACTCCAAAAAACTTTCATAGCATTGGGAGTACTGTTGGCTGCTCTGAACTGGCTTATTTTCATATTGCTTTGGATGGACGTTCCGGGGCTTATGCATTTGACAGAACCTAAAAAGATTCCTTATCTGGGTGATGTGCTGCGGATACAGGCCTTTATGCCCAGCGCCAACTTACTGGCCAATTTAATGGCATGTTCCCTTTTCTTGAGTTTGGTAGTAAAAAATAAGTTTAACTCCTTATTTATCCTCAGTGGTATAGCGCTTACGTACTCCAAATCACTGCTTATTATCGTTCCACTTGCTTTTTGGATACTTGCTCAAAGGAAAGCGTCAAAGAGGCTGCAAAGGGCGGCTGCGCTCTTTTTCCTAATCAGTACCATCCTTTTCCTATTTTTTACTCATTACCTTCCTTCCAAAGCAGGGACAATAGATAGCGAATCTTATGTTTCTGGAGAGGTAGTATGGGAAAATGACTATTTACAACTCAACGAAACGACTTATCTCAAGCTAAAGGAACTAGCCTTTCAGGCCGGTTCTACCCATCCGTTGGCGGGCCTGGGCCCGGGCAGGTTTAATGAATTTTTAGGATCGGCCAAAGAAACGGGCGCTTACCCGGCCAGGCTCCCAGATTATGATCCTCATTCTACGATTTGGGGAGCGTTTGCAGAGTTGGGCATTCCGGGATTGTTAGCTCTAGGCATTTTTGTATTTTCTATAGCACATTCATTTTCCAAAACCTCTTCTGATGGGTCTCCCAGGCTCCTGGCCCTCAATGCTTGCCTTCTTCTATTTGCAATAGAAATGATCAATATGGACCTACTGAACTTTCGTCATCTGTGGATCTTACTGGGGTGGTGGTGTTTTGAAAAATATAAAATCAATGTCTAATTCAAAGGATTTATACCGGGCATTTGCGAGA
The DNA here is from genome assembly GCA_964628385.1 of uncultured Saprospiraceae bacterium. Lineage (GTDB taxonomy): Bacteria > Bacteroidota > Bacteroidia > Chitinophagales > Saprospiraceae > JANQPA01. The sequence continues at coordinate 8,413 of CAZVOD010000081.1, forward strand.
AGCCATTCTCCGCTTCCGTTGTTCCATCAACCCTGGTGGCTGGATACGGTATGCGGGGAAGCAGGCTGGGAAGTAGCTCTTGCTATGAACGACAAAAAGATAACAGCCGCCCTACCCTACCAGAAGGGTGAAAAATGGGGCTTTAGCTGGTCGGCCATGCCCCCGTTAACTCCGTACCTGGGCCCTTATTTGGTGTACCCCGATCAACAGCAAAAAAAGCCACAGCGATATGCCTTTGAGAAAAGAGCCTTACTCCAATTGATAGATGAGCTACCAGGCTTTTTTTTCTTTCAGCAGTGTTGGCGCATAGAAAACCAAAACTGGCTACCTTTTTACTGGAATAATTTCAGGCAGAGCACCTTTTACACATTTGTACTAAGTGACTTAAGTGAGGAAACCGCTCTGTTCGAGCAGTTCAGACCAGCCCTGCGCAATAAGATTCGCATAGCGGAATCCATTTACCGGATTGTTTCCACACATGATCCAGCGCTTTTCTACGAAATTAACCAGCTTGCCTTTCAACGGCGGTCTATCCCGGTGCCCTACAGCAAAGTATTGCTGCAGCGAGTAGCTAAAGAACTGTTAGAAAGACAAAGTATAAAATTTTATTTTGCTAAAAATGCGCGTACCGATGAGCCAGAAGCTGCCATTTTTCTGGCTTTTGATCAAAATTATGCTTATTTGCTGGCTACCGGTCGCAAGCTACACAGTCATTCTGGCGCTGTACCTTTACTGATCTGGCAAGCCTTAAAAGACCTAAAGCATACAAAGCGGCAATTTGACTTTGAAGGCAGTGTTATGCCGGGCGTAGAGCAGTTCTTTAGAACCTTTGGAGGAGAAATGCGCCCTTATTACCGGGTGTATAAAGCTAGGTACCGGGCTTTGGAAATGATGAAGATAATGCTAACGAAAAAAAATAAATAAGTTGCAGCAGTCATTACCTCCCATAATAGCGCTACTCTTAACCTGGATAATCAGCGCCTACCTGGTAAATCCCGGCGGCGATTTTCCACTTAATGACGACTGGCAGTATGCCTTCCCGGTCAAGACGCTACTGCAGAATGGCAGCTATGAAATGAATTCAGAAATTGCTCCAAATATTTTTTCTCAGGTGGTATGGGGCTATCTTTTTTGCCAGATAACTGGTGGATTCTCCTTTTACTTTTTGCGGCTCTCTACGCTAGTTTTGGGAATTTTCACCGTTACGACCGCATATTTTTTTCATAAAAAAGCGGGGACTGTTGTTTTGGCACTGCTATCAGCCGGCCTTTTGGCCTTTAATCCGCTTTTCTATGTTTTGAGTTTTTCATTTATGAGTGATGTGCCTTTTTTATTTTTTGCATTACTGAGTATCTTTTTTTATTCCAGGTTTTTTGACCTTAGCAAAACTTATCTGAAAGTACTGGCGGCGATTTTCAGCGTGCTGGCATTCTTTGTACGACAGCAAGGTATACTGATACTCGTTAGCTTTGAATTAGTAGCGATTATTCAAAAGGCAAGAAACAACAACTATTTTCCCTCTAATTGGCTCTGGTTCTTCTTCGGAATTACTACCTATAGCTGGACGGAATTATGGCTAAAACCTTGGTTGGGTGTTGAAGCTAATTATATTTCAGTGGCCCCTAATGCCGCTGGCAAAATACAGAACAGCCCTTTTCAGTTCCTGTTTGATCTGGGAGTCAGGTTGCTGATGATACTCTACTATGTAGGGTTCTTCACGCTGCCACTGTCTTACCTTATTGCAATGCAGTTTAAGAAGGTTATCAGCAAATACGGCCTTATCCTTGGCCTGGTAATGCTTTCCAACCTGATTATTAGCTTGCTGGCCTATTTTTCTTTAGGCAGAGTTTTTCCATTTGGAGGAAATATCTTTTACAATCTTGGGCTGGGCCCCGAGCTGCTGTACGATAATAAACAACTGGGAATGGTTCCGGTAAGAAGAATTTCGCAATACGGTATGGTTCTTTTGGGTTGGCTTTGTCAGGTCAATGGTACGCTACTCTTAATTGTTTTGGCAAAAATTACCCGGCTGGATAACAGCAATTTATTTGTAATCCTTATCGGAGTACTTTACTGTTTGTCCAGTACTATTCTATCTTTTTTTGACCGCTATACCCTTTTACCATTTATGCTGATACTTCATTTATTTTTCAAATCCATCAAAAAAATTGACAAGGCCACTTTCTGCTGGAGCCTACCCGGTTTATTACTTTTCGCTTACTTCAGTGTGGTCGGTACTCACGACTATCTGAGCCGCAACCGATTAGTAAAAAAATGGGAAATTGAAATGATGGAAACAGGCATTTCGAGGCAGGAGATTGATAGTGGGCATGCTAATAACAGATGGGCAGGTGTTAATCCTACTGAATCCACCTACCATATTTTATCCAGGCCTGTAACTGGCTACCGCATTATCCAAACGAAAGAATATTATAGCTGGATATGGTGGCGGGAAGTGAGCTTATTCCTGGGTGTGGAGTAGTGGTCTTTTGTGTAGATCAGAGCCGCAGATTACTGACGTACCTTTGAAAGAACGTTCAAATATATTTTACAAATCATAATATTACATTTCATATTTTTTTAACAAATAATCAAAAAAAACTTCCCTTTCGCTGTATTTGAACGAATAACATTTATAAATTTACAAAAAAGAAAACTTGCTGTGTTAAAAAAATTATGATTTGAGCTCCCCCCTCAGAGCTTGGATGTGGACAGGAAAAGATTGGTTAGGCTCCCCTCATTTTATCCGGGCAGGGTAAAGTTGATGAGCTTTCTAATAATGTATTTTAACACGCTACCGAAAGCCCTGAACAGATATCTTTTTTTCAAAAAACTTTATCCCAAACTTATAGTCTAATGATTGACTTTGAGAAAATACAAGCTCTCCTCGCTGCCGGAAGAATTCCGGAGGCTGCAGACGAGTTAATTCATCAAATTACTGGAAGCGATAAACTCAAAAACGAGTATAATCTTGCCGTATTGTTAAAGTCTAGAATAAAGCGGTTAAGAGATAACTTTACAGCTGGAATAATAAATAGAGAAGATTATAATCTTGGTCAAAATGATATTGAATTAAGGATAATTACCTTAATTTCAGATATTAAAAATAAGATTCCGATCGAGAATCCAGAAATCAATCTGGACTCTGAAAAAAGCAAGAAAGACCACAAAAGGCTAATTGAGGCCATCAAAATTGCTGAAATAGGCATTTGGGAGTGGACAAAAAAGCGGGAATATCATTCACCTATCTGGAAGCAGATGCTAGGATATTCTCAAGATGATTTCGAGGAAGAGACAACAACAGTCTGGGAAAATATTCTGCACCCCGATGATAAACAAAGAGCAATAAATGATTTTAGAAGTTTTCTATCAGGTGCCCGAAATTACTATGAATCAAACTTCAGGTTAAAGTGTGAAGATGGGAGCTATAAGCATATTTTAAGCAAAGCAAAAATTGTAAGTAGTTCTGAAAAAGGCAACATTAAAAGAATAGTCGGTATACATCAAAATATAGATAAGCTAGCTTTTGAGGTCATAAGAAGAGTAAGCTTAAATGATCAGCATGAAGAATTAAAAAAGTCCTATGACCATTTGTTTGAGGAAAAAAGAAAACTTCTCGAGGCATTCGAAGATAATTTTATGGTACTAGAGGATATTTTGAATAGAATAACTAACTTGCAAGAAGAAATCAAGCATCAGGTAAATCCAATATTAGAAACTATTTCACATATGGAACATATTTTAAGACTCATCAATAACTCTTATACTGCGAATATTTCTTCTAGCGCCCCCTCATTTAAGGATTTCGAATTAGAAAGTGCCATCAATGCCTTAATGACAAAACTTAAACCCATACTCGAAAACAAGAATAAAGTTTTACTTCCTGCTAACTTTAAGAACATTCAGGACTCTGTACTTCGCGGGCATTTCAGTCAGCTTAAATCAGTAGTGTATTGGTTCATTCAATTTGGGGCAAGAAACCTAGAAACAGAAAAATTGCTGCTAGAGGTTGAACAGTTGCCACAAAAGTCAAATCACCAGACTGAGGTACTTTTCAAAATGAGTATAAAATGTGATCCATTCCAGGTATTTGAAAAGCAAAAGCTGGAAGACTTAGAGGACTTCATACATTTAGGTCATCGAAGATCAAAATTTATAAACGAAGAAATCCTTAACGGATTAAGTCAGGTAGTAAATATGATTAAACTCATTTCCGGAAAAATAGTTGTAGATCCTGATTTTAAAGAATCTCCAACAGGACTGCATATTATTTTTAGCTTTCAAAAATAGAATATATCACCTATATATTCTTAATGGACCTTTGCAGTACTACGACTTCAAGATGCATTTTTACAAACGCTTCCATCTGGTACGCCCAGGTGAGCTTTTGAAGAGCAGATTCATTAAACTGCCAGTTTTGGAGCTGGCCATTTTTCCAGTCTTTATAACGCTGCAGGATAAAAGCCTTAAGAATGGCGATGGTTGTTTCAGACCGATAGACCACCATCCCGGCATTAATAGCTGCAAATAATTCGTCAAATTCTTCATCATGGGTACCGTTGATCAGAGCAAGGACGGGCTTTTGCGCAGCGAAGTACTCGTAAAGCTTTCCAGTAAGAACGCCGCTGAGCTCGGTTGTACTCCAGGACAGGAGCAAATTGATATCACTATGGCGCTGAACTTGCAGTGCTTCTGGGTGGCTGATCATTCCTTTTAAGGATAAGATAGCATCCAGTTCATATTTTGATGCCCAGGTCTTCCAGACTTCCATATCATTCCCGGCCACCTGAACTTCCAGCTGATTAGCCGCCAGCTGACCATCATCTAACAACGCTCTAATGGCGGCAAAAAGCGGCTTGGCATCCTGCAAGGCCGGGTATACCGAACCTGTATAGCTAATTGTAAATTTATCATTGTGCTGCTTGGTTTTTTGAACCAGTGCATCCGCTGAGATGCCGTTCCTCAGGCAATAAGCCGGCACATCATAGCGCTCCAGATAGCTGGCATAACTCCTGGAAACAGCCGTCACCTGATCTGCTTTTTTCAGTATCCATTTATTGATCCAGTGTTGGAATTTTGGCCAAATGACATTGTTGCGATTCGGATCTGTTTGTAAGTCCCTAAAGTCAGCAATCCAGTATAAATGAGGATAGCGACATTTGAGCAAGTATGCAATGAGATGATCTGAATAAGGCTTGAAAGAAGAAAAAAGGTGGGTAACTCGCTGTTCTTTAACGACCTTGCTTCCCTCCCAGAAACCTTTAAGAATATACCACAGCCCTCCGTCATTAACTAACAGATTCAGCGGAAAACTATCCAGCAATTTTATCATCAACTGCTTTAGCGGATGCCTTTTACTCTTGTAGGAGAAAGCATTAACATTACTTCCCAGTAATAAATGGCAAAAATACCTGAAATCAAAAGAAGCCACATAGTGAGTAGCCGGCAGTGGGTGTTCCCAATCCTCCTGTTGGAAGATATGCTGATGCCTAGTCGTCAGCAAACTGATTTTTGAAAAATATTTCCTTGCCTCCAAATAAAAATTACCGACTCTCAAAGACCCCATCGACTTTACCGGAGGAAAGTAATAATTAATCATTAGTAGCTGATCATTTGTCTGAAGTCTTTGATAGTTTCGTTTTTGGGATATTTTCTGCTTGACCATTCTTGCTGACGCTTATTAAGAATTCCACACTCAATCTTCTTCTAATAAAAGGAAATACCGTAGATCGGCTCAGAGTCCTCGAGATGAGAACAGATAATTTAGGAGATATATGATTGAGAAAAGGAATACCTGGTATCAAATAAGTTCGATCAACAAGATAAAGCTTTTTTATTTGTGTGTAATTAATTATCTCATCAAATGAGTAATTTTTAACCTTAAAAGGCTGAAAAGAAAACTTGTTACTATTATTATTAGAGTACAACCTGCTAATATTCGATAATTTCTTTCGCCAATAAACTTCACAGCTCTCCGCATTGGAAAAGCTCACCACGGCACGTCCGCTTTTTGTTAAATGACTATTGATAAAACTCAAAAAATGCATCAACTCCTGCTCCTTCATATAGGTAGTAAGCCCCAATGCAAATATAAAATCAGCCTTTTCAGCGGGCCATTTTACCTCATCAAAAGCCCCCTGAAGCTGGCGTTCCGCAGGGATATTTCCCTGTTGCATCATAGCCGAAGAAATATCACAGGCCCAGTAGTTTACTCCTTCGTGGTTTTTCTTCAAATAGTCGTAAAGCCTCCCTGTGCCGGCCCCGATATCCCAGACCATTTTATGGTCTACATCCAGGCCAGCAATTGCCCGCTCGATACGGGTATTGAAAAAATAACTCAAGAAGGGGCGCTTCTCCGTAAAACGTTCCTGATAAGTATCGGATATATTATCAAAAAACTGCCGCACCCGCTTCCGGTGATTGTTCATTCCTCCAATTTTTTATTTCTTTGATGTTTCTGCTCCCTTATCCAGCAAACTCAGAAACGCACTTATTACCAATTCATCCCGAAACTTTAACTCCACTATGCGCCTACTCTCCGCTCCCATCGCTGACAGCTTTTCCATTGGCAATAGCATAGCCTTTTCCATGGCCGCAGCTAATCCTTTAGCCGACCGCACTGAAACCAGCCAGCCATTCACTCCCGGCTCTACGGTCTCTCGGCAGCCCGGGACATCAGTGGTGATCACGGGGCGTCCCATGGCCATTGCTTCCAGCGCTGATTTAGGCAATCCTTCTCGATAAGACGGCAGCACCATGACCTGTGCCTGTTCCAAAAAAGGCCTAACATCCTTTACCTGTCCTGTGAAAGTAAAATTGGGATCGGCTTTCCACTTTGCCAGTAGCTCTTTTGACAGGGCAGCCGGATTATCAGCCCCTTGCTCTCCGACCACCAGAAAGTGACAGGCATATTTTCGCTGCAATTGCTCGGCGGCCTCTAAAAACTCCATTACCCCTTTGTCCCGGAGCAAGCGCCCAATAAAGATAAAAGTAAATGGCCGTACCGCTTTTATTGCCTTTTTCTCAAAAAACACAACATCTACCCCGGAGCCAGGAATTATAACTCCCTTACCAGATTGCAGCAGGCCTTTAGCACGACAAAAGGCCAGGTCATCTTTATTCTGAAAAACAACCGCTTTTGCCCCTCCAAAGACCAGCCTATACAAAAGAGCTACTATTTTGGACAGAAGTCCACCTTTAATAAAAACATAGCCCAAACCGGTAAGTACACTGACATAGGGAATTTTCAGTTGTCTGGCTGCCAGGCCACCGTAGATATTGGGTTTGATGGTGAAATGAAATATCAACTCCGGCATTTCTTCCCTGTAGATCCGCCGGAACTCCCCCAGAAGCAGCATATCCTGCCAAATGCCTCGTCCCGTCGGTTGAATTTGCTTCAGGACTCTATATCGCAGGCCCTGTATGGTTCGCAGCGTTTGGCTGTAAGCATCTTCCGGCGCAATGGCCAGGACATCATATCCATGACTTATAAGTTCTTTTATTAATTTACGCCGAAAGTTGATAATGTTCCATGACGAGTTCGCTACAATGGCGATTTTGCGCTTCATTTTCCAGGCTAGGTAAGGTCGCTATTCAAAAGTATAGCCATATTTGTCAATAATCAGTTGATCATATTTTGCCACCAGCTCAATAGACTCGTTATTATAGTATTTTCTGTAATCTCTATCTCTGAACGATTTATTCGTGCGCTTCTGATACTTTTTAAGGATATTTTGTAGCCTTACCGGATCACAATTCAATTCGTCAGCTATTTTTATCAAATCTTCGTGTAAGCTTTCGTTTCGAATAATCCTGTCGATGAAGTAATTTTTTTCATCAAAGGCTTTCAGCTCTTCATAATTACTGATCCTGTTTCTTCCCTTTTTATAAGTGTAAAGTTTCAAATACCGGTAAGTAAAAAAACCTGCAAATTTCGATAGTCGCTTTATTTTGTAGCCTTCACCAATATCGTGGCCATCTTTAGCCAGGATGAGCTTCAACCAGGTATTGAAGTGCTCATAGTTGTTGGGGTCAGAATATAAATTTTTCCATAGGGCCTCATCCAACACCGGATAATCAATAAAATTTCTTCTGATCCTACTCTTTATGCCATTAACACTGGCTAGTTTAAAAGGTCTTTTATTCTGTTTGGTAAGCATCACATAGGGGCCACCCGCCCCCTGACATCCGTAAGACCATTCAGAGACATACCAATCCCATGGATTCCGGATATTTCCAATCTTTAGCTTTTCTTCAAAGTTACCTATAGTACTTTTAGGGACCTGATAATAACTAGAGTGGCCGGGAATATTAATGCAACTATCGGCAAACATATCGGCCAAAATCTTTCTGGTGTGTGAGCTCGCCGTCTTGTGTAGTTCAAAGTAAATGATTTCATTGGTAATGATCATAATCGTCCGATTTTTATAAACTGGTTTAATTTTTTATGACAACTCTCTGGTGCTCCATACAACACGCTCTCTTTTGAGGTCATGATTCTGAAAAGGGCTCTTAAGCACCAGGATAGACAGGTAAAAAATAATCAGATAAGCATTCAGAGAAGCGATCACCCAGGAATAAAAGCAGGAAATAAATACCACAGCAAGCGCAAAAGGCCACTGAATGGTCTTATCCCGAAATTTCTGCCATTGCCTGGCCAGAAAATAAATAAATGCTGCTGTTCCCACAATACCGAAGCTCAGTAGTAAAGATAAAAACCCATTTTCTGAGCTTCCGGAATGTAAAATAATTTCAGTATTATCAAAAATAAAGGCTTCGCTGTATAAGCCTTTTCCGATAATCGGAGCTTCTCGGAATTGCTCCAGTGCAGGCTTCCAGATGCGCCATCGATCGCCAAAACTATTTATACTAAAAATACGCAACCGCTTCATCAACAGGTCAGAATCGCGAATTACAAAGTGAGTCAATCCTGCTCCGACCAACAAAGCAGTCGGTAGATAGATATATTTTTGTTTGGCTTCCCATTTAGGCCAATAGGTCAAAAGCAGATATAGCAGTGTAAATAATAGCACACCACCCAGTGCTGCTCTGGCTCCCGTCAGCAAAATTGCCAGGATGAGCATCCCCAGGTGCAGACGACTCCAGTAGAAGGGCAAAAGCTGGTATTTTATTCCGTATAGAGTTAGTACAAAAAAGAAAAACGAAAAGGTGGCCAAGCCAGTGGGGTTTCCAAAAACGCCATTCATTCTAAAATGCTGGAAGCCTGCGCCGAAGGAAGCGTAAGAAGGCTGTATGACGTACAGGAGTACGCCGAGCCAAAGTATAAAGTGGGCGCTGTAAAGTAGCATCCTAAAGAACCGCAGTGACATTATCTTTTCAGCGTAGTGAAACAAGACAAATGGCAGAAGAAAATAGGAAATAGTTCGAGGGATGGCGGCCTCCAATTTTGGTGAGCGCAGTAGAGCCAGACAGGCAATAACAGCCAAAGGCACAAGATGCAGTAATTCTTTATTGAAGGTAATTTTACCTTTCAGCAAATCATAAATAACAAAGAGCCCTGTGCCAGCCAAGAACAAGACCCTTAATTCTTTAAATGCCCTCAGGAAAGGCTGGGCACTATCGCCCAAAACCAGTACCAATAGGAGCGTGAGCAGCAGCCCTTCTTCCTGAGCATATTTTCTAAGAAAGAATAATAACAATATACTCACCAGAGCCGCTACTTTCAATGACCATAATCCCGATAAAAAAATAATGATCAAGCTGGCCAGGATAGCGAGATACTTATTCATTCCTCTTTTAATTCTTATTTTTGAAAAAATTTGCAAACCCTGTATAAAAGCCAGAAGCGCTATAGATACTTATCCAGCGCTTTATCTTTGAGTTCATTGGTGACGGCTTTGATATCCTGCTCTTTATCTTTAGGGAAGATTACCAGCACATCTCCTTCATCTATGACAATAAAATTATCCAGGCCACGCACAACGACCAGTTTATCCTGTGGCGCTCTGATCAGGCAATTATCAACCTCCCGGGCGATAACTTGGTCGCCCTGAATGACATTATTAGTCGGCCCTTGCTTTTCTGATTCATTGTGGAGCGAACCCCAGGTGCCCAGATCAGACCAGCCAAAATGGGAAGGAATGGTATAGACATTATCCGCTTTTTCCATAATAGCGTAGTCTATGGATATTTTGGGCGTTTTTGGATATTGCTCGTCAATAAACGTTTGTTCTTCTTCGGTATTAAAGCAGGTAGGACTGGCATTCAGAACTTCTACGATATCGATGGCATATTTATCAAAAGCTTCCAGAATGGTAGAAGCTTTCCATATGAAGATTCCGGCATTCCACAGGTAATCGCCGCTCTCCAGGAAGGATTTAGCTTTATCCTCTCCGGGTTTTTCTGTAAACCGGCGTACTTTATGAATGCCATTGTGGTGTTCTTCTTCAAACTGTATGTACCCATACCCGGTATTGGGAAAGGTGGGTTTTATTCCCAATGTGACCAGGGCTTTATTGTGCTCGGTAAATTCCAGTCCCTTTTGCAGCGTTTCCACAAAGTTATTTTCATCCAGGATGATATGGTCAGAAGGCGCAATGACCAAATTGCATTCCGGATTGATATTCTTCAACTTCAGGGCAGCGTAAGCGATACAGGGTGCCGTATTATTTCGGGAGGGCTCACAAAGAATTTGATTATCGGTAATTTCCGGTAGGTGTTCTTTGACCTGTGCTTTGTACATCCCATTCGTTACAATAAAAATGTGCTCGGCCGGACAAAGCTTGAGGAATCGCTCAAAAGTTAGCCGCAGGAGGGACTTGCCTGTTCCTAAAATATCCAGAAATTGCTTGGGTCTGGCTTCTCTGCTGGCTGGCCAGAATCGAGAGCCTACTCCACCGGCCATTATTGCTACATATGTGTTCATATCCAGGTATTGTTTAGACTTATTGTTTCGTGGTAATATGTTTAATATAATTAAGATATTGCTGATCAGCTTGATGCTGAGAAATCTGACCTACCATCAGGTGCGTTATGTGAAAGTCAAGCACCTGGCGTACCTAAAGGCACGCATCCCATTGAACTGTTGCTTTTCTACCCACATTTTGTCCCTAAAGAGACTGGCTCTGAAGCGCTGTCCCCCCCAATAGCTTTTTTTTCTACCTAAACAGAACCAGCCTAAATCGCCGTCAAGATGATCTCGCGTATACGCTCTGCTGCTTTTCCATCCCAGAAGGGAGGAATTACGCCCTCCCGGCGGCGCCCCTCTACAATATCCATCGTCTTTTGATAGACGGTTTGCGGATTCAGGTCCTGCAATAATTGGTTGGTACCTATCAATGTGGTAATAGGCCGTTCTGTAGAATCGCGAAATGTCAGGCAGGGAACCTGTAAAAAGGTCGTTTCTTCCTGAATTCCCCCGGAGTCTGTGATGACCATTTTAGCGTGATCCATCAGGTGCAGAAACTGCAAATAGCCCTGAGGCTCCAAAGTTATAAGTTGCTTAATGGATTGTAAGGCTGCCGTGAGGTTAAACTTTTCCAGGTTTTTTCTGGTCCGTGGATGCATAGGAAATACGACCGGCAGATGCCCCGCAGTATTACGGATGATCTCGAGAATATTCTTCAACCCTTCAGCATTATCAACATTAGAAGGTCGATGCATGGTCATTAGAGCATATTCACCGGCCAGCAGAGCTGCGGTTAGAGAGCTGAATGTTTTTTCCTCCAAAATATCATTAAGCGCTAATTCTTTAGCTTTAGCCCTAAAATGTACCAGGGAATCTATCATTACATTTCCCACAAAAAATATCTTTTCTTTTGCGACATTTTCTCTGCCCAGGTTGGCGATTCCGTCTTGCTCCGTAACAAAAAGCAGATCGGAAATACTATCTGTCAATATTCGGTTGATCTCCTCCGGCATGCGGCGATCACCGCTTCTGAGGCCCGCCTCCACATGAGCAATGGGTACGCCTTCTTTTACGGCGACCAGAGCGCAAGCGATGGTAGAATTCACATCCCCCACTACCAAAACGAGGTCTGGTTTTTCTTCTTTCAAAATGGCTTCAAACTTCAACATGATATTGGCAGTCTGCTGTGTATGGGTACCTCCCCCTACCCCCAAATAGAAATCAGGACGAGGCATTTGAAGCTGATTGAAGAAGATGTCGCTCATCCGCTCATCATAATGCTGACCCGTATGTAAAATCAAGGATTTTATATCAGGATGTGCACTGAAAGCCCTGTGTAAAGGTGCTACTTTCATAAAATTCGGCCGGGCACCGACGATGTTGATGATTTTCATGGAAATATAGTATTTACTTGTTTGTGCGCTGTAGAGTCGGTGTATGAATGTATCGGTTTGAACTATTGAGCAGCACCTGGCGTACTTAACGGCCTCTTTAATACCAGGGGGCTGTTCTGAGCCCCTCGTATACCCTACGGATTCCTTCCTCTAAGGTTATGCGGGCGCGCCAGCCAGCCCTGGCTAATTTGGTGACATCCATAAGCTTTCGGGGCGTCCCATCGGGCTTAGAAAGATCATGTGTTATTTCGCCTTCATAGCCCACAATCCCCTTGATGAGTAGGGCCAAATCTTTAATAGCAATATCTGTACCGGTACCTATATTGACGAGGCCGGGTTCGCTGTAGTTTTGCATCAGGAAAAAGCAGGCATCCGCCAGATCATCAACGTGAAGAAACTCCCTCTGCGGTGCACCGGTACCCCACATTACTACGTTGGGCTTATTGTATTTTTTGGCTTCGTGGAACTTGCGTATCAGGGCCGGCAAAACATGAGAGGTCTCCAAGTCATAATTGTCATTAGGACCATACAAATTAGTAGGCATTACAGAAATAAAATTGCAGCCATACTGTGAACGATACGCATCGCTCATCTTTATACCGGCAATCTTGGCAATGGCATAAGGCTCGTTGGTGTGCTCCAGTGGACCTGTCAGTAGGTAATCTTCTTTTAAAGGCTGTGGAGCCATCTTGGGGTATATGCAGGAAGACCCTAGAAAGAGTAACTTTTTCACCCCTCCCAAATACGATTGGTGGATGACGTTATTCTGGATCATCATGTTGTCGTAAATGAACTCACCACGGTAGGTGTTATTGGCCAGAATGCCGCCTACTTTGGCAGCTGCCAGGAATACATAATCGGGTTGTTCCTGGCGAAAAAATTCGGCTACTTCTACCTGGTTTCTCAGGTCCAGTTCTTTGGATGTTCTGAGTAGGAGGTTGGTATAGCCTTCTGTCTGTAATTTTCGGACTATTGCGGAGCCGACCATTCCTCGGTGGCCGGCTATATAAATCTTTGATGTTGTTTCCATTTCTTGTGATTGTTGGCAGTTTGTTTATTCAATTGAGTTTGGATTTGGTTGTAGGGTAATGGCCCGTGGTGTTTTGAACCGCAGAGGTAAAAAGAGGTTCGCGGTGTGTAAGAGAGAATAGACCGCAGAGTAAAGAGAG
>CAZVOD010000082.1:0-20373 GCA_964628385.1 uncultured Saprospiraceae bacterium
CGCCTTGCTGCACAAGCCTTTGCCTTCAACTATAACCCCACATTCTTAAACAACTAAATTCTGGATCCAAACCTATGAAATTGCCAAGCTAAAAATGAGTCAAATGAGAAAATTACTAGTGTTGTTTATTTTGGTAGTAAGTTTTTCAAGCCTTATCGGTCAGAATAAAGGCGTTAATTTTTGCGTGGAAGTTAGCAGTGATTCTGTTTTGATGGGTAATTATTTTGTAGCTCGTTTTACATTAGAAAATGCAGAAGGCTACAATTTCAATCCTCCTGTTTTTGAGAATTTTGACGTGATAAGCGGACCCAATCAGTCCTCTGAATTCAGTATGATCAATGGTGAAGTTTCTCAGAAGATCAGTTATACCTTTTATTTAAAGCCTAAAGATATCGGCAATTACTACATTGCTCCTGCCAGTATAGAGACGCCGGGAGCTATATTAGAAAGTCAGGTCAAAGAGGTTCTGGTTCTTCCCAATCCCAATGGTATCATTCAGACGCCTGAGCCGGAGCAGCGTTCTTATCTGGACTTCTTCGATATGGGCATTGAAGGTTTTGAATCATTTTTCCTTCCGGAAGAGCAGCAGGCTGCTCCCAGAAGTGAAAAAAAGAAAAAGCGAAAGCGTAAAGCTTACAAGATGTAACAGTATGAGAAAAGTCTTGATTTTCCTTTTCAGTGTGTGCTGCAGTGTAGCATGGGGTCAGGGAGAAGTTTCTTTTACGGCCTTCACTGATGCCCGCAGAGTAGTCATTGACGGCTATTTTGAAGTTTCATTTACGCTGAGTAATGCGGATGGTACCAAATTCCAACCTCCTTCCTTTCGTTCGTTTGTTGTTGTTTCGGGGCCCAGTCGATCCATGCAGCGTACTATTGTAAATGGTAAACGAACTATGGAGATGAGCTACAGCTACACCCTTCAGCCCAGAAAAAAGGGGCAGTTTGAAATTGGCTCCGCCTCGATCAGCGCCAATGGGAAAACCCTAAGGACTAAGCCAATCAAAATAGAAGTAGTAGAGGGTAGTGTGAGTTCTCAAAATGATGAGAATGCATTTTTTGTAAGAGCTATCCCCTCGACCTTTGAGGCCTATATCGGCCAGCAGGTTAATTTGAACTATAAACTTTTTACTACCGTAAATATCGAGAGTTATAATATCCTGGAAGAAGCTGATTATAGTGGCTTTTACGCTGAAGACCTAACGAGGTTTGAATCCAGGATGGTCAGGGAAATAATCGATAATATCCAATATACCAGTCGTGTACTCAAAAGTGTTGCCTTGTATCCCCAACAAACGGGCACTTTAGTAGTAGAACCTATGCAGCTACAACTTGGGGTAGTGGTCAATGATCAGCGAAGGCCACAAAGCTTTTTCTTTAGCAGGCCGGTAAAGAGAACGCCAGCTAGTACCGTACCAGTTGATATAATTGTAAGGTCACTGCCAGCCGGAGCTCCCGCTTCTTTCACTGGTGCTGTAGGAGAATTTATAATCAGAACAGGTATCAACAGGAAAGTAGCCAGTACGGATGATGTGATTTCTCTAAAAATGATAGTAAGTGGAGATGGAGATATGAAAAGAGTGCAAGCCCCCGAATTATCATTCGGAGGTCAATTCGAAGTTTATGATCCCAGTGTACAAGAAGAAGAAACTTTTGAGTTGAGGGGAAAAATAACGGGGCGAAAGACCTTTGAATATCTTATTGTACCCAAAGCACCCGGAAATTTTGAGCTGACGCCGGAGTTCTCCTACTTCAACCCAGATTCCGCTAAGTATATTACTTATCGTGGAGATACTTATCAGCTACAAATAAGTCAGGGCAGTAAAAAAGCTGCTCCCATCGTGTCTAATTCTGGCGAAGAAGAAACAAAAATGACCATCAGGCCGCCCAAAACAACCCTCAAGCTATCGTCAGCTAGTCAGCATCTATGGAATAGCTCTCTGTTTTGGTTGCTCCTTTTGTTGCCCGTCGTTTTGTTGTCTGCGATATGGCTTTATGATACTATAAAAAAGCGTAAAGCAGATATTGCTCCGGAAGTGCTTCGGAAAAGGCAGGCCCTGAAGACGGCTCAACGCAAGCTGGAACAAGCCAAAAGCTATCTTGAGAAGATGGAACCGCGCTCATTTTATGATGAAGTGTCAAAAGCTATGATTGCTTATATCTCTGGTAAGTTTGAACTGAATTTATCTGAATTCAGTAAAGAAAAAGTACGAACCACGCTGGAATCTATAGCACTTGACGAAGATGTGGTCAGTCGGTTTATGAAGATTTTGGATAATTGTGAAATGGCACTTTTTGCCGGTAAGGACAACAAAGAAGTGATGAAAAGTACTTACAATACTGCCCTCAATGTACTGGTGGATATAGAAAAAAAGCTTTAGCGTGTTTTTTGGACTTATTTCGAAGGAGTAGAATAGTGGTAAAAAAGAACCAATTTTAATTTTTAATACCTGCAAAACAAGTCAGGCTCTCATCCTGGCAGAAATATTTTCGAATGTATTTCCGCATGGATGAAAACCTGTTGGTAGAGGACAAGCCTACTGTTTATCTCGCATATGAAACTGCTCGCTTTTCCCGTATCACAGTTACTTTGACCTGCCCGGGATACTGCATCTCATCTTGTATCTTTTGAGAAATCATAAACGATAAATCATCAGCGTACTGATCGGTAACTTTTTCGCTTTCCACAATTACGCGAAGTTCTCTACCAGCCTGCATAGCATATGCTTTCTGTACACCGTCGTGTGACATAGCCATCTCTTCCAGCTCGCCAATTCTTTTCAGGTAACTTTCCAGAATTTCCCTTCTGGCGCCCGGACGTGCTCCTGAGATAGCATCACAAGCCTGTATGATCGGAGAAATAATACTATTCATCTCTACTTCGTCGTGGTGGGCGCCCACTGCATTGATGATGATTGGATGCTCTTTGTATTTTTCACACAGCTTCATACCCAGGATGGCGTGTGATAATTCTGACTCTTCTTCTGCTACCTTACCAATATCGTGGAGTAAGCCAGCTCTTTTAGCCATTTTAGCCTGCTTAGGGGAAAGGCCTAATTCGGCAGCCATAATAGCGCACAGATGAGCCGTTTCAATGGAGTGCTTCAGCAGGTTTTGACCGTAAGAAGAACGGAAGCGCATACGGCCAACCATTTTTACCATGTGGGGATCTAGGCCGTGAAGATTTAGTTCAATAACGGTGCGCTCACCAATTTCTATAATCTGTTCATCTAGTTGGCTTCGCGTTTTGGCTACCACTTCTTCGATCCTTGCCGGGTGGATTCTTCCATCGGCTACCAGGCGTTTTAAGGCCAGGCGGCAAACTTCCCTGCGTACCGGATCAAAACTAGAAATGACAATAGCTTCGGGAGTGTCATCCACAACGATTTCAGCACCGGTTGCTGCTTCCAGAGCCCGTATATTTCTTCCTTCTCTACCGATGATTTGTCCTTTGAGGTCATCAGAGTCCAGGTTAAATACGGAGACTGTATTTTCGATGGTATACTCTGCGCACATGCGCTGTATAGTCTGTATGACGATCTTCTTGGCTTCCTTGTTGGCAGTGAGCTTAGCGTTTTCAATCGTAGATTTGATGATAGCCATAGACTCGGTTTCGGCTTTGCCTTTTACCGCATCAAGCAACTGTTCTTTAGCTTCCTGCTCACTCAGCCTAGCTAGGCTCTCCAGCTTTTTAATACGCATTTCGTTAGCAGAGTCCAGCTCTTCTTTCTTTCTGGCAACAATTTTTAGCTGCTTTTCCAGGTTTTCCTTGATGGCTTCTACATCGGCAGCTCTCTGCTCAAGGTCCTGCTTGTACTCATCCAGCTTTTGATGCTGTTCAGAAAGTTTTTCTTTCTTTTGCTTGATCTCGCTTTCCTGGCTTTTAACTTCTACTTCTCTTTCCTTAAGAACTAAAAGCGACTTGTTTTTTTCTCCCTCAAAATCCATCTTAAGCTTACTGAATTTCTCCTTGGCTTCCTGGATTTTCTTCTGCTTGATTCTTTCATTTTTGCTCTCCGCCTGAGAAGTGATCTTCTCCGCTTTGATCTCTGCTTCCTGAATAATCCGTTGTGCACTGTTGCGTGCTTCTTTTACTTCCCGGTCTGCTTTTTCATTAAGTTCATTCAGCTTTTTCTGATGAGCTTTTTTCAGTATTGTATTTAACAGAACAAAACAAACTACTGCTCCGATTACTGCACCTATGAGTATGCCTATTATCGTTCCAGTTCCCATAGAATCTATTTTTCAAAGAATGATTGAATTGATTAATTTAAGCTGCGCCATATACTTCAGGAGCACAAAAATGTCAAAATTTGTGGCTCCCGTCAGCCAAGTCTTTCGACTAATGGCTTATCTCTCCGCATATTGCATCCTGATTTGATTATTGCCAACCAATGAGCTGAAAATTATCAGCGTACTGACAAGATACCTCATTCGGTATTTAGCCTTCATTTTTACCCCCTAAACGGAGAATTGCATATAACTTTAATAATTTAATAGTGTAAATTATATAATTTCTATCGCACTGCGAGAGAAAGTACATTATTTAACATAAAACACTGGAAAAAGGAGAGGAATACTAATCCAACAGACTGGCAAGCAGACCTTCTATTTCGGAAAGTCTCGAAGAAATAGATTGATCCAAGTTGGGTGAATGCTGGACTTTGTGAAGGTCAATAGCGTACGTAAGCAAAGCCATCGCTAGGCAATCCTGTTTATCTTTGTTTGAATAGCTGAGTTGAAAACGATTGATTTTTTCGTTTATCTCTTTAATGATTTTTCTGATTGTCGCTTCATCTCCCTGCTTAATTCTCAACGGATAGGGACGACCCGCAATAAGCACCGTAATATTGATTGTGGCTTGCTCTTCCATCGCTTAGTAGTTATTCAACCACTCTATACACTTATCTATTTCTTTGATATACTGATCAATTTTCTTTTTAATATGATCAGAAGGAATATCCTCTCTTGAGTTGACTTCTTCCAATGTTTGGCTTTGAGCTTTTTGTAATTGAGGTTTAGAAGGTATGGGCTTTCCCCTTAAGACTTCTATTTCTCTCTTGAGCTCAAAGTTTTCTTCTCTCAATACCTCGTTTTCTCCTTTTAGCCTTTCGAGCTTGAAGGCCAATTCCTTGACTTGTAGCTCGATGCCATTCAGTTTTTTTAATATGTTCATCTTGGGACTATTGCTGCCTGAAATCCGCGCTCCCCCGATTGCGGCCATCAGGCGGTGGTCATTATTATTACTATCTTCTAATAGTAGCCCCCAGTCGCTTTTCGTATTCCGTAATAAGCTTGGTCATCACTTTGTCCACCTCCTTATCTACTAGTGTCTTATTGACATCTTCGAATACGAAACTCACAGCATAGGACTTTTTATCCTTGCCTAGTTGTTGTTCATTCTTATAAACATCAAATAGAGTAATGTTTTTGATGAGTTTTTTCCCAACCTTATTGGCAATTGCTGCAATATCATCAAATTTTGCGGAATTATCAATAACGAGCGCTAAATCTCTTCTGGTGGATGGGAATTTGTTTAACTCCTCTACAAAGAGTTTGTAGCGCTGTGTATTTTTCATCAAAATATCCCAGTTAAAATCAGCATAGTAGACTTCTTCCCTGATGCCGAACGATTTGAGCAATCTGCTATTAACCTTACCCAAAACCACTACATTAGAAGGCCCTCGGTCGTAAGACAAACCATAAGAAAATACCTCATCTTTTAAAGTGGACACCTTGAAGCCACTTAAACCTATCTTGTCCAGTATAAGCTGAACAAAAGCCTTTAATGTGTAGAAGTCTACTTGCTCTACCTGCGGCAAATGCCAGCTTTCTTCAGCTTTTTCACCACTAAGGAAAAGGGTAAGATGGCTGTTTTCTTCTATCTCCTTCTTTTGAGTATCGTATCGATAAGTCTTACCCAATTCAAATAGCTTTACCTGGCTAATCTGGCGGTTTTGGTTGCGAAGAATTGCCTCCAGGCCACCGAAAAGCATATGCGGGCGCATAATATCCAGCTGAACATTAGAGGTATTATTGATATAGATCAATTCTTTTTCTGAAAAAAGCTTTGGTAAATACGTTTTATAATATTGAGACTCTGACAGAGAAACCGCCATCATTTCGTAAAAACCATTAGCGGATAACTGCTCGCCCAGTTTGTTTCTTACATCTGTAGCGTCAGGATAACTGCCCACTGTGATGGCTGTTCTGATAGCACCAGGCACCGGCACTTTATTGAAACCATATATTCGTAGTATTTCCTCAATAACATCCACTTCTCTTAAAACATCTGCTTTGTCGGTAGGAATATCTATGGTTAATGCCTCATCAGACTCCTCATGGATATGCATGTCCAGGGCCTTGAGTATGGATTTTACGGTGGCCGGCGAAATCTGCTCACCAATTAGCGTATTGATACGGGCGTATCTAATAGTAACCTTTACACGCTCTATCGGCTGAGGGTACAAATCATATACCTCTGAAGCAATTCGGCCACCAGCCAGTTCACGAATTAGAAGGGCTGCTCTTTTTAGGGCATATACCACAATATTAGGGTCGCTACCCTTCTCAAATACCTTTGCCGCATCCGTACGTAAGTTATGCCGCATGCTGGTACGACGAATAGACTTTGGGTTAAAATGAGCCGATTCCAGAAAGATCTTTGTGGTTTTGTCGGTAACGCCCGAAGAAATACCCCCAAAAACGCCTCCAATACACATACCTTCCTCCTTACCGTTACAGATCATAAGGTCTTCGCTGTGTAGGCTACGCTCGACTTCGTCAAGACTGACAAACCTAGTCCCCTCCGAAAGTGTCTTTACGATAATTTTTTCGCCTTCTATCTGATCGTAATCAAAAGCATGCAAGGGCTGGCCTAGTTCGTGAAGTACAAAGTTGGTAATGTCTACTACATTATTAATCGGGCGAACACCTATGGCATTGAGGCGCTTTCTGAGCCAGTCCGGGGATTCACCAATCTTGATATTATCGATAGTTAGGCCAGCATACCTCGGGCATAATTCAGGTTCGGGCACTTCAATGGCAATAGGCAGATCAGTATGGTCGGGTTTGAAACTACTAACATCAGGTAGCCTGATCTGACCATTTTGCTGCTCATTGGTCATGAGGTAAGCCGCCAAATCCCTGGCAACTCCTATGTGGTTTGTCGCATCAGAACGGTTGGGAGTTAGGCCGATCTCAAAAACAAAATCTGATTCGATATTATAAAGCTCAGCAGCGGGCAGCCCTACTTGTGTATCTTCTGGTAAAACAATGATGCCACTGTGGTCCGTACCCAAGCTGAGTTCATCTTCAGCACAGATCATACCCTGAGAAACTTCTCCGCGGATTTTTCCCTTCTTGATTTTGAGCGCTTCTCCATTATTCATATGAAGGGTTGTTCCAACTGTGGCTACCAGTACTTTCTGACCGCTAGCTACATTGGGAGCTCCACAGACAATCTGAAGAGGCTCGCCATTACCTATATCCACCCTTGTAAGTGATAACTTATCTGCGTTAGGGTGCTTGCCACACTCTTCTACGAAACCTACCACCACTCCTTTCAAGCCTCCTTTGATACTCTCGACTTCTTCCATACCTTCCACTTCCAGACCAATATCGGTGAGCATCTCCCCTACTTTTTCAGGTGGGTAGTCCAAATCTATGTATTGCCTGAGCCAGTTTAAAGAAACATTCATTCGTTATATATTTTCCAAGCTAACAAAAGAATCAATCAGAACATTCCGTATACCAAACATATATCTATACAGAATGTCTATTCGTAATTTGGACGCAAAGATAAAGAAGAATCCCTGATAATCATTGCAGTTGTCGAATTACATTTCCCAACAATTATCATAGAATATTGAAAGAAAAAATATACACTTTCAAAAAAAAATATTAAGTTTAACAACATAAACGGGAAGAATCTAGCAATTTGACCATAATTATCTTCGCTAATAGTTTTACACATCTAATCTCTCCATTAGTTTTGCTGCACAACATTTCTACTTTATTCCTAACAGCAAGGCATGAAAGTTATAATTATTGAGGATGAAAATCCTGCAGCAAAGCGCCTGGCCAAGCTACTTGAAAAATACAGGCCGGGTTACGAACTGATTGATTCCATTGAAAGTGTTGAAGATGCGGTAAAGTTTTTCAAAACAACAGTTGTTGATCCAGATCTGATATTTATGGATATTCAACTGGCGGATGGGTTGAGTTTCGATATTTTTGATGGTGTGGAAGTGAAATATCCCGTAGTGTTCACCACCGCCTATGATCAATACGTCTTGAAAGCATTCAAAGTCAATAGTATTGATTATTTGCTGAAACCCATAGACGAGGAAGAATTGGAGTTTGCTCTGGACAAGTTTGATAGACTTAAAACCGGGCAAAATTCAAATGTACTAAATGTGCAGCTCCTTGAAGAATTAAAAAGTCAGATGCAAGCACCAGCTACTAGGAAGCGCTTTTTGATTAAATCGGGTCAACAAATCAGCTATTTGCCTACAGAACAAATCAGATATTTCTTTTCCAATGATGGCTTAGTATATGCCAAGACAACGGATGGAAAAAAGTTTCTGATCGATTACACGCTGGATCAATTGGAAGGCCTGGTGGATGTACTTGACTTTTTTAGAATTAGCAGGAAATTCTTGATACACATAGATTCCATAAGAAAGATTCACCCCTATTTCAATAGTCGGCTGAAGTTAGACCTTAAGCCGGAAATTGATCTAGAGGTGATTGTAAGCCGGGACAGGGTAAGTAATTTTAAAAAATGGCTGGATAGCTGATTATAAACAAATCCAGTTATCCATGTTGGGTTAAGCTCCAATTTGTTAGCCTTTATTCCTTTATTACTTATTCCCTTGTTAGGCTGATCAAATTTTAAGATTTTATTCCCGAAAGCTTTAATCACTAACGTTTCGTCCCCATGAGAATGAATAAGCAACATTATCCGCTTGACATCAAATTAGCATTTTTACTATTCGTATTGTGTTTGATTGCTGCAATATCTATGCAATCCAACGAAGCATTCGCCATACTTGTTAGTAACCAATAATAAAAAGGCTATCCGAAAACCATAGGTTATTGGATAGCCTTTCAAAAGCTTCTAGAGATAGTCTCAAAAGACTATTAAAAAAGCGCAGTAAGTTCAATCTTTTACGCTGAAGCTAAACCGATCAGGTTGGCTTACACGGATGTTGATTTCGGCGTTTTCACTTAAGGGTTGGCCTACTAATCCAGCTGCAAGCCCCAGGTATTTAGCCTTCAGGTCATTTTCATCCTTTACTTTTATTCCGTTAACCTTAAATTCATCCGGGCTTATCTCCAACTCGTATTGATCTGTACTTTTGACAAGTCTGTCAGATAATAAAGCGGATTCTAATTGCTTTCTGGGGGAAATGGAATAGTCCTCCAACTGGCGTTGTTTCTCCATCATCTTTTCTCGTTCTCTGCGGCGTTGCTCACTGATTCTTTCTCTGCTTTCTATGCTCCTCTTTCTCTCTTCCATGATCATATCATGCTCTTTTTCTAACTCTTCCTGACGTTGGCGATGCATTTCTTGATATTTCCTGGTAAGGCCCTTGGAGGTTTCAGCCAACTGGCGTTGTAGCTCGGCCATTTTTTGCTGTAATTCTCTGTTTTTTTCCTGTTGCTTTGCTATAAAATCTCTGCGTATACTGTCATTACTGACTTCCATGTCCTCGAAGAAAAATAAATCCTTGTTTTTTAAAATACCCCCCTTTGGAAAGGTATCAGCGTGCATGCGTTGGAAGTGGCGACTGATTCCTTTAAGCTCATTGAGTTTTTCCTCATCAAAATCAAACTGAAAAGCAAAGTTATCCTTATCCAACCTTAAAAAAGTAGAATCTGAAGGAAAGCTAAAACCTCGTGGCGCCACCTGAACCTGAGAAGATATGGCGAATGGGGAGTAGCTTTCGGTTTTGAAACGCGTAAATCCGCGAATCAAAGTATCCCCTTTTACGATTACGAGCCCTCCGTTTTCAAGCTGGATATCAATATCTTCTTCATCTCCTTCTTCGGTAAATATTTTGGCGACGATGTCCCCTTTCTGGTCAAAAAAGAGAATGACCTGATCTCTTCTATTACTGCTTTTTAGTATGGCAGGATTCAGGCCTGAAGCCCTGAGAAAAGCACGATCATTGGGTGAAAAACTACCAAAAGCTTTCGGAGCAGAGGCTTTGCCGGGTAAGTCACGAATGATACCTTCCACGTAGCTTTCGTAATTTGGCAGGTCTTTTTCAGCAATTTTTTCTCCATCAATAGAAAGTGACTTTAGAGTACCATTTTCTATCTCACTACTGATGGTAGAGTCATTTCTGGTTACTTCAAGCGTTACTTTTCCCTTTGGAAGGCTATCTTGCACAATTGGAAAAGCCGAAAGGCAACTTTCGGCAGGTTGCTGTTTGATATCCCCTTGTTTGTTAGCTGCAACTGAGAACAGTAGTACGAAGCAGCACAGTAAAATGCTAGCAATTACTTTTTCCATAGTGGATACATTTTTTTGTGGTTGTTGTAAAATCCTTTGAATGCGGTTTAACAGTCGGTATTTATTATTACTGAGCCCCATAGCAAGTTTTGGGGCATTCATTTCGTATTCCTGAAGAGCTACCAGAGCTTTGGCATAGGCCATTTGATTGCCAGATACGCGAAGAGCAATATCATCACAGCTATTTTCACGTTCTCGCCTGATAAAATCACTGATCCACCAGACGCCGGGGTTAAAATAAAGCAGGGCTTCAATTATAGACTGGATGATATTCAGTAGGTAGTCATTGCGAATGATATGGGCACACTCATGTGCCAGGATGGATTCCGCTTCTTCTACGCTAAGCTGGTTTAAAATACCTACTGGGAATAGAATTACCGGCTTGAGGTATCCGAGAGCTACCGGCACATTAATGGTCGTTGAAGTCAATAGCAGGATAGGCTTTTTAAAATTCAACCGATCAATCATTTCGTTGAGTATTTCCTGCCAGTGATCGCTGTCCGGCAATTGGGCTTCTCTTTTCAGCTTCTGAAGGTAAGTCATCGCTCCCAACAATCTAAGGGTGAAAATAACAACCCCGGCCATCCAAGCCCATACAATGGTATTGATATTCTCATTAATGAACTGTATGAGCATTTGATATTTACTTGCTGTACTACTTAGCTGTTTTTCAGAATTGCTAATCCACATCAGGTCACTTTCGCCGACCGACTGATCGAGGGAGACCATAGTCTGAGAAGAGGGTGGCTGCCACAATAGACAGAAAGTTGTAAGGGCAAGGCCAAACGTTAGTACCAGGGCCAGCGTAGCCACACGGTATTTCGCCTGTGCTGTGGTCTTTTTGAAGCTGTTGAGAAAAATAAATAGTAGCAATGCTACAACCAGACCCTGCCACACAGAATGGATAATCGTCCAGCCCATAGCATTAATGATGGATTCTGATAGGGATATAAAAAAGGTATGCATACATTAATTTTTTAGAGTCGGAAAATCATTTTTCCTTTTCGATTTTTTGGATCAATTTCTTAATCTCTTCCAGCTCCTTTGACGAGGCTTTGTGGTTACCCAGGGCCTGCATGATCATCTTGCTAGCCGAACCCTTGAAGGTCGTTTCCAGAAAACGATCCAGAAGATGTTTCTGAGTATCTGATTCACTTACTGCCGCTTCATAAACATGCGTGCGGGTGCTGGTATCTCGGTTTACTAAGCCTTTATTCAGCATGATCTGCATAATCTTTAGCGTAGTTGTATAGCCCACTTCTCGTTGTTCATTGAGCTTTTCGTTGACTGAACGGACCGAACTTGGCCCACTCTGCCAAAGGATTTGTAAAATCTCTAGCTCTGACTCGGATGGTTTCATTGATTTACTCATTTTATACGAATTGTTTCGTAGGCAATACTATACGAAATACTTCGTAATTCCAATTGCCATACGAAGTATTTCGTAGTTTTTGGCTTTTTTTAACATTATAGGGCAAGCCGTAAAGTCTAGGCCCGTTCTTGAAGGTAATGGAAGGATAGTTTTTTTGACAAAGTTGCTAAAGGAATCTTATTTTTGAATCAAAAACCACTATGAAAAACTATTTGATACCTATGCTATCACTCCTTGCTCTTTTGGGTTGTGATCAGGGAGCAACATCTGGGTCAGCTGAGACCCAGTCGACCGGAATATCAACGAACGATGAGATCACTACTGTTATAGCTGAGCCGGATAATTCTCCCTGTGTACCTGATGCAAAAATATTAGAGGGCAATAAAGAATGGTTGCGGTCTTCTAATCTGATCATCAGTATTTTGGCAGATTCTACTACTTATGATGAAGAGTTGGGCGACAGCCACCGCGTACTGAGTCTTTTTGATACCAGGAGCTGTAAGGAGATAAGCCGAGAGCTTTTGCCGGTGAATATTTCACCGGATTATGCTTACCAGTTGGCAGATATTAGTTTCCATCGCAGCTATCAAATGATAGCGATAAAAGGGATGGAAGAGATTTATTGTTATGATGTGGCGGAAAGGCAATTATCGCAGCCGTTTCGCCCCCGATATCTGACAGAAAAATTTAGAGAAGATGCCCAGTCTGGCACTATTCAGTGGTTAGAAGTGTGGGAAGATTACATGTTGGGGTACGCTTCTGATTTTGGGCCTTTTGCTTTCAAGATTAGTGAAGAGCGCCGGATAGAGCCTCTTTTACCACTGGTAGAATATGGAACAGTGGAAGGCTATACCGGCTTATTTATTTGTGGCGTGGGCAAAGGCCTATCACAGGTCTTACTTCCTATTTATGATCGGGATGAAAGAGAGTTGGAACTGCGCACCGTTTTCGATCAGCCAAGAGCGGTAAACCTTACAAAAAGCAAGGTCAATTTAGCTGATGGCTATTTCCTGTTGGGAGAAGATCAAAGCTCGGGCGCACCGCTAATCGTCGATCTACAAAAAGCTCGACTGCTGGAACTGCCGAAAAACCTCAATACCAAAGATGAAAGAGCTGTCAACGAATGGTTGAATAAGAATACTTAAAGGTCCTTCCAGCGTTGCAGCTTTAGTGGTACAGCAACACCATCTTCCTTGACAAATACCCTGGCATTACTGAAAGATGGTTTTTTCCATTTGCCTCCGGCATCATTGGAAAAGGCATAAGGTTCTCTAGGAATACCAAAAAAATTGCAGTCCAGCTCCTCGTTATCATTGATATCGTGAAAAATTGCTATAGCGTAATAGCCTGTCTTTAGGCCTTTCAGTTTTATTTCAGTACGCTCATTGCTGGTCACTTTGAAAGCTTTTTTGTAAACAGCCTGCTCGGCGTTCAGGAAATTTTCTTCACTATCAAACACTGCAACCCGCAAGCTCCCCTTAGCAACTTCAAGTTCGGCAATCTGTAAAATTACTTCAGGTCCTTCGGAAATATCCATATTAATGGATACGATACCTGCCTGGAATAGAATCGATAATAAAAAAAGCCTTAGCATATTTACCTTGAGTTAATTATTGCGATTAACGTTACTTGCTAAAAGTAAATTGTTAAAGCTTTGTTTTACAGAGGCTGTGAAACATGGCTATTTTGTAGGAAAATTGGTTCAGGAGAAGGAATTAAGGGGAGTTTTACCATAAAATAAGCTTCTGATTCACTCACTTCTACTTGTTTATCCGTGTAAAAGGAATACCTGTTTTTGATGTTCTGAAGCCCTACTTTAGTGGAATCCATAATCTGCTTCTTGCGCTGTAGATTATTGGAAATGATTAACTGCTTGCCATCAGCCCTAACCTGGATAGTTAGTGGAGAAGAGCTGGAAATAATATTGTGTTTGATGGCATTTTCAACGAGCATCTGCATCGACAGCGGAATGATACTGTGATTTTCCAGATATTCCGGTACGGCAATTTCGATTCTGATATTTTCTCCAAATCTTTCTTTTAGTAAGAAGCAAAAGGCCTGCAGGAAGTCCAGTTCTTCCTTAACGGCGATCAGTTTTTTATCTCTTATTTCCAGGATATAGCGGTATACTTTAGAGAGCTTTTGTACAAATTGAACGGCTTTATCGGGGGCCTCGGGTATGATATAAGCCAGTGTATTAAGGCTGTTGAACAAAAAGTGAGGGTTGACCTGACTTCTTAGACCTTCCAACTGGGATTCTAGGTTTTCTCTTTTGAGCTGTTCTCTTTCGATCAGGGCATTCTCCCATTTGGCATAAAAATAGAAGCCTTCATATACGGCGACTGTAAATGCAATAACAATCAGAGAGGAAAAAGCAACCTGTATGTCTGATGGGGTTTTGGGGGATATGTCATTGTTGAAGCAAGAGTCAAGAAAAAAATCCAGGCCTCTGTCAACTAGGATGAATACAATAATCACACTTATAATACTATAAGTAAACCGCTTTTTGATCTCACTTTGGCTGGGAAACTTCTTTCGCAAAAGTACCATCAGGTTTCTGATGAGTAGCCAATAGAGAGCAGCGTGGAGGGTAGAAACAAAAATGACAGGAAGAAGTACAGCAAAGCCTTCGCTGAGCTGCCGATCAAAAAAGAGGAAAGGGAAAGATAACCCCATCAAAGGGATACCGATAGCCAGGTACCAACGATCATCAAAGCCTAGCAATTCTCGCCTGAAAGTCTTTTTGTCCATCTAAGTTGAGTAGGTTTAATCACTAATATGCACATAAAACAGCTTTATTGAAAGGCGATGTAGTAGGAGCCATTAATTTAAGAGAATGGACCGTAAAAAAAAGGAGGTGAATTGTAAAAAAAAGCCGACAGCACAGCGGCTAATCGGCTCAAAAGTAGTTTAATCTTTTCTCACTACCAGCGGGAAAAGACTAGTGATATCTTTATTCAGAATCTTACAGGCAGTATTCATTTGCCTCTATCAAAGTTTTGGCGATAGTACGACGAGCTACCTTAACATTGGTTGGCGTATACTTCGTATAACGCTTAACGCCCATAAGGAAGGTACGCAGTAAGTCGCCCTCCGCAATGGATACCAGTGCATCAGTAGCGTACTTGTTCAAGCGCGCGTTCGCATCGGTAATAAATGTTTTGAGGATAGCATCGTATACTTCCTGCTCCACTTTTCTTTTCTCTGGTGAATTAGCCAGTTTTTCTACTCTTAGTAAAGTGGATTCCGCCAGAAATACCTCATTCATCATATCAGCTACGTTCATGATGACTTCCTGCTCTGTTTTCAGGTTCAACTCGCCATCCATTTGCATTTTTACTGCTGCACCGGCAACCATCAGGATGAGCTTCTTGAAATCCTTAACTGCTTTGTGTTCATTGCCGTACTTCCCGGAGGGCATATCCATGCCTGGCATTGAAGCCAACTCTTTTTGTACACCCCATGCCGGGCCTACTAGGTCAAGATGCCCTTTCATGGCTCTCTTGAGTAGCATATCTACGGTAAGAAGGCGATTGATTTCGTTGGTTCCTTCGTAAATTCTATTGATGCGTGAATCTCTGTAAGCCCTTGCTGCCGTCCCCTCTTCGGAAAAACCCATACCACCGTGGACCTGTACGGTTTCATCCGTTACATAATCTAGTGTTTCAGAACCTATAACCTTCAGCATAGCACATTCAACCGCATATTCTTCAGCGGCAACCAGCTTGGATTTTGCAAAAGATTCACCTTGCTCTTCTAGGCGCTTTTTTGTTTCTGTTAGTAAGTTGGACACCCGATAAAGAGCACTCTCAGTAGTGAACATTCTGATTGCCTGCTCGGCCAGTTTGTACTGAATGGCTCCAAAATTGGAAATAGGCTGCTTAAACTGATGACGTTCATTAGCGTAACGTATCGCTGTTGTGGCATTTTCTTTTGCTCCGCCGAGGCAAAGCGCACACAATTTATATCTACCTATGTTGAGAACATTAAAAGCTATTTGATGCCCTTTTCCTATTTCTCCCAAAACATTATCTAAAGGTACTTTTACATTTTCGAAGAAAACCTGACGGGTAGAAGAACCTTTTATACCCAGCTTCTTTTCTTCGGCCCCGAGTGTAATACCTTCACTATGACGATCGATGATAAAACCTGTGAATTTGTCTCCATCAACCTGGGCAAAAACGATCAAAACATCTGCGAATCCAGCGTTGGAAATCCACATTTTCTGACCATTAATGATGTAGTGTTTGCCATCTTCCGAGAGGTCTGCTCTCGTTTTAGCGGATAGTGCATCAGAACCTGAACTAGGTTCAGTCAGGCAGTAAGAAGCCTTAAGCTCTCCGTTAATCAATCCCGGTAAGTACTTATCTTTCTGCGTTTCTGTACCAAAATAAAGTATCGGTAGCATACCAATACCTATGTGGGCAGCGTATGAAACTGTTAAAGAGCCGGACGGACCTAATGCTTCATTAATAAAAGTATTGGTGTTCATATCCATCTGCATGCCACCATAGTTTTCAGGCATGTGTGTACCCAGGAATCCAAGATCAGCCATCTTTCTGAGCAACTCAACTGCTGTATCATCCTTCTGCTGGTCTATGATGTCTATTTTAGGAGCAATTTCATTAAGGTAGAAATCTCTCGCTGTCTGATAGATCATCAGTTGCTCTTCATTGATATCTTCAGGAATGAAAGCTTCCTCGAATGAACTATCTTTTATAATAAATTCTCCTCCTTTCAACAGGGCATTTTTAACTAGTGTCTCTGCCATAGCGCAATAATTTTTTGTGATTCAGCGAAAATTCGCTATAAAAATATCTATTTCTGGGCAGAAAGTAAAGCTAATTCTAAAAGTTTTTGCGAAAATTCGCTAAAATAACATTTCGGAGGGATTGTAGATTTTTGTGCAGGCCTTCTTTTCTCTTTGTTGGAAGGGATAATTTCTCTATTTTTCATTTTGTAGAAAAATAACCGCTTATGACTATCAAATTTTGTGGAGCTGCCGAAACGGTAACAGGCAGTGCTCATTTGCTAAGCCTGGATAATGGAATCAATATTTTACTGGATTGTGGTATGTATCAGGGGCGTGAAGAAGATATGAATACTTTTAACCAAAGCTGGTTATTTGAGCCTTCGGCGGTGGATTTTCTGGTGCTATCCCATGCACATATAGACCATTCGGGCCGGATTCCAAAGCTGGTGAAGGATGGTTTTAGCGGTACTATTCACTGTACGCATGCTACCAGGAGCCTTTGTTCTATCATGCTACTGGATAGCGCAAAGATACAGGAGCGCGATGCCTACTACACCAACAAACGTCTTGAGAAGAAGGGAAAGGCAGATGGGCTTGTTGAGCCACTATACGAAACTCACAATGTCAATGAAGCTATGAATCGCTTTGTGAGTTATGGTTACAACGATTGGTTCAGTATCCACCCGGATGTGGACGTACTTTTCAGAGATGCGGGACATATTCTGGGTAGTGCTTCTGTGACCTTGAGAATAAAAGAAGGAGATACGGTAAAAACGATTGGATTCACCGGAGATATTGGTCGCCCGGATCGGCCTATACTCAGGGATCCCCTACCCATGCCTGTAGCTGATTATCTTATTTGTGAGTCTACCTACGGTGATAAAGAACACGAAAGTAAGCCGGCTGAGACTAATCGTTTTCTGAATATCATTAAGGATACCTGCATAGAGCGGCAGGGCAAATTAATAATCCCGGCTTTTAGCATTGGCAGAACACAAGAAATCGTTTATCTGCTGGATCAGCTGGAAACAGCCGGAGAGTTACCTCATATCCCCGTTTATGTCGATAGCCCGCTAGCCGTGAATGCTACGATGATCTTCGGCGCACACCCGGAGTGTTTTGATAATGATTTAAACGAATACTTACTAATCGACAATAACCCCTTTGGTTTTAATGCTTTAACCTATGTTCGGTCTGTTGATATGTCCAAATTTTTGAATGTTTCAACAGAACCGTGTATCATCATCAGTTCTTCTGGAATGATGAATGCCGGAAGGGTTAAGCACCATACTTATCACGAGATAGATAAGGCTCAAAATACATTTTTGATAGTGGGCTACTGTGCACCACATACACCGGGAGGTATGCTGCGCAATGGTAAGGAAAGCCTGAAAGTATTTGGTGAGCACAAACCGGTCAGGGCCAAAATAGAAATCATGGACTCTTTTTCTGCACAC
The DNA here is from genome assembly GCA_964628385.1 of uncultured Saprospiraceae bacterium. GTDB lineage: Bacteria > Bacteroidota > Bacteroidia > Chitinophagales > Saprospiraceae > JANQPA01. The sequence continues at coordinate 18,102 of CAZVOD010000082.1, forward strand.
GCCGACAGGAAGGAAATTTCAGATTTTCTCGATAACCAAAAGGAGCAATTGCAACAATTATTTTTGGTACACGGCGACCCGGATGCCCAGCAAGCATTTCAACCCTATCTAGAAAGTCAGGGCTTTAAAAATATCAGTATTCCTAAATTAGGGGAGCATTTTGATTTACCCTAAATACAAAATTGGATTGTCCTTTTGTTGTTTGATGGGAAAAAATAAAACTACAGCGGTACGTATTTATGTTCCAGCAATGCTTCAAAATCAATGAATTTCAAAGCGCCTATATGGGTGGCCTCCAAAATAACCTTCGGAGCAACGCCAGCATCAAAGGCCTCTTTCAATCTTAGGGCACAAAGACACCATCTATCACCTGGTTTCAGGCCCGGAAAATTATAATGGAGTACAGGAGTGATCAGATCGTTGCCCTTACTTTTAGAAAAAGTCAAAAAGGCTTTTGTCATGATTGCACAGACCAGATGCCTGCCGGTATCCTGAGGGCCTGTATGACAACACCCGTTTCTGTAAAACCCGGTCATAGGGTCTGTCCTACAGCTTTGGAGTACTGTGCCAAGTACATTTTTATTATTTTCCATTTTTATTATTATGGACTCCGATAAGTTAATCTGATGCATCGGAATTAAAAATCGAGCAGGGGCCTGCTAATTACTAATAGATTAGACCAGTATACCTAAACAAGTGGCCTTTCGATATACTGGTCAGCAATCTGGTTTTACCGGATGAAAAGGTAAACAAGTCTATTCTCCACCAAAGTAAGTTGGCATTATTTCTATACAACTATATGGATGGCTTTAATTACAGCTTCAGTCTTCCTTTTTTGATTGACTCATTAACCTTTTGTATGCCTTCTTCTGTCACTCTATATTGCTTTTTAGCCTGAGGGCTGGATCCCTCTCTTTTAGTTTGTGACATCAACGGCGGGTTCTTTTTGGTCAAAGATGAAATAGCAGCGGTAATATTTTTTACGCCCTGGTTCATTCTCTTTAGTTCCGTGTTAATTCTTCTGCCGCCCAGTTCCTGCAGTTCACTTTTTTCTTGCAAATAGGAAGCTACTACAAGCACCTTTTCAGGTTCTGTCTTAGTGTAAATTTGATTGAATAAAAGCTCTACCGTGTTAAATCCGGTTAGTTTTTCGGGTAGTGGCATATCTGATGGCAATTTGGTCATACCCATTCCTGGCTGGCCCATAGCAGAATGATGCCCGCCCATTTCTGGTGCCGGTTTCTTCATTTGTATGGCTGCATCATTGGATAAACCAAATTTATCAACTAACCAACTAATAACTCTTTGCTTCGAGTCGCCATCCAAGTCTTTTATTACTTCGTAAGACTTTACAATTGCTTCAATTTCTGGATCAAATAACATAATTCTAGTTTTTCTAAATACAATTTCGCGTGTAGCACTTGAAAATTGAGTCGTAATGTATTATTCTTTATTTTAAATTGTTTCGGTTGTTCTTTATAGCGGTATACATCAAAAAAACGTTGCATCTTTTTGATAAATTCTAACCTCTGTTTATAAAGAAAGCGTTTAAGGGAGTATTGTTTTAATAGTCGAAGTACAGTAAGGGACTAATTCAACTAGCGTTGTCTTTTTATCCTTTGAGTATACCTAAAATGCGCCTTCGCCGCTAAACAAGTCGGTAAAAGAACCTTTTTCGCTTTTAAGTTGCTACCTGCCACCTTACATTAAAATGGGGAAGGCAGAATTCTAGATACACTCCAACATCAAAACCGCTGTTAAATACAAAATTCGTCTTTTATTGTTTATAATAGCAAAAATAAAAATAATTTCTCATGGATCAATGATTATATCTTTAATTAATTAAAATAAATTATTCAGAACTTACTTTTTTATCAGCTTATGATTCATCTTATGTGCCCCAAGTGCCTAAATCTTTAAAACTAGAGGGTAGGGTTCATTCTGAATAACTCATTCCTCTTTTTACTTTTTTAAGAAAAATATTGGTTGTCTTGCGCATAAACATACCCAAATTTGATGCCTGCCAGCTACTGAATAAGAGCGTGTTTGGAATATGCTTTTGATGTCGAAAATACATTTGGGATGATGAAAATAAAGCTGTTTTTGAGTTTCATAGCCCTGCTATGGAGCGAAAAAAAGCTGAAATATCTTGTCCCGCTGAAAGCGGGAAGCATTATTCTAAATGTACTTGCAGGCCAAAGGGTAAAATCCAAACCTGCTCGTATGTTTGTAATAATAAATGTTCTTTGAAATCAGTAGATTAGTGCAGCCT
>CAZVOD010000083.1:0-19860 GCA_964628385.1 uncultured Saprospiraceae bacterium
AACAGAGCTGTGTTCAATCTACAAATCTACCTTGCAGCAACGCTATTTTTATGTTCCTTCTTGATTTGCGTCAAGGGTAGGACTTCCTCTAAAAGTCGCGCCCATTAGTGCTCTTTTTCTATAATCGGTCTGCCGGTTAACGAGCCAAGGAAAAGAAATCTGCGACCAACAAGGGAACTGGATTGTCGTGGATTTTGTAGATTGCATCATCTGGCAAGTTGCGTCCTACAATTTCAAGTAATAGGGAAATAAGCCACACGTATATCGTCTATGTATGCGCACTCAGCAATGGCGAATGGCTGCATCCCGCTGCCTGCATTGCCCTCTTCCCCCTGCTCAGCAATAATTTCAACAAAGATGATGAATATGTCTTTTCATTTCACTTTACAACTAGAGTTAAATAATTGAAATTTACTACCGGGCGCCTGGTATAATTATGTTTTTAGTATTGCCTTACGGGGGAAAGTTTTAAAGTGGTTTTTTAAAAATTGAAATTTTCCAAAAAAATCATTGGGTGTTTTTCGCAACCTAAGAAAGGTCGTGTTGTTTCAAAATAAATTGAAAATTTTGAACCTTATGAATAAAGAATTACTCTACTTAAGCAGTATATCAGTGGCTCTTTTTGCCGGGTTATTTTTATTTATGGGAAATACAGAAGATATGATTAATGAAAAAGAAAAAGCTGAAAACGTATTAGGAACGGATCTTAAAACTTGCTGTACAGATCCAATGACTGGTTTTTATCGAGACGGGAAATGCAATACGGGGCCTTCTGACTACGGTACGCATGTAGTCTGTGCAGAGATGACACAAGAGTTTTTGGAATTTACCAAATCAAAGGGAAATGACTTGAGCACTCCTATTCCGGGATACGATTTTCCTGGCCTAAAGCCCGGTGATAAGTGGTGTCTTTGTGCTTTGCGCTGGCGAGAAGCACATGAGGCTGGGAAAGCGCCGAAGGTAGTGCTTGAAGGAACACATAAAAAAGCCCTGCAGTACGTGTCAATGGAAGATTTAGAATCCCATCGGGTAAATTTTGAAGAGTAGTCCATTTTCTTTTTATGGTTGGGTATGCAAACGCTGGCGGATTCAGTTGGATAATTTGTTTTCCTATCTTTTATCCTTAATTTTAAAATGTATAATTGGAAAAGTGAGTAGGCATTTCAAGGTTAGAGGTACCATATGGGCAGCCCAAAAACAGCGCTTTTTCTCCCCACATACAATCTCTGAAGAAATGCTTTATCATCGCACACGCTTGGATGCATTAAATAAATCTATGTATTACCTGAATATTACCTATGAAGTATACCGTTAGCATCATAATCGAAAAACCACTGGATCAGGTTATTGCGCTTTTTGATGATCCTGATAATATGAGAAAGTGGATGGATGGTCTGAAGTATTTTGAGCATCTGGAAGGAACGCCGGGCCACCCCGGAGCCAAGTCAAAGTTGGTATTCGATATGGGAGATCGGGAAGTTGAAATGATAGAAACCATTACACAAAGAAATCTTCCCGATATTTTTGAGGGGCACTACGAAGGAAGTGGTATTGTCAATACGGTGAAGAATAAATTCGAATCCATTGGAGAGGGACGTACCAAATGGATTAATGAGCATGAATTCAAATTCAGCGGGTTTATGAAATGGGTAGCTCCTTTAGCATCAAATATCTTGAAAAAACAATCTATCAAGATTCAGAAAAGCTTTCGGGAATTTGCTGAAAAACACCCCTGATTTTAGGGGTTCATACCAACTTTTCATGAAAAATTGTAGCTCACCTATTGTAGATAACGCAAAGGTATTTTATGGTACTACTTTGTATAGCTGGGCAGCCTATCCTAGTATTTTTCATCATTTAGAGGCCATTGCCAACAAGATGTGGGAAGAGGTCAGGGATAAATTAGAGTGTGTTTTTATCGAGATCAACAATAATAACAGAGCCTATTTGGGTATGCTGATTGAAGCGTTAAAAGAAAGACCGCTTGCTTTGCAAGATTGCCAGACAACTATAGCTAATGAGCTGGGATTTGGCAATTGAGAAAAAGTAAGATTACTAAAAAATGAAGTGTATTCAGTTGACTTTGAAAAAGCTCTCGAAAAGCAACTAAATTTGGCCATTGAGTAATCAAAGTATGCTCATCTGGTTACCCTGTTGCATTATACAGCTAGCAATAGCGTAGAAATATAGTGCCAGCAAGTACCTGCCATCTGCCAGAAGTTTGTCAGCTTCTGACTGATAAAGGGGCAGAAAGAGAAGCAGTAATGAATGTTTACGGAGGGCATTACAACACGCTCGCTCTATTGAAAACGAGTGAACATCCCAAAAAAGCCGAGTTGGTAGAGGAAATGGTGTAGGTCCTTAAGGCCTGACAAGGTTAAAAGACTTGTTTCGCTTATTCTAATACTTTCGGAGCAAGTCTAAAATGATTAGCCAATTTTGGCCTGATATTTGGCGAATAAATCTTTCTTCAGCTCATAGGAATGACAAAGAGCTTGTAATTGGCATACAGCGCATTTGGGGGTACTCCATGAGCAAACCTTTTGGCCATGATTAAAAAACAAGCGGTGAAAGTTGAGTAGATCATCAGCTGTCTGTGGCAGCATTTCTTTCAACAATTTATGTGCTTTAGCTTCAGAAACCTTAGTATCTATGATTCCCAAACGCTGAGAAACGCGATGTACGTGTGTATCCACAGGTAGTGCCGGAAGCCTGAATACAAAAAGTAGAAGAAAAGTTGCTGTTTTGTGGCCTACTCCTGGGAGTCGCATCAGCCAGCGGCTGGCCTCTTCAACTGTCCATGATTTTAAAAAATCGAGCTTATAATGCCCTAACTCCTCTTTTATCTGAGTAAGAATAGCCTGTATGCGAGGTGCTTTGACTTCGGGAAAATTGGAAGAAGTAATAGCTGTGGTGAGTTCTTCCACCGGAGCTGTCCTGATATTTTCCCAATCGCCAAATTTTTCCCACATCCCCTTGAATGCCGCTCTTTCGTCCGCGTAGTTGGTTCGTTGGGAGAGTACCGTAGAAATAAGCTGTTCAATGGGCTGTTTCGAGGAATAGCGAAGACTACGTCCATACTCCGCTTCCAGTATTTCTATTGCTCGTATGATTTTTGGTTGCATATCCAAAAAAAACAGCCTTTAGAGGGTAATGTTGAGAATTTTCTGTACGGAAGCTAGCATTCAGATCGGCATGTATGTGGCAATCGTGGCTATTTAAAGACTTTTAGAGTAACTGGTTCCTCAGGCTTCTAACCATTTTTTAAAAATTCTTTGAAGAGTTGGTACCGCAAAGTAGACCATTGTGGGCACCAAAACAGCGGTAAGTAAAAAGGTCCTGAGCAACAAGGGGATTTGTATCAACAAATCACCAAATAGTACCAAAAGAATAGTAATCAAAGGATAAATAGCTAGCCAGGTAATGACAGCAATCTTATACTTGGGTGTTTTTTTCATGGTGCAAGCGTTGTGTTATTTGTTCAAAACCCCTCAACTTGCTCATTGTTGTCAAAAAACGACCTTCACTTGACAACAGAAAAGCTCATTTACTGCTTTTTTACAAAAAAAATTAAAATGGGCAAGCGTACAAACCTTAATGATTACAAAAAAATTGATAAAGCCGATGATTTGGAAAGGCAAGTACAGGACAAGCGTTTGGGCAAACGCTCCAAGGCCAAGAAAAATCGGCGAAACAGGCACTATGTCAAAAATATGATCAAGCAAATGCAGATTGATCTATCCAGTGAGGATGATTTAACAGGGGAAGAGGACCAATGATCCTCCTCCCGGATGCACTGGTTTTCTAATTGCTTTGAATCAGTAAGCAATTGGACCAGCCTGGATTTAAGGTGCAAAAGCATTTATTGCTTTTTTATTTTATTTGGTGAGTAAAAAAAATGTTACCCATCAAAGACATCAGCCTACACCGTTGTATTTTAATATTCATTTAGCTGCTCAGGCCGTACAAGTTCAAAGAGTACCATTGCTCCTTTTGAAGAAAGAAATTTAAGCGTTCCTCCATATTTCTTTCCTAAAGCTTAAAAGTTCATCCATTCTAAGGGTTGTTATATCAGCTTCTTCTGGTTAGGTGCGGTAGGCAAAAGCGCCAGATATATGTCCTTGACTCAGACATGTCATATTTAAATATGACATGTCTAAGTCTTCTTTCTAAAATAGCTAAATCGGGCTATTTCATAAAAATGAGATGTGCGTTAAAATAGTACATGACATGTCTAGACATGTCATGTCTTGGGGTAGTGTAACAATAGTCTACTCCTTTGAAACAATAGTGAGCCCAACGCTCCCAAAGAACCTTCATCTTTGTAATGAAAAAACAACCACCTGAAAACCAAATAATGAATAACCCTAAAATACCCGTTCCATTTAGTGGAACTGCTGCGCTGATGAGTGCAGGAAATCTCGCTGGCCTGTTCGGAAAGGTTTCGCTGTTTGAATTGAAAAGCTACGACAGTAAAACGAAACCACCAACGCCAGTAGAGGTGCTCATCAAGACTTGCAGTAAGAAAAAAAATGATAAGTAAGGTCAACTAATCAACTATAAATAAAATTAAGATTCCCATTACATATCCAAAGTGATACGCCACTTATTTCTGTTGATATTGACAAATTTTAATTCCAGGGTTCCGTATTGTAAGCTGTGCAAGGCCTCTTTCTCCTCCAGTAGAATGAGGTCGGCATAATGCAGAAAACTAACAGGTTTAAAAAGAAATTGAAGAATATTTACGGGTGTAAAAAGGTTTATTTGGTGAGGCGATCCACGCTTAAGTGCGGTCGCCTCAACTTTTTTCTACTGGTATGATTTCTTTGAGCTTTATCAGCTTATCAAGAGGTAAAAATTTTAACCCAACAAAAGTATGGTCGCTCTTTTCAATCCACACTAGCGTACCTCGAGCTGACCATTTAATATATCTATATGAGATGGCCTCGTAGCTTAACTATTTATTATCTTTCCATCTTCATCAGCGATGATATACATAGGGATATACATGTTGTCACCTGAGTCAGGCTCAAGTTGGTTTTAAATCCAGGGTAGAATTTTCCGTTGATTGGCTTTCTACATTGTATCACGTCAAACGCTCCGCCGGTCATTTTACCTTTTATAAGATCTATCTAGCTCTTTTTTTATTATCGTAAGCCAAGTTCTGTTTGATTGAGAACATAAACCAGGTCTATTAGAAATATTTAAATGTAGTAAAACCGTGGGCATTCATGGTGATAAAAGGTTATATTTGAGCATAACCGATTAAATAAAGCATTTTCCCAAAAACTGATTTCCATGAATAGAGTAAGCATTTATCTTGTGCTTATATTTTTGATATTTACCAATATCACTAATGCACAGGAATCTATCTCCGGTAGTATAATTTGTACCAACAACCAGCCTATGGACAGCGTAACAGTCATCCTCAGTATCGTCAACTCTGATCAGCAAGTCATCCAAAATCTAGATACCACTTTCACGGATACGCTTGGCATGTATTCATTCACAGAATTGGACACAGGGGTCTCGTACGCCATAAGAGCTGAGCTAACCGCCGATACAACTGCTGCAGGTATTTCTATTTTCGATCTCCTGATCTTATCCAGAGCCTTAAACGATCAGCAGGAACTGAGCCCCTTCCAGGCCATAGCTGCTGATTTTAACCAGAATGGTAAGGTTTCTGTGACAGACATGATACAACTGCGTAGCTTTTTACTGTCTATTGATCAGTGGAGAAAACCAGAGTGGATTTTTGTTTCTGAAGACCTGGATGCCAGCAATTTGATCATTCCTGATTTGAGTAAATCTATGGATGGTGTATTATTGATAGGTATTAAAACGGGCGATATTAACTCTACGGCCTGCCCGGTATCGGAGTAAATTGTAATCATCACCCGCCGGGGCGGGTGATGATTAGCTGCTATTTATAAGCCAAAGGCTTCCTTTACCTTATCTACATAGTCCAATTTTTCCCATGTGAAGGTTTCTACATCTATTGATTTGATTTTACTTGTTCCGTCCTTAAAATGAAGGGTCTTCTTTTCAGATGTTCTGCCCATGTGCCCGTAAGCGGCAGAATCTGTATAAATAGGTGTTCTTAGCTTTAGTCGCTTTTCAATAGCATAGGGACGCAGATCAAATACTTCTCGTACTTTGGCCGCAATTTCACTATCTGACATAGCTACATTAGCACTCTTGTAAGTTTCGATGTAGATATTAGTAGGATTAGCAACTCCGATAGCGTAAGATACCTGAACCAGAACTTCATCACAAACACCCGCCGCCACGAGGTTTTTGGCAATATGCCTGGTTGCATAGGCAGCAGAACGGTCTACCTTTGAGGGATCTTTTCCGGAAAAAGCGCCACCACCGTGGGCACCTTTACCACCATAAGTATCTACAATGATTTTTCTTCCCGTTAGGCCGGTATCACCATGAGGCCCACCGATAACAAACTTTCCGGTAGGATTGATATGATAACTGATCTGGTCATTGAAAAGCGGATGTAATTCCGGCTTCATTTTATCTCTAACTCTTGGAATAACGATGTTGATAATATCTTCGCGTATCTGGGTGAGCATAGCATCATCCGAGGCAAAGTCATCGTGCTGAGTAGAAACAACTATGGTATCAATACGCTGAGGCTTATTATCATCGGAATACTCAAGGGTTACCTGAGCTTTAGAATCGGGACGCAAGTAAGTCATGATTTCTCCGGCTTTGCGAATGTCAGCCAGTTCTTTCAAAATACGGTGAGACAAGTCCAATGCCATTGGCATATAATTATCAGTTTCTTTGGAGGCATAACCAAACATCATCCCCTGGTCACCGGCGCCCTGGTCTTCAGGATTGTCACGATCAACACCCTGATTGATATCAGGAGATTGTTCGTGAATAGCAGAAAGAATACCACAGGAGTTAGCCTCAAACATGTATTCAGACTTGGTGTAGCCAATTTTGCGAATAACGTCTCTGGCAATATCCTGGACGTCTAGATATATTTTTGATTTTACTTCTCCGGCCAAGATCACCTGGCCGGTGGTAACAAGCGTTTCACAAGCTACTTTAGAGGTAGGGTCAAAAGCGATGAAATGATCCACAAGAGCATCAGATATTTGATCTGCGATCTTATCTGGGTGCCCTTCTGACACGGATTCTGATGTGAATAAATACGGCATTCTAATTGTGTTATGTTTATTTTGATGAATGAAATTATCTGAGGATGTAGACCATAGGTTGCTAATTTGACCCCTGGACTGCAATTCCAGATAGTTTCAAAAGTAAAAATAATAATCAATGGCCTATTTCAAATCTGAGGTTATTTGATCGAGCAGGTAAACATCTCTTTGGAGCTATCCGGGTAATGTAGCAGCCCTTTCAGATTATCGCCAATTTTCACTGGGCCAACTCCTTGTGGCGTACCTGTAAAAATCAAGTCTCCAATTTGTAATCGGAAAAACTGTGACAAATAAACGATTATTTCATCAAAGGAAAAAATCATATCCCTGGTATTGCCCTTTTGTACTACTTCGCCGTTTTTCTCCAGGCTGAAAACAATATCCTCCCTGGGAAGATCACGTAGAGGTACCAGAGGGCTCATTACCGCCGATCCGTCAAAGCCCTTGGCAATTTCCCAGGGATGACCGTTTTTCTTACATTCTGCCTGTAAGTCACGCGCTGTAAAATCTATTCCCAATCCGATATGGTCATAGTAGTCGGCAGCAAACTCCGGTTGAATATACTTGCCATTTTTGATGATTTTCAAAACGACTTCTACCTCGTAGTGTAAATCCCTGGTGAATTCAGGATAGTATAAGGGTTTGTTGTTAGGTAATAAAGCCGATGGAGGCTTCATAAAAACAACGGGCCTTTCGGGTACTGGGTTATTTAGTTCTCTGGCATGTTCTGCGTAATTGCGACCTATACAAAGTATCTTCATGGCTTGGGTTTTAGAAAACAGTTGAGCTACCGATCAAAACTTTACATTGAGCAGGCCGGTGAGGTCTTTTACCTCTTTGATAGTTTCTTGTGCCCGTTTCCTGGTTTGTGCCGAAAAGGCTTTAATCTGATTTTTAACTTCCTTTTTATTACTGTCCAACTCTTTTCGGGCTACCTTAAATTGTTGGCTTATATTTACTAGTGTATCGGCTACAGCATCTTTAAGATCTACATATTTCAATGTGCCGGCTTCATAATCTGATTTTAGCTCATCATGGATGTTAAACTGCTCTCCCGCTTTCAATAATTCAAAGAGATTTTTAATGCCGGGGCTCATTTCTTCACTATTGACTTCGCCGGTATCCGTTACCGCTGAGCGAACCTGCTTGCGAATCTTCTTCTCATCGGCAAATACATTGATATAGTGTTTTTCTCCGGCGCTTTTACTCATTTTTCTGGTCGGGTCTGCTGTTGACATAACTTTAGGTACCTCAGTAAACAGAGGCTCGGGTAGGATAAAGTATTCTTTACCTACCTGATTATTAAAACGCTGGGCAATATTTCTGGCCAATTCCAGGTGTTGTTCCTGATCCTTTCCTACAGGGACATAATCGGCGTGATAGATCAGTATGTCTGCTGCCTGAAGTACAGGATAATTCAGCAGCCCAGCAGAGATAAAATGATCTGCACCAGCCTCGTTCGCCTGCGCACTTTTATCCTTAAATTGAGTCATTCGGGTCAATTGGCCATGAGAAGTAAAGCAATTAAATATCCAACAGAGCTCAGCATGCTCCGGAACCAGCGATTGAATAAAAATGCTTTCCGGCTGAATACCCGTAGCCAAGAGGTTGAAAACCAGCTCCCAGGTATTTTCCCTAAGTTTTCGCGGGGAGTATGGCATAGTCATGGCATGATAATCAACCACGCCATAAACACAGTCGTATTCTTCCTGAAGCTTTACCCAATTTTTAATGGCTCCGAAATAATTTCCAAAATGCATGTGCCCGGTAGGCTGTATACAAGATAATACTTGCTTTTTCTTTTCCATTAATTAAAAAATCTTTAATAAATTCAATCTGCACTACTCTCGCTTAAAGGTAGCAGCAGTAAAATCAGATCCGTTTATTACAATGACTAAACTTCAATAAAAAAGAATTATCCAAACAGGGCATTAGGCTGTGCTTTTCTGCAATTTGAATGGATAAAATTGACTGAAGCTTACGAACGCGTTTGGATTTTAGCCTGTGGCCTGTAAAGAACCGTAAATAAAGTCTCATTTCAGCTTTCTTTCGCAGCCCAGCGCTGCTGGCTACCCAAAAAAGGCTTAGTGAGCAGGCATTTCTGCTCTTCTTTGCCTTCAAAAGCAAACTTCAAACTCCCTTTAGCACAGTGCGCAAAAGTAATAGCTTTTACTTTAACAGACTTGTTTCGTAGGTATTAAAATAGGCTAAAATTGGTTCTTTTTATACCACACTGTGCCTTTTATCAGTCACTTAGCGCCGCTAGGCTCAGAAGGGAACCCTGCCCTTCTTCGCGCCAAAAGCCTTCGTGTGGCAAAAAATAATTCAATTTTCCCACTATTCTACCCCTTCGAAACAAGTCTAATCAAAGGCTGCAATTACAGATATTTCTACATTGACAAGCTTGGGAAGATTACCCACCTGTACCAGTTCGCGTGCAGGAGCATCGGCAGGATCAAAATATGTAGAATAAATACCATTGATTTTACCAAAATCCTCAATGTCTTTCACAAAAACTGAGCACTTAATGACATCACTGAAAGTTAAGCCGGCTTCATCCAGAATCGCTTTTATATTTTCCATCACTTGTTTGGTCTCTGCTTCTATATCGTGGGTGATAAGCTTGCTAGTGTTGGGATCGATAGCGATCTGGCCAGAAGCGTAAAGCGTACCATTATGAATAACCGCCTGATTATAAGCACCTACAGGCGCTGGAGCTTTATCGGTTTGTATTATTTTTTTCATAGCTGGTTTTATCCTTATTTAAATATCAGGTCATTGTCTTATGACTGCCCAAATTTAAGGATTACTTTTGGGCTTTACCCATGAGAATGAGAGAAAACCAATAAAACAAGTCTTATAAATGGAAGGTAAAAGCAGGATAAAGGGTAAGAGGAATTTCCTCTGTCTATAGCAAACAGAGGAAATCCCATACCACCAGTCAAGGCAGATGGTATTTTTTACAACAGATCAATAGGATTAAATGAACCAAGGGGCTACTCTTCATCCAATTCTTCCGCTTTTATAATCATTTTACCTCTGTAGTACATATTGCCATCTGCATCATAGTAAGCGCGGTGCATCTGATGTTTTTCACCTGTAGTCTTACAGGTGCCAATAGTAGGAACATCTGCCTTATAGTGCGTTCTGCGCTTGCGCTTTCTCTGCTTCGAGATCCTACTCTTAGGATGTGCCATTTTCTTCTGATTTAAAAGATTGAAAAATAAATATCCAGTTAGTCTTTTTTACCGGGATTAAAGCCCTTAAGAGCTTCCCGGAAAGGATTGTTAGCCGCTTCTTCCTGAGTTTGGTCTTCTGCTTCCTCTAAATAGTCCAGCATTTTCTCGTTACAGGGTAACGGCTTTTCACTTTCACAATCATAGACCTTGATCATTGGAACAGCTAATACTATAAATTCATAAACGTACGGAGCTACATTAAACTGCTGTGTTTCCGGGTGAACATATACAATATCCGGCTCTTCTTCTTGATTCTCCACGGTGAATTTTACAAGCAGTTCTTCTTCGCTGTGTACAGGCAAATCAATAGGCGCAAGACATCTGTCACACTCCGTTTTGATGGATCCTTTGAGCGAAAACTCAAAAAGATACATGTCCGTACGTTTTTCAAAGCTTAAATCCAGCTCCAGACTGCCCTTCTTTATGGGCGAACTTTCAAAATGGCTGAAAAAGCTGTCATCAATATCAAAGTGAAAATTGTGGAGGCCCTGACGCAATCCCTTCACAGGAATTGCATACTGAATTAAAGCTTCCATTTCCTTAGTCTTTTCAAAATTGAGTGCAAATGTACTGAATTTAAAAAGATAATTCCAGTAACAGGCAAGGTTTTTTGCTTTTTAGGACTTATCATTCATTAGTGAAAACTAAATACTTCCCTACTATAATTTTGCGTTTGGTATTTGGTAATTTTGCCTACAACTCATCTATTAGAGTTAGTAAAAATTTAAAAATTGGAGCGTATACGGGGTTTACTTTTACAACTCAAAAGGTGATATTTCCCTACGCTAGTGCAGTAGCTTTTAACAAATCAGGCAATCTCATAACGAAATACTTTAAAGTAAGATGGCTATCAGTATGTAGTATTGATGCCCATGTCTACTTTTAATCCCTTGATTTAATCTCATAAGTTATGTTCAACTTAAACATTGTAAATTCCCTTTTTTTAGCCATCCTCATTAGTAGTTCCCTAGTGATTGGCGACCGATTAAATGCGCAGACGGTTTTGAGGCCTGGTGACCTGGCAATAGTGGGTGTCAATACCAATTTGTCTGGCTGCTCCCCCGAAGAGAGCGGTTCAGATGAAATAAGTTTTGTTTGTTTTAAGGATATTCAGCCGGGTACCAGTATTCAGTTAACAGATAATGGCTATGAGCGCCTTAATCCCGGGCAATGGGGTAATTCTGAAGGCTTCATTATCGCCACGCGGCTACCAACGGCGGATGTCATTCCTGCCGGTAGCCTGATTATTTTTAGGTTACCTCCAATCACTACGGATATAGAGGCTATATTGCCAGATACCGATTGGAATTTTGAAAGAGTAAGTATCAACGCCCTGAATTTCAATTCCGGTGGGGATCAGCTTTACTTCATGCAGGGTGGTATCTGGGATGAGGGAGATACCAGAATCGGTAACTCAGAACATAATGCTACCTACACAGGAGGAGAAATTCTTTTTGGTTTTAATTCTAAGGCCGATTGGGTGCCCTTCGCAAATACGACTCAAGAATCTGGGTTACATCCCAGTGTTGAGCCTTGCTTTCATATGCAGCCTACAGGAGGCATTATTAATTATTCCAGTTATCAAGGACCTGCAACTGCAGCTACTCAGCTGGAATGGATTGCAAGAATATCAGATCCGAATAATTGGTCTACCTTTCCAGATTGTAATTCTTACCAAAGGCCATTAAATCAGTTTCCTATAAACCCAAGCGGCATAGAACTCAACTGTACCACTTGTAGTGGATGTGGACAGGTGGATGAAGCTCTGGTATTTTCTTTGCCTGAAACAGGAGGGCCATTTGGTGTGGAATTCTACAACGGGGTAGACACTTTACTACTGGAAAATGTAAGCAATCAAGATACTTCCTTTGCATCGCTGACTACCACCGCCACTTATGCAATCGTTTCTGTGATCGATGCGAATGGCTGTCCGGTTTATTCCGACCTCGGCCCGGAAGTAGTAGTTAATGTCAATAAAAAACCTATTGCTACTCCTACCGATACTTTATTAGCCTGTCGGGAGGGGAGCGTTGCCAACTTTAATCTGGCCAGCCTCAATGATATTATCAGAGATGGCTCCACGCTGGCTGTATTTTGGTATGAAGATCCGGATTTAACTACACAGATTGGAACACCGCAAAGTTATATTTCTGCCCCCGGCAATAATGTCTATGCAACTATCTTTGATGGTACCTGTGAGTCGGAACCTGTAGAAATACCATTAGCTTTTGCTCCTGAGGTCAATGCTTCTTTTACCATCACCAATCCGGTTTCCTGTAGTGGAGCGGCCGATGGCTCTATTGAATTAGAGACGAGTAGTACTGGAATGCCGTACGAATACAACTGGAATATAGATGCGTTGGATGGAGAGGCCCGAGCAGATGGCCTGGCCGCTGGGGTTTACACCGTTACCATAACCAATGCTAATAACTGTAGTGAATCTCTTACTATCACGCTGTCAGATCCGGAGGTTATTACTATTGCCTGCTCAGAATCCAGGCCGGCTTCTAGTATAGGAGGTAACGATGGCGTTGCTAATATCGATATTCAGGGAGGGACTGCACCCTATACCGTTACATACGATGGCCCTGACTCAGGGACACAAACGTTTGACGAGGATGGTATTGTGCAGGTTACCAACCTGACTTCCGGCAACTACACGCTGGTGGTCACAGATGTAAATGGATGCAGCTCTAATTGTGCATTTACCATAAACGATCCGAATTGTAATTTCCGGCTAGCTACCAGCAAAAGGGATGCAACCTGCCCGGACACTCGCAATGGACAGATTGACCTCATCTTCTCCAATGGTGAAGCACCTTTTAATATTGATTGGGAAATTGATTCATTGGATGGCCTACAAAATGTTACTGGTTTGGCCGTTGGAACTTATCAGGTAACAGTAACTGATAACCGAGGTTGTTCTAACACTACCTCAGTAAATATTAATTCTATTAATGCCAGACCTACCGTCACGCTTCCCGCGTTGGATGAAGTTTGTCAAAATGAATGTCTCGATCTAGTTCTAAATTATACAGGTCAGGCTCCGTTCGAACTTCCCATAGTAATTAATGCCGGAAAAGGAAACGTACCTTTAAGTATTCGGAGTGAAGCTAATGTGGATACTTTTCAAATCTGCCCAACTGATTACGGCGTGACAGACGGAGACATAGACGTGACTTTCCTCTCCCTACTGGATCAAACAACTTGTCCGGTGGTACTAGAAGAACAACGCACTCTGAGGGTAATTAATACAGGTGAGCGCTTTTTGGATACCCTGATTTGTCAGGAGGATTTTCTTTTTCTCAATGGTACGATTTACGATAGCAATAATAGGACGGGTATGGAGCGCTTGGAGTCGCTTGGCGCTAATGGTTGTGATTCTATCGTTAATGTAAATTTATCTTTCTTTCCGGTTGCTCAATCTAATATTGATACATTTATTTGTGCCTCCGAAACTATCAATGTCAATGGAACCCTCTACGGCAGAAATAGGCGAAGAGGAACAGAGGTATTGCCTAATGCCGATATTAATGGTTGTGATTCTTTGATTTTCGTCAATATCGATATTAAAGAAAATGAAAGCCGGGTAATTGATACCGCCCTTTGTGAAGGCGAAAGCTTAACAGTAAACGGCATGGTATACGATGAACTTAATCCATCGGGTACCGAAATCGTCCCATCTACCGTCCCGGGAGAATGTGACAGTACCTTACTGGTAAGTGTCAACTTCCTGGAAGTACCCAGAGATACTTTCTTTGGTCGTTTATGCCCCGGAGCCAGCTTAAATATCAATGGAACGGAATACAATGAGCAAAATCCGGCCGGCCGCGAAATATTCAGAGCGGCCAATGGCTGTGATAGTATTTTGCGGGTGGATATTGACTTTAACTTTATTAGGGAGAGTCGTTTCGATACTACTATTTGCCCGGGAGAGCAAGTCATTATTAATGGTACAGTTTATGACGTCAATACCCCTTCCGGTAGAGAAACTATAGATTTGCCAGGCAACCAGTGTGATAGTTTCGTGGTGGTTAATCTTAACTTTCTTAGAAATATAGAAGTCCGGCTAGCCGGAACCGGAACAGTTTGTCCGGGAGATTCTATCAATCTGGTATTTCGCGTTTTTGGAACACAAGGCATTGATGTGGAAGTGGAAAACACACTGGGGGAAGTCTTTACGGTTAATAATGTTGGGGATGGTAGAGTCGTTAGGGTTTCTCCGGCTCAAACAACAACCTATTCTATCCGGTCTTTGGATAATGTAGAAGAATTAGATGGCTGCTCCCCTGTCATTAGAGGAGAAGCCCTGATCGAAGTGAGGCCGCTGGCTATTGAAGCATTGATATTCAATGACTTTGGTGACTTTAATACGAGTTGTCCAAATAGCAGCGATGCTCGCGCTATAGCATTTATTGACGGTGGTGTGCCGCCTTATTCTGTCAGCTGGAGTACCGGAGCTGTTGGCGATACATTATTGGGCATTGCAAAAGGGTCTTACGAATTAATTGTAACAGACGACAATGGCTGTGTAGATAGAGATTCTTTTCAAATCACTTCTCCTGATTCTATAACGGTAGAAGCAGAGGTTATTCCGCCGCTATGTACCGGAGATAACAACGGAGCAATTATCATTAACGAAATAAGTGGTGGTACGGAGCCCTACGAGTTTTCTATTGATGGGCAGAACTTTAGAGCCTTTAATCAGGGGTCTTTTATCTTGAGTGATCTGGTACCGAATGTTTATCAGGTATCCGTGCAGGATGTCAATGATTGCACTGCATCTACTCCTGTAGAAATCCTTGAGCCGGCAGCCCTACGCATTGACTTGGGGTCGGATCAGACAATCAGGTTTGGTGATAGCTTGCAGTTGTCTCCCCAGCTTAATTTTAGCCCTACCGTCTTTAGCTGGCGACCAGTGGAGGGAGTGATGAATGCTGCCAGTCTACAGCCTTTTGTAAAGCCTGAGCAAACGACGACCTTTGTGTTGACTGCAACGGATTCAGTAGGCTGCGAAGTCAGGGATGCAATAACAATTACTATTGATAATAGCAGAGAGGTATTTAAACCTACTGCTTTCAGTCCTAATGGTGATGGTGTTAATGATCGATTCTCTATATCGGGAGGTAGTAACGTTGATTTTATCGTTGCACTAAGAGTTTATGATAGATGGGGGAATCTTATTTATGAGGGTAGAAACCTTAGTATTAATAATCCTGATGTAGGTTGGGATGGTAGGCAAAATGGACAATTAGCCAATCCTGGTGTATATGTGTACACGGCAGAAATTCAATTCATGGATGGATTCATAGAAAATATTACCGGCGATATATTACTGCTAAGATAAAAGGCTTGTAAAAAAAAGGGCACCTCAGAGATAAGTCAGCGGGTACCCTTTTTTTACTCGTTTACCAAACAAGATAAGTCTATGGCTTTTCGAGCTTTTCGGCAGCCTGAATGTTGGGCAAAAGAAAATTGAGAACTGTTTTATTGAAAAGGTCATACTGTTCGATGTTGCAAATATGTCCACACTTTTCAATAACGACCAGAGATGCCTTGCTGTGATGGCTAACAAATCTTTTGGCTGCTTTATAAAAGACGTGGTCCTGATCTCCCATTACTACCAGGCTGAGGTTATTTAGTTCCCTTTTAAAAAAGCCCCTTAGCAGCTTGAAGAATTCCTTGTAAAGGGCTACCCATTTCAGGTATTCTTTGGGCGCCAGTTTTTGTGACTGTAACCTGAATATTCTTCGAGATTGGCGATGGTTTTTTCTGGGCAAAACAATAAAAGAAAACAAGTTGTACATCACCCGATATGGAAGGAAATTATTCAGAAATTTAGCTGAATGAACGAATAGCCTGATCTTATAGTCAGCTTTGAATACTCCTCCGGCCATTATCATTTTATCAATTAGTTCAGGGCGGCGTTCATCGATTTTCTGAAGTACAACACTTCCCAGGGAAAGGGACATAAAATGCGCTTTTTTGATCCCTAAATGATCGATTACCTCCAGAATATCATCGCTAACGATATCAAAATTATATTCATCATACTCCGGTTGCATATTTTTGGAGCGGCCATGATCGCGCATGTCCAGCAACAACAGGTTGAAGTAAGGTTTAAAACCCTCTCTTTGGTATTTCCAAGTGGCAATACTTCCTCCTGCACCGTGAACAAATACGATCCAGTCAGCATCCGGACTTAAGATATGTTTTTCGTAGTGAAGCATAGGACTATCGATTCTTTGACGCTTTTACTTTGATATTCTCTGTTACTTGTTCTTACATGAATTTATTCAGGTAATATTAGTACTTTTTTTCGATTTCTTTCCAGGCACATTCTAGGCATAAATAAAAGTATAGCTTGCCAGACAAGTTAGTGGTACAAAAGGGATGGGACATACCTTCCTGTTTTTTATTTACACTCAAACACCTGATATAAACAGTCGAAAGATAAAAAGGGTCATTATTTTAGAAATACTCACCCGGCGTCCCTAAATTCCACTAAAATAATCTGGAGAAAGTCTACTTCTTATAAACTATCGCATCTTCGTGAAAGCTATTCCTTACTTTTTTTAAAGTGCGGTCTATCTCGGATGGAGCTTCGTAAGTGAATTGAACGCCAACCCGGGTAAGATTATCCTTCCTTTCGGTGAAAGGCTCGTAACCAGCATTGTATATATTTTCTACTAACTTTTCAATGTTGTTTTTGTCTTTAAAAATTCCAATTACAATGACACAATATTTTTGCTCCGGTGCTGCAGTAGGAGCTTCAACAGCAGAGATATCATCATCATCATCTTCAATAACCGTTGTTTCTTCTGTATTTTCTACATCTGTATAATTGTCCTCCTCTGTATAACTTTGATCGTCGTAGCTGAAGGCATTGTCGGAAGAAGGCCTCCGATTATATCGGTCAGCTGGAACTACCGGTCTTTCGGCTGCTTTTACAGCCGGTTCCTGATTGTTAATAAGCATGAAAACCCCTAAAGCAACCACAATGATAGCCACTGAGCTAACCAGAATGATGTTTTTCTGCAACCAGCCGGCCAGTTTCTCATTAACAATTTCTTCCTGCGATGGCTGGGTCGGGTCTTTAATGGCTGCTGTTGGCGTAGCCGGATTCATAGTTGGGGGCTTTGGTTTGGGTAGCTGCTGGTAGTTCACTTCTGGTAGACCAAAAGTATGGGTATAAAAGTTGGTATTCTCAGGCAAAAACTGGATTTCCTTATCGTAATCTTTGTATAACCTACCTACCTTTGGAAAGGAAATAATTTCCTGACGCTCAATAGCACTTTTCAACTGACGGACATAATCATCAATAGCTTTCTGCGCTTCGTAAGCAGAAATATTGTATTTTTCTTTGATGTAATGTACTAACAAGCCATCATTAGTAGCCAGGTTTTTGTTGAAACGTATACGCTTGGAAGGAGGGTTCAACTTGCCCTGAACCTGATCAATAGCAGCGCCTCTAAATTCAGAGGTGAAGCCACCAAACCCCGGAATAGTAACTGTTTTGTTTTCAAATAATAAGTCCGCTATGTATCTTCCAACATCTATTTGCATGGTTCTCTTCAATTGTTGGCGTTTTTGATTGAAACGATTGTTTTTTTATAATATTACGAAATATTGAGGCGTAACAATACTTAGGAGGGGAAGTATTGAAAAATACAGTTACAAACGAAAGATAGTATAGATATGTGATAGTAAACGAATAATTTTTTCTTAGGTTACTTTACCCAATTTTTTACACAACCATTATGCGTACCTTTTTGCCAATTAATCCAGAGACGGGTTTAGTATAGAGGAGTTCGTATAAATAAGAAAAGGAAAATAATAACTTGAAATCACTCCGGCTGCCCGGCGCAGCATTTATGAGGCAAAACCATTGATATAAAGGCAAGGCAGGGACGCTCACAGCATTTAACATCCTCACCTTACTTATCAATTAAATCAACAGAAAATATATGGATTTTAAAGACACACTTATTAATCGTTCGAAATCAGAAGCGTTATTTGATGAGGCCAAGCAATATTTTCCCGGTGGGGTAAACTCTCCGGTTCGGGCTTTCAAATCCGTTTCAGGGCCACCATTATTTATTAAAAGAGGAGAAGGAAGTAGAATAGAGGACGAAGATGGTAATAAATTTCTGGATTTCTGTTGTTCCTGGGGGCCACTAATACTGGGACATAACCACCCAGCAATCCTGAAAAGTGTGATGGATACGGCGGTTAACGGTCTTTCTTTCGGCACCCCTAATGTTATAGGAAATAAACTGGGTAAGCTGATAGTAGAAAATAACAAGTATATTGAAAGAATACGCTTTGTGAGTTCGGGTACGGAGGCGGTAATGTCAGCACTGCGCTTGGCACGTGGTATTACCGGAAAAAGTAAAGTCATTAAATTTGAGGGATGCTATCACGGGCATGTGGATTCGCTTCTGGTCAAAGCAGGGTCTGGTCTGGCTACTTTTGGTGTGAGTACTTCAGCTGGCATACCCGAAGCTTTCGCCAAAGAAACCATCGTTTTACCCCTTGATGACAGAGAAGCACTGGATGAAACCTTGCAAAAGTACCAGGATGATGTAGCTTGCATTATCGTCGAACCTATCCCGGCCAATAATGGACTATTGGTTCAAGACCGCTCGTTTTTACAGTGTTTGAGAATTAAAGCCTATAAATACAATACACTGCTCATCTTTGATGAGGTCATTTCAGGCTTCAGAGTAGGTTTTGAAGGAGCGGCCGGTTACTACGATGTACAACCAGATATTATAACTTACGGCAAGATCATAGGTGGTGGAATGCCAGTAGGTGCTTATGCCGGTAGCAAGGAAATCATGTCTTATGTAGCTCCCGAGGGTAATGTTTATCAGGCTGGTACGCTCTCTGGCAATCCCATAACCATGGCCGCCGGATATGCAGCATTGAGTGAACTGGTTAAAGAAGGGTTTTATGAAAAAATGGAAGAAAAAACGGCCAGGTTTGTTCAAAATGTTCAGCGCTATTGTGATGAAAGAGATTATGAAGTAACTTTCCAGCAGATTGGCTCTATCTTCTGGATTGCTTTTTCAAGAGATCGTATCATGAGGTCCGATCAGATAGATGCCGGAAGTATGGAAAAATTCAAGGTGCTACATCATGAATTGCTGCAAAGAGGCGTTTATCTCGGTCCTTCAGGCTACGAAGTAGGTTTCGTTTCAGCCGCTCATACAGAAGAAGACTTGCGAGAAGCTGCTGCTAAAATGAAAGAAGCACTAGATGTGGTTTTTGAACAACCACTATTGTAAAAAAAAAATCTAGCGAAAGAGCGCTGAATGGCGCTTTTTCGTTTTGAAGTTGTTTTAGGGAATGAGAAAAAAATAACTCATCATTTTTGACGGGGGCTTTTGCCCCAATAATTCGTTAGAAAGCTTCGCCAGTGCCCTGCATTGCCTACG
>CAZVOD010000084.1:0-19554 GCA_964628385.1 uncultured Saprospiraceae bacterium
GATAATTCTATCGTTTTTCAATTAACCAGCACGCAAGCGTGCTGAATAGTTACCTATCTTTTATAGATGAAGAATAGAAAACTATTTAATCACAACCTTCCCGATGAAAGCTTTCCGCCGTTCATTAGACAATAACTCTATAACATACAGACCACTTTCCATTTGAGGCAGATCAATTACCAGCCTTGGCAAATCGGCAGTATTTTCAGGAATCGCCTGAGACCAAACCGTTGTCCCTTTGGTATCTGTTATGCGAACCTGGCCATTCTTGAGCTCGATATTCTGCATATCAACAGTAATAGTGCTACCAGAAGATACTGGATTGGGAAACAGCTTCAAATCCTGAGAAATGGAAAAGTCATTTGTAGAGGTTAATGGGCCACCAGTCAAACTAGGGCGCTCAATGTTTTGATTGATCCACAACTGCCCCTGGCCTGGAGCTAGCGAAACCGTAACTACTTCCCCACTAGTCACCGTTATCTCTTCATCTGAAAAATAATTGTAATAAGTACCTCCTTCCTGGAAAGTCAAATCCAATGACCTCGTGGTAACACCAAAATTACCCGCAGCATAAAAGTTCAAATCAGAGTGTACTCCCTGGATTTGCTTCTCTTCGGCGGCTACATCAAAAAGCACCGGATCATCTCTGAAAGCCATGGGAAAGGAACGCTTCAAAAAAGCCAAATCACTGATATGGAAATACAGGTCCAAACGGTCCTGGTTACTTCGGTAATCCCAACGTACAGGCTTACGGCCGGTGCGGCAACTCTGCTGTATAGAACCATCGTTGATACAATAGTTAATACTAAAGTCATACCCCAGTTCTCCAAATTGCCAGATCATTTTCGGCCCCGGAACAGTCCAGAAAAAGGTATGCGCTAACGCTGAACGGTCAAGTGCAGTGCCTAGCTCCCGTACATTATAACCATTGATTTGCCGGCCAAACTCCCGAGCATCATACAGATGACGTTCTTCATCGTGGCTTTCCATGTAGGCAACAAGATTGGGCTGATTCCAGTTTCTATCCCTCCAGTGGGTGCGGGTGATATTTGATTTATTATTTTCATTAAACCCTAAAACAGCTTCTTTGTATGCCCCATGCATATTTCCCCACAATAAAAAACCATAGTCAGATAAAGCAATTTCTTCATCATCGGCAGCAAAGTGCTCCAGTATCAAGATAGCGTCTGGCCTTATTTCCCAAATCCCATCCGCTAAACGCTCCAGAATATCTACCCTAGACTGGTCATAGCGACGGAAAACTCCATCATCAGAACTCTGCCTTTGCGTAAGTCCCTTGGATAAGTCAAAGCGGTAACCATCAATTTTATATTCTTCAAACCAATACTGGGTAATAATACGGGCCCAGTCCTGCGTGTTTTCACTTTCGTGGTTGAAGTCATAGCCCACATTGAACGGATGGCGAGCCACAGGATTTAACCAGGGATTGTCAGGCGTAGGCCTAAATAGGGCATCATCCCAGTACAAACGAGCCAAAGGAGATTGACTAAAAGCATGGTTCAGGACAATATCAAGGATTACAGCCATACCTCTTTTGTGGGCTTCATCAATGAAGCGTTTAAATGTGATGGGATCGCCGTAGTATTTATCCAGTGCCATATGATAAGATGGGTTATACCCCCAACTGTCATTGGCTTCAAACTCATTAACTGGCATCAGCTCTATCGCATTAACCCCCAGGCGCTGAAGATAATCCAGAGTATCGATGAGCATACTGTAAGTGCTCTCATCGGCAAAATCGCGAACCAGCAATTCGTATATGAATAAATCTTCTGTCTCAGGAACCTGAAAATCTGTTACTTCCCATTCGTAGGGAAATCCTTCGACTCTAAAAGCCGTCAACCTGTCATAGGTCTTATTTTGACGCTGCTCCGGCCTGGGAAAATAAGTATTGAAGGACTCCGGGATAAAGGGATCCTGTGCAGCATCAACGACTAACTCACTGTACGGATCAGCAATTGCTATTTGATCATCTACCAGATATTGATAAACATACCACCTTTCTTCTTCCAGCCCCTCCAGGGTTATCCAGAAATAACGGCCATCCGGGGTTCTTTTCATTTGTATATTGTCAGCCAAAGGCCAATCATCACTGAAAGAACCATCAAACAAAACCAGCTCTTTACCGGGAGCCTCCAGCACAAAAGTAATAGAGCCATCTTCATTTCTATTGATACCCGGGAGGGCAGCTTCAGGAAGCGCTTCTATCTCCTGCGGTACTTTTACTACGTAGGAAAAGTTATTGGTATCTATGCGCTCTGTTCCGGTATCTTCAGCAATAAGCAGGATGTTCTGAGCACCGGCTTCTTGCTCCTGCACAGTATAATCAAATGTAAAATCAAGTACTTTACCTTCTGATTCAAACAAAACCTCACCGAGTGTGGCATTCTCCAAGCGAATAGTCGCCGAGTCATTTACATAGCCTTCAAAGGTTATCATATCGCCAGGCTCCACAACGCCGAGATTACTGCCAGGACTGGTAAAGAGACTTACCAACTCACCTTCCTGATATACAGGGACAACAATATCAGAGCCTCCTTCTGCTCTTCCGACCTGAGAACCATCGACGTTTCTGAATACAAAAGTCATCGCTTCGATCTGCTCGCCTTGCGGTACGTCATAAAATTCTCTAATGTCATCAATTTGAAAAACAAAAGAATTGGAGCCGGTACGAGTCATTTTAAGCTCCGGCATATCTGTTCCCCATACGCCCTGTACGTAGCGCCAATCCATGATGTTGGTTGAGCTTGGCGTCAAAACTCCTGTATGTAGGTATACATCACAGCCGCAATTGCGCAGTCCCGCGTTCCCTTGATTGGCATTGAAAGAAATAGACACAGCCGACTCTGAAGTGGGGAACTTCGGGTTGGTCACTACGACCTGTCCCAGCCCTTGCAGCTGTATCCCAATAGCTAAAAGCAAAATTAATGTGAAGTTTTTAATCATTACATTACTAATTTTGGTTAAAAATCTTTTAAAATACTTGCCTGAAAGGTATACAAACCGAGCAAAATCAGTTCCTTTTACCTACCGTTCTACCCTCAACAAACAAGGCTGTTGGTTTTATTGACAGATGGATACTAGAAAAATACAATGAGCTACATCCACTTGTTTCTTCTATCTATGTCTGTACTAAAATTAGCAAGCTATCCATTGATAATTATATTGATCACCATTTTTTTTCCAATTTAATCGTTTAATATACCCTTACAATTGCATTTATCGGGTATCCAGCTATCGGTAACGTTGAGCAAGTTTTTTATTTTTAAAAAAAAATAATCTTTACCATGAAATACCTTGATTTGTTTGTCCTTTTGCTTTTGCTAGGTTTAGCACCAGGCTGTAATAAAGAGGCCAACTCAGAAGATGATCAAAAATTCAATATTATTCCTAGACCCAGCGTAGTATTACCGGAACCAGGAAGCTTCAGCGTTCTTGCCAATGAAGATATCAGTATAGACAGTGAAGGTCCTGCACTTTTGGCTAATAGCAAAACATATTTAAAAAATTGGTTAGAGAAAAATAAAAATTTCAACCTTAAAGCAACCTCAGCTATCAAGCGAATCCGTTACCAACAAAAACAAGGATTATCCCCGGAAGCTTACGAGCTGTACATTGCACCAAATAGGATTACAATCTCTGCCTCCAGGGAGGCGGGTTTCTTTTATGGTACCATTTCATTGATTCAGTTACTGGCTCAGGAGGCGCCTTTTGAAATACCTCTAGGGCTTATAAAAGATGAGCCAGCGTTTGCCTATCGCGGAATGCATTTAGACGTAGCCAGGCACTTTTTTCCTGTGGATTTTATCAAAAAATATATTGATCTATTGGCATTGTACAAATTCAATCGCTTCCATTGGCATCTGACGGAAGATCAGGGGTGGCGTATTGAGATCAAGCAATACCCCAGGCTACAAGAAATTGCCGCTTATCGTAAGGAGACCCTGGTAGGACACTACAGCGATCAGCCTCATCAATTTGATGAGCAGCGATACGGTGGCTTTTATACTCAGAAAGAGATCAGGGAAGTGGTAAAATATGCGGAAGAGCGCTGCATAACAATCATTCCTGAAATAGAAATGCCGGGACACAGTCGGGCTGCTCTGGCTGCCTACCCTGAATTAGCCTGCACTGATGGGCCTTTCGAAGTAGCTACCAAATGGGGCGTTTTTGAAGAAGTATATTGCCCCCGGGAAGAAACTTTTACTTTTCTGGAAAATGTTTTGTTGGAAGTCATGGCTTTATTTCCCAGTGAATATATCCACATCGGAGGGGACGAATGCCCCAAGATAGCATGGAAGAATAGCCGCTTTTGCCAGGAGCTGATGAAAGAAAAGGGCTTGAAAAACGAGGATGAATTACAAAGTTATTTTGTGGGCCGGATAGAAAAGTTTCTCAATCAAAATGGCCGTCAGATTATTGGTTGGGACGAGATTCTGGAGGGTGGCCTTGCTCCGAATGCCTCGGTGATGTCATGGCGTGGCGAGCGCGGTGGCATTGAAGCTACCAAAGCTGGTCATCAAGTTGTTATGACTCCTACTTCTCATTGTTATTTTGACTATTATCAGTCGGATCATCCCGACGAGCCACTGGCTATTGGGGGTTATCTACCACTGGAAAAGGTATACCATTATCATCCGGTACCAGAAGAATTGAATGAAGAAGAGGCCAGATATATACTGGGAGCTCAGGCCAACCTGTGGACGGAGTACATTACTACGCCTGCAAAGGCCGAATACATGGCCTTTCCCAGGGCAATAGCATTGAGTGAAGTAGTATGGAGTGGAAAAGAAAATAAAAACTTCGAGGATTTTATCAATCGCTTAATAACTCATTTACCTTGGCTGGAGTCCATGGGCGTTAATGTTGCAAATCGCCTTTATGATGTGACGGCTAAAACCCAGAAGGATAGCCTGCAGGGCCTGGTCCTAGAACTGTCTAACCTCGCTAATAGTGGAACCATTAGGTATGCTGTGAATGAGGCGCCCAATCAAAATAGTTCGATTTACACCGCTCCTATTCCCGTCACTCAATCGGGTATCTATCAGGTGCAGTGCTTCTTGAATGATCAGGCTATTGGCCATGCCAGCCGTATACAATTTGATCTGCACAAAGCCTGTACAGCTGCTATTCAACTGGAAAACCCTCCCAGCCCTACCTACAGCGCTGGTGGCCCAACAGCTCTAATCAATGGTGTAATGGGAGCCACCAATAAATACGGTGACAAAGAATGGCTCGGCTTTTCAGGTGATGACTGTGTCGCCAACATTGACCTGGGTAATGCTCAATTCATCAATCAGGTAAAGCTTCGGTTGTACAATAGTAAGAGCCAGTGGATTTATCCGCCAAAGCATATTAAGATCAGCACGGCCGAGTCTGTCGGGCAATGGAGTTCGATAATTGAAAAAAGAATTGTAGATTCATCCGATAAATTAATTGGTTGCACAATTCCAGTGAACCAAAAAGCCAGATATTTAAAAATTGAAATTGAAAATTTTGGGATAATACCGCAGGGGCAACAGGGTGCGGGTAATGGCGCCTGGCTTTTTGTGGATGAAATCGTAATAAATTAGAAAAAAGACAACTACCTGAAAATGTCTTTCTACCATAATCCAACACAGCATGACACTAACAACTCTTGACTGGAGTATCATCATTGGCTTTTTATTGACATCTCTGATTATAGGACTGTGGGTGAGCAAACAATCCGGAAAAGGAAGTGCAGAATTTTTCTTATCGGGTCGAAATATGCCCTGGTGGCTCCTGGGTGTCTCTATGGTGGCTACTACCTTTTCTGCTGATACGCCCAATTTAGTGACAGATATTGTACGCAAAAATGGTGTGAGCGGCAATTGGGTATGGTGGGCTTTCTTACTCACTGGTATGCTTACGGTATTTGTTTATGCTAAGCTTTGGAGAAGATCAGGTATTTTGACGGATCTGGAATTTTATGAGTTGCGATACAGTGGTAAAGCTGCAGGGTTTTTGAGGGGATTTCGGGCAGTATATCTTGGATTATTCTTCAATGTAATAATCATGGCTACCGTCAACCTGGCCGCTATAAAGATAGGAAGTGTTATGCTTGGACTAGAAAAATGGGAAACGGTATTATATGCTTCCATTATCACAGTGGTTTACACTTCCCTCGGAGGCTTAAGGGGAGTTATCCTTACTGATTTTCTGCAATTTGGCCTAGCTATGGTAGGCGTAATCTGGGCAGCGACAGTAGTAGTCAATTTACCCGAAGTAGGTGGATTGAGCAACTTACTAGCTCACGAGGCCGTATCTGGTAAGCTCAATATTATTCCTGACTTTTCCGATTCCAAACAATTGATACCCTTATTTATTATTCCACTGGCTGTACAGTGGTGGAGTGTATGGTATCCCGGTGCAGAACCCGGCGGGGGCGGATACGTGGCACAGCGTATGTTATCTTCCAAAAATGAAGGCCACGCCGTTGGTGCGACCCTGTTTTTCAACGTGGCTCATTATGCTTTGCGCCCCTGGCCATGGATTTTGATCGCTTTAGCATCTTTAATTGTTTTTCCTGATAATGAGTCCCTGCAGGCTGCTTTTCCAAATGTGGAAGCTAGCATTATCGGTGATGACCTAGCTTTTCCGGCTATGCTCACCTTCCTGCCCGTTGGGCTTTTAGGGTTGGTAGTTGCTTCACTGGTTGCCGCATTTATGTCAACGATTTCTACCCACCTGAATTGGGGGGCCTCCTATCTGGTTAATGATTTTTATAGAAGATTTTTCAAACCCAATGCTTCTGAACGAGAGCTGGTTAACGTCGGTAGGCTTTCTACTGTTTTATTGATGATCTTGGCGGCTATGGTTTCTCTATTGCTTTCAGAAGCACTCCAGGCTTTTAATATTCTATTACAAATTGGTGCAGGTACAGGATTATTGTTTATTTTAAGGTGGTTTTGGTGGAGAATAAATGCTTATTCAGAGATAGCGGCAATGGCCATTTCGTTTTTGGTAGCTATCGTCCTTGAATTGCCTGGTTATGATAATTGGGATGCTTATGAAAAACTCCTATTGGGTGTCTCTGTTACTACTGCTGGTTGGGTGACCGTTACTTTTTTAACCACTCCCACGCGCATGCCCAAGCTCATTTCTTTTGTCCAATTAATCCGTCCTCACGGAATGGGCTGGCAACCCGTGTACGAACAAATGACAGCAGAAGAACGCTTGTCCTCAAAATCTGGCACCAGCCTTGGTGTAGAGGTGGCTTGTATGTTTATTGGTTGTTTTACGGTGTATGGATTGTTATTTGCAACCGGATTTTGGTTGTATGGCAATTTACTTGCCGGAGTAATAGCGAGTGTCGTAGCTATTCTGGGCGCTGTATCATTAAGATTACTATGGAAGAAAATCTGACATACTTTTTGGCCGAAGTAGAGCATGCTTACCCTTTTAGCAAATCACCACAGTGTATTGATGACGGGGTATGCACGCTCTATTCTAAGCCTACTCCGGCCGCTTAATTTTTCTTTAATGTATACAAATCTTTCCTTCTATCTTTAAGATTCTTGACGCTACCATAGGTGTGTAGTTCTTTTAGCATGTCGAGGTCAACATCGGCAATCAGTGTCATCTCTGTATTTGGAGTTGCCTCTGTTTTGATACCATTAGTGGGAAACTGGAAATCGGATGGGGTAAATACCGCCGCCTGCGCGTAGTTGATATCCATGTTATTAACTCTGGGCAGGTTCCCTACACATCCGGCGATAGCCACGTAGCATTCGTTCTCTATAGCCCGGGCCTGGGCACAGGTTCTCACGCGGATATAACCATTTTGAGTATCAGTTTGGAAAGGAACGAAAAGAATTTGCAGGCCCTGATCAGCCAGTAATCGAGGCAACTCAGGGAATTCCACGTCATAACAAATCAGAACCCCTATTTTTCCACAATCCGTATCGAATACCTGGATTTTATTTCCACCTACCATCCCCCAGGCATTGCGCTCCGAGGGTGTGATGTGAATTTTTTCGTACTGCTCCATGGAGCCGTCGCGTTTACAGAGAAAACCCGAATTGTATAATTTCCCATTATCACTCAAAGTAGGCATACTACCAGTAATGATGTTAACATTGTAAGAAACGGCATATTCCATGAATCGCTCCTTCAGCGGCTCTGTATAAGTAGCTAGCTTTCGAATAGCTTCCGGTTCAGGTAAATCATTAAACTTAGAAATGAGTGGCGCATTGAAGAACTCCGGGAAGAGCACAAAGTCAGAGCGATAATCACTCACGGTATCGATAAAGAATTCCGCCTGATCACAAAAGGCTTCAAAGTTGGTAAAATGACGCATCTGCCACTGTACAAGCCCCAGCCGGATCACTTGCTTGGGCGCATTGAGCAAATGATCTTCTCCGTGATAATAAATATTGGCCCACTCCAGTAAGGTAGCATATTCCATAGACTCTGTGTCGCCGGGCAGGTATTCTTTTAGCACTCTTTTGACCTGAAAATCATTAGACATCTGAAAGGTCAATGTAGGATCAAAAATCTCTCTCATCTTAACCTTATTGATGTATTGCCGTGGCGTCAGCTCATCAGCGTATTCTTTATATCTTGGGATTCGCCCACCGGCAATGATAGACTTAAGATTCAGGTTTTCACAAAGCTCTTTCCTGGCATCATAAAGTCTTCTTCCGAGGCGTAAACCTCTGTATTCCGGGTGGACAAATATTTCTATTCCATACAATACATCTCCTTTATCTGTATGAGTTTTGAAGGTATAATCAGCGGTGATTTGCCGGTAGGTATGATTATCTCCGTACTTTTTATAATCTACAATAATGGAAAGTGCACAACCGGCGACCTTACCATCTACCAAAACACAGAGCTGGCCTTCGGGAAATATATCCAGAAGCTTTCTGATGGACTTTTCTCTCCAGTACATTCCTCCAATACCAGAATACGCTTCAATCATAGCTTCCTTCAACCCTAGATAATCTTCAAATTGTAAATTACGCAACTCTATTGTTGCGGTACTCTCTTGATGCATTTCCATTTTATACTGATATTTTTATTGGTAGTTTACCAAGTTCGCTCGCCGGTTTCCTGACGTTTGAGGAACTTACGGCGTACAATATCATTGACATTTCCACCCTCTATTTTACCTTCTAGCCACGAAATGATATCCAAGTATAAAAACGGCCTTTTTTCGTAAGGTTCATCTTTGAGGGTAATTAATTTTTTTTTAAGCGCTACAAACTCATTTTTAAGCTCTTCCGCTCTGATTCTGGGCATGCGGCGCAAGAAACGCATGATCTCTTTTTGTACGGCCTGCAGGTCTTTCATTTTCCCTAAAAACCGATATACGGATTTCACCTGATACTCTACCAGTTGAATATTCCCCAATTCAAAATGGGCGATCAGGTTGAGTATTCTGGCAAAGCACTGTATGTCGGCCCGATAGTCCGGATTTTTTTGATTAATAATTTTATTGAGGTAACTGATGGCATTATCATTATCGCCACTGCCAAAATAAAGGCAGGCAATGCGATAGTAAAAGACCATAATGCGATGATTATCCCAATTGTATTCATCAACGGCTATGGTCTGTTCTAGTTTCGGAATTAAAGCGCAGCCATCCTCGAAGGTACCTTGCATAAAGTGCAATTTGATGGTATGGATATACTGATACAGGGTGTACATACCATCAATATTCCTGACTTTTTTAACGCTGTAATGCTCCGGAAATTCATTTAACAACTGGAGTGTCTCTTTAAATTTTTGGTAATGTAGTAAATTAAATAATGCATTCAATAAATTGTGGATTCCCTTGAGATAGAGATTGGGATGAATTTGAATGAGCTCAGGGCTTTGTTGGAACAAATCCACCCATTTTTGGGCATAACGATAGCAATAGGTAAATTCTTGAGTAATGTAGTAATACCAAACATGAGATTGGCAAAAAAATATTTTACCCAAAAAGGAAAGCTCCTGATACTGCACTTTTGGCAAATGATCATAAAAAAATTGTCGTACTTTTTGGTAGCCTTTTTCATCCCGCACATATCCTTCTTTTAGATAAAACCCATACAACTGAATGGACAAGCTACTGTAAAGATTAGTATTTTCAATCTCTTTGCTAAGCTGATTGGACTCCCGCGTTAGTTCTTCTGCCCGCCCCTCTATACTTCTGGTGATGTACTGGCTTTCGATATGCTTCTCAAAATTGAGAATCTCAAGATTTAGAGCATAATTATGGCTTATTTTCGCTTTGTCTTTGGCTTTACCAAGGATATCGAGGCTTTGATGATACAACCCCTTGTCGTATAGTACTTTGGCAAAGTCAATCATCTCCCGGATTTGAATGTCATTAACATGACTGGTATTCAACAGCCTCAAACTGATCAAAAGCTGCTTATAAAGATGTGCCTTCAAATTAGACAACTGCCGTTTCTTAATGCCGGGAAGTTTCTTGAGTATTTGGGTTTCGTCGTATTCTCCGTATTTATCGAGGTAATCAAAAAGCTGTAGAAAGAGAATATCATCAGAAGCCTGATTTCGCTTCACAAACAACCGGAAGTGACGCTTCTCGGCACGGGAGAGCGAGAGAATCAGCTGTATCAGATCATCAGTTTTTTGTTTAGGCATTGTAGCAAGCGACCTTTTAAAGATTTAACAATCAAACTTTTACGAAAAGCCATTTTCTTTGTCATCTTGGATTAGCTAACCTTATTTGACTTTTCCTCCCTTCAGTAAGCAAATATATTTGAAGGAATCAAACATAACATTATTATTTAAAATTTGGAGGAATGGCGGATAAAAGGATTTATATTTTTGACACAACCCTTAGAGACGGAGAGCAAGTACCGGGCTGCAAACTCAATATGGAGCAAAAGATTGAAATTGCTTATCAGTTGGAGAGCCTGGGAGTAGATATTATCGAAGCGGGATTTCCCATTTCTAGCCCCGGTGATTTCAAATCAGTAAAAGCAATTGCCAAAGCAGTAAAGCATTCCACAGTTTGTGGGCTGTCGAGAGCAGTACCTAAAGATATAGAAACTGCGGCGGAGGCATTGCGGTATGCTAAATACCCAAGAATTCACACTGGCATAGGCACTTCAGAAATGCATATAAAGTATAAGCTCAAAAGTACTCCGGAGCAGATCATTGAAAGAGCAGTAGCAGCGGTAAAGTTGGCCAAAAGTTTTGTTGAAGATGTAGAATTTTATGCAGAAGATGCTGGCAGAACGGATAATGCTTTTTTGGCTAAGATCTGTGAGGAAGTAATTAAAGTGGGGGCTACAGTACTCAATATTCCAGATACAACGGGATATTGCCTACCGGAAGAATACGGTGCCAAAATCCGGTATTTGAAAGAGTATGTAAAAGGTATAGATCAGGCTATGTTATCTACTCATTGCCACAACGACCTTGGCCTGGCTACTGCCAATTCTATCGCCGGCATACAAAACGGCGCCGAACAAATCGAATGTACTATCAATGGTATAGGAGAACGCGCTGGCAATACCTCTCTTGAAGAGGTGGTAATGATCATGAAGCAACATCCTGATCTTAATTTCAGTACACAGATAAAAACGCCACAAATTTATAAGACAAGCTGTCTGGTTTCTGAACGGATGGGTATGCCGGTACAACCTAACAAAGCTATAGTGGGTGCCAATGCTTTTGCCCACTCCTCCGGTATTCACCAAGATGGTGTTATTAAGAAGCGCGAAACATATGAGATAATCAATCCATTAGATGTGGGAGTTGATCATTCCAAAATCGTTTTGACTGCCAGAAGTGGTAGAGCTGCCGTTGCTTATCGAGCCAAGAATATTGGTTTTGATTTAACCAAAAAACAGTTAGATCAGGTTTATTCCGAATTTTTAATAGTAGCGGATACTAAAAAGGAAGTAGAAGACGATGATTTAAATGATATTATTGTCAAGCAGGAGATTCCATCTTCTACGGTTGCTTAACGTTAGTAAAAGATATTGTAATACCATGGCACAAACGCTTTTTGACAAAATCTGGGATGCTCATGTCGTGACGCAGGCCGAAGGCGGTATCGACGTTTTATATATTGATAAGCATTTCATTCACGAAGTGACCAGCCCACAGGCTTTTGCCGGGCTTGAAAAACGCGGATTACCTGTTTTCAGGCCCCAAAATACGGTTG
This sequence comes from uncultured Saprospiraceae bacterium, assembly GCA_964628385.1. Classification (GTDB taxonomy): domain Bacteria; phylum Bacteroidota; class Bacteroidia; order Chitinophagales; family Saprospiraceae; genus JANQPA01. Next base: position 12,173 of record CAZVOD010000084.1, read on the forward strand.
CTACGGCTGATCATAATGTTCCTACGCTCAATCAACACCTTCCTATTGAAGAAAAGCTCTCCAGAGATCAGGTGAATAAATTGACAGACAATTGCCAGAAGTTTGGTATTGAATTATACGGCTTGGGGCACCCTTATCAGGGTATCGTACACGTAATCGGCCCACAGTTAGGGCTTACCCAACCCAGCATGACCATCGTTTGCGGAGATAGTCACACCTCTACCCATGGTGCTTTCGGATGTATTGCTTTTGGTATTGGCACCAGTCAGGTAGAACAGGTACTCGCCACTCAGTGTCTGTTACAAACGAAGCCCAAAAGAATGCGAATCACCGTTGACGGCCAACTTCAACCTGGCGTCTTTTCCAAGGATATCATTTTATACATCATAGCCCAACTAGGCACAGCTAGTGGTACCGGATATTTTGTAGAATACGCCGGAGAAGCCATCCGAAGCCTTTCCATGGAAGCCCGAATGACAATCTGCAACATGAGTATAGAAATGGGGGCCAGAGGTGGCCTGATTGCTCCTGACGAGAAAACATTCCAGTACGTCAAAAGTCGAGAATTTGCTCCTAAGGGAGAAGACTTCGACAAGGCCGTCGATCAGTGGCAGCAACTGTATTCGGATGAGGATGCCGTTTTTGATAAAGAATTTCACTTCAATGCCGCAGATATCAGTCCCATGATTACTTATGGTACCAACCCTGGCATGGGTATGGGCGTTAAAGAGCAAATTCCGAATACACTGAATTCGGATTCTTTCAAAAAGTCACTGGATTATATGGGGCTGGAAGCGGGCGCTTCGTTACTGGGCAAAAAAATCGATTATGTCTTTATTGGAAGCTGTACCAACTCCAGGATAGAAGACTTAAGGATAGTTGCCGATTATGTAAAAGGGAAGACTAAAGCCCCGCACATTCAGGCTATGATAGTACCCGGCTCCAAACAAGTAGAAATACAGGCTAAAGAAGAGGGACTCGATAAGATTTTTGAAGCCGCAGGCTTTGAGCTGCGCCAGCCGGGTTGCTCCGCTTGTTTGGGAATGAATGAAGATAAGGTACCCAAAGGAAAATACTGCGTCTCAACCTCCAATCGCAATTTTGAAGGCCGACAAGGCCCGGGGGCCAGAACTATCCTGGCCAGTCCATTGATGGCTGCTGCGACCGCTATCCATGGTACGATCATTGATGTACGCGATGAAATAGCGGCCACTGTTTAAAACGTAATAATAATAATGGAAAAATTTGAAAGGCTCCTCTCTTCGGCGGTTCCTATGCCGATGGAAAATATAGATACAGATCAAATCATCCCGGCACGGTTCCTTAAAGCTACCACCAGGGATGGCTTTGGAGACAATCTTTTCAGAGATTGGCGCTACGATAGCCATGAAACGCCAGTAGCTGATTTTGTGCTCAACAACCCAACGTACAGTGGCAAAATCCTGGTAGCAGGACAAAATTTTGGCTGTGGCTCCAGCCGGGAACACGCTACCTGGGCATTGTACGATTATGGCTTTAGTGTGGTTATTTCCAGCTTCTTTGCCGATATCTTTAAAGATAATGCACTTAACAATGGTTTACTACCTATTCAAGTCACCCAAAAATTTCTGGATCAACTTTTCCAGGCCATAGAAAAGGACCCCAAAGTGCTTTTCGATGTAGACCTGAAAGCCCAGCGTTTGAAAGTACCTGCAGAAAATATGGAAATAAATTTTGAAATTCATCCGTTTAAAAAATCTTGTTTGCTGAATGGATACGATGATTTTGAGTATCTTTTGAGCATCAAAGATGAAATTGAAACGTTTGAAAGAAAGAAGACTTGAGCAGGCTTTCTACGAGGGGCATCAGTAAGAGAAAAATTACATTATTGTTCCACTACTTTACCCTTCAAAAAGGTCTACGATTTAACTAACAAACTTTACTTTACAATTCCAATTCGTTCCCATGAAAGTTAAAATAGCCGTATTACCCGGAGATGGTATCGGGCCGGAAGTTATAGAACAGGCCATCAAAGTATTGGATGCCATTGCTGATCGCTACGATCAACAGTTTGATTATTGTTTTGCTGATGTTGGAGCTGCTGCCATTGATAACACTGGTGATCCCTTACCACAGGAAACACTGGGAACCTGCCTGAATGCTGATGCCATATTATTTGGAGCTATAGGCCATCCCAAATATGATAAAGACCCTTCCGCAGCGGTGCGTCCAGAACACGGTCTTCTCCGATTGAGGAAAGAATTGGGCTTGTACGCTAATATTCGGCCAGTGGTTACTTACGAAAAACTGCTGCACCTTTCCCCACTTAGGGAGGATAAAGTCAGAGGAGTAGATATGGTTATTTACAGGGAACTGACTTCTGGTATTTATTTTGGGGAAAAAGGGAGAAATGAAAAAGAGGCTTTTGACCAATGTTATTACCACATTGACGAAATAGACCGTATCACACATAAAGCTTTTGAAGCGGCTCAAAAGCGCCGTAAGTTGGTTACGCTGGTTGACAAAGCGAATGTGCTGGAAACTTCCAGGCTTTGGCGCAAGAGAGTTGCCGAGCTGGCCAAATCCTACCCTGATGTTACCCTGAACTTCCTCTACGTCGATAATGCAGCTATGCAACTGATCCAATATCCTAAACAATTTGATGTGGTACTAACCAGCAATATGTTTGGGGATATTCTGTCGGATGAGGCCAGCGTATTGACTGGCTCCATGGGACTTTTGCCTTCGGCATCCATTGGAGTTCATACTTCACTATTTGAACCTATTCACGGCTCTTTTCCTCAGGCAGCCGGTGAGGATATTGCCAACCCGATGGCTACTATTCTTTCTGCCGCTATGATGCTTGACGAATTAGGGATGAAAGTGGAAGCCAAAGTGATCAGAACAACTATAAAGAACATCCTGGAACGCGGCATTGGGACGCCAGAGCTAGATGCTCCCGTCACCCTGCAATGCTCTCAGGTAGGCGATATGGTCGCTCATTTGATTTCCGAAGCCATTTCGCTGGATATTGATGAGGATAAAATGGCCGAAAAGATTTCTACTATTATTTAGAAGGCTCATACATTCACAAACCACAACAACAATAGACTTGTTTCACTAAGAACAAGAGCATTTTATCCTGAAGTTCCACAAACCGGCACAAATTCCCAACATTTCACTGTAAGAGCGTGTCTGGAATTTATTTTTGATGCCAAAAATGCATTTAGGATGATAAAAATGAAGCTTTTTTTGGGTTTCATAGCAGGCTATGGAGCGAAAAAAAGCTGAAATATCTTGTCCCGCTGAAAGCGGGAAGCAGTATTCTAAATGTACTTGCAGGCCAAAGGGTAAAATCCAAGCACGCTCTAAACGTTTATGTTTTGCACCTTAATCTATCGATTAATACTCGGTATCTTTTCAATCCACCAATTGCATGTTCTACTTTTAATCGACTTGAGGCCAATTTTTTATTCTTTTCTTTTCTCATCTAAATATTTATTTTTAGGCTTTTTATGAGGTATTTACAGCTCCTTACGTTTGTATAAGTCTTTAAATCCGTAAAAGCCTAAGTCCAGCTGTACTTTATGATCCTTAAACCAATTTTTTCCGGGTGCGAACTCTTGCTTCAAAATACCAAAGTCGTGAGCTTTACCAACTATATTCTCGATCAATTTATTAGCGAGAAACAAGTCTACTAATTACTGGCTCATACACTATAGTGTACTGCTATCAATTCACTTCGCGATGAATATGGCTTCAAGTATAGCTTTAAAGCCAGCCTCAGCTTACGATCTCCCCCTTTTAAAAATCTTCGCTCCGCAATGACCTTAACATCTCTACTGAATGACAAAGCCCTTAATCAACTTCTTAATCTCTTTGGACTTTGTCTCGTCAGGATTCATTTTAAAAAGGTGCTCATAGAGGCGTTTGTTGTCGACCTTTGGCTTGAGCGACAAGTCTTTCTTTTTGGCAAAAACTGAATCCCAATTGTCGCGAACCGTTTCCCACATAGTGTGATTAGCGGCCCACCAATCTTTTGCAGCCTGGCAACGGGAAGGATCGACTTTGGTGTACGTGTTGAAGCCTTTTTCTTCGGCGATTAGGGAGTCCCTGCCGTCTTTGCGGAGAATCTTTTTATTGTCTTGGTCATGAATCCAACCATTCTCGACAAGCTCGACACGATTTTGGCGAACGGTGATATTATAGTCACTGCGAATGGTATATTCACGGCGAGGCAGAGGTGCATCGGTTGTATTTTCCCAGTAACTCTTGCCATCAACGTGTACCCACGGAGCTGTCCCTTCATAACGTGGGCTATCATCAACTTGAAATACTTTTTGAGTCCACTCGCCGGCTACTTCGTTTTTGGATTTACGCTCGTAAGTCCAATTATTATCACCGTTGTACATATAGAAATCTTGGTTTTCGTATTCCCAGTCCTGACGCCAGTGCTTCATAACGTAATCTTCTTCACCTTGGGAAATGACGAGTAGGTGTTGTAGAACTATTTTGCTATCCGACTCTTCTACGAGTTGCACCCATTCCAGAGCCCCCACCTGCTTTACCGGCGAAGGCTTATACTCGGGATCATCGACGTAGTTGAAGGTTTCGGCAAAATTGAAGGTTACTTCATTGCAACCGCACATAGACTTAATGGCTGCTGCGTCTTTTTCTTTACTACTCTGGCTGTATACTGAAGTGCCTAGTAGGCAAAAGCATAAGCTGAGTATCATTAACTTTTTCATATTGCTCATTTTCTATTTTGTGTTGAATTAATAACAGTCCATTTTAACCTGACCCAAGGTCAGGTATTCCGTAAGCGTTTTATCTGTATAGTTATCAATGGCTTCTTCCAGAACAGCAAGTACCTCCCGTTGCATGGCCAGAGCGCCACAGATCATGATATACCCTCCGTCTGCTAACTGACGGGCTAGTTGTTGCCCCTCTTGCCGGACGATATCCTGCACATACTGGTGCGCTCCGTCACGCGAATAGGCTGTGCGGAAAGAAAACCCCGTGTGTTTAGTTTTTAGCTGTTGCAGATAATCTCGATACAGCGAGAAGTCCTGTTCGTTTCGCCCGCCCCAATAGAGCTTGATGGGTACCGCAGCTCGCTCCTGAATCATTCCAAGAAAAGGCCCAATTCCCGTACCATTACTAATCAGAATTGCAGAAGAGGCAACCGCTGGGAAGTGAAAATGTTCGTTGCCTACCAACCGCCCTCGAACTATTGTCCCCTTTTTCTGATGGTACAATTCATTGGACGCTACACCGTACTTGTGCCGCTTGATGGCTAACTGTATTCGGCCTTTGGTGTCGGCAGCTATAGAATAGGATCGCTTCACAGGGTCACTCTTGGGATAGATTTCGAGTAAATCTCCCGATTGGAAGGATGCCTTGCGATGTGGCTGTAAAGTCAGTAAATAAGTCTCCTGTCCATCTGCTTCAACCACTTCCCGGTCTACGAGCGTAAAGTCACTTAGACCGGGAACTTTTACTTTCAGATGTTGCCCAATGGGCAGGGTAATCGACAAATGCTGACTCAGAGTTTTAGCCCACTCCAGGAAAGCCACCCTCGATTGATTGTGTATGATTTTTACATCCATCAACGGGTTTGCCTTGGGCAGATTTTTGAGTGATCGGTGCGCATCCAGTGCAAACTGCCCAAACTTAGGGTAGGCTTTAGAGCCAAAACCCAGCACCGCAAATTGGACGGAGTCAGGCGTATTCTTTTGCGGAAGCACGTCCAAAAAAGAGGTAGCATTAGCGGGTGGTTCTCCATCGCCGTAGGTCGAGGTGAGCACCAAGATATATTTGGCCTGCGGGAAATCTGTAAAGTGATTTAGTTCCGCTAGGTATGCTTTCTTTTTATGCGAAAGCAAACTGCGAAACAGAGCCAAGGCGAATTGGCGGGTGCTGCCGTTCTCCGATCCGTAGAGCACGATGAATTCGGCCTCTTCCGGGCTGTGTAATTGCTTGGTTTTACCGTGCAAGCGCTGGTAGCTGATGCTGAGCCCCGAATACAAAAGGAAAAAAACGCCAGTTGTACTGCCGCCGAGTACCAATGACCACACGACGCTGCCGCTGCCGGTGTGCAGCCGATAATTCCATTTCGAAATTCGATTAACCAACGGATCTTCGTAAGCATTCAGTACTGTTCCATTGTATTGATGGATAGCCCACCGCCGGTGCTGGGTGTGGAGGAGGTAAGGTTCCTCCACGTCATCGGAAAAGGGGAATTCCAGCTTCTTCAGCTCGGAAAGGGGAAGCTCTTCGAAGAACTTAAATTCAAAAGCGGGCACCTCTGTCCGTCCTACCTCCATCGATTGAAGTGGGAGAACTTGCATATCCGGCTCAGGGATTACCTTAAATCGCAGTAAAGACAAGTACACTCCCGAAGAGGCGATGATTAGGAGTGGCAGCCAGATCCATTTACTAACTACTATGTGCATATACTGATCGTTCTGCGTTTTGATCGTTCGGGAAAATAGTCCTCTTAAGCCTCCCTCTCGCTTCCAAAGCAGCAGTAATCCGGTAATAATACTCATCAAGAAAAGAAAAGCAGTGATCCCAACCAGCAAGCGGCCGGTGCTTTTCAGAAAGAGCGACCGATGTAGGTTGGTCACTGTCTGAAAAAAGGGATTGCTCTCCGGAATATCGCCTATGCGCTTGCCCGTAAAAGGATCAATGATGAAATCGCCGTTTTTGGCTTCATTCATATCAATGGTTGAGATTTTGACAGCATCATTGTCAAACCTCTCCACATCCAGAATGGTTTCGTACTGACCATCGAGCGTGTGAAGCAGGTCGGCCACCGACAGCGAACGTACTCTTGGTGCCGACAAGGGCGCCCACTCCTTCTGAATGGGGTCAAAAGCCAGTATGACACCTGTCGCGGTCGCCAGTAATAAAAAAACGATCGAAATAAGCGCAAGAGCCAGATGTGTGTTTCGCCACAGTCGGTTAAGCATAAATTATTTAATTGACAATGAGCCGCACGTAGCGGATATAACCAGACCCCTCAGCTTTTATACTAGTCATATTGGGCTTCAAAGGTATCTCTACATCGGCCTCGTGATATTCTTTTTCCTCTACAGCTGTTTCAAAGCGTAGTTTATTTCCTTCGGCAATATATTGTTCGTCTACGGATATTTGAAAGACCGACCTTTCGCCTCCGGAAATGGTGGCCCCGGTAATGCCATCGATATCATAACGCTTTTTACCGTAGTAATCCCACCATGAGGGGATATCAAAGTACCAGTGGGGATCGTCACCCAATACGTGCAAGGTTTTCAGGTAGTTGTTGTCCTTATCAACTACTGAAACGATAATATAGGCTCCTTCCCCCTCGTAATTCACCAGTTGCACGAGGCATTTAACCTGTTTGCCGGTGGGCACAA
>CAZVOD010000085.1:0-18740 GCA_964628385.1 uncultured Saprospiraceae bacterium
CTTTCGAAGTACGTCGGTTTAGCAAACCGGTGGTTTCAGCCACTCACCCACGTCACCAAACTGTATTTTAAAACCTTTTAGGTTCGATTTTCCGTCAACCATTCAGCTCTTTTGATGAGCGATTGCAAAGGTAATTTTTAGAAGTAGTTTATGCAAATCATTTTTTGATTTTTTTCCACAAATTAATCTCGTTGAAAAGTTTATCACTCTTGGAAACAATCAGAGAAACAATACTAGTCTGGTTTGAGTTCTGATCGGTCATTTTTAGGTTAGCTATTTTAATACCCAAGAGCAAGTCTAATAGATATTGGTCTAAGTTAGTCAAATTAGAAAGAGCCATCCTGCTTGTAGGACGGCTCTTTATTTTTTTAGAGTAAAAAAGGTGTTTGAAAAATTACTTTTCGTTCAGGCTCATTTTGATCTTCTTTTCTAGGTCAAAAACGGTATCTTTAAAAACGGCATCAGTCTCCATTAGGTCCTGCACCGTTCTGCAGGAATAGATGACCGTACTATGGTCTCTACCTCCAAATGTTTCTCCTATAGCCTTCAAAGATTTATCAGTCATTTTTTTGGCCAGATACATTGACAACTGGCGGGCAATTACAATAGAGCGTTTTCGTGTTTTTCCCTGCAGGTTTTCTACGGCCACATTAAAATGTTCCGCAACAAGGCTTTGTATAAACTCTACTGTGATTTCTTTATTGATTCCCGAGACAAAGTTTTTTACGACTTCTTTTGCCAAATCTATTTCTATCTCACGGCGATTGAGAGAAGATTGAGCGACCAGAGAAACCAGTACACCTTCCAGCTCCCGAATATTACTTTTGATATTGTAACAAATGAACTCTACAACGTTTTGAGGAATTCTAATTTCCTCCTGCGACATTTTATGTTCAATGATTGCCATACGAGTTTCCAGATCTGGCACCTGCAAATCAGCTGATAATCCCCATTTAAAACGAGAAATTAGTCGCTCTTCCATTCCATCCAGGTCTTTTGGAGGACGATCAGAGGTAATGATAATTTGTTTACCATTCTGATGTAGTTGGTTGAATATATGGAAAAATATTTCTTGGGTCTTTTGTTTGTTGGCCAAAAACTGAATATCGTCAACTATCAGAACGTCAATGAGTTGATAGAAAGTCACAAAATCATTAACAGCGTTGTTGCGAATAGATTGAATAATTTGATTGGTAAAGTTTTCGGAAGAAACATACAACACGGTTTTTCCCGGAAAGCTTTCCAATACTTTGTGTCCGATAGCTTGTGCCAGATGAGTTTTGCCCAATCCTACATCTCCAAATATTACTAATGGATTGAAGGAAGTTTTGCCGGGCTTACGGGCAATAGCCAAGCCCGCTGAGCGAGCCAGCCGATTACAATCACCTTCAATATAATTCTCAAAGGTGTATTCAGGATTTAAGTGAGGGTCAACTTTAAGCTTTTTAATGCCCGGGATTACAAATGGATTTTTGATAGTATTGGGCTCCACCGCCGTCGGTATAGAAATATTGCGGTCGTTGTGGTATCTCCCGTTTCCACTGGTTGTATAGGCGCGTTGGGCTCTTTCCACACCTTTTCCACCGGTCTGTCTGTTAGCCATTAAAATCTGATATTCAAGACGTCCTCTTTCTCCAAGTTCCTTACGTATAGTCGTTTTCAATAAGGAAACATAATGTTCCTCTAACCACTCGTAAAAGAATTTGTTAGGCACCTGAATGGTCAACACGTTATTCTCCAGACGTACCGCTTTGATAGGCTCAAACCAGGTCTTGAAACTCTGATGTGGTACGTTCCTTCGAATAGTTTGCAGACAGCTTTCCCACACTGTAGCATGATCTTTTACCATTCTCAGTTCGTTAAAAATTTCCAAAAAAAAATTAAATTACATATCTGGCTCTTATTAAGCCTTTGAATATCAGCAAATTAGGGGAGCTTTAATCTATCTCCGTCTAAAGGGGGATCCCGTAGCGTTTTTGTTGTACTGCATTGTTTTTAATACGCTTCGTTTTGAGCGAGAATTCAAATATCTACAAAAAAATCAGAAAATGAAAGCTTGGGTTTGTATTTTTTTTATGCTAATGCATAATTGCATCAGCCTCCCGATAAAGGGTTTCACTTCTTTTTTAGTTTATTATTTGTCAACAATTTCCGTTTGTAGTTTACTTCGTCACTTTGCTTTGTTCGTTTATGTCGTTTCGATACACTGTGTTTCACTATCCAATTTAAGTCAAATTCGGTCTGATGTTATTTATTATGTTTTACTAGATTTATCGGTTTTGTGTGCCAGGAAGCTTTGCCCCCATAATTAATGATGACAAATCAAAACAGGCTGCCTGATCGAAAAGTTGAAGACAAAAAATATTGAGACGAGGGGAGGAATAGAAACGCAAAAACGTAACAACACGGCAGGAAAGTTCGGAGCGGAGTAAAATCCCGAGTAAAAGGCGCGCTGTACAGAACTTCTTAGTCTTCATTTGTTATAGTTTATCTTCAGGGACTCTAAAAATATAACAGAAAAAGTGAATAGGAGCCTGTTTGATGTTAAATCATTGTGAAATTATAAAATTTTACGGGAGTATCCTCATAATGAGTATAATTTTTTGAGAGTCCACTTCTATCTATTTAAGATTTGATTTTATATCAAAATTCCATTTTAAAATTTGTCTTCTATCATAAATGAAATGCTTTTGGTGAAATTAGGGAAAAGCCCTCAAGAAGAGCAGTTGCCCTTTTAAATTATTTTACCTCCTGCGGAACAAGTCTTTAATTTTGACCCTACAACTGTCATAAAACCAATGAAAAAGTTAAATTTTGCGACTATTAGTTACTTATAACTTCTATTTCGTTACATTATCAAAACTTATTCCTATTTTAGGTCAAAGAATTCACCGATAAGAGATTTATAAAAAATGAGTGTAAGGCTGTAAGTCTTCTTAGACTTATCTTGAGGGTGTTACAACAAAGCTCCGGTCATTATTTACACTTCTATCAAAAAGGAACCTGACTGAATTATTATGAAAAAAGTTATCATACCAATCCTTATTGTGGCAGCATTGGGTGCTGTTATTTACTTTGCTATTCCATCTTCCACAACTACAGAGCAGGTGAACAACCTAACTACTCAAGCCCAAAAAGGCGAATTTATCATCACTATTACGGCTACCGGAGAATTACAGGCCAAAAACTCTGTGAAAATTCAGGCGCCCAGGGGAATGCGTCCGGCCGGTATTTTTCGTACCACGATTACCAATATGGTAGCCGAAGGTACCATAATCAAAAAAGGAGACTTTGTAGCTTCACTGGATCGTACAGAACTGGCCAATAAAATGAGTACCGTCCAAAATGAGCTGGATAAAATACAGACTCAACTGGATCAGGCCAAGATCGATACCGCCATTGAGCTTAAAGATATTCGCGATCAATTGATCAACCTGGAATTCACCAAGACGGAAAAGCAGCTCAAGTTGGAAGAATCCAAGTTTGAACCTGAATCTGTAGTCAAATCTGCTAAGCTGGATATGCAGCGTACCGAAAGAGACTACGAACAGCTAAAAAAGAGGTACAAATTAAAGCAGCAGCAATCCCAGGCAAAAGTCGAGGAAATCAAAACGCTACAGCGCCAAAATCAAATGCAAATGGATCGCCTGGCAGAGCTTTCTTCAGAATTCAATATTATGGCGCCAGAGGAAGGCATGCTGATTTATACCCGAACCTGGCGAGGTAAAAAAGAACCCGGTTCTGAGATTTCTGCCTGGGATCCTATCGTGGCTGAGCTTCCTGACCTCACGGACATGATTTCCCAAACTTACGTCAATGAGGTCGATATTAGTAAGGTGATGGAGGGGCAGCAGACTAACATTAAAGTGGATGCTTTTCCCGACAAAGCCTACACCGGAAAGGTTATCAAAGTAGCGAATATCGGAGAGCAATTAAGAGGATACGACGCTAAAGTTTTTGAAGTGATTGTACAGGTCAATGAAATAGACTCCATCCTGCGCCCGGCTATGACTACCAGCATAGAAATCGTCACCAATACTTTTGAGGATGTAGTGCACGTTCCTTTGGAAGCGATATTTTCTGATAGCCTTTCTTTTGTCTACAAAAAGCAGGGAGCGCGCATCCTAAAGCAGGAAGTAATAACCGGGTTGTCCAATAGCACAGAGATCATCATAGACTATGGTCTGAAAGCTGGTGAAGAAGTTCTTCTTTCAGAACCCCTGGATAAGGAAAATATAGAGCTGTTATATATCGATCCTGTCAAAAAAGAACAGGTTCGTAAGCAGCAAATGGAAGCCGAGGCGGAAAGGCGATTTGAAGCACAGCGAATGAAAAAAAGCGTGGAAAATATTTCAAAGCCCAAAAGTTCTTCTAACGGTGGCGGAGGCTCCTTTGTCATCTTCGATTAATGTTCAAGTGCTAAAAATTCGCTTATCATGTTGCAAAGAATATCATTCAATCTCATTCTCGCGGTAGAAGGCGTGAATGCCAATAAACTTCGCTCCATCCTAACCGCCCTGGGAATTGTCTTTGGCGTGGGAGCCGTTATTGCTATGCTCGCTATCGGTACAGGGGCCAAAAAATCGATACTGGATCAAATGAAGCTCATTGGTACCAACAATGTGATCATTACACCCTATATTCCATCAGAAAAAGATGCAGAAGAAGAACAGAGTTCGGATACTGAAAGCGCCAGCAGCGGAGGACGGGACAATAAATGGCCTTATTCTCCGGGCTTAACTATCAACGATCTGCAGGCTATTGAAAAGGTGCTTTCCAATGTAGAAAGGGTAAGTCCTGAAGTGATTATTCCTACTAATGTTTTGAGAGGGACTAAGCTCAAAAAAGGCCGTGTGGTAGGGGTGACCAACCCATTTTTTGAACTTAACCGGCTGAGTCTTGATAACGGTAACTTTTTCCACCAACAACATCTGGAAAAAGGTAGTAACGTATGTATTATTGGAAAAAATGTACAGATCAACTTTTTTAGTGAGCAAAATCCGATTGGGCAAAAAATTAAATGTGGAAAAACCTGGCTTACAATAGTCGGAGTGTTGGAACAGCGATTAGCCAATGGTGAAAATCTTGCCCGTCTAGGGATCAGAGATTTCAATGCCGATGTTTATGTACCAGTTACTACCGCTTTGCTACGATTTCAAAACCGGGCCATGGTGACCAGTCAGGATATTAGCAATAGAGGAGACAACGATGGGCGGCAGGAAAATTACCATCAGCTGGACCGGGCGGTCATTAGAGTTAAAGACTCCAGGCAACTTCAGGCTTCCGCAGATGTCATTGCCAGAGTATTAAAACGGCGCCATAATGATCTGGTAGATTATGAAATAGAAATTCCTGAACTGCTACTGGAACAAGAGCAAAAAACACAGGAAACTTTCAACCTGGTACTGGCAGTTATCGCCGGTATCTCCCTTTTAGTGGGGGGGATTGGTATTATGAACATTATGCTGGCATCTGTAATGGAGAGAATCAAAGAAATAGGAGTGCGCCGCTCCCTCGGAGCCACCCGGGATGATATCATTCTTCAATTTTTGTTTGAAGCGGTCATAATCAGTCTGATCGGGGGAATCCTGGGGGTGTTAATTGGTGTCGCTTCAGCAAGAACAATAGCCTCCTACGCTGATATTCCTACAGTGGTATCAACCTGGTCTATTGCCCTTTCTTTTGGAGTAGCGGCTAGTATAGGCCTGCTATTTGGGTTGTTTCCAGCCCAGAAAGCAGCCGAACAAGACCCGATAAAAGCCTTAAGAAGTGATTAGAAATAGCTATAATTTGCTGCTGAATTTTCGTGAGCGTAGCATTTTTAATTAATTTGCTCCACTTAATATATTTTCATATAACCTTAATCACCCATTCCTGTACAATGAAGAAATTTATCCTAACGCTGATTTCATTTCTGCTTTTTAATCTTATCACTTTTGCACAAACCGACCAACTTCGGGTCGTAGACACCCTGACACTCACCTTGGATGATGTTGTTCAAGTGGCACAATCAGAATCACCAAATGCAAGCATTGCCGATACCAGACTTAGTAATAACTACTGGCAGTATCGATCCTTTCTGGGGGATTACCGCCCAAGAATGGACTTGGCTTTAGACTCTGATCTAAACCGATCCATTAACAGCATTACCCAGCCGGATGGTTCACTACGGTTTATTTCACAATCTAACATGTCGAATGAGGCCAATATCTTTCTATCACAGGATATCACTGCTACCGGAGGTACTATCTTTTTTAGTACGGGCTTGCAGAGACTGGATATATTTGAGACAGAAACCCAGGACTATTCAAAGCTATATTTGAATAATCCAGTTTCGCTGAATATTCGTCAACCCATATTTGCTTTTAATCGATTGAAGTGGAACAAGATCATTGAACCTTTGCGATTTGAAGAGTCCAAAAGGCGTTTTTCTGAAGATATGGAAGACATTGCGTTTGGTGCTGCCGATCGGTTTTTCAATGTGTTGATTGCTCAGTTGAATCTGCGGGCAGCACTTAGAGATAAATCGAATGCAGATACGCTGCTTCAGATTTCCAAGGGGCGTTTTGAGGTCGGTAGAATTGCGGAGACGGAATTGCTACAGATTGAATTGCAGGCGATGAATGCCGACGCGGATTTAGCCGCCCAGACTTTAAACTTACAAACCAATACGGAGCGCTTGCGTGACTTTTTGGGTATACAGGAAGCAGTTTATTTTAAGTTGATCGCTCCATCGGAAATACCAGATTTCATAATTGATCCTGAAAAAGCTTTGAGTGCGGCTATAAGAAACAGGCGTGAGACCGTACAATTTGAACGTCGGATTGCTCAGGAAGAAAGCGACCTGGCGCGAGCGAAAGCTGGCCGTACTCCTGAAATTGATATCACTGGTCGATTCGGATTGAGTCAAACTAATAGTCGCCTGAGTGATGCATACGATGATCTTCTGTCTCAGGAAAGAGTGGGCATAAGTATCAATATACCTATCGCCGATTGGGGTAAGTCAAAGGCGGAGCTTGAAATCGCCAGGTCCAATTATGAACTCACACAGCTTATTGTAAACAGAGACAGAATTAATTTTGAAAGAGATATTCTGGTCAATGTACAGCAATTTGAATTGAAAAGGCAGCAAGTGCGTATCGCCCTGCGTGCCTACGAAGTGGCACAAAAGCGCTTAAGTATCACTAGACAGCGGTACCGTATCGGTGGATTACAAGTTAATGATTTAAATATTGCCATTTCGGAGGAAGCGAATTCAAGAGCTACCTATATCAATGCCCTGCGGGAGTTTTGGCTGGGCTATTATGATATACGCAGGCAAACGCTTTATGATTTCCGGGAGGATGTCTCGCTGAAAAGAGAAGTGAGACAGGAATAGAGCTTTTTAATTTTTAGGGAAATACCAAATTCGATTCTTAGGATTTGGTATTTTTATTTCATAGCGTTGGCAATCCACTGATAAGCAAAAAAGGCCAATGCAAAGATGACAAAAGAGATCCCGCCCAGGCTGTTCCATTGAAAAAAGCTGGTTACAATGCTTACCAAAGCCAGTATAATCAGGCCGATGGTGTAATAAATAAGGAAACGTTTATTTTTGGGGTTTTCAGCGCTATACATAGAGCCGAGAGGAATAGTCATAGCTACTCCTGTAATTGCCATTAGAAGGGCTGCCTGATTGAAGTTGAAAATACATATCAAACCTCCGATAATGCCAAATCCCAGTGTTATAACCACGTAGTTGGATGACTGTATCTCTTCATGGGTCAGAGCATAGCGACCATACGCATTAAATCTTAGCAATAAGTTAGAAATTGGTTGAATGAGCCAACTGGTCAGGGCAAAGAGTAAATAGGCAAAAACAATAAGGCCTACAAAAACCTGAATAGCTTGATTATCAAAACTTAAACTGGATAAAAGGCGAACTAAAAGGTAGGCTCCTATCAATAAAGCCCAGCGCGTACGGGCGCTGAGTTTTTCCATAAAAAATGTATACTTAAGAAACTGCCGATAAAACCAGTATTTGGCCTTCATGGCTTCTACCATGCCTCCTTTGGCTTGCTCAAAGTTGGGATCCAGTCGAAGGGCTTCCCTAAAATGCCCCAACGCCTTTTCGTGCTCCCCATGTTGTAAATAAGCATAGCCCACATTGAAATGGGTGAATTCATTTTCCGGATCTTTCTCCAAAGTACGCTCTATAGTCGCGTAAGCTTCTTCTTTGCGGTTGAGCTTAACCAGGGCAATAGTTCGTATGTTGAGACACATCACATGAGTAGGGTCAACGCTCAGTCCCAAATTAGCATATCGCAGTGCTCCCTCAAACCGCCGTAAAGGAATCTCAATATTACCCCTAAAACCATAGTACATCGGATTGTTAGGGTCGAGTTGTATGGCTTGTTCTATGGCTTTTTGAGCTTCTGAATAGTCATTTTTGTTAAATGCAATCCTGGCTTTTAGATAAATGCCATAATCGTTGTTGGCGTCTTGCCCTAAGCCAGTTTCTATAATTTCAGCGGCCTCTTTGTCTTTGTTTTGTTCCATGAGGCAGGCTGCCAGGAAAAACAATAAATTGGGATTATCAGGATCGTCGGATAGCTGAAACTTAAGTTCTTTTTCTGCCTCTTTGAATCGCCCCTGATTGTACAAAATGTAGGCTCTCATATTTTCCATAGGCCAACAGCTCGGATACTTTTATTTTGAAATCTTAAGATAGGTTAAAATTTCATCATACAAACCGGAATCATTGGCATAGAGCGCGTAATTTCTGGCGGAAGAAAACCACTCTTCAGTAGAGGCTTTATGCTTTTTGGCCGCCCGAATCAGGTCCTTGGTAGTAATGGGCTTCGGAATCCCCGTTTTGAAGGACTCCTGCAGCTTATCCTCCACACACAGGTCAACTAATGCATTGAGATCCGCTCCTGAAAATTTGTTGGTCTTTCGGGCCACAGTTGCGTAATCAATTTTTTCAGTAGGCTTGTCTTTAAGAACAATTTCCAGAATACTTTTCCGGCTCCCTTCATCCGGTGGTGCTACAAAAATGATCCGGTCGAAGCGCCCCGGCCTTCTGAATGCCGGATCCAGGTGCCAGGGGGCATTGGTAGCTCCCAGGATCAACAGTCCATCATTAGAAGATTCCATGCCGTCTAATTCCGCTAAAAATTGATTGATCAGATGGCGGCCTACCGTTTTGCGCATATCTGCACGGTTAGCTCCCAATGCATCTATTTCATCAAAAAATAAAACACAGGGTTGATGGCTTCGGGCCTTCTCAAAGACCTCATGAAGCTTACGCTCACTATTGCCATGGTACATATCCAGAATATCGTTGATGCCGATATTCATAAATTTAGCATTGACCTGGCCTGCTGTAGCCCGGGCCAGATGGGTCTTTCCACAGCCGGGTGGACCATATAACAAAATCCCCCCACCTGTTTTTTTGCCGTAGGCCTTATACAATTCCGGATGCTGAAGCGGTTTTATGATCTTCAGGTCAATTTCATTTTTTACCGCTTCCATACCACCCACATCACTAAAGTCTATACTGGGCTTCTCCAGTTGGCCACTGCCTGGGCTATCCGATTGTTCTTCTGGTGATTCTGCTTCTCCACCGGCAAGCTGACGTATTTTGAGCCGATCTTCAAGCTCGGGGTCCGAATACTCAGGACTCATCTGGCGAACCTGCTCGTATACTTCAGCAGCTTTTTCTAAAGAGCCATCTTTTAATAGCGATTTACTGTACCATTTCAATACCTCTGGCTCTTTCTTTCCCTCCTCTAATAACTGCTCCAAAATAACAAGCGCTGTACTGTATTTTTTTTGGTAAAAAGTAGATTGTACCAGACCTAACCGGGCCTTAAAATGACCGGACTCCATATTGAGTATATCTCTGAAATGTTGCCCTGCCTCTTCATAAGCCTGTATCTGCAACAATAAGGTAGCTAACTGAAGCTTTAAAGGAAGGTTCTCCGGACTAAACATAATAGCTGACCTTAACGATTCAATGATTTCTTCTATATCCATATGCTTTGTTCGTTCTCGCTTAATATAACGAATTTTAGGTCATAGCTTGCTTTACAAAAAAACAAAAATATTATATTTGTTGGCAAGCCCTATTGGGCATCATCCTCGCTGATGGCCCGGTAAGCAACTAAATCTAATCACTGAAGCAACTCAGGCAATGGGCTTCGGCTCAAGCATTTCTTAATGCCTCTACCTGTTCTGCCGACCTGGGAATCGGGTCACCTAACACCCTTGATCCCTCCTTGGTTACCAGCACATCATCTTCAATCCTTATCCCTCCAAAATCAAGGTAAGCTTCTAACTTGTCAAAATTAATAAATTCAGCGCAATGGCCCTCGGCTTTCCATTTAGCGATCAGTTGAGGAATAAAGTAAATACCCGGCTCTATGGTTATTACCATATTTTCTTTTAAGGCTTTGGCCATCCTCAAGGATTTTAGGCCAAATTGAGTGCTCCTTTGATAATCAGGACCATAACCAACATGAGCTTCCCCCAGATCTTCCATATCGTGTACATCCAGGCCTATTTGGTGCCCCAAGCCATGTGGAAAGAACAGACCCTGCGCCCCCGCTGACAGAGCCGCATCAGAGTCCCCTTTCATAAGTCCCAGGTTTTTCAGCCCATCAATGATAACTTTTGAAGCATTCAGGTGGATATCCACATAATCTACTCCCGGTCGGATGGCATCAATACCAGCGGTTTCTGCTTGTAGCACGATATTATAAATTTCTTTTTGTTTTAGGGAAAATTTATTGTCAACCGGTACGGTACGTGTAATATCACCCGCGTAGTTCATCTGGTTGGAAGCGCCAAAATCACCCAAAACGAGTTTACCTTTTTCAAGAATATTATGGTGAGAATGATTGTGGAGTGTATGACCATTGACGGTCAGTATTGGAGAATAAGCCAATTGACAATCTTTAGCAGCGGCAATAGTTTGAATCTCACCAACCAGGGCAGATTCCTTGATGCCTGCCCGCGTTTTTTTCATTACCGCTTCATGCATTTTTCCGCTTACTGTAACGGCTTTTTCCATTTCAGCTACTTCTTCCGGCCCTTTAATCTCTCGTTGTTGAACTACCGCTTTGATGAAGCGCAATGATGGCTTGGCGTGCACCTCAGTTATGGTGTAGTCTAAAAGCTTACTCAGGTTGATCACAGTGGTGTCTCTGTAAGGCGGTAGGTAGTGCACTGTTCTTTTCTTATCTGTAGCCCGCTGGATTACCTCGGCCAGTTTGGCATAAGGATGAGTGTGGATGATACCTACTTTGGCTCCTAGCTCTTCCATAGAAGGTTGTTCGCCCATCCAAACAATATGATCGATACTGATATCGTCCCCAAACAAGTGTACCGAATTGTCCAATCCATCAATGATGAGGGCCAGATGGGGTAAGTTCAGTCCTGCATAGTATAAAAAGGAACTGTCCTGGCGAAAGGGGTAATAGTTATCCAAAAAATTAATAGGGCTGTTTTCATGGCCTAGGAAAAGCATCATATCGTCGCCCATGAGGCCCATCAGTTGATGTCTTCTTGTTTTGTAAATGTCGGTAGGAAATAAATGTAACGGTTGACTCATTTTTGGTCAGTATACTTTTTGTTTTGATAATTGGTGGACAACGAAAGGTTCAAGCCGGGCTGCTCACGGTTGGCAGCTCATCTTCTGCGGTTGATCTCATCTCTGATTTTTGCTGCCCGCTCGTAGTTTTCTTCAGTAAGTGCTTGTTCCAACAAGCGCTCCAGCTCTTCCGTTGGCTTTGCATGTAAAGAGGTATTGCTGGCTTTGGCAGTTACAGGTTTCTCTTTTTCACTGTCTTTCCAGGTGACTCCTGCTTCTTCCAGGATGAATTCGTAGGTCGATATCGGACATCCAAAGCGAACGGCTAGTGCCAGTGCATCGCTGGTTCTGGAATCCAGTTCCATCGGATCACCATTAATGTCGAGGCAGTACAGGGTGGCATAAAAGATGCCATCCCGCAAATCCGAAATGACTACCTCCTGGAGCTGTATGCCAATTTGTTCCAGTGTATTTTTAAATAAATCATGTGTGAGTGGCCTGTTGGGCTTTACTCCTTCGATTGCCACAGCTATGGCTTGTGCTTCAAAAGCACCGATGACTACCGGAAGCCTGCGTATGCCGGTATCTTCTTTCAACAAAACAATAAAGCTCCCCTGCTGAGCATCATTCTGAGCTAAGGCCATTATGCTTACGGACATTTTTTGCATTGATCAGGTCTTTTTTTTACTCCAAAACTTCCAATCGCCTACTTGCAAAGCAGCCTCAAGAGTTGAATAAATATTTAAATTTGAATAAGCAGCTGTCAAAAAAAACATTTGGAATCTACCACATTTATGACTTCAAAAGCTAATTCCAAACATTTTCTTGCGAATCTGTTATCTGGAAAAATTAAAAAATCTCATCAAGATAAGTGTAGCCGTTTCAAAATTGTTCAGTAAACGGCTCAAAACAGGCAAGAAGTTCCTATAGTTGGACATCTTCGTTAGAATTCAAATAGCGTCCCTTCCCGCCCCGGAGGTGACACCCCGATATGCTTGTAGGCCTTCTCAGTGGCTTCTCTTCCACGGGGGGTACGTTGCAGAAAGCCTTCCATGATCAGAAAAGGCTCGTGTACTTCTTCTATCGTGCCGCTTTCTTCTCCTACCGCTGTGGCGATGGTCGTAATACCCACCGGCCCACCTTTGAATTTGTGAATGATAGCCGACAGGATTTTATTGTCCATTTCGTCCAATCCATAGGTATCTACATTTAAAGCAGCCAGGCCTATTTTAGAAATTTCTTCATCAATGGTTCCATTACCTTTGATCTGGGCAAAATCCCGGACCCTGCGCAGCAGTGCATTAGCAATACGCGGGGTCCCACGGCTTCTCCTGGCGATCTCGGCAGCACCTTGCGCGGTGATGGGTACATTAAGGATATCGGCAGAGCGCTTGATGATCTTTTCCAGCGTTTGGGCATTGTAATAATCTAGGTGGCATAAAATGCCAAATCTGGCTCTTAAAGGAGCGGTAAGCAGGCCCATCCTGGTGGTAGCACCGATGAGGGTGAAGGGATTCAACGCAATTTGTATACTTCTGGCATTGGGACCGCTATCGATCATGATATCGATTTTGTAATCTTCCATAGCCGAGTAAAGGTATTCTTCCACTACAGTATTGAGTCTATGGATTTCATCCACAAAGAGTACATCGCCTTCGTTGAGGTTAGTGAGCAGGCCGGCCAAGTCACCGGGTTTTTCCAGTACGGGCCCGGAGGTCATTTTGAGCTCTGTTTCCAGCTCATTGGCGATGATATGGGAAAGAGTCGTTTTACCCAGACCCGGAGGGCCGTGCAGGAGCACGTGATCCAGTGATTCCTGCCGTTGGCGGGCCGCCTGGATGAATATCATTAAGTTATCGACTATTTTGGGCTGCCCGGCAAAGTCTTTTATCGCAGTAGGCCTCAAGGACTTTTCAACCTGCTGCTCTTCCTGTGTCATCTGTACCTTGCGTGGATCTAGATTTTCGTTCATCTTTTTGTGTATTGTATGGCGTATCTGCTGTAAAGTGGATAAATGATAAGTACTGTATTTTACTTCCTGACACTACTTTCACTCCTTAAATAAAATAGTTAAATCCATGAATAAATTACTACATTTGTGCAATCTTTTAAAAGCTGTTTGGAAATTGATTTGAAATGCTTACCCACTGGTAAGAAATCCCCATAAAGCGTTTGCTGTATGCTATTCATGGCCTTGAACAGTCAAACAAAAGAAAACTTTCTGACCTTTTTTATTATAACATAACAAAAAACAAAATTAATAATGAGCGGATCAAAAGTAACTATTGAAAACGGAACACTGAACGTCCCTAACGATCCAATTATCCCATTTATTGAAGGTGATGGAATTGGCCCTGATATCTGGGTAGCTGCACAAACTGTTTTTGATGCGGCAGTAGAAAAAGCTTATGGTGATGCTAAAAAGATACACTGGCACGAAGTCCTTTGTGGTCAAAAAGCTTTTGATGCCACCGGCGAGTGGCTTCCTGAAGCTACTCTTGATGCTATAAAGGAATATTTGATTGCCATAAAAGGGCCCCTAACCACTCCTGTTGGTGGTGGTATCCGTTCTCTCAATGTTGCTTTGCGTCAAAAATTAGACCTTTTTGCCTGCGTACGTCCTGTACGTTACTTCAAAGGCGTACCTTCTCCTGTTAAAAAGCCTGAGCTAGTAGACATGGTGATCTTCCGCGAAAATACAGAAGATATCTACGCCGGCATTGAATACCTCAATGGTACACCGGAAGCCGATAGAGTGAAGAAGTTTTTGATCGAAGAAATGGGGGTTACCCAGATTCGTTTTCCCGATACTGTTTCTTTGGGTATAAAGCCGGTATCTATTGAAGGGACCGAGCGCCTAGTACGCGCTGCTATTGACTATGCGCTGGAAATGAAGCTACCTTCTGTGACTCTGGTACACAAGGGTAATATCATGAAGTTTACGGAAGGCAAATTCAAAGATTGGGGCTATGAAATGGCAGAGCGGGAATACGGTAATAAAGTCTTTACCTGGGCACAGTACGACAAAATCGTTGCCGAGCAGGGTAAAGATGCTGCCAACAAAGCTCAGGATGAAGCTGTAGCCAATGGTGCATTGTTAATCAAGGATGCTATCGCTGACGCTTTCTTGCAGCAGATTCTTACGCGCCCGGCAGAATACGCTGTGATCGCAACGCTGAATCTTAACGGTGATTATATTTCTGATGCGCTAGCTGCAAATGTTGGTGGTATCGGAATCGCTCCGGGAGCTAACATTAACTATACTACCGGTCGGGCTATTTTTGAAGCTACTCATGGTACTGCTCCAAAATATGCCGGACAGGATAAGGTCAATCCAAGTTCTGTAATTCTTTCCGGAGAAATGATGTTGCGCTACATGGGCTGGCATGAAGCTGCCGAGCTGATCCTTAATGGTATTGAAGGCGCAATCAGTAAAAAGAAAGTTACTTATGATTTCCACCGCCTGATGGAAGGTGCTACACTACTGAAGTGCTCTGAATTCGGTCAGGAAATCGTTAATAATATGTAATCCTACAAAGAGAGTTAGGGGATATCGTTCTCCTTACTCTCTTATTCCTAACGTACAATTCCAATCCTTAAGTTGCTCACCAATAGATCTGATCTGATCTGTAAGATATAAAAACCGGCCGGAAGGCTAAGGTGTTGCAGGTCGATCTCTGTAGGTACGCCTGCTTCCAGTTCCTTACGTACCCCTTTCAATATTATTTTTCCATCCAAACTAAATAGATTGTAATCTACCTGTGAGTGATCACTATTCAGAACAAACCAGATATTCTGAGCTGTAGGATTGGGAAAAACACTGGCCGATAGTGCCCCACTCTGATTCTTGGGAAGAGATTCCAGGAGCTGGCATTTTACTCCTTTTCTGAAGTCAGTATAATTTTGCTGGTTCGTACTACCAGCAATGGCACCAATTACATTTCCAGCCCTGAATTCCAGGTAGCTCACGAGGCAGCTGTTAAGCCAGTAGATTTCTCCTTCACTTTTATCGTAATATCCAGTAGCTCCAAAAATATAAAGGGAGCCTTCAGGGAAAATATCTGTAGATATGCCACAATCAGCACCATTTCCCTTTCTTATAAATATACTGGATGACGCATCGCCGTAAATAGGGTCTATAATCTCTACATACATTCCTCTGCTAGTCTTTTCTTTTACCCGACCCAGAATTATTATATCCATCCATATTTGTTCAGAAGATGGCCCTATTGATTCACAAAATGTTTCAACAAAAATACAGGAGCAGGCATAAACTCCGCCCAGGCTCATTTGAAAAGTTAATAGTATTGCAATTATCAGCTTCTTCATAGTCATACTTTATCCTGTAAGACTGGATATTTTATTGGATGGTTGGGCAAAAAAGCGGCTGATCATCTTTTGATCAGCCGCTTTAGTCTATTATAGGTCTATCTGGGTTATTTTACAAAAAAGCGCATACTGCGACTTCCCACGGAGGTAGTGACCTTTAGGACATAAATACCCGCCGATAATTCGGACAGGTTGTAGTTGAAATTACCCTGCTGCAGGTTATCATAGTCTTGTCGGAAAATTTCGGTTCCTCTGACATCAAATATATTCACCTCTACTTGATCGGCCATTTCGGTGAGTTCAATATTCAGATTCAAACGGTCAGCTGCCGGGTTGGGAAAAATATCTACTACGTTATCAGCTGGCAATACCGCTTGTGTTGACGTCGGGTCGTTGATGATGGCTGGTTGTGATAAGTCATTATTATCTCCAATATGAAGCAGCACTAGTGGCATGGTATTGAAACCAAAGCCACGTAGGTCAAAATCAGGGTTTTCCCCTCTACCAGTAGCGATAGCACTGAAATGGCGCGGTTCTTCAATGAATTGTGACATGGAGAAAGTAGCCAGATAATCATCATCTCTGGAAGCAAGTATAAACATCGGTACGTTATCTTCCGTGAAGTATTGTACCATGACCAAATAAAACTTGTCGTCTTCCATGGCCGGGGGTAAAGCATCTTCTGTACCCAGAATGGCCACATCAATAAAAGCCCCTACTTCTGAACCATCGAATTCATAAGAATTAAAGCCAACTAAAGAATATTCTTCAGGATTGGCAAATACCTGATCGCCATTCATATCTCCATCCCATTCGTACAACAGGATGCTGACAGTTCTGCCGATGAGTTCCTCTGGATTACTAACGGCGAAAGACATAGAGCGAGCAAAGTATCCGGTACCGTTGGGCATATAAAATACACTACCGTAGGTATAGCTATCGTCATCCTGAGGAGAAATCCCGGTCACTCCGGTTCCCTGCAGAAAGTCATAACGGCTGAAAGTCGTATCCAATACAACAAAATCAAAGCTTATCTCATCATTACTACTGTTGGTATCCTCTCCATCCTGAGTGACGCTATACGTGCCGGTGTAAACGGATGCAAAATTTGGCGTGTTAAATAAATCTTCTTCAATAGCTGATGGATCTAGCCTATCCGGCAAAACAGCATTTTCCCCCAAAGAATCCGGTTCTATACTACTATAATCAACGGTACTATTATAAACTTCAGCTCCGGTGATATCACTCGTAATAGAAAGGTTGAGTTGTACATTTTCGGCGGTATTGGTGCCATCGTTGCGAACATCAGCGAGGAAAGAAGCCGCATCTAACTGACTGTAAGGGGTAATGAATTGAGGATACACCGCAAAGAAATTGCTTGATACACCCATATCAAAGCCTTCCCTTTCTACCAGTTGGATATCATCCAGCACCCAGAAGTATAAATCCCCTGACCATACAAATTTGATCCTGGCAGTAGGCGTACCGGCAAGTTCTGTAGGTAGCGGGATGGTCTGGTACTGTTCTACCAGATCATTGGTATTAAAATCACCATTAATATCAACCGGGCCTTTCCAGGTCAAACCATCATCTGTACTATAAAATAATGAGGTGACGAGTCCTTCCCCCGTTGGGCCTTCCGGTGAATCAGGGTTGTCATTCAAAAAACGAAGGGACTGGTAAAAAGAAATACTAACCCCGGTACTTACATTGGATAAATCAATGGTGGGAGAGATCAGTTCACTTCTATACTGTGGAAATGGTGGTGAACCCGGGCCACCAATACCCCCTGTTGTGTAAAAATCAGGATTGATAATAGCGGTTCCATTGGTAGCCGTGTTAGATAAAGCTGCTCCTTCGGGAAAGATCAAGGCGCCATTGCCAAAATAACCAATTTGATCCCAAAACCATAAAGCACCACAATCTTCTACTTTTTGATAGGTAAAAGTGCTATTGCCGGCTGTTAGAACCAACTCATTGGTATTAGCAGTGTAAGAAGGACTATTCAGCCCTATGGCAGCCTCCAAATTATTCAGAGCAGCTTGAGTGGTCATTAAATCAGCAAAAAATAAGGTCAGGGTGTCATTATCTTCTGTTCTGACCGTTTGGTCATTCAAACTCAGGCTGGCCCCATTCAGGTTACTGGTAAAGACATTATTGCTTATACTATACTTTCCCTGAACATACAAGCGATCACTGCCAAGGTTGAAGCTGGCAATGTAAGAATCTTTTGTACCTACAGAAAAGGTCCCGGTGGCTCCATTCTGTACCTGTCCATCAACGACTGCACTGGTGAGGATCCATTCTCCGATAATGCCACCAAAAATATTGCCACATTCCTCTGTGGTGACCGTCCAATCAGTAAGGCCATTGCTGAAATCTTCTGACCAGATTACATCTTGTGCCTTCAACTGAAGGAAAGTGCCAAAAATTAAAAGTGCTAGTAAGCCTCTCTTCATAATAAATGCTTAATTTAGATGGTATTTGAAATAAAAGTATCAAAGCTCTTGGTTGCTTAAAACCTCTACAGTAAAACGTGTACCAAAGTAGATTATTGATACCGAATCTTATAATTTTACAGATTTTAATACCCGCGAAATAGGTCTGATATCCATAAATTGTCATCCTAAAGATAAATTTCGAATGACTTTAAATTGTCGTCCTAATTAGCATGAGAAATTACAAAAAAAAGCCATTTGGGTTAGTAAAGGAAAAAATAAAAATAAATAGCTTTTGAGTTGCATGTCCTTTTTTTTTTTTTTTAATTTTTTGTGAAAATATAATTAATAACTCCTAACTCAGTTAGGGCAAAACTTCTAACTATGTTCCATTTATCAAG
>CAZVOD010000086.1:0-18208 GCA_964628385.1 uncultured Saprospiraceae bacterium
CTAATCTACAATTTTTTCAAAGAACTATTTGGATGCTAACATAGCATCTCTAAAATTTAGCTCTAATACCAAATCTGGTCCACCAGGAATAAAACTCTTGCTGCTTTATTACATCTTCCGTCCCCAAATAAAACCTTAGTGGGGTATTAGTAATGTTGATCCAGTCATTAAAGATATTGATATTAGGACTGATCTGATAGTTCATCGTAAAATCAAGCCGCAATGCCTCGTCGTAAAACTCATCTAAATCAGGATCCGGCCCGATTTCTACGAGAAAGGCATCCTGGTAATTGGCAGTAAGCCTTGCAAAGAACCGCCTAGAATCATAGAACAACCCTACGTTGGCAGTATGCTCGGCCTGCCCGGGCAATGAAATTTCTTCAACATCTTCTTCTGTAAAGAAAGTACTCAAATCATCTTCAATGGGATCTATTATAATGGCACTGGCGTAATTAGCAGGCGTCCGTCTCGGTAAAAAGGCCTGAGAATGGGTATAAGTATAATTAGTAAATAAACCAAAGTCACTCAAAAAGCCCGGCAAGAAATCAAACTTAAATTGAGCCTGAAATTCCGCTCCATAAACTTCTGCATCCCTACCATTGAGCGGCTTGGTAAATTCAAAAACTGGAAAATTCCCAGATCCGGGTGCCCCTTCACGGCCAAACCTTTTATAGGAAAATACAAAGTCCTGAATTTGCTTATAAAATATTCCGCCCGAAAAAATTCCACCATTGGTATATTTTTCAATTAAAAAATCAAGATTAGTCGACCGTGGGAAATTCAAATCAGGGTTTCCAATGCTTACCTCATTTCTATCTTCTTCTCTGGAAGGAATTACATCCACATAGTTCGGACGAGCGTAGGTATAGGATATCGCCGCTCTCAAATTTAAATTCGGAGTAATAGAATACTTTAATTGCAATTGGGGAAGGAAGAAATCCTGCACTCGGCTATTGTTCAAGGTATCAATTCCTACGAATCTATTGCCATCCAAAATCACTGCAAAACTTTGGTTTCTGGTTACATCTGTACGTTCAAATCTCGCTCCGGCAATGACCATTAGTTTCCCAATATTATGACGAATCATACCGTAGGCCGCATAGATATCTTCTTCATAACGATAATCCTGGTTGTAGGAATTTTTCCTGGTTTCATTTCTACTAAAAATGAAATACTGAGGATAAAATTCATAGAAATCTCTCAGGATCGTCGCCGAAGGCATGTATTCTAGTACATACCCCTGGTTCAGAAGATTGTCCTCCCTAAAATCATCAGAAGCAGTTAACAGATTTAAAGGCGCTCCCTGGCCTGGATAGAGCCGGGAAGTCTCACTGTAAGCTCCAAAGGTTTGAGACCTTATATCTCTTTCTTTTATTCTGGAACGAATTTTTCCTCCAAATTTAAAATAGCCACTCTGGCCATTATTCATATTGTATGGAATGGTAACATTCAAACGTGGTGTAATCAATGTTTCTGTAACATCACTTGTTTCCAGTATCATTTCATCCAGATCAAAATTTTCATAATCGGTAGCATTGCCGGCATTGCTTTCCACAGGGAAAGTAGCTCGGGGATAATTGGGATCAGAAACGTCAAAGTTAATGGCGATAGCCTGCCCCGGGCTCTCAAAACGAGCTTCCAGACGATCTCCTTCAGTTTCACTTGCTCCGGCATAAAGAACCTGGTAATCCACCTCTATCTTGCCAATCTTATGCTCTCCTCCTACCGCAAGTGTTGTAAGCTCCTGGTTTTTAGTGCGAGCTTTTACATCATGGTCAACCCCTCCAAATAAGAAGTAATTTTCATTCAGCGGGTCTTCCAGGTCATAAATCAAGCGTCTTCTCACTTCTTCATCAGTAAAACTATTGTACATTGCTCGTATGTAAACTTTGGACTCCTTGTTGAAGCGATAATCCAGGGTTGGTGCAACGCTAATTCTGGTTCTTGTAATGGCGTAATGGCGTAGCTGAGCTTCGCGATAATGTACAAAGAAATTATCTTGTCCCTGATTCTGACTATCAGTATTGAAAAAAGGACCTTTAGTAAATTTGTATTCAATATTATCTGAGCCCTGGTTGTTTTCAAAAAAACTGGCATTTAGGTGAAAGCCCAGCTTGTTGTACCGCTGCCCATAAGAGAATTGCATATTGTAAATCGGGGTGTTTCTCAAATTATTATAGCCAGCAGCAAGTGCCGTACGGATCTGAGGTGGCCCCTCCTCGGCTTCTTTCGTTCTTATGTTTACAGAACCTCCGATTCCATCCCCGTCCATGTCAGGCGTAATAACTTTGGTCACTTCTACTGCTTCAATTTGATCAGAAGGAATGATATCCATCCCCACGTACCTAAAATCCCCTTCAGGTGACGGTATCTGCTCCCCATTGATATTGAAGTTGGTTAATTCTGGGGGCGTACCTCTTAATTGTACAAAACGACCTTCTCCCTGATCGCGTTGCAGGGTGATACCCGGTACTCGCTGAAGTACCTCAGCCGCATTCAAATCCGGGAAAGTCAAAATCTGTGCAGCAGAGATCACATTCTTAATATTTTCAGCACGCTTCATTTCTACAAAAGCCTTGATTTGGCCTTCTGCAATCCCTTCTACTACGACCTCGCCCAATTCAATAGAAGAAGGAGCCAATTGAATGCGGATGGAACTAGAAGGCCTATCAACGCTTATCTCTTTTGTTTCGTAACCCATAAAAGCAATGGATAAACTTACCGGAAAGGCGTTGATATTATCAATAGTAAAACGGCCATCAGCATCGGTAATGGTTCCTTTGGTGGTATTGGTAATTGAAATGGATGCACCAATTAGGGGTTCTTTACTTTGACTATCAATTATCCTTCCTGATACAGACTGCTGTGCCGCCAGACTTATTGCAAAAGCAGAAACCAGGAGGAAGAAAATTATTTTTTTCAAAAAAAACATCAGCTCAGACATTTAAGAGTGTAAAAAAAATTACCCATAAAACACCTCAGAAAGGTGCCTTATGGGATTTTTTATTTTCATCTTTCAAGCATTGTACAACCAGTCTATTGCTTACTCTACGATAAGCTTCTGAACATATAGCTTATTATCCTGCTTAGCCTGAATGAAGTATACACCATTGTTCAGGTCAGAAATGTTCATCATTACTTTTGTATCGCGTACGCCATCAAGCGCTCTCATCAACTGACCATTCGCAGAAAATACTCTAATAGCAGCTTCTCCCTCGCCTTTCAATTCGATAGTAACCTCATTGGAAGATGGGTTTGGATATACTTTTAAAGACTCAACTTTAGGCGTAAAAACATTAAATACAGAGGTTGCAGTGTTAGGAGCGGAATAAAATACTCTCAAACGTGGAACGCGATCCGGGTAGTTTTGACCGTCACCACCATCTTCAGGATCAGCGATGTTCTCATAAGATTCAAATTCACGCGCGTTTTCTACTTCACTTGGTCCCTGATCTTCACCCAACAAGATGAATGCCATTGCATTGCCTAGCTGCCACTCTGGATTATCTACCAGCTCCTGTACAATTGGGCTGATATCAACGGTGCGCTCTGTAGACCATAAGCCCCACTCTTCTGTTACTTCCCAAAGTAGTTGAGCTTCAGTAAGCATTCTCGCATCAATCAAACTGTCTTCAGTAAAGGTTGGAGGATTAGGGTTAGCATCTCCAGCAATAGTAATTCTGGCAACATCTTCCGGTGTTTTAGCTTCATGAGAAACAACCTCGATATAAGCCGAGTCAATAATAGCTCCCTGTGGGATTACTACATTCTGGAAACGCAATCCAGCTGTAAGGATATTCTGATCTTCAGGCTCTCCTTCCCAACCAGCATCGATATCATCATCAAAAAGTGCATCGATTTCATTGTTTTCCTGCTCAGCATCATCGGAAGAAGCCGCAAAAGTAACTCCCTCGTCAGTTACGGTGTCAGTGGCTACAATGCGTAGGTCTACTTCAGCAGAACCTTCAAAGCTCCAGAAAACAACCAATTCAGGAACACGGTCCGGATAGTTCTGACCATCACCACCGTCTTCAGGATCAGCAATATTCTCAAAAGATTCAAATTCACGTGCATTTTCTACTTCACTTGGTCCCTGATCTTCTCCCAACAAGAGGAATGCCATTGCATTTCCTGGCTGCCACTCTGGATTGTCTACCAGTTCCTGTACAACAGCTGCAATGTCAAGAGTACGCTCTTCACTCCAAAGTCCCCATTCTGCTGCTACTTCCCATAGCAATTGGGTCTCAGTGAGCATTCTGGCATCAATCAAACTATCTTCAGTAAAAGTTGGCGGATTAGGATTGGCATCTCCCGCAATGGTAATTCTGGCAACATCTTCCGGT
Source organism: uncultured Saprospiraceae bacterium (assembly GCA_964628385.1). GTDB lineage: Bacteria > Bacteroidota > Bacteroidia > Chitinophagales > Saprospiraceae > JANQPA01. The sequence continues at coordinate 4,344 of CAZVOD010000086.1, forward strand.
GTTTTTGCTTCGTGAGAGTGTACGATGATAAAAGCAGAGTCAATAATAGCGCCTCTTGGAATGAAGATGTTTTGAAAACGCAATCCCGCAGTCAAAATATTCTGGTCTTCAGGCTCCCCTTCCCAACCAGCATCGATATCATCATCAAAAAGTGCATCGATTTCATTGTTTTCCTGCTCAGCATCATCAGAAGAAGCCGCAAAAGTAACGCCTTCATCTGTGATTGTATCAGTAGCAATAATACGCCTTGAGAACTTAAAGTTTTGCGCTCCGGCATTCAAGGTAAAAGTTAGTAATACAGCAAGAAGTAAATTTTTGTAAATAAGATTCATAATCGCTTCGGATTTAAGTACGTTAAATAACTAGTTTTATGCAAAGACCGTCTTACCGAGCCAGTTTAGGCATAATTAGCCAATTGGCTGTTAAGTCCATTTTATCTTTAGTTTACTTTTTCTCCACTTTTAACTTTTCTATAAACTTGTTTCGCGGGGGTAGAATAATGGTAAAATTGAATTGTTTTTTCCACACGAAGGCTTTTTCTGCTCAGAAGAGCAGGGTTTCCTTCTGAGCTTCAGACGCGCTAAGCGACTGATAAAAGGCTCAGTGTGGGAGATGACTGAGCGGTCCTAAAAGGTGGATATCCTGTGGATATTCAAGCGAAGGAACGCGACAGCACATAAATTAACAATCTATTTTAATACCTGCGAAACAAGTCTTATAATAGCTCTGTAATCAACAATCTTGAAGTTCTGATTACCACCCCGATTCGCACCGTCCTGCACCACAAAGATTCCTTTATCGTAGGGTCCAAAAGCGCTGGAAGTAGCGTCAATGCCATCCGTATCTGAGGTGCCATCAATGGGCCCATCAGATTTTATCCGGAAGCTTCCCAAATAACGATTGGAGTTATTGCGCTCGTAAACTGCATAACTATTATTACCCTGGCTAGATACCATCAGATAACCCTCACCATTTTCTTTTCTATAAATTGTCAATCCCTCTACATCTGCCTTTAGATTAGTATTGTCCTGAATCAGGTCAATAGCTGATCGGCTATCGCCGGCATCAGGGTCAGCACTGTATCGCCAAACGCCCACGAGCTCCTCGCCTACATACAAGTAACCAAGCTCATCATCGGCCACCATGCCCTCACACTGGCTTCCTACATCAAATGTTCTCACCATTTCAGCCAATAATTTTCCTTCCGCATTGGGCTTCAGCTTCCACTGCTCTACTACGCCATCTTTTCCTACCACAAAAGCGTAGCATTTAGTAGCAGTTTTGTACATACAAAAGCCATATACTTCATTGACGCTGGATTTAATGGGCGAAGCATCCAGCAATTCTAGGGAGAGATCTTTTTCATTAATTTTAAAAAACGTAATAGTATTGTCTGTCCGGTTGCTGCCTCCTACAATGGTGATCTCAGTACCATTCCATTTGATATTTTGCCTTAAATCCACATTATTGATCCGACCAATAGGATATTGATGCAGTGTATTACCCGCCTTATCATATACCACCAAACCATACTGCTTATTAGTACCAATGATAGCCTGCTTTTCCTTGTCAGAAGGATGGATAAAAATCGCCATATCGTCGGCAGCATCATCACGATTTTGTACGGGCTCTGTTTCTATTACTGGATAGACTGTATAGAAATTATTAGAACAGGAAAGCACCATCAGAGGCAACATAAAGAAAATAAATCGTTTCATCTGTAGTAGAATAATTTTACCACAAAACTATGACGATCAGGCTTTCATAGAGAAAGTAACAAGGCAACAAAGGTCATACAAAGTTAGAAACTACAGCAACAAGAAGGCAACATTAAATTTAAATTTACATCTGGAGAACATACCCGTGATTTGAATGCCTAAAAGGGATAATTTTGCCTCCTGCTTGCTCTGGCAAAGTTCCCGACCGATTTCTATAAGTTGATAAGGAAGCCCACCAAATCTTCTTTGGATCCAATGGGTAATTTTTTTCTCAATCGATAGCGAGCCACCCGAACACTATCGGGCGTAATTCTTAAAATGGAAGCGATCTCTTTGGTAGAAAGATTCAGGCGAAGTAAGATACCCAATCGCATTTCAGCGGGTGAAAGGCGATCATTGGAAAGAGTGGATAGCTTTTTATCAAAATTTGGATGGAGCTCCCGGAAGTGGTTGACAAATTCTTCCCATTCATTTTCTTGCTGTAGGTTAAAATCTATTTCCTTTGCCAGGGCATTTATCTTTTTGCTATAATCAATCCCCTTGCGCTCGGCAATGGCTTTCAAACTCTGAGAGATATCCAAAAGGATTTTATTTTTTTGAGAAATATGAAGACTGTACTTTGACAAAGAAGCCGTTTTGAGCTGTATTTCCTGCTGGAGGTTCTTTTCTTTAATGGCCTTATTTTCCAATTTCGCTTTAAGAGTCTTTTGCTGATATTCTCTTTCCTTTAGCTCTGCTCTACGTTTTTTATTATTAAAATAATAGAGAATAAAAAGGATGATTGCCAGTGCAATAATTGTAAAAAGTAATAAGCGTTGATTAGCCGCTGTAACCTTATTTTGCTCCGTCAAAAGGCTGATTTGGGCTTCTTTTTTATTCACCTCATAAATGGCTTGTAGCCGATTGAGCTGATCGGTATTTTGATTGCTCAATAGTAATTGATGGTATTCTCCCGCTTTGAGTAAGTGCTGATAAGCCAACTCATATTCTCCCATTAAATTGTGGAGCTTTGAAAGGTCTTTATGAGCACTCTCTAGCTGATCGTAGTTTTGAATCACACCAGCCACCTTCAAGGCCCGCCGCGTATAGCTCAACGCTGCAGAGTAACGACCTTCTTTGCGATGAACATCCCCAAGATTGTTGAGTATATTGGCCGCTGACCAGCTCAGGGTGTCCTGTAAAAAGGTATAGGCTTCATTAAAATACTGATAGGCCATATCCCACTCCAGTAAATCTTCATAAATGCTGCCTATATTCTCTCTGGCCAGGGCTATTCCACTGCTGTCCTGTAATTCTTCAAACAATACCAGGCTCTCTTTTTGCAATTGTAAAGCCTCTGTGTAAGCATTGGTTTTTTCATAACAGGTGCCCAAAAAGCCCTTGGCCGTGGCCTCTCCATTCCGGTACCCTTGCTTGACGGCCAGATCCATAGCTTCCCTGAAATACCCTTTAGCTAACTCAAAATTATCGATCTCTAGGTAGATTTTACCAATCCCTGTATTCAGTAAAACAAACAGTGTATCCTCCTGCGGGTCCTTCAGTAATTGTAAGGCTTTGTTGTACTGATCGATAGCTTCAGAAAACAGATTAGAACTTTGATAAAATGCGCCTATTTGAAGATGCTTTTGAGCCAACAACCTGGGCGCATCCAGCTTCCTGGCATTATCAAGCTGCTTAATGAGAGAAAGATAAACAGAATCTGCTTTTTCTTTAAAATGAGGCTCCTCTCCTTCTGGCACCCACCCGGCTACCTGATTAGAAAATATGAAAAATGCTAAAGTACAGATCAATGCATTCAAATAACGCTTACCAATAATCTGTAACTGCTCTTTTTTCATCTTCTCAAAATTGATTAGACAATTACTGGTTTCAACCAAAATTATAGCCTTGTTTCGAAGGGGTAGAATAGTGGTAAAATTAAATTATTTTTTACCACACAAGGCTTTTTGGCTCAGAAAGGCAGGGTTTTCTTCTGAGCTTCAGACGCGCTAAGTGACTGATAAAAGCTACAGTGTGTGGATGACTGAGCGATTCTGCAAGGTGAATGGCCTATGGGCATTCACGCGAAAGAACGCAGCAGCGCTTGGGTTAGCCAAGAGCCAATTTTAACCTATCTTAAAACCTACAAAACAAATTTAAAGATAAAGATTAAAGCACAGGCTACGCAAAGGATGGGGTTAATTTGTTGTTAGCTTTCATGGTCTACCTTTTCTATCATTATATTATGCCTCATAAAAAAGGCTTACCTTTTTAAGAAGCGTGTTAGGATTTTATTTAATCGCTCGGTGGAGGGCCTCCGCCGGGCTTTTGTTCTTTCTTCAGACTCATTAAGCCAGAATATTAAAATTTCCTTCCCAACGGCGCTAAAGTTTATGATTATTCCATCACGCTTTCCACACCAGCCCTTAAAGTTACCTTCAGTGACGTGGCCAAACTAAGCAATTGAAAAAGGAAGCACTGAGCGAGGCTGATAAACTAGCAGGTTTATCAGCCCCGCCGGTATTCTTTATCACCCTACGGCCGTACTGGCTCTACATATTTTCCAAACCAATTCATGATCCTTGGAGTTACTTCCATGAGTAATTTAGGCTCACGAGGGCCGTGTGGTGTTCTCGGTAAAACAATCATCTCCGTCTCGATACCCCTGCGCTGAAGAGCTACATAAAATTCCTGCCCCTGTGTAAAAGGTACTCTCAAATCATTGGCTCCATGAATAACCTGAGTGGGAGTAGTCACATTTTTGATGCGATACATGGCAGAGTGCCTCTCATAGGTCTCATAATCATCCCAAAATTCTCCGCCAAAATGCCCTACCAAATAATCCGGTATATCAGTAGTAGTCACCATACTGATCAGATTGGGAAGTCCGGCGCCCATACTAGCAGCCTTGAACCGATCCGTTTTAGTAACCAAATAACTGGTCATGTAGCCACCATAGCTCCAACCCATAGCAACTTGACGGTCTTCATCTACCTTACCTTCTTCAATCAATTTATCCATCCCACTCATCAAATCCTCATAGTCACCATACCCCCAATCCTTAAAGTTAGCGTATCGAAATTCTTTACCATACCCTGAACTTCCTCTGGGATTAGGACGCAACACAAAGAAACCTTTTTCCGCAAAATACTGCGTTAAATATATGGAGGGACCACCAGTGAATCCTTTGGTAAATACACCTGCCGGCCCGCCGTGTATTTGAAGTATAGCTGGATATTTCTGATCCGGATCATAGTCAACCGGATAAGTCAATAGCCCTTCGATCTCCATACCGTCTTTTGAGGTCCACTTGATCAATTCTGTTTTTCCCATTGCCGGCAACTCAATATCGGCGTTGACATTCGTAATTGCTTTCGGGGCAGCGCTAAAATCTTTTGCTAAATAAAGCTCGGCAGGCTGGTCAGGAGTCTGATAAACATAAGCCAACTGTCCGGTTTGAGGATTATAATCATACGCACTGCTAGTTCCATCCAACGGACATAAAGGACTGGCTGTACCCTTACCTTTTTTGCCAGCCAGTACATCGGCTACTGGCATCACCATAGCGGTCCGGGAAGTTTTTAATGCTTCTCCAAAAATGAGATTCTCGCCATCGGCTGTCCAACCCCACAGTCCTGCTGAGCGGTCGGGGGTATAAGGTACTGGCATCAAGTCGCCACCAGAAGTTTTGATGATGTACAAATCTCCTAAGCCAATGGGCTCCGGCTTTCCCCCGTCAGCAACAAAGGCGATGTGCTTGCCATCAGGAGAAAACTTGGGCCCACCATCACTTCCGGGCTGCTCCACCAGCATTTTGACTGCTCCACTATCAGCCGGGACGAGGGAAATATCATAGCCCATGCGACTGGTGTTAATCTTGGGGTTCTCTTTGTGATCAAAAACTATTGTCTTGCCATCTGGTGACCAATCAAAATTACTGATATGAAAATCACCTCTTGTCAGGCGTTGCACCGCTCTATTTCCATCTTCTCCTCGCTCCACTGAGATGGTGTACAGATGACTATACTTGAAGTTTTTATCCACTTCTATCACATAGCTTTTCTCTTTTTTAGCCTTTTTTTCCTCTTCCGTATCTTCATCTACTGCCGTGTAAGCAATAGTCTTTCCATTTGGCGACCATTGAAAGGCACCCACTCCCGTTGGGCTTTCTGTAACTTGTTCGGGTTCGCCTCCCATAAGTCTCATCACCCAAACCTGGTTTTTTCCCGAACGGGAAGAAGTAAACGCAATATGCTGACTATCAGGTGAAAAAGCTGGGTTGCTGCTTGATTTTTCTCCCCGGGTGTATTGTACATTCATACTACCATCGGTGGCAGCTACCCAAATTTGGGTGCGATATTCTGAATTTTCACCGTCCATAATGGGTTCTCTGACCGTGTAGGCTACATACTGACCATCCAGAGAAATTGCTGTTCCACCAATAGATTTAAATTTCATACTGAATTCCGGTGTCCAGTTCATGGAAGTATCCTGAGCTTGCAGGCTGAGAATACCGAATGTCAGCAATAAAATGAGATAGTTTTTTTTCATAATAATTCAATTTTAAATTTAGATTTGTTGATATCAAAAGTTGAATTCAGACATCCAAAGCATTTTAATCGAACATTGTAAGACAATATTTTACTTTTAGCTTTAATCAGGGATGCCCGTTTTTCACCTAAATTTAATTAGAAATTATGAATAAGCAGGAAAAACAAGAGCTGAGAAAAAAGATAGAGCAAACGATCGAATCGACATTAGAAGAGATTACTCAGCTAGAAGAAGTCACCAAACCGGTAGCCCCTGAAAATTCTCTCGGAAGAGTTAGCCGTATGGATGCGATCAATAATAAGAGTGTAGCGGAAGCCACCCTGCGTTCGGCCAGGCGAAAACTCAATGCCCTGCAATTGGCATTATCCAAAATAGAGCAGCCGGATTTTGGCATTTGTGCCCGCTGTAAGAAGCCCATTCCACAAGCACGGCTGATGTATATGCCACAAAGTATTTATTGCGTGCATTGCGCAGATAAGAGATAGGTTACAGGCATTTTTATTTTTCAAATTCCCTTATCTTTGCATTTTCAAAAATCAGGCTTGTTTCAAAAGGGTAAAATAATGGTAAAAAGAACCAACTTAAACCTATTTTACTACCAACAAGCAAGTCTATCAAAGATAATAGCATTATGATCTTATTCTTTGGAGATCCCAATCATAAAGTTTTTGCCGTACAATCCACCACTGAACTTTCCAACACTAATGTTCAAAAATTAAGCTGGCTCTTCGGTGAACAGCCCCTGTTGCAGCAGCAAACGCTAGAAGGACCATTCATCGGCCCGCGAGCCGTAATGGTTTCTCCCTGGAGTACTAATGCCGTGGAAATCACTCAAAATATGGGCATTAGCGAGCTTACCAGAATAGAACAGTACGAGAAGATACAGACAGATAAAGAAGCTTTTGATCCTATGCTCACCCAGAGATTTGCATCATTACATCAAGAGCTATTCCGTATTGATATAGAACCGGCTCCGATAAAGCTAATTGATGATATTGCTAAATACAATCAGGAAGAAGGCCTTGCCTTGAGTGAAGAAGAGGTGAATTATCTCAATCAGCTTTCTGAACGGCTGAACAGGAAGCTGACTGATTCAGAGGTTTTTGGCTTTTCTCAGGTTAATAGTGAGCATTGCCGACACAAAATATTCAATGGTGTCTTTGTGATTGATGGACAGGAAAAACCCAGCTCTCTGTTTCAGATGATTAAAAATACATCTCGCAAAAATCCCAACTCTATTGTTTCCGCTTACAAAGACAATGTGGCTTTTGTACAGGGACCAGATTTGGTACAGTTTGCCCCCAACAGTGCAGATCGTCCCGACTACTATGTGCGCAAACCTTTCGAGTCGGTTCTATCGCTCAAAGCTGAAACCCATAATTTTCCGACTACCGTTGAAGCATTTAACGGTGCAGCAACCGGATCAGGCGGAGAAATCAGGGATAGACTGGCCGGCGGACAGGGCTCTCTTCCTCTGGCAGGAACCGCCGTTTATATGACGGCCTATTCTCGCCTCAGTGAAGACCGGCCCTGGGAGAAGGCAATGCCTGAACGTCCGTGGCTCTACCAAACGCCTATAGATATCTTAATTAAAGCCTCCAATGGAGCTTCTGATTTCGGCAATAAATTTGGGCAGCCTTTGATCGCTGGATCCTTGTTGACCTTTGAACATCAGGAGGGTGATCGTGCGCTTGGTTTTGACAAGGTCATTATGCTTGCAGGAGGAGTGGGTTATGGAAAAAAACAACAAGCTATAAAAGCAAAGCCTCAGAAAGGAGATAAGATCATTGTTATGGGTGGGGATAACTATAGAATTGGTATGGGAGGAGCGGCTGTTTCTTCTGCAGATACAGGGGCTTTCAGCTCAGGTATTGAGCTCAATGCTGTGCAGCGATCTAACCCTGAGATGCAAAAACGAGTAGCCGATACGATCCGGGCATTAGTTGAAAGTGGCCATAACCCTATTATTTCCATACACGATCATGGAGCAGGAGGCCATCTCAACTGCCTTTCTGAGCTGGTGGAGGAAGTTGGAGGAAAAATAGAGATGGATCGCTTACCGGTTGGCGACCCTACCCTATCTGCCAAAGAAATTATAGGCAATGAATCACAGGAACGCATGGGCCTACTGATCAGGCCTGACCACCTTGAGGTACTCAAAAGAGCTGCCGAGCGCGAACGAGCTCCGCTTTATGAAGTGGGTGAGGTAAGCGGGGACATGCATTTTATTTTTCAATCCAAAAAAAAACACCAGAAACCTATTGACCTTGAATTGATGGATTTCTTTGGGAATTCTCCCAAAACCATCATGAATGATCAAAAAATAACTTATCAATACCAGATAGTCGATTATAAGCCGGAGCAGCTGACCAGCTATATCAGGCAGGTACTACGCCTGGAAGCAGTAGCCTGTAAAGATTGGTTGACCAATAAAGTGGACAGATGTGTGGGAGGTAAAGTAGCCAAGCAGCAATGCACCGGGCCCCTTCAGTTGCCATTGAATGACTATGGGCTGATGGCCCTAGATTACGAAAGTCATCAGGGGGTAGCCACTTCCATTGGACATTCTCCGATAAGTGGTTTGATAGATCCTGTGGCGGGGTCCAGGAATTCAGTGGCTGAAGCATTGACCAATTTGATCTGGGCTCCATTGAAAGATGGGCTGCGATCTGTCTCTCTTTCCGCTAATTGGATGTGGCCCTGTAAAAATCCCGGTGAAGATGCCCGGCTATACGAAGCCGTGCAAGGCCTTTCTGATTTTGTCATAGAGCTGGGTATTAATGTTCCTACCGGTAAGGATTCTCTTTCCATGAAGCAAAAGTATCCAGATGGTAACGAAGTATTGGCTCCCGGTACAGTAATCGTCTCTACTGTTGGCCATTGTGATGATATTCGAAAGGCAGTCGAACCCGTCTTTCAAAAGACTGCTGGCCCGATTTATTATGTTGACTTATCAAAATGCGATTTTGAATTGGGAGGCTCTTCTTTTTCTCAGATTCAAAATAAAATTGGAACGAAGGCGCCGACTGTTGCTGATGCCGCCTATTTTGCCAAAGCCTTTGATGCTATACAGCAGCTCATTAGAGCAGAACATATAGTCGCAGGCCATGATATTTCTGCCGGTGGTTTGATCACCACGCTGTTAGAAATGTGTTTTGCCAATAACAATCTGGGGGCCGAAATTAATTTGGAAAGCCTCAATGAACCGGATTTAATCAAGCTACTTTTTGCAGAAAATAGCGGCATCGTTTTCCAGGGTATAGATAAGTCGGTGAAGGAGATGCTGGAAAAGCAACAAGTTGAGGTTGTCGAAATAGGCAGGGTAACTACCAGCAATAGCCTGATTATTCAGAGTGAGCAAGCGAAACTCAATTTGAATGTTAGTGCACTTAGAGATACCTGGTACGAGACTTCTTTTTTGCTGGACATCAGGCAATCTGGAGCACAAAAGGCCAAAGAGCGCTTTGAGAATTATAAGAAACAACCGCTGTACTTTGAGCTTCCTGAACATTTTAATGGGAAAAAGCCGGTGGTTCCTGCCTATGAAAACAGGCCCAGGGCAGCTGTTTTGAGAGAGAAGGGCTCCAATTCGGAACGAGAACTGGCTAATGCTTTACACCTGGCCGGCTTTGCCGTTAAGGATATTCATATGACTGACCTGGTGAGTGGCCGTGAGACACTCACTGACGTTCAGTTCCTTGGCGCTGTAGGTGGCTTTTCTAACTCTGACGTACTAGGCTCGGCCAAAGGCTGGGCGGGCGCATTTTTGTACAATGACAAAGCCAGGGAAGCCCTAACTAATTTCTTTCAGCGCGATGATGTACTGTCTATTGGCATTTGTAATGGCTGTCAGCTTTTTATTGAACTACAACTCATCAATCCGGAGCATCAACAAGTATCAAAAATGCTCCATAACGACACATACAAGCACGAGAGTGCATTCACCTCCGTTATCATTCCTGAAAATAACTCGGTCATGCTCAACTCACTGGCGGGCAGTCGCCTCGGAGTATGGATTTCTCACGGCGAAGGGAAATTTCACCTTCCACTCTCTGAAGATCAATACAATATTATAGCCAAATACGGTTATACTGATTACCCGGCCAACCCGAATGGTAGTGACTACAACACAGCTATGGTAGCCAGTGCCGACGGCAGGCACCTGGCCACCATGCCCCATATTGAACGGTCTACTTTTCCCTGGAATTGGGCTCACTATCCCGCTAATCGATACGATGAGGTCTCTCCCTGGCTCCAGGCATTTATTAATGCTCGCCAATGGATAGAACAGCGCAATAGCTAAGGCACCGCCTTATTGTACTGACGTATTTTTTGATGAATATTTATATTAGAAAATACAAGGTAGGTATAGAAGTATTTGATCGCTACCGAACACGTCTTGTAATTTATCGTTTTAGAAGCGAATTAAAAATTAAAAGATACTGTATGAATTACCTAGGATTAAATAAAGAGAAGACAAATTTAGTAGTAAGAGAATTGAATTTATTGTTATCAAACTATCATGTATACTACCAAAATTTGAGAAACTTTCACTGGAACGTTAAAGGTGAAAATTTCTTTGAGTTACACGAGCAGTTTGAGAACTTATACAATGATGCCAAAGAGAAAATTGACGATGTAGCAGAACGTATATTAACATTACGTCATAGTCCAATCAGTCAATTTACCAAGTATTTGGATACAGCAGACGTACAAGAAAGTCCAATCCTAGATGATGATAGAGAGATGGTAAGCGCCATTTTGAAGGATCATTTTATTATCATTGCTAACATGCGTAAGCTAATTGAAGTAGCGGATGACGCATCCGATGAAGGTACTATTGATTTGATCGGTAGTGCATTGGAAGGCTTAGAGAAAGAGTCATGGATGTTAGATGCATGGTTGGCAAAAAAGCAAAAATCAGCAACAGTAAATCAATAAAAAATTTGTCGGCCCGTAGTGAAGGCCTGAAAATTAATCTTCCATAATTAATTTTCGAAAAGAAAAAGTCAAAGGGATGATCCCTTTGACTTTTCTAAAAAATAAAAAAATCTCACACTCAAGTCTTAACACATGGATATTTCAAAGAAAGAAGCAAAAGTACCGAATGATAGGTTTAAATCCCCTTTTGACCCCAATTCTAGCAATGAATTCTCATTCTTATATGTGGTAGTCAGAGCAGGTATTGCTGCTGGCTTTTTAATTGTAGGGTACTTAACTTTTTTACAATTTACTCAATATGATCAGTACACAGCTTTAAGGTTTTTTAAATACTTATTCCTGGCAATGGTTATAGGTGTTACTCTAAAACAAGCAAAAAACTACTATCCCCCAATAACTTACTTCAAAAGAGGCATTCAGCTAGGTGCAGGTATATCGGCCCTAACAGCCATTATTGTAGCTATATTTAATATATTTTTCTTTTTTATAAATTATGAATATACCTTCAGTAAGTTTGGATTAGAGGCTTCAACGCTGAGGAGACTGGCCGTTCTGGATGTAACTCTGGGGTTTGAAATTGTGGTATTCGGAATGATAATAACTTTTATTTGTCTCCAATTTTTAAAATATAACGACCCTAGTAACGAAGGAATACTATAGTATTACAAGTTATAAACAAACAAAATCACCAGCTGGTGAAATCATACATTTTTTAACGAAAAACAAGACAATCATGAGATTTAATCAATACCAAACTTTAGTTGAAGCTGAAATGAACCTTAGAAAAAAAGGATTTAAATATAGCTTTAAATTAGATGGTAATATGATGATGCAATGTATCGAAACAAATGAATTGTATACACCCGAACAAATGAGAATTGTGGAGTTCCACCGTTTTGAAGGTCTAGCTAATCCTGCAGATATGTCAATTCTATTTGGAATAATTTGTCAGGACGGAGCGAAAGGAATGATTATTTCAACTTACGGTCCAAAAGTTAATATGAAATTAATTGAATTCCTGGATAGGGTTAAAATTCTTAGGAAAGATACCAACCAGGTACAGTCTCTGTCACGATAAAAAAATTTTCTAAATCGAAATTTAAAATATTACGCAAAAACTAGTCGCTGTAGCCTTTGACAATAACGATGGTTTTATTCGTTCTCTGGAAAGAGAATTGCATCTTGGGTCATCTGTCTTATTTATTCTGATACGAGATATGACAGAAGACAAAATATTAGAAAGATTAGAAGGTACAGTTATTCAAACTTCTTTGTCCAATGATACAGAAGAGAAATTTCGAGAAGCTACTGAAAGAGAATCAAGTCAATCTAAGCTCGACTTTAGAATTAAAAAACTCCTATTTCAATAAAAATAGGAGTTTTTTTGTGAGTAAAAAATTAAAGCATCATAACTTTAGCTTCAATATCATAATCTTCTACTACCTTTCGCGTAAAAGATTTATGGCCCCTGGGTACAAAAAGATATAAACTACCATTTTTCACTTCTGCCATTTTACTTAGTAATTTCCATTTACTAATCACCTGTTGTGTTTCACCTTCCTTCATAGCTACTTCAAAATAATGCTTACCTCCGTTTTTAGTTGCTGTAATATCCGGTACAAATTCAAGATTTCCTGAAGTTGTGCGAAAGGGTTTAGGATCATCAAAATTATCGGAAATAGCTTTGATGTTATCAAATCCTTTGTCCTGAACAAAATTAAGTACTTGAGTTACAAAAGGGTCTTTTTGATTATTTTCCATCATAAATTATATATTAATTTGATAATTGACTGTAGCAAAAAAAAACGCGGTGAGAAATTTTAATCTCACTACGTTGGTTAAATGGTGAATGTGATAACTTTAACCGATCAGACGCTCTAATTCTTTGATTGTTTTGGCAATTTTTCTATGATGATCTTCAATAATTACCTGCGTTGATGTAGGTAATTCTTTATTGAGTAGTGCCTCATCGTAATCTTTGAGCGATGCATTTTCACCTCTCAAACACTCTTTCAAAATGGCATCCTTATCATTTCCTGTAAGCGTACCTTTCAGATCAATCCAAAAGCGGTGTAAACTTGAAGTGGTACTTGTTCTATCTTCGTAATAGCCACCAAGTTGATCAATTTCAAACTTGAGAGCTTCCACAAAACCAGCTCTATTGCTAGCGTATTGAGATAGTGCTTTTTGAATGGCAGGATCTTCTACATTTTCGGAGGCTTTCAGGTACCCTTCATTGGCATCTCTACTCTTCGTCATCAAGTTATCTATCATAACGATGATGGACTTGTCTACTTTAGCTTCCATTTTTTAATGTAACTCTTTTCGTCATTTAATTCATTTTTTAAAACCATTCCCCTTTTCTTATGTTCGCTTCCTCGCCCGATCTGTCTGACCGAACACACAGATAATTAAACAGTTATAGTTATGAGATAATTACTAATTTATTTCATTTATTATTTTAATTAATATGGATATAGAAAGAAGAAGGACTGACCTTAACAAAACTTACAGAGCCACTTACAGAAAGCTAGATTCTAAGAATAATATTCTGCTGGAGCTGGAAGGTATTAACGACAGAATCAATAACAGAATTTCTGAATTGTCAGTCTTATTGCGTCAGGTGGATATATCGGTTCAAACCGTGCCAGTCATATCGGCCAAAGTGTGCCACTC
>CAZVOD010000087.1:0-18092 GCA_964628385.1 uncultured Saprospiraceae bacterium
TTACTGCGGATATGGTACTGGAGGGTGACAATATCTGTAACGATGAGTTTACAGTAGTGGTAGACTACAGCATGACATAGTAGACGAGGCAGAAATTGATATATGTGCAGAAAATACACAGGCACCTTACCTAAACGAAGATCAAAGTATACGATGATGAAGCACCAATTTTGGAATTTGAGACTGGTGAATTCTGTGCTTTTGGTCCATCAGGTGCAGCAGACTGTTTCGGTGAGGTAATGATTCCATTCACAGTAGAAGATATTTGTACAGAACTAGTAGAAGTAAGAGATGTAAAACTAGCGGTAAACAGCGTAAACCCAACGAATTTCGAAGACGAGTTGTACACAGTAGATGAAATTGCTAATGGTTCTTACCAGATTTCCAGCCTTGCCGGTTTAGGTTTGCCAGTGGGTAACCACTTCTTCTTAGTGAAGGCAGCTGATAACTGTGGTAACACCGTAGAAAGAGAGATTCCATTCTCAGTAGTAGATTGTAAGACACCATCTCCAATCTGTATCTCTATTTTGAGTGTAGACTTGATACCAATCGTAGAAAACAAGCAGGTAGTAGGCGGTGATCAACGGAGAGTACGGTGCAGGTTACAATCAGCTAACTGTAAACAGTGCAGATATCGCTGCAACTGGCGTATTGTACTACACAGTACAGGCAGGTGACTTCACCGCAACGAACAAGATGATTATCATCGAATAATACAGGTTCAGCCATTCTCCGAATGGTTGAGATACTGAAAAAAAAGTCCCCCCTTCTGGCGAAAGCCGGAAGGGGGGCTTTTTATCTCATCAACGAGCTATTATTTTATAAACCTTTTATAGAATATTCGCTCTTCAATTTGAATGGTCACAACATAACTTCCCGGTGGTAAGTTATTCACATCGACGATAATTTCCCCAAAGTGCTGGATACCTTTCATTTCGGAACTCATTACCCGGCCAAAGAAATCTTTTACTTCTACTTTAGCCTGCTCAATGGGGGCTCCATTCAACTGAGAGGTATATTCAACCACTAAAATATTGCTAACAGGATTTGGGTATAAGGCCTTGATAAAAATATGCGGCTGATCTACTATGTCTTCCGGATCAAGGTTTTTAAAATCAGCGGAGGAACAATCAGGGTCAGGTAGCCCCATTCCGACTGGTTGTTCATTAGCGGTAGTAATTTGCAATTTATCTATTGCTAAATTGGCTTCCCGCCAGCCAAATTCCAAAGTATTAGCGCCTCTGCGGAAAGTAAAGGTAAGTGGTGTAGCTAAGGAATCTCCGCGATTCCATACCCCCAATTGATCCCATACAAACGCTACATTCCCCTTCCTGTGATTGATTTTATTCCATCTAATCCATTCACCGCCATTTATCCTGGCCCAAACAGAATTTGAACCTTCGTCTAGTGCCAATGAACGGACGTAGATTTTGTAATCTCCTGCTTCCGGAATGTCAAAATCGAACCTGATCAAATCTCTTTCATTCTCATGTGGATTGATAAAACTATTTTTCTCCGGAGCGAGCAAGTATCCTCCGCCAGAAGCATCATTTGATCCCATGGGTCTCCATTCTTCGCCATAATTTGCGCATTCGGCTTCCAGCCATAGGCCGGGCTCATTATTTTCCCTAAAACCAATACAGTTACACTGTCCATCTTCCAGGTCGAGGGTGGTTACAGGATCACCGTCATCACAAGGAGTATCTTCCGGCAGACAGTCGTTACAAGTTTCCTGAGCAGGCTCTCCCAAGTCTGAGGGTATCTGGTCATTATTTAATATAGCAATTTTATCAAGACGAGCCCCTCCTTCCCGCCATGCAAATTTAACCACATTTGGCCCCGGTTCAAGATCAAAACTTAGTAGCTCCACTTCATTGCCACTTTTCCACGCCCCTACTTTTGCCCACTGATAAACAGGAGCGTAATTTTGCGCATTAATCCTGTTCCATTTTATCCAATCGCCATTATTAACCTTAACCCAGAAAGAATCATCTCCTCCATTGGTAGTAAAAGTTCTTGCAAAAATATGATAGGTGCCGGGCATGCTTACTGTAAAGTCAAAGCTTACCCAGTCTACAGGACGGTTTGGGGCCTTATTATAGCTGGTAGAACTTGGAGGGTTTACATATTGCTCTCCCGAAGCATTAATATCATCAACTATCGCCCAGCGCTCCCCAATTGATGCACATTCCGCCTCTAGCCAAAAAGTAGTGGCTCCATTAGGATCAATACCAAAACAATTACAAAAACCATCTTCCTGATCATCCACAGTATTGGGATTCCCATCATCACAAAGTGTGCCTGCAGGAGGGCAGTTGGCACAATCCTGCGTACTTTGGGCTCCCTTACCAATAGGTTCAGTCGTATTAAACTGTATTGAAATTTTATCCAAACCTAGATTGCCTTCACGCCATGCTACCTCCAGTACATGCTGTCCTCTCCCAAATGTAAATTCTACGGGGTCGCTAAACTTTCCACCCGTCCAACTTCCTGCCTGATCCCATTGAAACATATTTCCATAATCAGGTGCATTGATCAAATTCCACTTATACCAACTTCCACCATCCACTCTGAACCAGAATGAATCACTATCACCGTCTTTGGTCATAGTACGGGCAAAAATGGCGTATAATCCACTTTTTTCAATATCAAAAACAAAAGTGACCAAATCATTCGTACCAGATGGCGGCGTATTGTAGCTATTTCTGTCCGGAGCTATTAAATATTCATTATTAGACGCTGCTGTACTTTCTTCAAATGTCCAATTATTGCCCACATCAGCACATTCAGCTTCCAGCCAAATAGTGCCGACATCCAAAATATTTTCTCCAATACAATTACAACTACCATCCCACTGATCGTTTTCCGTATTGGGATCACCGTCGTCACAAGCTGTTCCAACTGCTGGGCATGGATCGCCTACACAGTTGCAATCGCCATCCCAACGGTCATTTTCTGTATTGGAATTGCCATCATCACAGGTCGTTCCGGCTGGTGGACAAGCGTCCCCCACACAATTACAATTGCCATCCCACTGATCATTTTCCGTATTGGGATTGCCATCATCACAGGTCGTTCCGGCTGCTGGGCATGGATCGCCCACACAATTACAGTTATTATCATATCGGTCGTTGTCGGTGTTGGGATTACCATCATCACAACCAGTACCAGCTGGCGGGCAAGATTCTGTATCGCAATTAGTAGCTACCGCTCCCTGGTCAGTAGGCTGCTCTCCGCCGAGCGTTAACAAGAGCTTATCCAGTTTCACTCCGGATTCTCTATCTGCTATATCAATAATTGTTTCTCCGGCAGATAGATCAAAACGAGTATTGACTCTCGTGCCCGTTCCACTATCTTTTCGTTCTGATTCACCAAGTAAAATATCTTGAGCATTCCCATTAAAAGTAGTTCTGGATAATACCATTCGATCCAGAACATGGTGGCTGGACCTGGCAGCCACCAGAATTCTATATAGGCCCGGTGCATCAAATCTGGCAAATATTTCGTGTGGATCACTATCACTAGTATTGGTACTCCAACTCCAGGAATCAGCACTATTCGAATAAACTTTAAACCACCCCCCGGCACCAGCTCCGTTTGGCTCCTCACCACTACAATCATTTTGCATCGTGCCTTTAGGACAAACTATATGACTATCAGCTTTTTGTCCATAAAAAGCATCTGCTTCAATCTTTAGCCAAGTATCATTGTGTGTTGTTGTATTATTTCCTTTCCCAACTTGATTGCGCCATTGAAATTTGTAAGTTCCGGTAGTATTTATTTGTACTTCGTAAATAAGCAAATCATTTCCGGGTTGCCCGGGAGACTCCTCCCCTTGCCAAACGATAAATGCGCCACCTGAAGCATTTTGTACATCATTGATATCGGGTGAACTAATATCTGGTGAAGGCCCGGTTTTCCATCCTTCAGGAAGCGCATCTGCCGACTCCATTTCGATAACCACCAAACCTTCCTGCTCTTCAAAAGCGCCAGATGTACTACCGCCATTAGCATTCCATGAACCTACTCTGTCCCATTGATAGTCTGAGCTATGGTTGCCCAGATTGATACGATTCCAGTTTATCCAGTCTCCGCCATTTACTCTGACCCAGTACGAATCGCCTCTGTTACTGCTGGTTTGTGTTCTTCCAAACAGGGTGTAGCTACCAGCTTCTTCAATATCAACTTTAAAAGTCAAGAGATCATCCGGATTAGAACTTGGACTTCCCAGTGCTCCGCGATCTGGAGGGCTTACTACCTTTTGCTCGCTGGCGTTATCGTCTTCATCGATGGTCCAGTTGCTGCCAATTATTGCACATTCTGCCTCCAACCATAAATCAGTTGTCACTTCCGGTTCAGTACCGCTACAATTGCAATTACCGTCCCACTGATCATTCTCGGTATTATCATTGCCATCGTTACAGGGAGTGCTGGCAGGCGGGCAATCTGGTACGCAGCCGGGGTCTTCTTCACCTATTCCAGAAGGCGGTAGTTCCTCCACCGTGAAGAGTAATTTATCAATTTTGGCTCCCGGCTCACGAATTCCAATTTTTATATTAATTTCTCCTTCTGCTAGGGCGTAACGCACAGCTGTACTATTCTCACCGGAAGTCCAATTCCCGGCTTGCGACCACTGAAAATCATTACTGTAATTGCCAGCATTGATTTTATTCCATTTTAGCCAACTACTGTTGTTCACCTGCACCCAAAAAGAGTCATCACCGTCTTCTGTAGTGATTGTACGTGCAAACAATGCATAGCTACCTGCCTGAGTAAGGTTGATGGTGAATGAAATCCAGTTTTGGGGATCGACTGGCGGTACATCCAAATCATTTTCATTGGCTGATGCCATAAGAAAAGTACCATTACCAGCCTGATCACTATTTTTTATTTCCCAATTTTCTCCCACAACTCCACATTCAGCTTCCAGCCAAAAATCAGTTGTTGCATTGGGATTTGTACCTGCACAATTACAAAAGCCATCTTCCTGATCATCTATTGTATTGGGATTGCCATCATTGCAAATGGTCCCAGCCGGTGGACAAGGTTCTCCTTCACAACCACATTCTCCATCTGTTTCATCGTTGATGGTTGCCGGATCACCGTCATCACAAAACTGCCCTGCAACCGGGCAGTCTCTGGGATCGACAGTAACCAATACGACCCAATCCTGATCGGACTCAGATGGCGGATTACCAATACTGACAATACCCGGCCCGGCAATTCTGTCAAAGCTTCCTCTTTGTAAGGTTCCTCCATTACGTGGATCATACCAGCGTACCTGATAGGAATAATCAAAATTTCCCAGATCGAGATTGGTGCTACCACCGTTGGCAAGATAAATAACATAGCTTTTGCCATCATCAGCCAAGCAAAATTTGTCGTTGTTATTATTACTATTACCTACCCGCTCATCCGCACTTTCCATTTCCCAAAAAGAAATATATTTGGTAAAGAACTCGTGTGCGAAGCGGTTGTAATCCCACAATCTATCCCTACTGCGAAAATCCTGGCAGGTAAGGTCAGATTCCGGTAATTTGTATCCAAAATAGTACTCCACACCAGCTCCACCGGCCATCAAATTCCCCCACAAAACGGCGTTGCGGATGTTCAATTGATCGGGGGTACCGGCATAAGCATCATGCGGCACACCAGTGTTAGCGCTACCCTGCTCATCATTAGCGACCACCCATTTCTTACCACTCTGGGCACTTTGCCTAACCCATTTCAGAGTAGCTTTATGGACATTGGCCCAATCGGTTTGTATAGAGGCACCAGAGTACGCGTTTCCTTCGCCTAGCAAAGGATTATAAACCTCCTCCCGCTGCCCGGGATAGGTGTGTACGACAATATGATGATCGTAAGGGTCCAGGTCCTGAATATATTGAGCAAAAGCTTTCCGCTGTGAATCAGTATTGGTATTTTCTTCTCCTATATTCCAGTTAAGCGCAAGATGGTGAGCGAAACGCGCGATCAATTCCCGGTAATATAATTTTCGTTCTGTGCCCAGTTCTCCACCGTCCAGTAGTTGATCATTTTCTGTTTCCTGCGTTTTGAAATGTAAATACATTCCCATCAAATCAGCGTGTTCAAAAACGATTTCCCACTGATCGAGTTTAGAGCAATCCATACGAGTGCGATCATTGGGACTATCGCTAATGTAGGGAAAGACGTTTTTGTCATCGCCCTCAATGTTCATCGTCAGAAAAGAAAATACATTTTGCCCTTCGCCGGCCAGATAGTTAATAGCTCCGATGATGCCCTGACCTTTGTCGTTTTGCCAGATCGGATCACCGCGGCGCCAGTCACGGATGTGTGGCTGCCAGCTTTTGCGGCGATCCCCGTAATTAGGAGTATTATCAAAGCCTTTATAAGCCAGAAAGTTTTCGGGCGCATCCGCACCGATTTTGATAAAGTAGTCGCCAGTTTCAGCAAAGCGTAGATAGTGGTCGCCGGTATATTGTAAGCGGCCCTTACCCCGCAGGTCTCTTCCTGACTTGTCGGTATTGGTGACAGTGAAGCTTCCCGTGGTACCGTCAAATCCTTCTGGATTACCCTCATCCGGCTCCAGGCTGATAGCTATATTTTCTCCTTTTCTAAAAGAGGTTTCAAAAGTCCATTCACCGGTAGCATTGGGCGTGAAGTGAACCCGCCATTTGTTGCCGGCCTCAGCGCTGGTTTCAGCGGCCTGCCCATCAGCGGCGAAAAAGCCGGGTACGGTAAAGGCCTGATCACCATTGCGAAAGGTAACATTGAGTCGATAATCAAGAAATGGATTAGATGTTGCACTTTCTTGTGCAGTAGGTCCTTCAAAAGTAAGAGAAATTTTGTGCCACTTTTTCAATTCCCCATCAATTGTAAATTGGGCACTTAGCGAAAACGTACATAAAGCAACCAGTAATAGTGTAAATACATTACGGCTCATAAAATCGATTTTTGGATAAATAAAGATAGTTGCTGTTACAAGCTGCTGTAACTAGCGCTGGAGAGATATGATTTGTGGATCAGCAATGATGAGATTGAAGATTTGTTGGAATGGATTTGGTGTATCTGCCAAGGGGGTAAATTATAGGCTTGTAGAATTAGATCAGTACTTATATGACTTATTTCATATTTCAAGTTCAAATATAAGTCAATTTGTTCAGCTTTGCCAAACTAAGTGGTAAAGTAATTTTTTTGGAGGATAGTCCGATGATATTACCTCAAGACATGTCATGTCTAAACATGTCATGTCCTTTTTTGCAGAGATGTCATTTTTAGAAATGACATCTCCATTTTTGCTCGTAAAGGCCAGAAAAAATGTACATTGGAAAGGAGTAGAAAGGATACAATTAAGACATGTCATTTTTAGAAATGACATGTTTATTGAAAAAAGAGATATCTGCTCAATCGGCCGCCACCAGCTCCAACTGCGCCACCAGATAATCCGGCAGGCTAGCAGCAATAGGATCTTCTTTTTCAAATAGGCAGGGCCAGGTTTGTTGGATAATAACAGCATCCAGAAAACCGAGGCGATACAGTGCTATTTTACGCTGCAATTCCATTAAAGGAAAAAAGTCCTGCCGAGGCTGATGCTTTTGCTCACGCTCGGTCAGGTCATATTTTTTGATGATGTCAACTATGCGGCGATAATCTTCTTTGACCCATAATACCTCAAGGTAAGCCATAAAAAATCGATGCCATCGGTACTGTAAAACTTCTTTTTGATAGGCCTGCAAAAAAGACTCCGCATAGTTCTGAGCATTTTTAATCATGGATTTTCTCACCAAACAACGGATATAGCTAGAAACATAGCCGATCTTGCTATGAAAATTCCGCGTCTCTTTCATGGCTGTAGTAGCCTGGTTCATAATGGATAATGCCTCGCTATACCGCTTAGTGCGAATCAGCACGCTGTTCAGGTTATTGGCATAAACCAGGTAATCGTGGTTTTGCTCTCGAATGGAAAGATAACCGTAGTAAATAGCCCGTTCAAATTCCTTGAGTTTGGTGTGCATCACCAGCCGATTGTCATAGTAATTGAGTAGCAAACGCTTTGAATAAAACCGCCCTTGAGAAAACCAGTGATCCAGGTCATCCATTATTTTTATTAGCCTATCAGCTTTCTGATATTGAAAACTAATAAACGCCAAACGTACCATGGCCATATACCTCGATAACCCATCTAGCTCCTCATCGTAAAATATATTGATCAGCCACCTTTCCCACTGAATGCTCTCAGAGGTATTCTGCGCGTATTTCTTCATAATATCTTGCGTGGCTTCGTGCAGTTGCTCCGTTACCAACAAACACCTTTCATACTTTTTCTGGTACTGATGCAAAAAATTATCCACCAATTCGTGATCGCTGTAACGCATTCGGATCAGTAAAAAATGACGATAGCGACGTACTAACTCAAAAAAACGAATAAAATAAAATGTAGGATAGGTGTAATTGCGAATTGTTTTTAATAGCTCCTTCTCTTCATTTTGGTTGATTTGATCTAACAGGATCTTTTCTTCAAACCTCCCTATTTGTTTATAATGCTCGTCAACATCAATCTCCTGAAGCCGCTTGACAATCCAGTTTTTTAGATTGGAGTATTTGCGCTTATCAATAGAGGTATCATAAGGGCGAAACTGATGAATATTCTGACAGTTGTAGTGTACCTGCTCCAGGATTTTTAGCTTTACCTCGTCTTCCAACTGATGATTGGCCAGCAGAAAAGTTGTTTCGTGTGGTAAAAGCTTATTTGCAAATTCCGTGAATTTTTGAAGTTTCGCCCTCATATCTCCTCATTTTCAT
Source organism: uncultured Saprospiraceae bacterium (assembly GCA_964628385.1). GTDB lineage: Bacteria > Bacteroidota > Bacteroidia > Chitinophagales > Saprospiraceae > JANQPA01. The sequence goes on from CAZVOD010000087.1 coordinate 8,785, forward strand.
TAATAGACTTATTTTGCCAGAATACAATAAATGGCGCAGAACCAACAACTTCACATCACCAAACCACCATCAACACTCAATGTAATACCATTGATGAAAGAGGCTTCGTCCGATGCCAAGAATAGATAGGCATTAGCAATATCTTCAGGTTCGCCCAAGCGGTTGACCGGCGTGCGAGCCAGTAAGCTATCAATATATCCCTGCGGCACAGTCTTGATCATCTCGGTAGCAATAAAACCAGGAGCTACTGCATTAACAGTAATTCCTTTTCTGCCAAATTCCCGGGCCCAAACTTTTGTAAGCCCTATTAGCCCTGACTTCGTAGCTACATAATTACTTTGACCAAAATTACCGTATAACCCCACCACCGATGAGGCATTCAGAATCCGACCAAAGCCATTTTCTACCATATATGGAAAAATAGCTTTAGCACAGTTGAATACACCAGTAAGATTCACATCAATGACTTGCTGCCATTGCTCGGAAGTCATTTTCTTCATGGAAGCATCTCTGGTAATCCCGGCATTATTGATCAGAATATCAATCCTACCAAAGGTAGCCTTTACCTCTGCCGCTGCTGCCATTACTGCATCCAGATCGGTAGTATTGACTCTGTAAAATTTACAGTGATGCCCTTTGGCAATCAATTCATTAACAACTTTCTCTCCTGCTTCTGCATCAATGTCCCAAATAGCTACCGAAGCTCCTTCACTTAAGAATTTATCCACTGTTACTCTTCCAATACCGTTACTTCCGCCGGTTATAATTGCGACTCTGTTGGCCAATCGATCCATGACTGTTATTTTTGGTTGAAATTACAGTTAGTGTAAACACAACAATTAGTTGTTTTTTTATCAACCGCAAAATATAATATTGAGTAGTACCTAAATAAAGGATTAATATTTTTTAAATTAAAATTAAACCGTTGACTTTCAATTATAAATACTCTTTAATAAAACTTAACCACTGAAAATCAGGTTTTTATAAACCTAAAACTACCCGTTGACTAATTCAGAAACTTTATTCAAACAAGGTGTAACCGCATCTGAAAAGCGACTTTATTAGCATCACCTCTCCTAATCAATCTATTCTGAAGGCTTTACTACTACAGGTCAACCCCCATCTAACAAGCTAAAAATACTATGTAAGTTACTTTTTTTCAATTAATTACAAATAAAAAACCAGCCATACTTCACCAAAACTTACTAGAGTCAAGAGTTTATTATACGTAAATAGTATTTAATTTTTATTTACCGATTGATATCAAATATTAATTTTGATTTGAAATTTGTAGTGAACTAAAATTCTGAAAAGATCGATTCGATAAAATTATGGGAAGGATTTACAGGACTAAAGCAGCATTTCTAATCTTATTCTTCTTACCCTATTTTCCAATAGCATTGACCTTTGGACAATCATCAACATCAACTATGAAACCTTACCGGGAATACTCCTATAATGTCAAAGAAGTAACACTCAACGATAGTGTTAAAATAGCTTACGTGGAGCAAGGTGAGCACAAAAATACACTTCTGATGGTACATGGACTCGGAAGTTATTTACCAGCCTACAATAAGCTTATCGATGAGCTAAGCACTGACTTTCGTTGTATAGCCATTGACTTACCGGGCTACGGAAAGTCTTCCGTCGGAGATTTTTCTTATTCCATGGATTTTTTTGCCGAAACCTTACTACAATTTATCGATAAGCTACAATTAGAAAATGTACACCTTATTGGCCATTCTATGGGTGGGCAAATAGCTATTACTACCGTTTTGAAGGATCGGGCCGACATCAAAAAGCTAATCTTACTGGCTCCTGCCGGTTTTGAAACATTTTCAGAGACAGACCGGCAGTGGTTTGGTCAGATAGTAACGCCACAAGTGCTTAAGATTACCCCCGATGTGCAAATCGAAAAAAACTTTGCCGTTAATTTCAGCGGAGCGATGCTTCCGGAAGATGCCCGGTTCATGTATGAAGATCGGCTGAAGCTCAAAGAAAATGCAGCAGATTATGAAGCGTACTGCCAGATGATCCCCAGGTGTGTACAGGGCATGCTTGAGGCTCCCGTCTTTGACCAGCTCTCTGAGATAAAACAAAGTACCTTAATTTTTTATGGAAAAAATGATCTGCTCATCCCCAACAAGTTCCTGCATCCAGAAAGCTCCACCGAGCAAGTGGCCAGAACTGGTGATAAAGAAATACCCAACAGTGAGTTGATCCTATTGGAAGAATGTGGCCATTTCGTTCTTTGGGATCAGGCAGAAAAAGTTAGTCAACAAATCAAAAATTTCATTCAACAATAATTCAATAACCAGAATTTGAAAAAACCATAATTATGAAAAAACTTGTAATATTACTGTTTTTCCTGGGTTGCTTCAGCTTTTTGACAGCACAGTCATCAGGAATTACAGGTACGGTAACCAATCAGGTAAACGGTGAGCCGCTAATTGGCGCCAATGTTCTGATTGAAAATACGACCTTTGGTTCGGTTACTGATGTAGATGGTAAATTTACTATCGAGGTAGGTCCTGGCGCGTACGACTTGATCATTTCTTATTTGGGTTTTAGTACTGCCAATCAGGAAGTTACTGTGAAAGCAGGAGAAATAACAAGTATAAACATTGAAATGACAGAAGGTGTATCTTTTGGTGAAGAAGTAGTAGTATCCGGATCAAGAAGAGCAGAAAAGATCACAGAAAGCCCGGCCACTATCGAAACGGTTTTTGCCAGGGAGATTTTAGAATTTTCCGGGAGTCCCGGAGAGCTGCTAGCTCGTCAAAAAGGAGTAGATTATTTCCGGGCGGGTATTGCGGGTATTGGTTTGAACATTCGAGGCTTTAATTCCAACTTTAACTCCAAGAATCTTCAGGTTACAGACGGAAGGTTTTCTACGCTTATCGCAACTGGTCTTCCCTTCGGACCTTTAAATACAGTAATAAAAGAAGATATAGAACGCGTGGAGGTAATATTAGGGCCCAACGCTACCCTGTATGGTCCCAATGCCCACAATGGTCTTTTAAATACTATTACCAAAGACCCAAGAAAATACCCAGGTACTAACATTACCCTTAACCCTGGAGTTAATGGCGATGGCGAGGGATTTTTCTCGGCAAGAGTCAGACATGCCCAGCGATTGAGTGATAAATTTGCCTTTAAGGTGACGGGGGAATATACCACCGCTACCGAATTTGAATATACTGACTCTGTATTTATCGATCGCGTTGGTGCTTTTGATGATCAAGGCAATCCGATTCCGGATGGTCGGGCTGAGGGTTATGAAGAATTGGAGCTCGATAGAAGTACTGATTTTCAGAGAGCAGAAGCTTCATTGATTTATAGCCCCAGCGCAAATACGGATTTGACGTTCAACTACGGTTACAGCAACAGTAACTACCTGGCTCCTACCAATGTAGGTAGAAACCAAATCATCGACTGGCGAATCAACTATTATCAGTTAAAGTTTTCTACTCAAAACTTCTTCGTTCAGGGTTATCTTAGTACAAGTAGAACAGATGACACTTATTCCATTGATGAACGTACAAAGCAGTACTACCGCCTACTAGATGCCGGATTACCTGATGCCGAGGCTCGTGGTGAAGCTTCTTTTGCTTCGGGAGCTAAATTTGAGGATGATTCCAGAAGATGGAATGCAGAGGCTCAGTACAACAACACCTTTGGTAACCTCGAGATGGTTACTGGTGTGCAGTGGCAGTTAGACCAGGCTAATAGTTTGGGAACTTATTTGCTAGACGAAGATGAGGATGACTTCATCAACGTAAGCCAGCTAGGAGCTTATGCTCACTTTACTTACAACTTTGGCAATGGCTGGGAAGGACTTTTTGCAGCCAGAGCTGATAACCACGAAATCTATGACTTTAACTTTGTACCTAAATTAGGTTTATTGAAAAAAGGAGAAAGAGGTACATGGCGTCTGACATATGGTCAGGGTATTGCTGCTCCAACGATCCTGAACATGTTCGGTAATCTCTTCAATGGTTTGATTTTGGGAAATGCAGAAGGCTTCACACTAACCGATGGCTCTACAGTACCTAAGCAAGTGGTGGAAAAAATCCAGACCTTCGAATTGGGATACCGTGGTCAGATCGTGAAAAACAAGCTTTTCCTCGATGCCAACGCCTATTACAATATATCTGAAGATTTCCTAAGTCCGGTAACAGTAGTAGGAGTAGCTACACAAAGAGGAGATACACCAATTGATCAGGTTCAGGCGGGTTTTGCTGGTCTTGGTGGTTTAGTAGCCACATATGTTAACTTTGGAGAGGTCAACACCTACGGTATCGATATAGGGGCTACTTATTACTTCAACCCAGAATTCAGTGCTACTTTCAATTATTCCTTCTTTGATTTCTCGGTAGATGAAGATGATCTTGAAAATGACTTTAATGGAGATGGTGTAGTCAACTTCCTTGATATTCTTGTAAATGCACCTACTAACAAAGCCAACCTTACTTTTAACTACAGTGGAGAGAAATTCTTTGGTAGCTTGTTCACTCGTTGGGTAGAAGAATACAATTATTTTTCCAGCTTCCAGATCGCTTCAGAAACATTGGTGGACGACAATGGTCAGCCATTTCTATACCGCGGAGTACCCATCGTGGAAGATGCCAGAAGTGCTGATACTTATAACTTCGGACCACTAGGTGGGTTTGTAACCTTTGACCTAACATTAGGTTACCGGTTCAGCGATAAAGTAACGCTTTCTGTAACGGGAAGTAATCTGTTCAATACAGAATTAAGAGAATTCACTGCTGCACCACCAACGCGTGGCTTATATACAATGGAATTGAGATTTAACCTACCAGAAATTGCACCTGGAAGATAATTTTTCTTTCTGAAGTTGTTTGAAAATATAGGTTTACAGCTGAGGGTAAAAGTGAAGCGCTAAGTATATTTTTAAACAACTTCTCTACCAGACTTGCTTCGAAGGCATTAAAATAGATCAAAATATAATTACTTTTTACCACTATTCTATTCCTTCGAAACAAGTCTACTCTCTGTTGTGTCCCTGATTATTCTACCCATAAGAAAGAACAAAATTGAACTATGATACTTTCCTGGCTATTCTTTGGATTTTATTTAGTGGGAACTGCCTATCTGGGGTGGTTAGGTCACAAAAAGACCAGCGATTTCAGTAGTTTTGCCATCGGGAAAGGAGATATGTCACCGGTAACAGTTGGAATTACACTAGCAGCAAGTACCGCCTCCGCAGCTACTTTTATTATCAATCCAGGATTTATTTACGTTGATGGCCTGTCTGCTTTCATGCACCTGGGGCTCAGCGTTTATCTGGGATTGGTATTTATGCTTCTCATTTTATCATTCAAATTTCGAGAAATTGGAGCTGACCAAAGTGCATTAACCATCCCAGACTGGATCGGTAAGCGCTATAAATCACAGAACTTTGCCCTTTATTTTGCTATCCTCAATTTGCTGAGCTTTGCTTTTATTGTCTTATTGGTAGGCGGTATTTCTATCGTTATGCAAAGACTCCTGGGGATAGGCAATATAACAGCTTTATCGATCACGCTAATTTTTGTAACTGGCTATGTCATATTTGGAGGTACCTACGCACATGTATTCACTAATATGCTACAGGGTATCTTAATGATAGGCATCAGTTTGTTAATAGTAGGTTCAGGTGTTATGCTTTGGCTGAAAGGTGACATGTGGACTCAGATGAATAGCATTGATCCTAATCTTTTGAAATGGATCAATCCGGAAAGCCAACTTTTTAATAGTACTTTTTCGATCTATATCGCCGGTTTTTGTATCGGTGCGGCCCTGGTCTGTCAGCCACATATACTGACCAAGGCCCTTTATGTCAAAACAGCCAAAGAGGTCAGGCAATACATTGGCGTTTTTAGTGTTATTTACTTTTTATTTTCACTCCTTCTACTAGCAGGTTTTTGGGCTCATCTGATCACTACCCCCGAGCAGTTGACAGACCCTACCACTGGAGCATTTCGACAAGACCTGGTTATGACGGTTTATCTTCAGAATGCCTTTCCAGATTGGGTATTTACGATTGTTAGCGTGGTATTACTAGCTGCTGCCATGTCAACACTGGATGGCCTTCTGGTGGGGATATCTACCATAACGGCCAATGATTTGGTCCTTAATGTGATGAACAGGTTAAGCAGTAAATCAAGAAGCGAAGTTGAAAAAATGAAAATAGCTTTCAGGGCCAGTCATTTGGTGTTGATAGTTATTGCTATTTCGGTATTCTTCGTCAATATCAATCCTCCGGAGTTACTCGGCATCTTTGGGCAATTGGGGGTATATGGCCTTGTACTAGCGGTCGTTCCACCCTTACTGGCTGGCGTATTATTCAAGGAAGCCTCCATGTTGGTAGTGTGGATAGGATCGATTGTTGCCGTATGCACTCATTTTTTATTGTATTTTTTTGGTAATCAGTGGTTTCCGGGCTCCAGCATGGCATTTGGTAATCCTGGGGTCACGGCTACATGGGGGCTGTTGATCAGTGTACTACCAACTTTGATTTATCACTTTTTTTCTCAAAAAAAATATTCCTAAAGATAATGCGAAACGCTACAATTGTTTCAACGGGTATGTATGCACCCGAGAAGGTGCTTCCCAATAGCTATTTTGATGAATTACTTGGCCAGGATGTAGATACCTGGTTAAGAGAGAATGTAAAGATATACGAGCGCCGTTGGTGTTCAGAAGATGAAAGTACAGCTGATTTGGCGGAGCACGCTGCCCGGCAAGCTATAGAAGGAGCTGGAATTAATGCATCCGATATTGATCTGATCGTTTTGTCAACGGATACGCCAGAATTTGTCTCTCCTTCTACGGCTTCTGTGGTTCAGCACAGGCTTGGAGCCAATAATGCGGGTACATTCGATATCAATACTGCTTGTGCTGGTTTTGTGACGGCCTTGGATATAGGCTCTAAATATATAAAAGCAGATGAGCAATATCAGTACATACTTGTAATTGGTGCTTATGCCATGAGTAAGTATTTGAATAAAGAAGATAAAAAAACTGTTACACTTTTTGCTGATGGCGCCGGGGCGGTCGTTTTAAAAGCAGAGTCAAATACTTCAAAAGGTTTTCTAAAAAGTGAATTGATATCAAAAGGAGAGTATAATGAGTGGATGGGTATTTATGCAGGCGCTGCCAAAACGCCCAGTAATGAGGCAATTCTGAGTAACCATGACCATCAATTAAAATTTGTCAAAAAGTTCCCTAAAGAGCTCAATCCGAAAATATGGTCGCAAATGGCCCAAAACTTGTGTGATTTTTTAGAAAAAAAACCAACCGAAGTAGACCATTATTTTATCACCCAAATTAATATCAACAGTATTTGGGAAACTATGGAGCGTCTGGGCGTAGAAAAGGAAAAAGCACATACGATTATGCATTACTACGGTTACACTGGCTCTGCTTGCATTCCTATGGCTTTCAATCAAGCTATGGAAGAAGGTAAAGTAAAAGAAGGAGATTTAGTATATTTCATCGGCTCAGGAGGAGGCTTGGCTTTTGCTAGTGCAGCCTTCCAGATGTAAAACTATAAATGTAATTGGTTTATGCAGTTACCGGGACAAGACTGGGCGGCTAAATGGTCGCTTTACAGTCCGCATAAAATAGCGATAAAAGATTATCCTGCTGACAGGACCTTCACTTACCAGCAGCTCAACCAACTGGGCAATTGGCTGGCACATTACCTCACCGATGAATGTAAGCTTGGTAAAGGAAACCGTATAGCGGTTTTATCTGAATATGGTTGGGAGTATATTGTTCTTTTTGTAGCTGCCCAAAAAACGGGCTGCATACTAGTACCTATGAATTATCGGCTCAAGGCACCGGAGCTGGATTACTTGTTAAACAATGCTGAACCTGGACTTTTGATTGTGGAAAAAAAATTCGAGGCTGAAATTCAGAGGGCCGAATGTTACACCAATATGGAGAGGGTACTTGCTCTGGAGGATTTAAGGAACCATCTAACGGCTGCACTTCATGAAGCTAATACTAAGCCATTCCAGATCACGCCGGTGGATGAAGATGATCCGATATTTATCCTTTATACTTCTGGTACCACTGGATTTCCCAAAGGGGCGATGTACAGCCACAAAATGCTTTTTTGGAATAGCATCAATACGGCTATGACTTTGCTGGTCAACACAGAGAGCCGGACGATCAATTGTATGCCGCCTTTTCACACGGGTGGATGGAATGTGTTAACCACACCGTTTTTACACCATGGAGGCTATAGCTGCCTGTTGAAATCCTTTGACCCTAAGCTACTATTGGAACTCTTGGTACGGGAGCAACCTACGGTTTTTATGGCAGTCCCAACCATGCTCAAGATGTTGGCCGATGAACCGGGGTTTGACCGGGCCAACTTATCTAATCTCAATTATATCATTGTTGGTGGAGAGCCGATGCCAATTCCATTAATTGAAAAATGGCAAGCCAAAGATGTTCCTATCCGACAGGGATATGGAATGACTGAAGTAGGCCCCAACCTTACTTCCCTGCATCATGATGATGCAATCAAAAAGAAGGGCTCTATCGGTCGGCCCAATTTTTATGTTGATGTAAAAATAGTGGATAATGCGGGAAAGGAAGTCCCCGCTGGAAAAGCTGGAGAGCTGATTCTTAAAGGCCCGATGGTGACACCGGGGTACTGGAAGAACGAATCGGCTACCCAAAAGGTTATTCAGGATGGCTGGTTTCACACTGGTGATATGGCTCGCAGGGACGAAGCAGATTATCTTTTCATTGTAGATCGCATCAAGAATATGTTCATTAGCGGTGGTGAAAACGTTTATCCGGCTGAAGTAGAGCGCACTATCATCCAGCATGAGCTGGTCAATGAGGTCGCAGTGGTAAGTGTACCCCATGCCAAATGGGGAGAAGTGGGCAAAGCATTTGTAGTTTGTAAAGAAAAAATGGAAGCCAGCGCTATCGTAGAGCATTGTCGGGAGCGCCTCGCCAATTTTAAAGTTCCTAAATATGTGGTCTTTGTGGACCATATCCCTAAAAATAATACTGGAAAAGTGGACCGAAAAGCTTTGAAAGACAAGGCTTTGGGCGGTTTATGATAGCTGGAGTTTTCTACTATGACTCGAGTAGGCTACAGTGATACTCCCTCAAGACATGTCATGTCTAGACATGTCATTTACTTTTTTGAAGAGATGTCATTTTTAGAAATGACATCTGTACTTTTTAAGCTACAACCCTAAAAAATATAAGCTTTTTAAAACTAAGTAGTTCGCGAAATTAAGATATATAATAAGGTTCGGAGAACCTGATATTGT
>CAZVOD010000088.1:0-17717 GCA_964628385.1 uncultured Saprospiraceae bacterium
TATTGGGCTCGTTTTTTATCATTGCCCTGGGCCTCGAAGAACTTACGTCGCACATAAGTCTGTTCCAGTATCTGCTGGCGATGTACTTCGTACAGGGGCTTGAGCAAGGTACAAACGGCCACAAACCAGCTATTGATGGTCGATTTGTGGATCGCCCAGTCATGGTTGCGCTTAAAACGCTGGATTTGCCGGTAAAAGGGCAGGTGATCGATGTACTTGCTGATGATGATATGAGCCAGGAGGCTGGCCGAAGCAATACTCTTTTCAATGGGACGACTGGGTAGTGGTGCACAAAGGAACTCGGTAGCTTCATCCACCCGCTGCTGATTGGGCTTGACGTATTCGGGGCGGATTAAGCGGATGACCTTCAGCTCCGCCGGTGTATATTCCACATACTCGGTGATGTGCTCGCCAACACGCACCATACCCGTAGTATCTTCTTCCGGTTCCAGGGTCTTTTCTTCTACCTCGAAGTGTGCAGGGAGTGGGGTACGGCCGGGATGCTTCTTTTTCACCACCGGCTTATTACGCTCGTAGCTGATCTTTTCCCGTAAAGGGGCCACTTCCACTTCCTCCACTTCTGCCTCCTGATTGGCAGCGAACATATTGAGCTATTCGGCCGGTGGTGAGTCGACTACAAAGCGCTCACTCTTACGACCAAACAGCATACGCTCCAACTTCTCCAAACGGAATTTGAGTTGCGCATTTTCGGCCAAAACGGCCTCGTGTTCTGCTCTGGAAACGGTTGCTTTCATTGATGAAAAGATACAAAAAAGGTAGCAAAATCAAGCCCGGTGCCGGTATCCCTGCCTCGCCGGCAGGCAGGTTTTTCGCCTTTTTATCGACTTTAATTCGATGCCTTCCAGCACTAGTACCAGCTCCGACCAACTTAGCTCGGCCGTCCCCTCACGAGCCGCCAATGGCAACTCAAAAGTACCTCGTTCCAGTTGTTTGTAATACAAAGCAAAGCCCGTCACATCCCACATCAGTAGCTTAATAGTAAGCGTCCGAGCAAAGGCGCCGTTGCCAGTAATAGAATTTACTCGGGTGGATGCCTCGCTGCTCACAAAAAGCCTTCTTGCTTAAGCCCGATGTGGATTGCTCTACTAATACAGCCTGCCATTTTTGTACGCGTGTGCCTGGACTCATATCTTTGGTTTTACCCAAAGGTAGATCCACCCAAACCACCAATCAAGACGCCTTTGCTCGGACGCTTACAATACAGTTACAATTCCTAAAAACGATTTTGATTGAATAAACTTTGGTTTTTCTTCCGTTTCACATTCACAGTCAATTTCTTTCTTGTGCTTTAACTTTTGATGCCAAGCAAAACCAAGAACTAAAATTGTCAGTCCAATTAAATATGGTCTAAATGGTTCAATCCAAGAGAATGTCGAAGCGATTCCGCTTGTTCCTGCGATAAGAGCCAAAACTGGTGTTGTACAGCATAAAGAAGCTGTAATTGCAGTTACGCAGGTAAATAATCACCATTCATCCTGATCGATTTTTCTGGATTCTTCAACAGCACTAGTCATCACGTCGGCTTCTTCATCATCAGTGACACCGGCCAAGCTTAGTATAGCCAGTTCTGTATTTTTTTCTTTGGAAACTTCCTTCCCTAGTGGATAGCAATTTTAAGCGCATCCAACACTTTATGAAAGGCTATAACTTTTGTCCTGTACTTAACCAGCAATAAAAACCTCAAAACATTGCATTGTTTATTTCAATGATATGCTATATCATTTTGACCCTCATCCCCTACGTTTTAGAATCTGTTCTTGGAGTCCTTGCAATGAGTCGAATGGCAAAGATACTGCCGACATATTGGCCAGCCAATCAGGAATGGAGCCACCAATATCTGGGTGAGCAAAATAGATGACTTTAGTCGTCTTTGAATCGATGGGAATAACGTGCCAGTAACTTTCTGCCTTTTTGATCCTGATTCTATTTTTCTTTTCGGGCAAATAGTTTGGCTGGGGTTCCACATTGATAAAAGTAGATCCGTCCTCTCTTTCCTCAAAATAAAAACGGTAGATGCCGTCCCGATTTTTGATGGGCCAGGGGGCATTGTTTTCAAAATAGGCCGTATGGCCTCCGTCTTTATACCTTTTCAGCAGCCTAGCCTTGTACATTCTGGGCATCCAAGTTACTGTTGCTTCAGGATCTCGCAGGACATTTAGCACTTCCTCCGGCGCTGCTCGCAGTTTTACTTCTCCCCGAAATGCTTTAATATTAGAATTTTCGTAAGCTTTGGTAAATACTCTTATCCCGTCCTTGTCCTTTTTCATTTCCCAGTTGGACTGGGCACTGATATAGCAAGCCGAGAACATACATAATACGGCAAAAAGAAGCAACCTGAACATAACGCAGTATTAAAATAGACAAGCCCTTGCTCGTCGACAATCGTGAAAAATAGCCTTGTTTTCCGCTGAAAACAAGGACATCGCAGAGCAGTTTACTGCTTTCTGCTATTGCAGGTAATTCGTTTCGAAGAAGGATTTATATCCGGCTAAAGATTTTGAGCGTAGAATTTCCCGATAATTATTTTGGCTTACCAAAAACAGGTCAAAATCAGAGGTAGACTTAATAAATTCATCCCGGCTATTGCTTACCGCTTCGTAGTATTTCATACCCTCCTCTTTGTTTTTAAACCGTCGGATAACCAGAACCGGAATACCATCTCTAACGTTGCGGCCCAGGAACATTTGAGAGTACCTGAACTTCTCCAATTGATAGTATTTTTGGTTATAATCTGACATTTCATTTTGGATATCCGTCAGGCGTACATCTGAATTAAAGACGACCAAGAGATAGTGTAGGACATTATCCTCCACTTTATAGTTATTATTATTTTGGTCATTGTTTACAACGCCGCCGCCTGGCAAGGTTGATCCTCTTATCCCTAGTAGACGAAGCATTTCTTTTGCTTTGGTAGCTTCCGGAGTTTCCGGATAAGTCGACGTAATGCCCTGTAGCGCCTGTATGTAAGCAGGCTTTCCCCGTTCATTACCCATACACATGGCAGCGAGAAGGGCAAATTTAGCTTCCAGCTTATTTTTGGCACCAAACTTTTGGGCCACTTCGGTAGTAGCCAACCGTTTAGCTTCTCTGTATTTTCCATCTTTAAAATTCGCATACGCCCGATCGTAAAACAGATTGAGCTTCACCTCATCATCCTTTAGCTTTCGGATATAGTTTGGATCTTTAATCACCTGTGCATAAGTACTGGATGGATAGTTAGCTACTATCAAATCAGCGTATTGCTGCGACTTAGATATTTGATTTTGCTCTCTGTACAGTAAGTACAGATAGTACCAGGCATCCAGTTTGAAGGAACTCTCCGGAAACCGGTCAAGCAAACGTTCCAAAACCGTAATAGCTTCTTCGTAATTTTCTAGGCGATCCCGGTAGAGCGTCCCCAGCTCAAACATAGCCTTTTGTATTTTCAGCTCTGCGGAGGCCCTGCTTTGTTCATCAACAGGAACGTCAGCCAGAACATTTTCTACTTCTTCTTCTGAGAGGTTCACCTCAGCTACAGCTGTTTCTTGTGCTTCTTCAATGTCCTTTATTTGCTCATTGCCGGAAGATCGGCGCCAGTTATCTTCTAAAGGCCGGTCTCCCCATTTTCGCTCAAAGCTTCTTTGCCCTCTTTTTACAGCCCGGTCATCGTAGGCGAAGAAAAAGCTTTCTTTTTGCAATGCATTTCTGGTGGGTGAAGTAAGCGTACGGGAAGTATTGGCATTGTTATTATTAGCTTTTGCTGCTATTTCTTCCAAGTTTTGCTGCTCTCTTTCCTTGATGATCTTCATGGCCAGTTTTGCACGCTCTTCTTCACTTAGGCTGCCTATTCTAAGCAAGCTATCCTGTAGCTGTATGACCTGAAGATTCTCTGCTATCTCAGTAAGGTTTTGGCTCAATGCCTCTACTTTGGGATAACGCTCATCCGTTTTAGGCATAACCGTTAGCGTGCTGTCATAGTGAAAGCTGGCTTCCAGGTATAGTTCATCTTCCAGATACATATCGGCTAGCAATAGATAAGCTTCTGCTTTCTGCTTTTTATTACCGATGCTATTACTGAGGGACAGCCTTAGGTTTTCGACTGCCAGCTGCTGATCGCCCTCTTCCAGTGCTATTTTTGCTAATGCATAGTACAGGCGATCTTCATACTCCAGGTTGCGCTCATCCTTGATCAGGCCATTGATTTGGGCAATGGCATCTTCAGAGCTACCCTGACCAGAAGCCCAGGCATTTTGAGCCATATTCAGGCGACAACTAAACTCCATCTCGTAGTCATTGGTATAGCGCAAAGCATTTTCAAAAGCAATAAAAGCGTTGGAACCATCGCCAAGCCGTTGATAAATCTGCCCGAGGATGAAAGAGTAGCGCCCCTTGGTATTGCGATTTCCAGCTTTAGCTACTGCCTTTTGTAACGGTTCAATAGCATTCTCAAACTGTTCTCTTTTGACATACATGTAAGCTTTTACAACCGGAATTTCTGCTCTTACATCATCGAAAGTTTTGGGGGAAGTCTCCAGCTGTTCCATATATCGAAGGGCTCCCTCGTAGTTGTTTCTCTCGATGAGGGTTCTGGCTAACCACAGTACGCCCTCCTGATAAGCCGGCCGATGCTTCATAAAGTAATTTTCAGGCTTGTTGGCCTCTTCTTCTCTCTTTGCCTTTTCCTCCAGCTCCTGTTTGATCTGTTCAGGCGTTTTTCCTTCGTTCCCCTCCTCTTCTGTTATCAGTATAGGTGGCTTGGGCGGTGCTGGCTTCCCTTTTCGGCGTGCTTTATTAACTTTTTTGCGGTATTGTCTTCTAACTTTGGATTTCTTTTTAGCGTACTTTCTTTTTTCTTTTCTAGCCTTTTCTCTTTTTTTTCTTGCTTTTTTGCGGGCCTTTCTTCTCGCTGCTGCATTTTGTTGCTTATTAGCCGCTACTTTGGCCGCCGAGGCACGCAGCTTCACCTCGCCGTTCTGCAGGTCTGGATCAAATTCATTGACCATGTATCGAAGCATCTCTTCTGCTGCTTCATAATCCCGTTTAAGATATTCTGCCTTACCAGCCAACAAATAACAATCATCTACCCAATGGCTTTGCGGATGCAAAGAAACAACCACCGTAACTTTCTTGATGGCATCATCAAGATTACTGGATACCCCCTGTACATTACCCGTAGTCGCGTAAGGATAAATACTTAGCAGGTTGTTGTAGTCATCTACATTTTGAGTTTCTAACTGCACAATGGACTCTTCCACTAGTTCGTTAGCATTGAAGTAACCGTTATAACGCGCCGTTGTATTATGATAAAGTTTTCCCAGAAAACCAGTGTCACTTTTTTTCTTTTTTGTAACACATCCTGCCCCGAAAAGAAGAATCAGGAGCAGGAGCAGATAATTCGATACCTTTTTCAAAACCTCAGTAATTTTATTGCTAAATTAATTCAACGGAGCCCGGGGGTACAATAAATAACCGTTAATCTAATCGGAATATTTGATTTGTAATTTCCCCAACGTAAAACTCAACTCCGCTTTGGTATTAAAAGTTAAACTCTATATGGCTTTACGCAATTTTAAGAGGGAAAGATTAACTTTAAAGTACGTTTATTCAACCAATAGCTTAAAGTCAATACCTCTAAGCCATTATATAACTTTAGACTAACAAATTTATTTTATTATTTGGAGACTGCAAACAATTAAAAACAGGCCCCGTAGATTTATAAGATAACAAATACAAATTGCACAGCTATGTACGAAAATGAGAATCAATCAGGATGGTGGGACAGGATGAAACATACCTACCGCCTGATCATCATGAATAACGATACTTTCGAAGAGAAGGGCTCCTATAAGCTCACTCTTTTAAATGTTTATATTTTTGTGAGTACTATATTCGTGGTGGTCTTCATTATGATATTTTTGCTGGTCGCATATACTCCTTTGAGGAAATATATCCCGGGATATGCCGGCGGCAATATGGATAAAGAAGTATACGAACTCAATAGAGAACTGGCAGCCATTGAAAAAGAATTTGAAGCCCACCGCGCCTACTCTGAAAATTTTAGAAAGCTATTAGTCGGAGATGTAAAGACAGAAGAAGATGTTGATCAGGAAATCGAGCCCGCCGCTGTAGATAGCTTTCAAACGACCGAACCTTCGGAAGATGAACAAAGCCTGCGCAAAGAAATAGAGTTGATGGAAATTGGCAATATTGTTAAATCTGGTCGTGCTACCAACCTGAATGCCAAAGATATTCCCCTGGATCAACTTATATTTATGACCCCGGTTACGGGAGAGATCAGTGCCGGATTCATGCCTACCCAAAAACATTACGGCGTAGATATTCTGGCTCCCAGAAACACACCCGTCAAGGTGGCGATGGATGGCTATGTCTTTATGGCTGACTTTACTGTGGAAACTGGCAATACCATAGGTGTACAACACGCCAATAATGTCATCACCTTTTATAAACATAATTCAGCTATGCTTAAAACAGTAGGAGCTAAGGTAAAAGCCGGAGAAGCTATCGCTATTATAGGTAATACGGGTACTTTGACAAGTGGTCCTCATCTACACTTTGAGCTCTGGCACAGAGGTAAACCCATTGATCCTACCCAATACATTAAATTTTAGGCCTTCCCGAGCAATCCATTCTGCTGCCGGCGTATCAACATCAACTGGATATACCGTTGATGTTGATACGCTGGTTTAGACACTGTTTATCTATTTGATTGTTAAACAAGTGTAAAAACTACTTGAATATTCTTTTAAAAAAAGTATTGGTCTCCAAATTATTAAAAAGTTTACAGCATATTTATATTGATTTTGTTTGGATATAAAGGAGAGTGCCTTTAAAATGCTTTGAGAAAAAGTCAAGCTTGAGGAAAGGCTGAATTTATACAACAAATAACAAATTATCAGGTTACAAGATTATTTTCTCATGAATTGAAGATTAAATAGAATTGGATGAATGCAAAAAATTCCGAATTAAATGCCCGCTTCAACGAAAAAGGTGAGAGCGTGAGTCCGGTATTACCCGATGATGTAAAGAACTTTATTGTAGACATTGATGGAACAGTTTGTGATGATATCCCTAATGAGGAGCCGGAGCGAATGGTCAGGGCTATTCCTTATCCGGATGCCCAACGAATGATCAACCACTGGTTTGAACAGGGTCATAAAATCACTTTCTTCACTTCCAGAACTGAAAGCTTAAGAGAACTGACCGAAAGCTGGCTGAAGAAAAATAATTTTCCATATCACCACTTGATCATGGATAAGCCCAGGGGTGGTAATTACCACTGGATTGATAATCAGATCGTGAAGGCTACCCGTTTTAAAGGCAAGTTCACCGATCTGGTAATCACCACCCATGAAATAGAAGTTTTCAAACGATAAGTTGATGATTTTTGAAAAAAGTGAATTCCTCTCCGGAAAGACCACTTTTTTCAAAAACTGATAGCCTTAGACTTTTCTTTTTATTATATCGGCTATAGCCATCTGCAAATCTTCAAATTTAAATTCGAATCCTGCATCTATCGTCTTTTTTGCGTCTACTTTCGTACTGCTAAGTACTGTTTCAGACATTTCTCCCAACAATAATTTCAGGGCAAAAACCGGAGCGGGAATAAGTAAAAAAGGCTTATTGAGGCCTTTGCCGATGTTTCTGGTGAAGACCTTATTTCTTTGCACCTGTGAATTGACTCCATTGTAAATCCCGGCCATTTCTTCCTTTTCCATAGCATAAATAAATAAGCGGCACAGGTCGTCGATATGAATCCAGGAATACCATTGGCGACCATTCCCAAAGTAGGGCCCCACAAAAAACAGGAAGGGTAATAATATTTTGGGCAATGCGCCGCCATTTTTAGAAAGAACAATACCAATGCGAATAGCTACCGTTCTGATACTGCTTTCCATTGCCGGTGCAATAGCCTTCTCCCAAGCCTGCGTACTTTCGGATAAGAAGCCACTACCGGGAGCACGCTCTTCATCAAGCAGTTCTTCGCCACTATCTCCATAAAACCCAATAGCAGAAGCAGCTAAATAAGCTTTAGGGGCTTGTTCCATATTTTGCATAGTACGGATCAGCAACTCATTACTCTTCACCCGGCTTTCTATAATAACTTTTTTTCTCGCCGCTGTCCAGGGCTTATCAGCAATGCCTGCACCGGCTAGGTTGATCAGGATATCAACGCCCTCCAGAGCTTGCTGATCTATCTCACCATCGGCAGGAGACCAGCGGTAGGCAGGAAAACGAGCTTCCATATTTTGATTTCGGCTCAAATGCCTGACGGAATAATTTTTTTCTTCTAATAATACACTCAAACGGCTACCAATAAGTCCGGTACCTCCGGCAATTAATACTTTCATCTGAAAATCTTTACGTTTTTAGGATAACTACAAAAGATATGGATTAGATCATGCTCAGGATGTGAAAATTTATTTTCTGGAAAGATTTTTATGATCTGGTAAAAATTATAATTTTAAAATTCGAATGCTGCATCCACATAAGGAAATATCAATGGATTTTTAAACCCATGAACTGATTTAAATTTTGTTAGATACACTGCAATATTACCATTTCAAAAGTTGGCAAATATACACCTCGTTTGCCTATTTCATTTATGTACTAACTTTTACTATCTTACTAATCTTTTGCAGACTTACCCACAGTGGAATAAATCACAAACAACTACAATCCAATAAATCACATTTACTCAGGTATTTTAAATATTTTATCCATGAAAATGAATCGCCTTTTCACATTGAAGTTAGTGATCTTATCCATTTTTATAGTTGGCTTGTCAGCTTGCCAAAAAAATGAACAGGAAGGTTCGACAACCAATTTCAAGAGAACAGACAACCAGGTCATCACACGTGTTTTGACAGAAGCTGAAGGCCTGAATTCGATGGTTTCTACCGGTATTACAGCAAGAATGATCACAGAGCAGCTATTTCAGTATTTACTTACCATAGACCCGGTTACGTTTGAGTTAAAGCCACAATTGGCCAAGGAAAGGCCTGTCATTTCCGAGATTAAAGAAGGCCCTTATGCAGGAGGAGTCCGGATGAGTTTTGAAATCCATGAAGCTGCAAAGTGGGATGATGGTACTCCTGTAACGGGAGAAGATTACCTTTTCAGCCTGAAGACCATTTTCGTTCCCGGGGCTTCTTCGGCTGCCTTAAGATCCTATTATAAATATTTAAAAGAAGTGATTATTGATTTGGAGAATCCCAAAAAATTCGATGTCATTTTTGATAGAAAATACTTTCTGGCAGAGGATGTTGCCGCCAATAACTTCCATGTCTTTCCTAAGCATATTTATGATAGCAAAGGGGCTTTAGATAATTATACCCTGGAAGAACTCTCCGACCTTGAAAAAGCCGAGCAATTAATCCAGAATTCTGATGACCTTAAAGAATTTGTTGAAGTTTTTACTTCTCCTAAGTTTACCAGGGAAACAGCAGAAGGAAGTGGTCCCTATGAGCTAAAGGAATGGATTCCCAATCAGCAAATTGTACTGGCTCGTAAAGCAGACTGGTGGGGAGATAAGATAGATAATAAAAGCGTGGGGCTGCAAGCTTATCCGGATGAAATTGTTTTTAAGCCCATACCCAAAGATGTGACAGCTGTAGCAGCGCTTAAATCCGAAGAGATCGACGCAGTTGTAGGTATTCCTGCCCAAGAATTTATTGAAATGAAGCAGCAGGATATGATCACCTCGACTTACCACCTTCATAGTCCGGAGATCGGTGCCTGGTATGCTTTATCGTTGAATACTCGTCGGCCTAAATTATCAGACAAACGCGTACGCCGGGCCCTGGCCCACGCAATCAATATGGATACATTGATACAGCAAGCCTTTAGGGGATTTGCCAGAAGAACGGCTTCTCCAGTCATGCAGAGTACTAAAGCTTACAATAAGGAGCTACAACCTTATCCATATAACCCTCAAAAAGCCAGGCAATTGCTTAAGGAGGCCGGATGGGAAGATTCTAACAACAATGGAACGGTTGATAAGATGATAGACGGCGAATTAACAGAGCTGTCCCTGAATTATGACTACACTGCGGGCCGGGCTGTTTCTGAAACTTTTGCCCTGGTCACCCAAAAATATGCGCAACAAGTAGGTATCGAAATCAATATCGTACCCAAAGAAGGTAATATTTTGAAAAATGATCAGATTAATGGCAATTATGACATCAGTGCTTTTGGCTCAGCGGCTAATCCCACATGGGTGCCCAAACAAAGATGGCATTCTGAAGGAGATGAAAGGACAGGGTTTGCCACAGCCTACACAGATGAATTAATCGATAAAATAGAAGTCACTGCTGACGAAGAAGAACGCCTGAAATTGTATAAAGAATTGCAGGCCATCATCCACGAAGAAGTACCGGTTATCTTTGTGGGGGTACCTCAAAATAGATTGGCTATTCACAAGCGTTTCTCTACGCCGTTGAGTACCGCCTATCCGGGGTATGTCGCTAGTCTTTTAAAATTAGAGCAATAACAAATTAAGAGCAAATATTCGCTAACACGGCGGGTATTTGCTTTTTTAAAGTAAAACAAAAAGGAACTACCAACCAATTCGATACGTAAGAATATTTACCCTCATTATGCGGTCAATCAACTGAAGATCAACCTATGAGTCAATATCTGATCAAACGGATTATTTTTTCTTTAATCACCCTTTTTGTGGTATCAATTATTTTGTTTGGTATCAGCAAGCTGGCTCATAGTGATCCTATTGCTCGGATGCTCAACACGGAAGAAGATGCGGAGCAGCTCTACGAAAAATACTACTTAAGCAGTTACAAGAGTATAGCCCAGCAGTTTGGCCTGGATAAGCCAGTATTTTATCTTTCCTTTATGCCAGCGGCCTACCCTGATTCCCTTCACAGGATACTTCCGCTAAAAAAACGGCAAAATTGTACCATGCTGATCGCTCAGTCAGGAAACTGGCCCTCCGTTGATCATTTTGTAAAAAAACGGGAGCAACTTTTTCAACAACTAATAAATCATCCGACCAAATATTACGATCCGTTAATAGAAGTAAAAAGGCTGAGTAAACAGCTCAATACGCAGGACAAATACGCCGAAATAAGCAAGCGAATGAGCCTTACAGCACAAAGGGTGGAAGCCGATAGTCTACTCCGGGCGGATATCAGCGGTTCACTCTCAGAATTGAAGGCAGCCTACGCTGAAATGAGTAGCCGTACTGATTTTTATAAGCTCTATTGGCCTAAATTCAGGTGGTATGGCCTGGATAATCAGTATCACAACTGGCTGATCAGTATGATAAGCGGCGAAATGGGCATTTCCTACTCGGAGCGTCGCCCCGTAAGCCAGCGACTGGGGGAAGCCATAGGCATTACCCTGCAACTGAATGGCCTCGCTATCTTACTGGCCTTTGTACTTGCTATCCCGATCGGAGTTTATTCAGCCATTTACCCCGGGCAATGGTTTGACAGAATAACGGGTACTGCCAGTTTTATTTTTTATTCTTTACCTTCTTTTTGGCTGGCTGTACTGGCCCTGGTTTTTTTAACAAACCCTGAATATGGAATGGATTGGTTTCCGGCTATGGGTCTGGGCAGCAGTGGTACTTCATCCGGATTGTGGAGTAGCTTCCTCGACCGATTGCACCATCTTGTACTTCCGGTATTTTGTCTTGGCATTGGTGCTGTGGCTTTTATTGCCAGGCAACAAAAGGCTGCTATGCTAAAAACGATGGGGCAGGATTTCATACGCACGGCCAGGGCCAAAGGGTTATCCGAGAGCCAGGTTATTTGGCGGCATGGTTTTAGG
This sequence comes from uncultured Saprospiraceae bacterium, assembly GCA_964628385.1. GTDB lineage: Bacteria > Bacteroidota > Bacteroidia > Chitinophagales > Saprospiraceae > JANQPA01. The sequence continues at coordinate 11,809 of CAZVOD010000088.1, forward strand.
AACTCCTTATTTCCCATTATTACTATTCTTGCCAATATTTTGCCGGCTCTTATTGCCGGATCTGTTGTGATCGAGCAGATATTTGCCATTCCAGGTATGGGTTTTCTTACTCTTAATGCCATAGTTGAAAAGGATTGGCCGGTAGTGTATGCTGTAGGTATGTTAGGAGCCTTTCTTACGGTAGCGGGCATACTCATGGCTGATCTCCTCTATGCCTTACTGGACCCAAGAGTTAAAATGGATAAATAGCGATAAGCAAAAAAAAATATCACATGTGGTGGAAATCCAGAAAAGTCAGTCAGCAAGCCGAAGCCATCGTGCATTTACCCAAAAATTACAATCCCATAAGACGTTTCAGGGAAGCTCCGGGATCCAGATGGGCTTTGCGGGTATTGTATGTTTTGCTATTGATCGCCCTTTTTGCGGGCCTGATCGCCAATCAGAAGCCGCTTTATTGTAAGGTGGAAGGAAACACCCATTTTCCCGTTCTCGAAAGTACCCTGGTACAATTAGGCTGGTATGATATCCAAAAAACACTGGGCCAGCCCAACTGGCATCAGCTACAGTACGAGTCAGTTCTTTGGCCATTGATCCCCTACTCTGCCCACGAAATCGATATGAATAATATGGGATATGTCGGCCCGTTTGATCAGCAACAGGTCCGATCCTGGCAATTTAGGCACTGGCTGGGCACCGACAGAAACGGTAGAGACCTCGCAGCCGGAATGATTACCGGCCTTCGCTATGCTATGATGGTCGGGGTGGTGGCCATGTCTGTTGCTACCTTTATCGGCCTTATTATGGGTACAATAGCCGGATATTTTGGCAACCGTCAGCTCAGTAGTTCGCTGCCTGGTATTGCAGGTAGTTGCCTTGGCCTGGTGGCCGGCTCTTACTGGGGTATATATTGTAGGATGCCTTTTTTTGGTACCGGTCAGCTAATCTGGCAGTTATCGATGAGCTTTTTGATCTTTTGGCTAGCGTTTCTCCCTTTTTATTTCTTGGGATTTTTTTTGGAAAAAAGGCTTTATCCTACCCGCAAGTACTATGTAGCTATAGATCAGATTATTATGAGGATCATTGAAATAGTAGATTCTGTACCTCCTCTTTTGTTGATACTAGCTATACTTCCCGTACTGAAATCCCCTTCTATACTTAATGTTATGCTGATCATCGGATTGGTAAGCTGGACTGGGATTGCCCGTTTTATCCGGGCAGAAGTGCTGAAAGTCAGGGAACAAGAATACATACAGGCTGTTCAGGTGATGCAATTCAGCAATTGGCGCATTTTGACGCGCCATGTTCTGCCCAATAGCATCTCTCCAGTGCTGATCGTGATAGCTTTCGGTATGGCGAGCGCTATTCTAGCTGAATCAACCATCTCTTTTTTAGGGATAGGATTGAACGAAAAAGAAATCACTTGGGGATATTTGCTCAATCAGGCACAAGAACGAGCTTCAGCATGGTGGATGGCCGTATTTCCGGGCCTGGGCATTTTTCTGACGGTGTCTCTTTTCAATTCTTTGGGAGAAGGATTGACAAGGGCTATTGATCCGGCAAGAATCAATCAGAATTAAAGGCTACAAAATTTTTTAAGGCTACATTGCCATTTTTTTTGCTGAAATTTTAAAAAATAAAAAAACTTCTTTTAGAAACTAAATTTAATTTTTTCTTCTCATCCTTTTTGAAAAAAGACGTTGTTTACTTTTAGACCTTTTATATTCGCCTTTTTTGTTGGTTTCTGCCGTCAAATTTTCTTTGGCCGGGCAACCAACTTTTCTACTACAAGAGGAAGTAGTAAAAACAAAGCAAAATAGGAATAGCGTTGTAGTTAGCAGAATGTGTCTGTTTTTCATAATATATTTTTTATACGAATATATATATATATTATCTAATGCTCAATTTTATCTTTATTTCGTAATATGTTTCAAAATATGGATTTACTTGACTAAATTTAAACGCAAAATTTGTGAATAAAGTTATAACCACCTATTTTTGAATTCACTTTATAAAATTAAAAAGCTTTAAAATGAATAAAGGAGAATTAATCAGCAAAATCGCGGAAGAGGCGAACCTAAGCAAAGCGCAAGCCACAGAAGCACTTAATGCAACCCTAAAAGCAGTGACGGAAGCAGTCAAGTCTGGTGATAAAGTAACATTAGTAGGCTTTGGCACTTTTTCAGTAACCAGCCGTGCGGAGCGTACTGGTAGAAATCCACAGACTGGAGAAGAGATTACCATTCCGGCCAAGAATAACGTAAAGTTCAAACCAGGAAAAGAATTAACAGAAGCTGTAAATTAGGCAAAGGATATACTAAGCTTAGTATAAAAAGGGTAACCTGAGAACAATTCAGGTTGCCCTTTTTAATTAGATTTGCAATAACTATTATCAAGCGCTGAAAACTAACAAAATGGCAGACATCCAACATCTAGAAAAGATGGCATCACAGGTAAGGCGGGATATCATCCGTCAGACTAATCTTGCTGCCAGTGGTCACCCCGGAGGATCACTGGGTTGTACAGAGTTCTTTACCGCACTGTACTTTGATATTATGGATCACGATCCTTCCTTTAATATGGAGGGTAAAAACGAGGATATGTTTTTCTTATCCAACGGACATATTTCTCCGGTTTGGTACAGTATACTGGCTCGCAGTGGTTACTTTCCCATTGAGGAGTTGGCGACGTTCCGCAAGATCAACTCCCGTCTTCAGGGCCATCCAGCCACTCATGAAGGCCTTCCGGGTATCAGGGTAGCTTCCGGCTCTTTAGGACAGGGACCTTCTATAGCTATTGGCGTAGCCTTATCCAAAAGATTGAATGGCGACGATAAGCTAGTATTTGCACTAACGGGAGATGGTGAGCTTCAGGAGGGTCAAATCTGGGAAGCGGCACTTTTTGCTGCACACCACAAGGTAGACAACCTCATACTTACCGTTGACTGGAATGGACAGCAGATTGACGGTGCCAATGACGATGTTATTTCTCTTGGTGACCTACCCGCCAAATGGGCAGCTTTTGGCTGGGAAGTCATATTACTGGAAAATGGAAACGATATGAAAATGGTGGTTGATACCCTGAACGAAGCCAAGAGCAAAACGGTCCAGGGTAAGCCTATTGTTATCCTGATGAGAACAGAAATGGGATACGGAGTGGACTTCATGCAGGGAACCCACAAATGGCACGGTAAAGCGCCAAACGACGAGCAGACCGTCAAGGCTTTAAACCAGCTTGAAGAAACACTTGGTGATTTTCCTATCTAAGAGCTTATTTATATTTCTCCCTTTTGAGGCTGCAAATACAGTTAAACGAGCTCTAATTTTCATCTTCAAAATCAAAAAAAATCATTCGATGCTAGATCAATTAACATATACTGAAAAAAAAGCTACCAGAGACGGCTTTGGTGCCGGCGTTCTGGAAGTAGGTACACAAAACGAGAACGTGGTAGCGCTTTGTGCCGACCTGGTGGGGTCGCTAAAAATTCAATCTTTCATTGATAAATATCCGGAGCGATTTTTTCAGACGGGCATCTCGGAAGCTAATATGATCGGTATTTCTGCCGGTCTGGCTACAGCTGGCAAGATTCCTTATGCTTCTACTTTTGCCAATTTTGCCACCGGCCGTGTTTACGATCAGCTTAGGCAATCGGTAGCTTATTCTCACAAAAACGTAAAGGTATGTGCTTCTCACGCTGGTCTAACCCTCGGTGAAGATGGCGCTACGCATCAGATTCTGGAAGATATTGGCATGACGCGTATGCTTCCGGGCTTTACGGTGATCAACCCCTGTGATTACAATCAAACCAAGGCGGCGACCATGGCTATTGCAGAGCACTACGGCCCTGTATATCTGCGTTTTGGCCGCCCGGGCTGGCCAGTATTCACTCCTGCCGATCAGAAGTTTGAGATTGGGAAAGCGCTCCTGTTAAATGAAGGAACGGATGTAACCATCTTTTCTACCGGCCATTTGGTATGGAAAACCATAGAAGCAGCCAAAGCACTGGCAGCGGAAGGCATTAGCTGTGAATTGATCAATATCCATACGATCAAGCCACTGGACACTGAAACGATTTTGGATTCTGTGAGTAAAACCAAGTGTGTAGTAACCGCTGAGGAGCATAACCGCAATGGTGGCCTCGGTGAGGCTATTGCTCAGGTTTTGGTACACAACAACCCAGTTCCTATGGAATTCATTGCCGTAAACGATACATTTGGCGAAAGCGGCAAACCAGCCGAGTTGCTAGACAAATACGGGCTGGGCACTGAGCATATCAAAGCGGCAGTAAAAAAGGTAATCGACAGAAAATAATCGCTTCAAACAAGTAAAAGACAGAAAGTTGGTGACTGAAAGGCTGAGGTGGTTAAATAACACTTCAGCCTTTCTTTGATTTTTACTTTCACTTGAATTGGATGGTCCGGGCCGAACTATTCAATCCTTAATTGTATTGTACAAGCACTATTCAATAAAAATGTTATAAGACCATGAAATTTGGAACTAAAGTAATACATGCCGGCATTGAACCGGATCCGTCAACAGGTGCGGTAATGACGCCTATTTTTCAAACATCTACTTATGTACAGGAAGCTCCCGGTAAGCATAAAGGCTTTGAGTATGCCCGTACCCAAAACCCTACTCGCCAGACACTGGAAAAGAATCTGGCCGCGCTAGAAAATGGTACGCATGCTATTTCCTTTGCCAGTGGTCTTTCGGCCATGGATGCTATTTTTCGCCTTTTGCAGCCCGGTGATGAGATTCTGTCTACCAATGACCTGTATGGCGGCTCTTATCGTCTAATGACAAAAGTTCACAAGACATTTGGCATTCATTCCAGGTTTATTGATATGCAGGATGCATCAAAAGTGGCAGATGCTATTTCTGACAAAACGAAGTTACTATGGTTGGAGACGCCCACCAATCCTATGCTCAATGTCATTGACCTGGAGGCCATTTGTAAGATCGCTGCTGAAAAGAATATTCTGGTAGCCGCGGATAATACTTTTGCTTCTCCGTATTTACAAACGCCTTTGGATCTGGGTGCACACATGGTGCTACATTCATCTACCAAATATCTTGGAGGGCATTCCGATGTAATCAATGGCGCAGTAGTGACCAACGACGAGGAGCTGGCACAACGACTGGCATTTTTGCAAAATGCCGTTGGTGCGGTACCTGGTCCGCAGGATTGTTTTTTGGTACTGAGAGGGATCAAAACACTTCACCTCCGAGTAGAGCGAGCTTGCCAAAATGCGGTTAAGATCGCGCAGTTCCTGAAGGACCATTCTAAAGTCAGCAAGGTTTATTATCCGGGTTTTGAAGAGCATCCCAACCACGAGATAGCCAAAAAGCAAATGCGGCATTTTGGAGGGATGGTTTCTTTTGACCTCAAGGATGACCGCACTGATAATGCGATGAAAGTACTCAGTAATACCCATTATTTTCTGCTGGCCGAATCACTGGGCGGCGTAGAATCACTTATCGGACATCCGGCCTCTATGACACATGCCTCTATCCCAAGGGAAGAGCGCCTAAAAGTTGGCCTCACTGATACCCTTATTCGCTTGAGTGTCGGTGTAGAAGATGTAGATGATCTGATATCAGACCTGGAAAAAGCTCTGGATTTGATTTAAAAACCTGATCTTTGTAATAGAACAAGCCTTGGAGACTGTTTAGCAATATCTTGCAGCCTCTACGGCTTGATATTACTGGCTTTTAATTCTGATAGTAGCGGGTTGCAAAAATGCTGGAATACGGTGCTTGCAGTCTGCCTATTGGAAAAGTATTCATAGAAGTTGTTTAAGAATGTGGGGTTATAGTTGAAGGCAAAGGCTTGTGCAGCAAGGCGAAGCGCTTTTTGCTTTGCGTAGCCAAAGCTACGGAAAGAAAAAAAGCTGAAGTATTTGCTGTACAAT
>CAZVOD010000089.1:0-17656 GCA_964628385.1 uncultured Saprospiraceae bacterium
CCCCCAAAATAAATATTATTTTCCTAAATTTTCAGCTTTGCTGAATAGTTACCAAAAGATAATAGAAAATTGGAAAATTAGATAACATTTTGAGTATTGCCTCATTTTCAATAGCTACAAATAATTCTTTAAAGTTATATTTTCTTTTATTTTTGAAATAAGAAGCTTAAAGGCAGTTTGTACCATTTCACCAATAAACCATCGGATATGCGAGCTTATTTATTCCTACTTTTGACAGGCCTGTTTTTTGTTCCTCAAAAAGTCTATACCCAGCAAGATACGACTCTGGCCAGGCAGTTGCTTCGAGAGGCAGATTCGCTTCGAAAGCAGGAAAACGACTACGAAGCGTCTATGGCTAAACTTGAAAAAGCCCAGCCGATCATTATTGATGCAGTAGGAAAAAACGCTTTGTTGTACATCCAATATCTTAGTAGTAAAGGTAAAAATCAGAGATACCTTTCCCGGACTCGTCAGTCTATAAAAACCTTTGAAGAAGCTATTGCTCTTATGGAAAGCATAGAAGATTATGATGAAGTACAATATGCTTTTTTGTTAGGGGAATTAGCCGGTACACTTTCATCGCAGGGCAACTATGAAAAAGCCATCACATATTATGATCGGGTAAGCGGTATACTTGAAAAGCAATTTGATTCAAACGATCCTAATTTGGCTGTGCATTACTACAACATAGGAAACGCCTATCTTGGTAAGGAAACTCCTCAACTGGCCCTTCCCTATTTTTTCAAAGCACTAAAAATCGATGAAGCCTTGGGTGATGAGCTTTACATTGCCGACGATTACGACAATATTGCGCTGGCCTACCAACAAGAGGGCAACTACGAGAAAGCACTGGATTATTACAACAGAGCCATTGAACTATTTCGGGCTAATGTCGGTGAAAAAAATGAGTATACTTTGCATACTATGAAGCTGAAAGGCGAATGCCTGAACGAGATAGCTTCCTACCGGGAGGGGGCTACTATTTTAAAAAGGGCAGCCCTTATTGCGAATAATATATTGGAGACCAACAGCACTGAAACAGCAGAGATTTTTGCACTGCTGGGCCAGGCCTACGTTGGTCTCGGTAAAATCGATTCTGCTGGGATTGCTTTTAAAAATGCGTTCCAGGCCATGGCCTACTCGCCCGACGAACCCCTGCAGCTCAGTCGGGTTAACTCGCTGGAGGCATTGACTGGTATATTGGAAGATTACGGGTATTTCCTGGAGAAACGCTGTGAAGAGCGCGAACTGCCCTGTTTGCAGGAGGCAGCTGATATTTACCTGAATGCCGTTTCTATAGTGGATACCATCAGGTTCAGTTACCGAGAAAAAGGAGCCAAACTGGATATTGCCAGGAATGCCGAGCCACACATTGAGGGCGGCATACGGGTGCTGACCAGGCTTTACGAAGGAACCGGTAACACAGATATCCTGAAACAGATATTCAGGCTGGCCGAAAAAGACAAGGGCTTTTTACTCCTTGAAAGCCTGGTGGAATCGAGAGCAGAAAATTTTGCCAGAATTCCTCCTGTCTATTTAAAAAAACTAGATGAATTAGAATCAGCCATGGCTTATCTGGAGGGGGAAAGATTCAAGGAAAAGCAAGCTGGAGCGCAAGCTAACCCTGAAAAGATCAATGCCTTAAATGCGAAGTTATTTGAAAAGAAGAAGGCATTGTTCCGTCTAAAAGATGAAATTGAGGAGCAATACCCGGGATACTATAACTTGAAATACAGCATAGACGTCACCGGGCTTGATCAGACTCAGCGCGATATTCTACAGTACAATGAAGCGATTATCAATTATTTTGTGGGCGAAACGGAAGCTTATGCTATTGTTGTAAAACCCGATGATGCAGCTGTTATTCAATTAGGCAGCAGCAAGCGCTTCCAAATTTTGACTGAAGAACTGAGAGAGGGGCTGTACGGCTACTTTTTGTTGCCTTCTGATCAGCAAAGGCAGGAGGCCTATGATGCTTATTTACAAAGGTATCAGGATGCTGCTCATCAATTGTACCAGATCATCTTTAAGCCGCTGGAGGCGGCTGAGCTTCCCGAGCGGCTCACTATTATTCCCGATGGTGTATTGGGTTATATTCCCTTTGACGCTTTATTGAGTGAAAAAGCAGATAGTACAGCGATGTACAAAGATTATCCTTTTTTGGCCAGCCAGTATAATATCAGTTATACATATTCTACGAGCTTACTGAAGGAATTCATGCAAAAATCAAGCTGGGCTAAAAATAAATCTATCCTGGCTTTTGCACCTGAATTTCAGGGAAGCCGCTCTGAGGTTGCCGGAGTGGTAGAGCGCCGAAGCGATCTAGGCAGTCTGAAATTTAATGTACCGGAAGTGGAAGCTATCACAGAAATCTTTCCGGGAATGGCATTAACGGGGCAGGAAGCCACTGAGTCCGCCTTTCGAAAGCTGTCTTCTAATTATCAAATTCTTCATTTATCTACTCATGGAAAAGCTAACGACAATATCGGCGATTACTCCTACCTGGCTTTTTCCGCACCGAAAGGTGATACCGATAATGAGTTATTGTATGTCAGAGATTTGTATAGTCTGACGCTAAATGCAGATATGGTGGTATTGAGTGCTTGCGAAACTGGAATAGGCGAGCTCAAAAAAGGGGAAGGTATTATTAGCCTGGCCAATGGTTTTTCTTATGCCGGTGCCAAGAGTATTATCACCACCCTTTGGAGTGTCAATGATGCCCAAACGAAAGATATTATCGTTAGATTTTACAATTACCTTGATCAGGGGTTAGCCAAGGATAAAGCGCTTCAAAAAGCCAAACTGGACTACATCAAGGAGAGCAAAAATGCCCAGGCACATCCCTTTTACTGGGCTGGCTACCTTCCTATGGGCGATATGAGTAATCTCAAAGGGAATCCGTTGGAAAATATAGATTACTGGACGCTGGGCTTCGTAGTGATGATTGTCATTTTTGTCATTTTTACTATGTCACAGCAAGGGTTTTTCAAAAGTGAGTAGTTGACTTGTTTTTCATCGCTCATGCCGGATAAATTTATGGTATTCTTCAAAATTCTGTCAAAAAATAAATATCTTACGAACAATTGGAATTGATCAGCATAAAGCAGCAGGCCAGCGGAGGGCTCCCCCGCCCTCAAGGTGTACATTAAAGTGGATGGCTTAATTTTTTTCCTAAAAATACTTACGTTTTTAATTGTCAAGACCCATAAATAACGATAAGCTTTTTTCCATCAAAATCAACCTCCATGAAAACCAATCTGAATTTACTATTATTCTTTTGCTTACTGGCAATTACTTTTTCCTGTGAAACAGGTGCCGGAGAAATAAGTATTGCTAAACCTGAAGGTGCGCTGGAATCTATTGATATCATAGAGCCTTTTCAGGGAGAAGAACAATTGTTATTAAAATACGATGAATTTACGCCTTCCAAAGCTCCTATTGTGAAGGAACCCTCTAACGGCGGTTCCCAGAAGATTCGCTCTATCACCCGGGTTAGAGAATATGGCGTTAGCTCTTCGTCGGCAGCACAACAAGAGTTTTTGAATTCTATTATTGAGTGTGGTTCTCAAAAGTCAGGTTCTACAGAAGATAATAATTTCAACACCAATGATGATGTTTTTTACAGCCGCCATCTATTGACTACTAACTTGGATGGTAATGACAGGTCTTACTATATTTTTGTAGATCAACCCAAAAACTATACTTTCCACTTATCGAAGGCCAGTACAAACCTGGCGATGGTGTTATTCAAGGCCAATATTACCTCCCCGGCTGACAATGGTACGGACCAGGCAACGGAAGAGACACAGGGTATGGTAGCCTACAGCACTTCCAGCTCAACTATGACCGAAAAATTGGGTCCGGTTTATCTGGATAAAGGAGAATATGTGTTGGTTATTGATAGTAAGCCCGGCCAGGGAAGTTCCTTTGATCTTTCTGTATCCTGTGCCGACGCCTTCATACCCTGTAGTGGCAAGTTTGGTAACGGGTTGATTGCTGAAACATTTGAACAATACAGGAATTATGCCGACCTTTCGCAGTTATCTTCCAACTGGGAAGACTTCAGCCCGCAGCAGGGGCTAAATGCTTTTACCATCTATACGGCAGGCAGAAGATCGAGAACTGATGCATTGCTTATGTACAGAAGGTTTGCTACCGGGAATACGGTTTCTGCTAATGAACCCAATGTTATCTTTACATTGGGAGAGAGAAATAGTGGGAAATACGCTCTTGAATTTGACCTCGGCGTTTACGGAGGCTATTCTGCCTATTTCAATCTGGTGAATTTCCTGACTGAAAGAAATGCCAATAATGAAGTGGGAGCAGAATTTTTCTTTCCCAGTAGTGGACATGGTGCAGTAAGAGTCAATGGCCAAATCATCCCATTCAATTACAGAAACGGATATTGGCAAACAGTCAAAATTGTTTGGGACTTTCCCAATAATAACGTAAAAATGTATCTAAATAATAATCCGGCAGCGGTAGCCAGCTGGCAAGCTGATCAACTTAATACCGGCGGTACCGGATTCAGATCAGTAGAAGGCGTCAACTTTTTACCAGCTTATTCCAATACGGCATTTCTGGTAGATAATTTCTGTTTTTCCCAGCAATAATACAAAACGGTAGAGCGTAAGAAGGGCTCCTATCTTTTTACCCTCTACCACTTTGCCTACCTGCCGCTGAAGTTTGCAGCTCTTTTTTCTACAAATGCTGCTGCCCCTTCTTTGAAGTCATCGGTAGCTGTCGTTTCGCCAAATGCATTGACTTCTGCTTTAAAGCCGTCTGTACCATGCTGATAGTAAGCATTGACGGCTTCTATTGATTTAGTTAGGGCTACCGGCCCTTTAGTAGCTATTTTTTGTAAAATTTCTTTGGCTTTGGCTACTTCTTCGCCTGGTTCTACCAGATAATTAACCAAGCCAATCTGGTAGGCTTGTTGGCCTCCGATCAGATCGGCAGTGAGAATGAGTTCCATAGCGCGACCTTTGCCGATAAGCTGTGGCAAACGCTGAGTACCTCCGTAGCCCGGAATCAGCCCAAGGTTGACTTCTGGTTGACCAAATTTGGCTTTACTGCTTGCAACACGCATATGACAGGCCATGGCCAACTCACAACCACCTCCCAGGGCATATCCATTGATGGCGGCAATTACAGGTACATGAAATCGCTCTATCATAAAGAAAATATCCTGTCCTCTTTGAGCTAACTGCTTGCCTTCTTCCGCACTCAGGCCCAGAAACTCCTTGATATCTGCTCCCGCTACAAAAGACTTTTCCCCACTTCCGGTCAAAATAACACCAGCCAGTGCTTCCCGCTTTGGTCCATCTTCACCAAAGAAGTATTTGATCTCCTCCAGGGTATCGTAACTCAAGGCATTTAATGCCTTAGGACGATTGATGGTAAGGGTGACAATGCCTGCTTCCTGCTCTACTATTAGATTTTTATACTCCATATTGTTTTGGAGTAAAAATAAGAATTATAAAATAGGATTGTAGTGCCAGGATAAGAAATAAGCACCTGTTTGGAATAGGACGGTATAATCCCTAAAAAAATGGGCTGTAAATGGCAGCGCACCTACAGCCCATTAGCTTTAGTTAAGAGCACAGTGAGGAGGCTGGTGAAAAGTACAATTTTCACCAGTTCTCCTGAGGGAAGGTTTATGCTTTTGACTTTTCAGGCTTTTCTTCTTTATTCATAACTCTAGCCTGGTGGTTGATAGATTCCTGGTGAATCGCCATCCAGATTACGTTCATAAAGTCCTCAGAAAGGCCTCTTTCTTTTCCTTTGGCAATGGAACGTTCCAGTATTTCGCTCCAACGGCCTGCCTGTAAAATAGCAATGTTATTTCTCTTTTTGTAAGTACCGATCTCGTCTGCGATTTTCATTCTTTTGGACAAAACAGTAATGAGCTCTTCGTCCAGCTCGTCAATCTCCTGACGCAAGTGATCCAGTTGGTTTAAAAATTCGGGATCATCCGTACTTTTTTTACGGATAACCAGTTCTCCCATCAATTGCTCAAAAATATCGGGCGTAATTTGTTGTGCAGCATCACTCCATGCATTATCAGGATCAGGATGTACTTCAGTCATCAAGCCATCGAAGTTCAGGTCAAAAGACTTCTGAGCTACATCTTTGAGGATATCGCGGCGTCCGCAGATGTGACTATTATCGCAGATAATGGGTAAGTCCGGGAACTGTCGCTTCAACTCGATCGGTAACTGCCAGCGAGGGATGTTTCTGTACTTTGTTTTACCGTGGTAAGAAAATCCACGATGGATAACTGCCAGGCGATCGATACCTGCTGCGTACATGCGCTCGATAGCTCCTATCCACAGCTTCAAGTCCGGATTGATAGGATTTTTGATGATTACAGGAATATCCACGCCTTTTAGGGCATCAGCAATTTCCTGGACTGCAAACGGGCTTACTGTTGTCCGGGCCCCCAGCCACAACACATCGATGTTGTATTTCAGGGCTTCAAAGACGTGATCCCTTTTGGCTACTTCTGTGGTTACCTTTAAACCTACCTCTTCTTTCACACGCTTCAGCCACTTCAGGCCAATGACTCCTACCCCTTCAAAGGAGTTAGGCCGCGTACGAGGTTTCCAGATTCCAGAGCGGAATAAGTCTACATTTCCCTGAGCAGCCAAGGCTTTCGCCGTATTTACTACCTGCTCCTCAGATTCAGCGCTACAGGGCCCGGCAATAACGATGGGGCGCTTGGTAGCATTTTCTAAAATGGGTTTGAAAGTCATCTCCATGGTATTGACATTTTGTTTGTTAAAGAGCTGTGAGTTGTTAGCCGTAAGCAAGTTCCTGGCAGCCACAGCCCGTGGAAGCTGTACGCCCAAATGCTTGTTTTTACGGCTAGCAGCCCTTTTGCTCTACTTGTCTGATAATATTTTTCTAATCTTATTGGATTCTTTTATTAAATCACTTATCGTTTCAAAATCATTTTTGATGAGCAAAGAACGGAACTTTGCCAACTGATTAATATGCTCATCCAAAACATCGAGTATATTATCTCTATTTTGCCTAAAAATAGGCGTCCACATCTCGTAGGAGCTTTTGGCTAGCCGAACTGTAGAGCTAAATCCACTGCTGGCCAATTCAAAAATCCGGTCTTCGTCCTTTTCTTTGGCCAGTACGGTTAGTGCCAGAGCAAATGAGCTCAAGTGTGAAATGTGCGATACATAAGCCGTATGCACGTCATGCGAATTGGCATCCAGATATACCATATGCATTGGAATGGATTGATACATCTTTTCAATCAGCCGAACCGCTTCCGGTAAGCTGTTTTCAATTTCGCAAAGAACCGTATACTTGTGATCAAAAAGATTGGGAATAGCCGCTTCCGGGCCCGAAAATTCCGTCCCGGCCATCGGGTGAGTAGCCACAAAATTTCCACGCTTGGGATGATGCCGAACCGTTTCTAATAAGCGCTTCTTGGTAGATCCCACATCGATGACGACCTGGTTATCAATTTTATCCAAAAGAATGGGTAATAACTCCAGCATGACATCCATCGGGGTAGATAGTACAAGTATATCAGATACTTTTATGGCAGCGTTTAGTTCCAGCGCCTCATCGATCAAACGGCGTCTGATAGCTTTATCCAGATTGTCCCTGTTAATGTCTACTCCAATAATCTTATCAGCAAAGCCATTTTCCTTTAATGTAATCGCCAAAGAGCCACCAATCAGGCCAATACCTATTATTGCTATTGTCATGTTGTAGTGGTTTTTAAAATGAGCTCCTGCTTATAAGCTTTTATCCTTCTGATGGCTTCTTCATAGTAATAGCCATCACTGCAAAGGGATATTCTGATGTATTGATCTCCGGCAGAGCCGAATATTCCTCCAGGTGTGATAAAAATGTTGGCATATTTCAGCATCTCATCTGACAGATCAAATCCGCTGGCATAATGCTGCGGTATTTTGGCCCATACGAACATTCCTACTTGCTCGGTATCATACTGGCATCCCAACAGATCCAGCAGTTGAAAAACATTGTTTCTACGCTCTTTATACACGGCATTCAGCCCTTCGTACCATTCCGGCGGATTATTCAGGGCTTTAGCAGCAGCCATCTGCATAGGCTTAAACATACCTGAATCCATATTACTTTTGAATCGTAAAACAGTGCCAACCATTTGTTCTTCACCGGCCAGCATCCCTATACGCCAACCGGCCATATTATGAGCTTTACTCAAAGAATTCAGCTCCAGCGCAACGGCCATGGCACCGTCAACCTGATGGATGCTCATCGGCTTTTTATTGAGTATAAAAGCATAAGGATTGTCATTGCAGATCAGGATATTATGCTTGTGAGCAAAAGTGACGAGCCGTTCAAAAAAGGCTAATGTCCCCTTAGCCCCGGTGGGCATATTCGGGTAGTTGATCCACATAATTTTCACCTTACTCAAATCCTGACGCTCCAGTGAAGATAGATCGGGGAGCCATCCCAGCTCAGGCTTGAGGTCATATGTTTTTACCGTGGCGCCGGTTAGCCGGGCTACCGCCTGATAAGCCGGATAGCCGGGGTTGGGCACCAGTACTTCATCGCCATTTTCCAAAAAACTCATGGAGATATGCATAATTCCCTCTTTAGAGCCCATCAATGGCAGGATTTCTTTCTCAGGATCTAAAGTTACATTAAACCAACGCTGATACCAGTCAGAAAATGCTACCCTTAATTCAGGAATCCCCTTGTAACTTTGATAAGCGTGATTCTCGCGGTGGCGAGCCTGATAGACCAACTCATCAATAGCTTCCTGCGAAGGAGGTAAGTCCGGGCTACCGATGCCCAGGTTGAGCACTTCTTTGCCTTCTGCTCTCATTTTTGCAATTTCTCGCAATTTTGTAGAGAAGTAATACTCTTTCACTTCTCCCAGTCTTTTTGCCGGCTGGATAAACATAGCTTCTATTTTTTCTAGTATTCAAAATGCTTACCCTGTGAGTAAGCACCGAATACCTTCAGATTATGTGTCAGTGGACGAATAGCTTCTATTGCCTGGTGGTATGATACTTTTCCACCAAATACAAAATCAATGAAAAAGCAATACTCCCATGGTTGCCCGATAATGGGCGCTGATTGTATCTTTGTGAGGTTGATATTGTAGGCAGCCAGTACGGCCAGTACCTTATATAAGCTTCCCACCTCGTGATCTACGGTAAAGCACAGTGAAACCTTATCCGGACTATCGATAACCGGATGATTTTCTTTTTGGTCCAGGACCCAGAATCGGGTATGATTTTTTTTGTTGGTTTCTATGCTGGAGGCAATTATTTGCAGCTCGTAGAGATCAGCGGCTAGCGTACTGGCAATAGCGCCAACATGCCGCAGTTCATTCTTTTTCACCCGCATGGCACTTAGGGCAGTATCATCCCGCTCTACCAGCCGGATTTGTGGGTAGTTCTGAAAAAACTCTCGGCACTGTGCTATAGCTATAGGATGTGAATGAACCTCCCTGAGGTCTTCTATGCGCTGGCCCGGATACACCATAAGATTTTGACGGATGCGTAGAAATACTTCTCCGGCGACCCAAAGTTCAGACTGCCGTAGCAGCTCATAGTTGCTCATCAGGCTCCCGGCTAGGGTATTTTCGATAGCCATCAGGCCCAGGTCTGCTTCCTTTTGCTCCTCTACTTTTTGAATGAGTTCTTCAAAAGTATCAGCAGGCACTATTTCTATGGTTTGTTCATC
The DNA here is from genome assembly GCA_964628385.1 of uncultured Saprospiraceae bacterium. GTDB lineage: Bacteria > Bacteroidota > Bacteroidia > Chitinophagales > Saprospiraceae > JANQPA01. The sequence goes on from CAZVOD010000089.1 coordinate 9,706, forward strand.
AAAACAATAACGTGCTGCAATTTCATGGAAAGCCCCGGCCCCACCCTGAATGCATACGCGCAGTGGCTGTTTACCTGATACCTGACTGGAACGCTCTTCTACATTAGTCTTTAACATAATACGACTCCCTTAAGAGTGTTTAGTAATTGAGTAAATCAAAACACGGTCTTTGGGTTGGTCAGGGCCACTGAGTAGGGGCAAAAAAAAAGTCCCGACTCAGCGGGACTTTTTTGTTTTTATTTCCTTAAAACAACTACATAGCCCCTTTTACGTCGATACATAAAAGTAAAAGCTAAAAAAATAAAAATACTTGCTACAGGAAATATACATGCGTGTATTGGTTTTATTGCTTTGCAAACCTAATCAAATATTTTATTTTAACAAACTACCTACTGAAAATAATAAAGTAAAAAAATCAGTATCTATTACGATCTGTAAAAAGCAAAACGGCACGGCATATTTATTTAGGTAATAATCCTATATTTGTAAAAAGGATTCATCACCACCTGAATTATATTGACTAAGTATGTTCCGATTCACAGCTATCTTACTTGCATTTGTGGCTTTATTACAGCTTCCTCTAGAAGGGCAGGAGTTCACATCATCCAATATTTATGTATTTGATCTGGTCCGTCCTAATGATTCTATATTTGAATTTAAGAATCCTACCTACCTGACGGATTTCAATAAGGATGGATACAACAACCATCCCTGGTTTTTTGATAACAACGTCATTTACATGTCCTCTCAGCTGCCCAACCAAAACCAGCCGGAGCTTATCAAAATGGACCTGAGCAATAAGACTAAAGCTCGCGTCACCGCTACCTCAGAGGGCGAATACTCAGCTATGCCCGTTCCGGAAGCTTTTCGCTTTAATTTTTCGGCTGTACGACTGGAACCCAAAGGCGCAGATACACTTATCAGGCTTTGGCAATTCCCAATAGACAGAACCACCAACGGCCGGCCAGTCTTTAAATATATCAACAATATTGGTTATTACTGCTGGATCAACTCCCAACAAGTAGCGGCTTTTCTGGTAGATTCGCCATCCAAATTGGCCATCGGCGATGTCAGAACAGATAATTTCCAGCAAATAGATGAGAATGTAGGCCGCTGCTTCCGAATGCTTCCCAATGGCAACCTGGTGTACGTCCGCAAACAACCCTACGGTATCTGGCAAATGATTGAGTATAATGTTTATAAAAAGCAGAAAGAAATCATTACGAATACCCTTCCCAATGTAGAGGATTTTGGAGTTTTGAGAGATGGTACCCTGATTATGGGGCAAGACAGCAAACTCTACAAATTCAATCGAATTACTGATACAGAATGGGTAGAAGTAGCAGACTTTCGCTTTTATGATATCAAGGGAATATCCAGAATCGCCGTCAGTGAGGGCGGCCGGATCGCTATCGTGGCGCAGTAAAAAGACTTGTTTGCAGGAGTGGAATGGTCGTAAAGTTTTATCAAAATTCTGAGTATTAGATGAAAAAACATTTAAAACTAAAAATCATTGGAAAGGTACAGGGAGTGGCTTTTCGGGCCAGTACTCAGCGAATCGCCTACGAAAACGACATCAAGGGCTTTGTGAAGAACATGGAAGATGGCAGTGTGTACGCCGAATTCGAAGGAGAAGACTTTCAACTAAAACGCATTGTGGATTGGTGCTGGAAAGGGCCGGATATGGCCGAGGTCAACAATGTTTTTATTGAAGAAGGGCCCTTACAGGACTTCAGTTCTTTCAGGATACAACACTAAACTATAGGACATCATGGCGATCATACGAAAAGCAACACTGGAAGACTTACCGGCCATTCATGGGCTGGTTAGAGAATTAGCGATTTACGAAAAAGCCGAGGAAGAATTTACAGCTACCTTGTCAGATTACGAATCTGATTTTAAAGAAAATATTTTTGAGGCATTGGTAGCCGAAAAGGAAGATCGTATTGTTGGAATGGCTCTTTACTACATGACTTACTCCACCTGGAAGGGGAAGATGCTCTACCTGGAAGACTTTGTAGTCAATGAGGCCCTTAGGCGCATCGGTATTGGACAACAATTATTTGACGCCGTACTGAACGAAGCCAAGACTAAAGGCTGTCGCTTGTTAAAATGGCAGGTTTTAGACTGGAATGAGCCTGCAATAGGTTTTTATGAAAAAAATAAAGCCACTATCGAAAAGGGATGGTACAACGGTAAGATATTTTTGTAAGGAAATAGATATAAAATATTTTATAATTTGAAAAAATATAAATAAGTCCCTACTTTTGAAGAGTCAAAAAGTTAGTGATTTTCAATTGCTAAGGCCCTCTCTCTTATTTTCACTTATCAACACTACGGTCTGCTACTTCATCAAGTATAGTTGTACTTGACTCAAGATATTTATAGTGTTTCATAGTGTTAAGGGGTAATCGTCAATTCGATTGCCTCTTTTTGATTGCAGATACTTGACCTGATGCCTTACAAATTCCGCCCCACAATGATCTCGGAAAGATTCATCAGATTCAATTTCTTATAACTATCCACATTCACCTGATCTAAAGCAGAGAAAGCCACCTGTTTGTAACTCTCTTTTTCCACTTCCGCATGTTTGGGAATATCCAAATCACGGAGTAGTTGGGTTACCTCTTCGATTTTGGCCTGTTCATCTTTGGGGCGAAGGCTCATCAGCTCATTCAGGCGGCTAGCCTGTTCGGGAGAAGCCAATTCCAGTGCTTTGAGGATCAGAAAAGTCTTTTTATTTTGTATAATATCCCCGCCGATACGCTTTCCGAACTTTTCGGGGTCGCCAAAAGTATCGAGGATATCGTCCTGAAGCTGGAAAGCTATACCGATATTTCGGCCAAAAGTCCTTAGGTTATCGACATCTTCTGCTGGGGCATTACCGACGATGGCTCCCATTTGAAGGGCTCCAGCAAATAAAGCCGCAGTTTTTAGCTCAATCATTTTGATGTATTGCTCTATCTTTACCTTTTCCTGTGTTTCAAAATTGATATCCATTTGCTGTCCTTCACAAACCTCGCGGGCAAATTCACTAAAAATCTTCAGCAAATCTGGTATTATGGCGGGGTTGCTCACCTGAGTGAGCATATCGTAGGCTAAAACCAGCATCACATCTCCACTCAAAATGGCTGTATTGACTCCATAAGCAAAATGTACGCTGGGTTTACCTCTTCTTACTAGCGCTTCGTCCATAATATCATCGTGTACCAAGCTGAAATTATGAAAGGTCTCTACCGCCAGCGCCACTGGCATTACCGGCGCCATATTATCTTCATAAAGTTCATAGCCCATCATCGCAATAGCGGGACGCAGGCGCTTGCCTCCCAACAACATAATATAATTGGCCGGCTTGTAGAGTTCTCCCGGCTCTCCTTTAAAGGCATTAGCAACCAGGTACTTTTCAAATTCTGCTTTATAAGATCGTAATATTTCCATTTCTTTATTTTATACAAATGGTATTTTGAAATATTGGGGTACCCAAAGCTGAATACGCCTTACTCCAAACTAATTTTTTACCTGAACTTGTAGGATAGTAACTTTGTTGAAATTTTTGTAATAATAGAGGTATAAATTATGGAAAACATCGATGTTATAATTATTGGTGGCGGCCCAAGCGGTATCAATTGTGGTATTGCAGCCCAAAAAGCTGGGTTGAACTACCTAATTCTGGAAAAAGGCGTTCTCGTTAACTCCCTGTATAATTTTCCAACCAATATGACTTTTTTCTCTACTTCCCAAAAGCTGGAAATTGGAGATACGCCCTTTATTTCGCACGGCGAAAAGCCTACCCGCGGCGAATCTTTGGAATATTACCGCAGACTGATCGATAAATTTGATCTTAACATAAGATTCTACGAACCGGCACAAGACTTAGGCCAGATGGACGATGGCACCTATCAGGTGATCAGTAATAAAAATACGTACCATTGCCACTCTGTTGTAATGGCCACAGGTTTTTATGATACCCCCAGGATGTTAAATATTCCGGGAGAAAATCTGCCGAAAGTGACCCACTACTACAATGACCCCCATCCGTATGTCGGTCAGAAAGTGCTGGTCATCGGCGCCCGTAATTCCGCCTGCGATGCGGCACTTGAAACCTATTACAAAGGCTCAGAAGTGACCATGGCCATTAGAGGGGAAGAAATTCACCCTTATGTAAAATACTGGATTCGGCCCAATATTGTCAATCGGATCAAGGAAGGCAGCATCAAGGCTCACTTTAAAACAATAGTTAAAGAAATACGCCCAACCGAGGTTATCCTGGAAGGTCCGGACGGAGCATTTACTATCGAAAATGATTTTGTCCTGGCTATGACGGGCTACCAACCGAATTTTTCTCTGCTACAAAAATTTGGCATTGCCTGTACCGAAGACGATACCATGGCGCCGATCCACAGCTCGGAATCACTGGAAACCAACTTGCCTAATGTTTATATGGCCGGAGTGGTGTGCAGCGGTAAGGCAACAAGTAAATTATTTATAGAAAATACCAGAGATCACGGTGATATTATTATGGAAAATATCGCTAAACGAAAGAGCCTGGTTGGTGCTTGAGAACTTTAATGGACTCGGTTTCATCCTTACACCCAATTTCGCAGCAGATAGCGATGTAGATATGGTGGCCGAATTCATGCCGATGGATCCTTTAGAATATGTGGATTACTATTATGATTTAAAATTTGGGCTGGAAGAAATTTTATATTAAGAGGTAGATCTTTCAGAACTCCAAACAATAAGAAATCCCATTTTCAAAGAAGTACTTAATCAAACCAAAAAAATGCTTTATGACCACCTGAAAACTTACCAAAAAAGTAGACAACCTAAAGGGTAAAAGGCTATTAACTTTAAACTGTCTTATTTTTACGCAAGGCTACAAAGCTAAAATATAAAGTTTGAGTCAATCTATTGACGAAATTAATGTAAATTGCGTCAAAGATATGACATAAATGGTGTATATTGATAGGATAATCAAGAACCAGATATTAGAAAGCTTAATCCCCAATAAAGTAGTTGTTCTACTGGGCCCTCGTCGAGTAGGAAAGACTATTCTGATTGAACAGATCATAGACGAGATAGAGGAGCCCTATCTTCTGATGAGTGGAGAGGATATCAGAGTGCTAGAACTACTGAAAAGAAGAAGTACTCAAAATTACGTGAATTTACTGCAAGGAAAAAGGCTATTAATCATAGACGAGGCTCAGAAGATACCGAATATTGGAAATATATTGAAGTTGATGGTTGATCAGATAAAAGGCTTGAAAATCATAGTTACGGGATCATCAGCATTTGATATAAATAATTATATGGGAGAGCCTTTGACGGGAAGAAAAATCACATATAATTTATTTACGCTATCAGAACAAGAATTAGATCAGGTAGAGACAATATTAGAGAAGAGAGATAACCTGCATCATCGTTTAATTTATGGGAATTACCCTGAATTGTTACAGTTAAAGGATAACGAGAAAAGAGAAGAATATCTGCGAGAAATACTGAGTTCGTATTTATTGAAGGATATACTCACTTTCGAAAATATCAGAAATGCAGATAAGATATTCGATTTATTGAGATTGATATCTTATCAGATAGGAGGAGAGGTATCAATCCAAGAGTTGGGCAATCAATTAGGTATGAGTAAAAATACGGTAGATAAATACCTCGATTTACTATCCAAGGTTTTTGTATTGCATAAAGTAAATGGATTTAGCAAGAATTTGAGAAAAGAAGTTACCAAAACCAGTCGTTGGTACTTTTATGATAACGGCCTACGAAATGTAGTAATAGCAAATCTTAACCCCATAGGATTAAGGCAAGACATAGGAATGTTGTGGGAGAATTACATAATAAGTGAGCGAATAAAATATCAGCGTTATACTAAAATGTTGGTGAATAACTACTTTTGGAGAACTTATGACCAGCAAAAGATTGATTGGGTAGAAGAGCGAAGTGGCAAGCTCTATGGATATGAATTCAAATGGAATCCAAATAAATACGTTAAGATTCCAGCAGCATGGAAGAAGAGTTATGAGAGTGCAGAATTTGAAGTCATAAACCCAGATAATTATCTTGAGTGGATAAGGAAATATTAAAAACAGAATAAAAACGTCACCGAATCGAGTAGGTGGCTCCGACTCATGAATTGATCGGCTTGCGCCTCTCCCCTCCCATCGCCTTACATACAGACCTCGTATGCAGCAGTTCATAAACTTTAATCAATAGCACAAACGATCGCGTAACTATACCATTGGAGCTTGCTCATGATTCAAGGCCTTACCTGCCTATAAAGAACCTGCACTGACATCTCCTCAAAATCAATACCTGCAAAACAGAACGTCGATATTTGACTCTTGGAAAAGCATTTAAAGTATTTATAACTGTGATCTATACGGTGCGAAATCTAGCTTTTCGGATTGTATTAATTATTTCAATGCTGAGAAATATTCTTATATCTAAATCTCGACGGAAATAAAAATAAAGTGTAACCCATACCTTCAAAATAGCGTATGGATTAAGGACTCTAAATTTAATCAGTTATGGTATATTGAATATCAACGAAAACGGCTAAATCAAACACTGCGTGTTTGATTTAGCCGTTTTCGTTGATACGGTAGTTGTCATCAATTGTAAAAATGAAAAGACTATTTATCTGTTACTTGTTACTTCTTATTCAAAGCAATATTTACGCTCAAGACAGCTTATATGTTAAGAATTTTGAAGACTTCTTTACAATTAAAGCAGGACTTACTTACCGTGCTTTGAATTTTACTTTGAGTCCGCGCGTGAATGGCATTACGCGATTCTTTCAACCAATTTGGTACAGACCAAGTGTGAGAAGTAGTATGAGTATAAATGTAGCTTTTAAAGACTTATCCATAGGTTGGAGTTTTGGATTAGCTCAAAATAAGCTTTTTAGCGGCAGACAGACAGAGAGCAAATACCAAGATTTTGAAATCCAATCTTTGGGTAAGAAATTGAGTTATGATTTACATTATCAAAATTATCAAGGATATTTTATCGAAAATATTGATAATAGACTTGCAGGCAATGTGCAACAGCAGAGAGATGATATTAAGCTAAAAAATATAGTGGCAAATATATCTTATTTTTTTAACGGGGAACAGTTTTCATCTAATGCGGCTTTTTCTCATAAACAAAAGCAACTTAAAAATGCAGGTTCTTTCGTACTAACAGGTTCTTTGGGCTATTTTCAAGCAAGAGCTGATTCTAGTTTTATACCTGAGAATACTTCTGTGGATTTTGCTCCCCAAGCTTATATTGACAATGTGGATTTTTATTCGCTTTCTGTCGCCCCTGGATATGCCTACACTTTTTTATTAGGTAACCAAGGCTGGCAGATTAGTGCAAGTGTTTCAGGCACAATCGGTTTACAGTACAGTAAGAATGAAGGCAATTCCAATGAAGCCAGTTTTAATCGTTCCTTAAAAGGAATTGCAAGAGGTTTTATAGGTTATCACGGAAATTTATGGGTTATTGGTATCTCAGGATTTACAGATATTCAAGGGCTCAATACTAAATATGTTCAGTATAGAACTAACAATTTTAATGCTACATTATTTTGTATTTACAAGATTAAATCTAAATGGATGCAAGGAAGGAAATCAATATTTCAAAAAAATAAAAAATTGGATAGTAACTCTGTAAGTAACCCCTAACTAATTAAAACATCATAACTGCAAAAAAAAGTTTCTTAATTTGAGATAGCCTTCTAAAAACAAAAACTGATGACAACAATAGCTAAGAAAATATAGAGCAGACAAGGCTTTCAGAAAGGTTCGGTTCATTTAGTAAATTTTGATTTCGGTGGAAAGTTAATCACTTAGAAAGCCCTACGTTTCTCAGCCTAACCGTTGCAGGCAATAATCAATAACGATGAAAAAGGTTTTTAGACTTTACAATAACATTAATTCGAGTTTTTTTGACCTAA
>CAZVOD010000090.1:0-12845 GCA_964628385.1 uncultured Saprospiraceae bacterium
GCTGCCATCAATGAAGAAAAATTAAGTTGAAACAGATACTAATTGTTTTATGGAAAATATAAATACACTAATTATCGGTGCAGGGCCAGCAGGACTGGCAGTAGGAGGCAGACTGAGAAAAAGAGGACTGGACTTTGAAATCATCGAGAAAAGTGATAAGATCGCTTACAGTTGGCACCATCATTATGATAGGTTGTGCTTACATACGGTCAAACAACTTTCTCACTTGCCGCATCTGCCTTTTCCGGAAGATTATGACCTTTATGTTCCCAGAGAAGACGTTGTGAAATATTGTGAGCAATACGCTCGGCACTTTGATATTCATCCACATTTCAATACTGAAGTGAGACACATTGAAAAAACTACTGAGGATACCTGGAAGGTAACTACCGGGAATAAAAAGGTATTCACTGCCAGGCATGTCGTTGTCGCAACGGGGGTTAACAGAGTACCTCATTCGCCTGTGTGGCGGGGGCAGAAAGATTTTGAAGGCCGCATTATTCATAGCCGGAATTACAAGAATGCATTGCCATTCAAAGATCAGTCTGTGTTGATTATTGGTATGGGAAATACAGGAGCAGAAATAGCATTGGATTTGGCAGAAAATGATGTTGAGACCTTTATCTCCGTAAGAAGTCCTATCAGTATAGTACCTCGTGATGTATTCGGCCGGCCAGCACAGCTAACGGCCAAAAAATTGGCTAGAATTCCCTTCGGCCTGGGCGATTGGCTGGGTGGACAAATAAGAAAAGTCATTTTTGGTAATTTATCAAAATATGGATTACCAGTCTCTAAAATGCACCCGGCCGTACAATTAAGAAAAACAGGTAAAACTCCGGTTGTTGATTTGGGAACGACCGAGCTGATCAAGCAGGGAAAAATAAAAGTAGTTCCGGATGTTGAATACTTTTCTAAAGATGGTGTTATACTTGATAATGGGAAACCTCTCAAGGTGGATGCCGTTATTCTTTGTACGGGATACAGAGCCCGCCTACAGGATTTTCTGCCCGGTAGCGAGGAATTGATGAATAAAGATAATATTCCAAAACAGACTGTTGCTGAGGGCGCATTCAAAGGCCTTTATTTTGTAGGATTTGACAATTACAAGCTCGGCGGAATACTTGGAACGATTTACACCGATTCTGAAACGGTAGTCAATGCCATAGAGAAAATAGAACAACAGGTTATCGCTTAATTGATCATGCAATACCAAAAACTTATTTCAGGAGAGACTATCGTCGAATTCCACAATAATTGGTTGGGAGTAGAAACAGTTATCGCTAATGGGCGAGTGGTTTCTCAAAAATCTTCTGTTTGGGGAATCAATCATTATTTTACCGTGATAGAAGATGGTCACCAAACCCGTTATGTCCTAACCTCAAGAATTAACTCCGGTGGTATGGAGGTAGTATTGGACCTAACAAAGAACGGAGCGCTAATCCACGAAGCCGTCCCACTGCATTACGGAGTAAAAGCAGCCCCGCCTTTTAATAAAAATAAAAAGCAAGGCCTGAAATACCTTAAAGAATACGAGCTAGAAGAATCATTAGAAGCTTTCGAAAAGGCTTTGCAAGTAGCTCCTAAAGATCCTGAAATCTATTTCCATATGGCTTGTGCTTATTCGGTAATGGAACAATCAGCAAACGGTTTTGAAGCACTGCGAATGGCTTTTGAATTGGGATTACAAGACGAAGAGTCCGTCCTCAATCACGATATGCTGGCTTTTATAAGGATGAATGAAGCTTTTGCTGATTTTCTTACCAGTGGTTTTAAAGCATACGATAAGGATAGAGTTGAGAATGGACGGTTTTTACTCTAAATCATTTAAAGCTATACTAGAGCGTGTTTGCAAATTTGAGATGAAGGCCTACTAAAAGAAAAGAATAAAAAGGATCAGTCCATAGATGGGGCTGAAGGATATATTTTTGAAAAGAAAAAAGTTACAACAGGAAAGAGAACAAATGGAATGTATGTAATCGAAAACGCAACGAATTTTGAAAAAAATGCCCAAATTTTGATTAAAGATACCTATAATTTGCTGGTAGAGGAATGATCTTTTAGCTATTCACTTGGGTGAACGAACAATCGATTCCTTCTTGCCACGAAAACAATTTTTTTATTTGGTCATGATCATTAATGGGATAAATAAGTCTTTTTGAATTAACCTATTGGCTACACTACCAATTGTAAAAGAGGTGAATGCGCCTTTTCCTTTAGCACTTATCACAATAAGGTCTTTATTATGGCGCAGGGCATAGCTATAGATCGCATCTGCTGTACTCTCCCCTTCGCCAAAAATAATACGACATTCCGGGCTGTCATCAATGCCTTTTATCAATTTTTTCCACACTTTATCTGCATCTGAGCGCATTTTTGATTTCATATCATTAACAGGAATATATGGAAAAAAATGAGCGGGGATATTCAAGACATGCAGACAGGAATGCTTGGCTTGGGTTTGTTTTTGTAGATAAATACCTCGCTCAATGGCCGCCTTTGAAAATCTGGAAAAATCAGTTGGCGTAACAATGTTTTTGATCTGATGGTAAGCCGTCTCGGGTACCATCAAAAGGCTGGATTTAAAATCTACTATCTGCAGGAGTTTTTCTGATACCAGACCCGAGCCTTTATAAGAAATTTTCTTGCCGGTAATGGTTAGGTCCACCTTGTTGCTCTTGGCTATTTCAGCAAGTGCCCGTGGAGTAGATTCACTCTCTTCTATCACAATGTCATAACTGACAGTATTACTTTCATAACTGAACACCGGGTTGATTTTTTCTTCCAATACTTCCCTGATTAAATCCTTCAATGGTTTGTCTAACTCATTGATGATAGCTTGTGCGCTATCGGGATAATCAAATTTGATATTGTGGGCAAAAATAACCCGGTCAATATCTTTGATATAGTCGCTAAGGAAATCAGCGTATTGAATGAGTATATCGTCCATTTCAGTCAGATCCAAACAGATCAGCGCTGTTTTTATAACTTGCATCTAGGAGGCTTTTTCTTTTCTTTTGGCTAATAAATTACTGAGTACCTTTTCATAGGACTCTTTTTCTCGCATCCGCTCTTTTTGTTTTATGTTCCTATGTTCTTCATTTAGGCCTTTGTACAAACTATTGCACATAATCAAAAGAATTATGGTAAAAGGCAGGCCTGTTGTTAATGCCGCTGTTTGCAGGGCTTGTAAGCCACCACCAATGAGTAAAGTAGCGGCTACGGCTCCTTCGGCCTGTGCCCAGAAAATACGCTGTCCTACCGGAGCGTCCAGTTTTCCGCCAGAAGTAATACTATCGATTACCAGGGAACCAGAATCTGAAGACGTTACAAAGAAACTGGTGACCAGTACGATACCAATAATTGATGTAACAAAAGCAAGTGGAAATTCCTCCAACATCACAAATAAGGCAGTAGCTATATTTTCATCCACGGCAGCGGCAATATTTCCTATACCGCTTTGCTCCAGGTAAAGAGCCGATCCGCCAAATACAGAGAACCATAAGAATGTCAACAGAGTAGGAACTAATAGTACGCCCAGGATAAATTCACCTACCGTACGGCCTTTTGAAACCCGAGCAATAAAAATCCCGACAAATGGCGACCATGAGATCCACCAAGCCCAGTAAACTATCGTCCAGCTGTTTTGCCAGCTCGTTTTAGCATATGCTTCTGTCCAGGTGCCGATTTCGAAGAAAGACTGTAGATAATTACCGGTGTTTTGAATAAACCCATCCAACAACGTAATAGTAGGACCGATAATAATCATAATGATTAAAAAGATTAGCCCTAATCTCATGTTCAATTCACTGAGGAATCGCACTCCACCGTGCAAGCCAGTTACTACAGAAATGGTAGCGGCCAGTGTAATGAGTATGATCAAGACCACTTGCGTCCACACCGTATCAGGAATATTAAAAAGGTGATCTAGGCCGGCTGCTACTTGTCCTACACCGAAACCAAGCGAAGTGGCAAGACCAAATAAAGTGGCTACAACTGCAACGACATCAATAATATCCCCAAAGGGACCATATATTCTATCCCCCAACAGCGGATAAAAAACAGACCGAATAGTTAGGGGCAGGCCTTGGTTAAAAGTGAAGAAAGCCAGTGCCAGTCCTACTAATGCATAGATAGCCCATGCGTGTAGGCCCCAGTGAAGCAAAGTGTAGGTCATGGCGTTGTTAGCTCGTTCAGCCTGATTGCTGTAGGGTACGGGAGGGGTACCGTAGTGCGTCATGGGCTCTGCTACACTGAAAAACAACAAACCAATACCCATACCGGCAGAAAACAGCATGGCAAACCAGGCAAAAGTACTGAATTCCGGTTTGGCATCCTTACCGCCGAGTCTGATATCTCTAAACTTGGAGAAAGCCAGAAAAAGGGCAAAACCTACAAAAATATTTACCGCCATAACAAAAAACCAACCGGCGTAATCAGCCATTCCAGATTGGATATTGCTAAAAATCTTTTCCATTGGTTTTCCTATGATCAATGTCAAGGCAATGAAAATGACAATAAGCACTGCAGAAGGGTAAAACACAGGTGCATGCACATCAAAATACTTACCGTACTTGTTGCTTAACTTACTCATTTCTTCACTATTTTTCCCAAAACTTCAAAAATACTGTTTGAACAGCAGCAAAGCTCAGCGTGTTCTTTTTTTCTTATCAAACACCCCCTCTCTTTTGGATATTCAGTAGTGAAAGGTTGGCTGGCACGCTACAAAAAATTAAAGGCTGCTCTTTTTCAGAACAGCCTCTATTATAAGGATTTTTTACTGTTTTATTGTACTAACCACATCGGAGAATTCTGGCTATAATCACCAAATTGTCCAATAACGGCCTGGTAATTGGCATTATTTAAACTTTGCTCCTGACCGGGATATAAAAAGCGTATCGGTAATCTGTCATCATTTAGGTTACCACAAGTTGCATCCAGAAATGGGATACTTTCAAAACCAGCACCTTCGGCGATGTACCATCTTCTTACCTCAAAATAAGGCTGCAATCCATTAAAGAACAACGCTAACCACTTCTGTTCCCAAATATCTTTCACCTCACTGTAAGCGGCACCAGAATTAGTGTAAAAATCTTCAAAGTCAGTATAGCCAAATGGAGCATAATCTACCATGTAGTAATCCATAGAGGCCTCAATACCCGCTCTGTAATGCGTTTCGATATCATCGTTAATCCAGCCCATGGCCGCAGCTTCCGCCAATAAAAACTCAACTTCTGGATAGGTCATTACAAGGCCATCAGCAATTGGTAGGCCTAGGGAGGAAGCCGGAGTCAGGTTAGGATAATTGAAGTATTGCACACCCAAACGCGATGCACCAGCCTTGGTACAATTTTCTCCCTGACCATTAATGGCTCCGAGGAAAGTTGGGTTCTCTGTAAAATCTTCGTTATTGGGACGTGCATATCTCAGCAATCTTGGGTCCTGTGTCCTTTGCATAGAAGCTAACGATGCTTCACTTAAGGCTACAGCATCAAAATCACCTTGCTTAATTGGGATCAATGGAAAAGCATTAGGAAAAGCTCCTGTGTAACGTAGCACCGCATTATCAGCATTACTACTCATGATATTTCCTTCATTGGCAATGCTGGCAAATTGGCTGCCTGCATCGCTGATCTGCTGGTTGGCATTCATTAGCAGACGCAAACGAAGAGAATTACCAAACTTTCTCCAAAGTGAAGGATCACCGCCTAGTAAGATATCGCCACCGATTATTCCAGAACCATCAGCCAGAAGGTCATCAGCCCGATCCAGCTCGCTCAGGATATCCTGATAGATATCCTGCTGATTATCATAAGCCGGAGTGAAATTGTTTTCTGCTCCTTCAATAGCATTAAAATATGGAATGTCACCGTATGCATTGGTTAGGATGGAAAATATCCATGATCTGGTAATAATAGCAGCGCCTTCCATATTGGTATTACCACTTTCGATCGCCAGATTTTCCAGTGTACTTACGTCAGTCAGAGCGGTGTAGAAGTTTTCCCAGTAAGTAGGAAATGCATTCCAGTTGTAAGCATCTACTTCCAGACGAAGCGTTTTTGCTGTCAATTGTGCCGCGTTATTGCCTACCAGAAAGGAAGCTTCTACCGAAGCATTCACACTGGTACGAATAGCGTTAGGTAATAGAACATCAGCAGAAACCTGCGTCGGTTCATTAGGATTGGCATTGAATTCCTCAAATTGCTCACAACTCCATAGGAGTAGGGACAAAAGCAGGAATGGAATATATTTTAGTTTAATCATTATTTATCTTTTAGATAGGGTGAGACCGAAGTCTGCACCTGGGTTAAATAGAAAATTGATGTCAAGACTTTTCTCAATGGTAGGAGAGTAACTTTTTTCGCTGTTATCAACGAAAAAAATACTCTCGATACCGTGTACTCTAGAATCCAAGGTTCAAAGAAAATCCTACACTACGTGTAGAGAAAATCTGCTGACTTTCAAATCCATTTACAAATACCCCATTTCTAATGGCATAAGTTTCTGGATCGATCGTTGGGACGTCTGAGAATAAGAACAAGTTTCTACCTACCAATGATACTCTTGCGTTAGCGATTCCCACTTTTTCCAGGAAGCTTTGTGGCAAGCTGTAACCAATACTCACTTCTCTTAGCTTGAAATAAGTAGCGTCAAATGTTGATGCCTCAATGTTGTCTCTGTTAAAGCCATTTCCGTAGTAAGCATAGAAATAACCAACGTATCCTATACCACCTGGCTGTACTGCTACATCATTAGGGAATGTTTCTGTATCAAAGTCAATTTGACCATCTTCGTTCAAATCTTCCCACTTTAGACCAGGACCTACAACACCGCCACCAATTTGATCGGGTGTATATACGGGGTCACCGTCATTGTCATAAGATACACTGAAAGTATTTCTACCATCCAGAGAAGAGATTGGAAGATTGGGGTCATTATTATTAGTAATGGTACCACCTGTATTGTATAGCGCGTGAGAACGGGAATAAATCTTACCTCCGATCTGACCATCAACCAAAAAGCTTACATTGAAATTACCAAATGTGAAATCATTGGCCAATCCCAAACGTACATCAGGCTGGTAAGAACCAACTGATACTTTCTCATCGGTCAATAATGGTAAACCA
Organism: uncultured Saprospiraceae bacterium; assembly: GCA_964628385.1. Taxonomy (GTDB): domain Bacteria; phylum Bacteroidota; class Bacteroidia; order Chitinophagales; family Saprospiraceae; genus JANQPA01. The sequence goes on from CAZVOD010000090.1 coordinate 7,125, forward strand.
TCCTGGTGAATGATTTCGTTGGTCTCTGGGTGTCTTACAAAACCAAGACCGTAAAGCTGTCCAAGTAACTCGCCTTCTTCTGCTACATATTCCAAGTCAGATCCACCATCGCCGGGGAATAAATCCGCAATAATAGAGTATCTATTACTTTCAATTGCATCAGGTAAGCTTTCTACGATAGCTCTATTGTGACCCACATTTAGTGTGATATCCCAGGAGAAGTTATCTTTCAAAATTGGCGTACCTGTTAAGAATAATTCAATACCCTTATTTCTGATAGAACCACCATTAGTCAGGTTAAAGTCATATCCACTTGAGTTAGCAACAGGTAATTCAATTACCTGGTCAAAACTCAACATGTCATAATAAGTCGCATCCAATCTGAATCTGTTATTCCACAAACGAATGTCTACACCAAATTCAAAGGCCTCAGTGGTCTCATTTGTCAAGTTGGCATTAGCAATAGTTCTGTTAGTGGTAAATACAGAATTCCCATTAAATGAAGGTCTTGGTGTAAAGGTGTTACCAAAAGCATACGGTGGAGCCCCATTACCTACCTCTGCGTAGTTAGCTTTCACTTTAAGGAAAGAAATAGGTGAATTCGCTGCCAAGTTTAATGGCTCTGAAATAATAGCACTTAAGGAGAACGAAGGATATCCAAAAGAATAATTCGAATTATCAATTCCTACTACCGGATTTACCAAAGTACTATTCCAGTCATTTCTGAAGGAAGCATCAAAGTACAGGAAGTTTTTATACGAAACAGTAGCCAATCCAAACAATGAATTGATACCTGTCTGTGTTTTTTGTGACTCTACCAGCACACCGGAGCGCGCATTTGTCAAAGTATAAATACTCTCATCAGTACCGAAGAACTGAAGTTCCGGATTATTGGCGATAAGGAAGTTGGCGTCTTGCTTCATGATATTACCGCCGACCTTAACATCAAACTGGAAATCAGAACCGTTAGAACGATCACTGCTATAAGATAATAACGCTTCGGCATTAGTCTCCGAGAATGTAATCTCATCTTCTCTGTAACTTCCCAACAATACTGCTTTGGTAGAAGGCGCTCTTCTGAACTGACGCTCTTCATTCAATACATCTGCTCCGTATCTGAATCTCAACGACAAGCGATCATTGAAAGCATATTCTAATTTAACATTACCAATCAAACGGCTACTCTGGAAAGAGTTGGTGTTTTCATTGATAATAAACCATGGATTGTTTACCCAAAGGTTTTCTACATAACGCTGCTGTACACCTTCCAAGCCTGGCACCCAGTAGTCTCTCAAGTCACCGATTTCTACCTGCCTTGGATACCATAACCATCCATACTGAATAGACGAAGATTCATCATATCCGGAGTTAGGTACATTATCAGAACCTGAAGCAATGTACATTGCATTAGCTCTCACAGTAAGTTTTTCATCAAGTAGGCTACGGCCGATACTTGCCTGGAAAGTATTTCTCTTCAAGTTAGTATTGGGCATAATACCACGGCGGTCTAGCCTAGTATAAGACAAGCGAAAATCACCATCATCTGTATTATTATTAAAAGAGATGTTATTGATTGAGGTGATACCTGTCCGGTAAAAGTTCCTTACGTTATCAGGGGCAGGAGTAAAAGGCACAGGCTCACCGTTAGAATTAAATTGCTTGATAAGCTGTCCATTCATTCTTGGCCCCCAATTTTCTCCGTAAGCTTCGTAGTATTCCTGGTCACCAATGTAGTTAGAACCATTTAGGTAGGAATACCTACCTGCACCACCAAAACCATAGGTATTCTGGAAGTTTGGCATCTTCAAAATGTCTTCAAAAGTGGTAGTAGAGTTGACTTCAACTCCCCATCCTTCTGCACCTTCGCCAGTTTTGGTTTCTACAAGGATAACACCATTGGCAGCACGAGATCCGTACAAAGCTGAAGCTGCTGGCCCTTTCAATACGTTTATAGAGGCAACGTCATCAGGGTTGATCACCTGAGCAGCATTTCCAAAGTCAATAGTACTGGATCCGTTTAAACCGTCATCAAAACTGTATAATTCATTAGTTACCGGCATACCATTCACAACGAATAGTGGCTGGTTGTTACCCAGTAGGGAAGCCGCTCCTCTAATGTTGATATTGGCAGATGCTGTAGGACCGGCTGCAGAACCAGTTACATATACACCCGATACTTTACCGGCCAGAGCATTGGTTACATTGACTGGTTTTACGGTCGAAATTTGTTTAGCATCTAGCTTTTGGACAGAATAACCTAAAGCTTTTTCTTCACGCTTTACACCAAGCGCTGTAACTACTACCTCTGACAAGTCTACTGACTCTTTCAATGTAATGTTAAACTCTGTTTTATCTCCTATAGAAACTTCCTTGGTGGAGAATCCAGTGTAGGAAACAGAGAGCTTTTTATCCCCCTCATTTATTTGCAGCTCAAACTTTCCATTGAAGTCAGTGGCTGTTCCTTTTAAGGTTCCCTTAACTAGAACGTTAGCACCAATGAGCGGCTCTCCATCAACATCAGTGATCAAACCACTGATTATTTTAGTCTGTGCCATAGAAATGGCTGAAAAACATAGAGTTAACACTAAGAAAGAAAGCAGTTTCTTCATCCAACCTACTTTCATCTCAGCATTCCTGGTAAGTGTAAATTTCATATCTATTAAAATTTTGTTAACAAAATTACCATTTTGCAAAAGTAAAAAGTTAATTTGTTTTGCATAGAAAGTATATGGTAACGTTAACCAAGAAAGGTAGCAGAGGTTCAATCTTTTTTGTTCCTAAATTACAGTTTAAAAACTACTTTAGCTCAAAATTTTTATTTGTGCCGCGTAAACAGATAATTATATTGCAAAAAATACTTTATACAACAATAAATTTGTCACTCAGAAAAAATAGTATGAAAAAAGGAATTATCAAGAAGTAGTAAAAAAGTTATGGAGATTTCACGCCTGATTAAAAGGCGCGTCTGTTAGAAGCGGTTTGAATTTAGCACTTTAAGCAGCCCTAGCCATCAGTGAAATCAAATGATCGCTAAAGTCGAGCTGAGGCTAGCTATTGGAGATTTCAGCTCCAGAAGTGATAATGGGAGAGGCATCCACTCCTTCGATATTCAAGAAGTCTATAATTACATTGAATGCATTTTGTAGTTCATTAACTTTTTCTTCGGGCAGGTCAGAAAGCTTTATTGACAGCTGCTCGTGTAGAGGCTCTGGCGCTCTTTCCAAGAGATCAGCTCCTTTGGCGGTCAGGGCAATCAGAGCTACTCGCTTATCTTTATGTTTGGGCAAACGAGCGACATACCCCTTACGCTCCAGTCTGGAAATAATACCCGTTACCGTACTGGCATTGAGCTGTAAATGATCTTTGATCTCCTTGTTGGAAGCCTGAAACCCAGGGCGGTTATTCAAAAAACTCAGACAAAGAAGCTGCGGGATACTAATACCGTGTTCCTTTTCTATACGTTTGCCCTCCAAATTGACTGCCCTTATGATCTTTCGTAGATTTGTAAGTATGTGTGTGTGTTCCATTACCTGCCTGTGTATCGGTTAAAACTGACCATCAATATAGGCTATGTAGCATTTACTTTCCAAGGAAAAGACCTGATTTTATATTTATTTCTGAAAATCATAGGCTCAAGGAGGTAAAATCTAAGTGATAATACTATACTTTTTTATGAGCTCCAGCTTCTCCAGGGTTGGTAATAAGGCCGCCTGAGCCATGAGGAGTTGTATACTGTAAGCTCAGCCGGACATCTATTTACTTCTCAGTTTATTTTTCGGGCTTGTATATAATTTTTATGGCGCCGCTTTTACCTATTTCAGAGTTGATTGTGACGATCTTGGGAGCCTGGCTACCATCATCAATCTCCAGGGTAAGGGTATTGGGCGGAACTTTACCCAAATTCCAAGCTTTAGAAATCAAATAGTTTTCCTTTTCCGGTAGCAATGATAAGCTAGCGCGCTTTACATCTTTTCCCTTATTTCTTATAGTGTAATTTTCCAAAAGCCAAACGCCATTTATGTTTAGAGAAATGATATCTCCATCTTCTCTTTGATGGTCGTATGGATAAATGGTGATATTGCTGTTTTTTACCGTCACTGTCTCCTGAAAATAAACAGTGTCGCCTTCCCAAATCATCGGCTGTCCCGTCATACCTTCATAAGGACCTTCTACTTCAAAATTGGTGATTTCCTTTTCGGAAGAAGGCGTATCATCCCCTAGATAAGGACTGAACTCCGACTCTTTTTCCGGTATTGGCTGCTCTGTTCCTTTATCTGGAGTTCGATTTCGGCTGCGTGGTGGAGTAGGAGGGAGTGGCTTTGAATCTGCCAGAGTAGGTTCTCCACTACAAGGATCATAGGTGAGGTTTTTGTTGGATTGATCTTTATAGATTTGCATAATTTCATTTTTAGAAAGTGCCCGGTTAAAGATGTAAATATCATCAAGTTGTCCAACAAAAAGTTCCTTATTCCCGGGAACGTCTCTGCCAATTTCCAAATCAGAATTAGTAGAGGAAAGCTGTCCAAAATAGGGATAAGAAAAAAATTGTTCTCCATTTAAATAAGCTTTTACCATACTTCCGCTGTATACTAGCGCTGCGTGATACCACTTGTTGAGTTGCCAACGTTGATTAGCCTCTTCCGTAAAATCGGTATTCAGGGAAACAGTCTTCTCAGTAAGCTGCAGCCGATACTGCGGACTGTTATCTGATTCGTTACTATTATTAGATTTACAGACCATGGTAACCCAGAGTAGCTGGGTGCGGTCATCTTTCGAATTCCTTTCCAGCCTGAACCATCCAGTAATAGTTAAGGCAGTGGTGGGAGAGCGAAGGCTCGCAGAGGATGGTACGCTAATGTAGCCATTACCATCAAATTGCATGGCACTGCAAGCATTTCCGAAACGATCAGCTATGTTGTACATGCCAGCATTCATGGCAAATACCATCCGCTGATACTCGTCCTCATGAGCATTTTTTATGGCTTCGAATGAGGAGTAAGGTGCTCCGAATGAATCGTTTAGATAAAGTTGTAGGTGGGTTCTTTGAATATTGATCAGGTAGACGTCGTATGGTATACCGTGGTACTGAACAGAAGCCGCCAGGGGAAGGAATTCGTAAGATGCTGGTTGATGGCTATTTATCCGCTTTTCTAATTGCTGTATCTTACTTGCCGAAGCTTCCTGTATAAGTTGCATCTGGCTTTGTAATCGCTCATTTTCTTTTATGTACGAATACAGCGCAAAAGCCAGTATTATCAGCACCAGGATAAGTACAAAAATTGGCGTAGCGAATGTTTTCTTATTTTGAGGCATTTGCTTTTAAAGTTTGGCCGATCCCTAAAAAATCGAGATTATATAAAGTTAATTTTAGAATACAAAGGTTGCATCTGTCCACTGATTATCTAAATAAAATTTGCGAATTGATACCCTTTAAAACTGTTAATTATTTGACCACTACTTGCCTATAATTTATATTATGTTAAGTAATATTGTTTCTCCATTTTCAGGCAATAAAATTTTTGATAAATAGTATAGGAAAAAAATTACCCCAAACCGTTTCTGTATAAAGAAGAACTAACGCTGTAACTTTTCAATCAGTGCTACTACTTCTTCAAGGGGCATATCTACAATGGCAGCTATAGATTCTGCTGGCATCTTTGCTTTCAGACCTCTCTTGACTACTTCAACTTTCTCTTCAAGTTTTCCCTCAAGTTTTCCCTC
>CAZVOD010000090.1:12945-17255 GCA_964628385.1 uncultured Saprospiraceae bacterium
TCAAGTTTTCCCTCAAGTTTTCCCTCGCGCTTTCCTTCCTCCAACCCAGCGGTTCTCCCCTCTTCTAATCCAATGGCTTTTCCTTCTTCCCGCCCATCTACAAAAGCATAATCAATGACATTTTTCATATCCCGATAATATTTCAGACTATTCTGATATTGAGACATCTCATCGCGAGAAAATTTTGCAATCTCGGCTGTTTCAAATAACTTTTTAAAAACTCTTTCCTGTAAGGCAGCCGGGCGTCTTTGTAAATCTGGTAAATGCTTTAGTACGTAAAGCCACTTATCAAAAGTTGTTTTTAATTCTGATTCGGCCTTTGTAAAATTAGGCATTTCAAGATAAATAAAGGTAAGCTTATCATAAAATATCTGGCAATCCTGATCTTTCAACTTAACTTCATGAAGGACCTCTCTCCTATCTCCATTATCATCAAAAACAAAATCTAAAATGCCGATCGTATAAACTGCTGCCAATTGATAGTCCCACGCTCCTTTTTTTGCTTGTTCCTGAATGGGAAAACTGGCATAAAACACGGATCGGTCAATGAAATAATTCTGGTGGGCTTTCTGCATTTCTACAATAAACCGCTCTCCGGTATTACTCTTACAATATAAATCGAAAATAGCCTTTCTATCCACTTGAGTAGTACCTAACTGCTCTGTTGGTGTGTAAGATAAATCCTTGATTTGATGGTGCTCCGGTAGAAGCTGATTCAGAAAGTCGATTACTAAATCTTTATTGATCTCCGTTCCGAATAGTTTTTTAAAACCAAAATCCGTAAATGGATTAACATACCTTTCTTCTAGTGCCATGTTATAATTCATTTCTCTTAAATGTATGTGTTTTTTGAACGATTTACCAGTTTTTAAAGATAAAAAATAATGACTCTAATAATTTGATTTCCAAAGTTTTAGATGTTTATACTGTACTCCAGTATTGTTATATTTTATTAAAAAAGTCTACCCTTGAGAAAGAATAGACTTATATATTATGTTTTGAAATAAATCTATGTTTTCAACAAGAAATAGCTCAAATTCATTCAATAAAGTCTACGGACTAAATTAATTCGTGCTACCTAACTATTGCTTTACGATCTGCCGATTTACCAGTCCGGCTTCGTTGATCAGCTGGATTTGGTATACCCCATTTGGGAGTGAACTCATATCCAATGTATAGGTGATGTTTTCAATCGCTACAATCCGGACTAAACGCCCCTGCGTATTCATAACACGCAACTGCTCGATATTTACAGGTGCACTGATATTTATCTCGTAGGAAGTTGGATTCGGAAATATCAATAGTTCATTAGCCCAGGCTGGTTCACTAGCAGCAGATACAAAGTCGAAGCCAAGCTCAGAGCAGGCTACTAAAGTATATCCATCATCAAATGGTATTTCATCATCTACTTGCGTTACAAGGCCTGTTATGGTGTAGCTTGCGATGTCATTTAAGGCTAAGAATTCTTCTATGAACTCACGTTCAATCCCGGCAACTCCTAAGAGAAAAATAGTAAAGGTATCCTGAGGAGTTGGTATGAGTAAATTAAAATTACCATTTTCAAAATCAATCAATTCAACATCTTCCTGAATGACATTATTGATTTCCAGATCTACATATTTACCTTCCAAAGATTCATCCAGGCCAATTACCAGAATCGGGCCTACCAGCTCATTACCTTGAGATATTAAAGTAATGCTATTTGGAGCGATTTCAAGTTGCCCCTCAAATTGATCAATAACACCTTCTACAAGAATTTCATCTCCTTCAGTAGGTTCTAAATAACCGCTAACTGCTCCAAAGCCAGACACCAAAATGCCATCACCTAAGGAATCAATCATAAAGAAGTTATAACCGGCTAAAGATTCAAAATCTGCACAATGAACTACTCCCTGTAGGGCCACTTCCTGGCCAATAGACAGCGCTACGCCGGATGCATCGACATCATCAATGTCACTTATTGGAGTGATGACTAAAGGGCGCTCCAGGACAGTAATATCATCACTAGCCGAACCTTCGCAGCCTTCTGCCGCTGTGAAGGTATAAGTAATGGTGTAATTCCCCACACCACCAGCTACTGCTGGATCAAAGCTGAAGGTCATGCCATTGCCATCGTCTGTGACACCGGGGCCAGAATAAATTCCTCCGGTAGGCATACCACCACCAAGGCCAGTTTGTACACCAGCATCTTCAAAAATATCTTCTGGCACCGTAAAAGTGACGTTTGGTAGATTTAGAATATTAGCTACTCCTTGTGAGAATGGACGGCAAGTTTCATCCGATGGGTTTATGAATAATCTGGCATAGATGTTAAATTCACCAGCAGCCAATGCTGGAAGTTCGATAGAAGCGGAAGTTCCACCATCTTCTAAATTTTCGAATGACACTGTACCAAGAAGTGTACCTTGTGTATAAGGATCAATATCAGTGGATGAACTTTGTATAAAAGAAATGCCATAATCTTGCTCACCATTATCAGCTTGTGCCATATTTTCCAGGCCAGTAACGGTGAAGGTCGCTACATCCCCAACGCATATTGGATTGGGTGAGCTAATAATATCTCCTATTGTTGGGCATACCACAGCTGGCTCCACTCCTGTCACACTCAAAAATAAATCATCTGTATTGCCCGCATCAGTATTGGAATAAATCACAACAAAATTGCCATTGTCGAGGGGCTGTACGAAGCTTAAATTTTCACTTATCGCATCGTTGCCACTATTAGTTTTAGTAGTACCACAGAATGGCGTACCGTCATTGTTGATTACACGGTGGTAAACATCTTTGCCCACGTCACCAGGGCCGCCTTCTGACTCCCAGGCGACTACGAAGCCCTCTTCTAATGCTTCCAAAATAGGGCCAAATAAAGACTGAGTCCCAGTACCTTCAGCATTTATGTCACTGTAAACTAATGTAGCAGGAATTTGGGCTGTACCTGAAGCATTGAATATACGGTAATAGACTCCTGTATTGTCGCCATCAGCATCGCCATATGCCGTCCAACCAATAGCAAAGCTACCATTACTTAGTGGGATGAAGCCCACGTTCCTGAATGGTACAGTGGTAAGCACTTCTGTGTGGATACCTCCGCTGATTTCAGTGCTATTGCTTACGGATTGTCCATTACTTCCATTGATTACACTAAAGTAATAATCATTCCTACCATCTTCTGTCTGATAAAGGATAGCAAAATTTCCATCTGAAAGTGGAATAAGACTATTCAAATTTTGGGAACCTTGCCTGACAGGATCACTAAAATTAGCAATAAAAGATTCCGACTGCGAATTACCATTGGCATCATATACACGGTAGATAATATCTTTAGATTCATCTCTTGGACCTCCTTCGGAGGTGAATGCAACTGCTAAGTTTCCATTAGCAAGAGCGATTACTCTGGAGCCAAAAAGCGCTTGGTTTCCTGCTCCAGTTGGATTTGAATCAGCATCTGGCCTAAGTATACTTGTTAGTGCACTACCATCGGCATTGAAAATTCGTAGGAAAACTCCAGTACCATCGCCATCAATACCTCCACGAGCCTCCCAGGTTACTGCAAAGCGACCATCGGGAAGGGCTGCCATAGCTTGATCTTTATTGATCATTTGGAAGCCACCATCGTGAGTACTATCAGAAATATTGACTGGGCCACCAGTTAATTGTTGCCCCTGCGCGTCGAAAGTGTAAATAAAGAAATCATCTGTATTACCGGAGCCATCTTCGCCAATACTTGCCAACATAGCAAATCCACCATTGGTTAAGGGTAGAATGTATTCTAAAATGTCTTCTCTGTTGTTGTTATCGAGGCGTACGGAGGCAGAAATAGCTTCTCCATTGTCATTGTATACTCTGAAAAAAACATCCTGTGCCTCCAGGTCAGCACCACCGGAGGGACCCGTATCACCGGGGCCGTTTTCAGATTCCCAGGTAATCACAAACCCGGATTGGAGTGCAATAACTTTAGGTGCAAAAAGTCCCTGATCACCCTGACCGGCAGCGTTTATATCGGCATAAGGGGTAATAACATCAGTAATGGCCATTCCATCCTGACGAAATACCTGAAAAAATGCCCCTCCCTGGTCGCCATCAATAGCATTACGCGATTCCCAGGAGACTACAAAGTTACCATTATTCAAAGATACGGCAGCAAAGGAAGGGTCAACGCCCTGAAAGCCATTATCGTGATTATCACCACCCAGGCTAATGGGATCACCTAGCGGATCACAAGACTGTGCATGCAAACTAAAGGTGAACGCAGCAGCCAGAAGCAGGGAAAAGAGCATTTTTTTTTGCATATCAATTTAATTTAGGTTTAA
>CAZVOD010000091.1:0-17033 GCA_964628385.1 uncultured Saprospiraceae bacterium
GAGATTGCCGAAAACCTTTAAAAAGAGTAAGTGTCATTTAAATGTTATCAAAAATGAGTTACATTTTATTATTAATTTTTTCTAGTATATTTTCTGTAAATACAGATTTAAAGGAAATTGCGAACGAATTTGATGCTGAATATATTGAGCATAATACAATAATTATAGGTGACGATAAAATTGCTTTAATATGTATACCAAACAGTGAAAAAGAAACACTATCAAGGGCAATACTATTACAAAGTTTTCAAGCTAAATTAGCTAGCTTAAAAAATGACGCAAAGGAAATGGTTGTTTTTAATAACATGATTCTGGTGAGAAAAAGAAAACAGTTAATACTTTTTAAATTATCTGATTATAAAGTTTCTTCTGATTTAAAGGAAAAACTGGGGGATTTTACTTCTGTTGACCTGTATGGTTTTGGTAGAAAATATTTCAAAAAAGATAGAGAAATTCTATTCAATGAAGGAGCCGTCTCAAATGCTCTGAATAGCTATTTCTCTGCATCTTCGGAGGAACAAGGCAATGGTGAATGTGGGTGTAATGGCTACACCGTTAGCTGCTCTTGTTCTGGCGGAGGGGAAACCTGCTCTGTAGGCTGTTCCTCAGCTGCCTATGCATGTTGTACGAGACCTCCAGCTGATGCACCAGATCCAACTCCAACTTGTAAATGTATTGGCATAAAAGAGGTTCAAGGAAACTAATTTTGAAAGATTTTAATCGTTTTCCAATGCCTGTATAAATTAATAGTTTTAAATTTTTAATTTCACAGGTATCGGAATTTGCTACTGAACAACATATATATCTACAGCCTTAAAACACCATATTTTATGAAATTAAATCAAGTTTTCACTGGTATACTGGTACTTTTTGTATTATTTTCCTGCAATGAGACGGCTGAACCCCTTCAGAATGAAGAGGTTGAAGTAGAACTAGATTTTCCCGACCCTATGCTTTTAAAAAATAAAACCTATACTTGTCGGTTGCGTGATTACGCGGAGGGCACAGGCTATTTAGGAACACGGGAAAGTGGCAAGACATTGATGCTTTTTGATGAGGAAGGTTCTTTATTCAAAAAAATAAAACTAAAAGATGAGGGACCTGATGGAGTAAGTAGTGTTATAAATGTTGTTTTTGATAAATCACAACAAGAGATAGTGGTGCTTCACGAACAGGGAATAATGACACTAGCTCTTTCAGGAGAAATAAAAAACCACTGTAAATTTGAGTCCATGGTAATCATCATATCTGGTTTCGATCCTGCCAGAATATTAGTAAACAGAGAGAATTATATTGTATCAGCCTTTCATTTAAAAGATTTAGATCTAGAAGTGGGTAGCAAAGAGTTTGTAGAAAAAGTAAGCCCTATCAAAATTTATGATAAGAAAAACTGCGAGTGCACAGACAGTATCCCCTATCCGAGGGATAGTAAATTTCAAAAAGGTATATTCCAAACGACTTTTTATGAACCTTTCATTGCAATTGATGAGAAGAATAATGAATTGAAAGTTGTTTATGACAAATTAGAAGATAAAATATTTCGATACGATTTAAGCAATAAAATGAGTAAGCTACCTACTCATGATATGAATATCGATGATGCAATTTTTTGTCAACCGCTGGAATGGTCAGAAAAAGATAAGTTACAAGCTAACTTTGTGAGGGATCACGATGGGACTTGGTTTGCTAATATTTATTGTTTTGAGGGTTATACTATGTTAGCTTACAAGAGAGGCAATATTACTAACGATAAAAATTTATATCATAAGATTTTTGATAACTCCGGCAGGGTTAGGGGTAAGTTTCACATAAACGAGTTTGACAAAATCCGATATATATTATCCCACCAGGAAGATAATGTTTTCTTCGCCCTACATAATCAGGACTCCCTACTAGTAGAACCTGAAGGGACTTCGCTCGCAAGAGTAGAGCTTCAATTTTAATAAAGGACCCCATTATGGGTACTTGCCATCCCCTTGGGTAATTCCGGAGAATAGCTATACCTTATCTCTGCCGCTTAATTGTTAGACTTGTTTTGCAGGTGTTGGGATAGGGTATTTTTTACCACTATTCTACTCCTTCGGAACAAGTCTTTTGTTTATTAGAGAAGGAAATATCAGATTTATGATCTATACCACTCAACCAGAGCAAGAATACTTTTTGGAAGAAGGCTGTCACATCATTGAAATTCTCAACAGTGAGTCGTCTAAGAACCTTTCTATTGCTAGGGCCCGGGGAGTACCTGGTGAAACGACCAAGCTTCACCACTTGCAAGCCGACGAGTATTACTATATCCTTGAGGGAGTAGGAGCTGTAGAGGTGGGTGGGACCTCAAAGCATCGAGTAAGCTCCGGCGATGTCGTACAAATTAGAGCTGGAGAAACACAGCGCATCACTAATATTTCAGATTTTGATTTGATCTTTTTATGCATCTGTACGCCGAAATTTCGGCCAGAACTGTATACTTCTCTGGAGTAGATATTAGGCCATTCTATTGACAGAATGGGTTGTAGTCTTGTATTATTCCCTCAAGACATGTCATGTCTAGACATGTCATTTCTAGAAATGACATGTCTGAAAAAAGGGCTCATCCGGCTCATTTATCAAGCATTTGAGCAAATTTTCATCAATACGGGTAAGAGATGTCATATTTAGATATGACATCTTTTAGAAAAAGACACTTAAAACCCAGCACTCACACTCACCATCAAATTCCTCCCAGGCCCCGAAATACCAGAGCTATAAGGCCTATACCGCTGATCAGTTAGGTTTTCCAGGCCGATATTCAGGCCGATACGCTCATTGAACTGATATTGTGCCTTAATATTCAAAGTATACCAGGCCGGAGCGTAGGTGTTGCCATTTTCATCAAGTGCATAAATTTCCGTTTTACGGCGCTCACTGAAGGCCAAATCTTCGTGTGATTGCTCCACCTGATAAATTGCGTAAAATTGTAGATTCCACCTGCCCGATCGATAGCTCAAACGTGTAGAACCAAACATCGGCGCCGCATGTCTGGACGGACTCCTCGATCCGTCTTCTAATTCTTCTTCTCCCACCTGATAATTCAGATCAGAACTAAGACTGAACCCTTCCAATAACTTTATCTCTATACCAGCCTGAAGACCATAAACATTAGCCCGGGCGGCATTCTGAATGGCCTGTACCTGACTCAAAGTACCATCATAAAGAATAGTATCCTGACCGCTTATCTGAAAATTGCGACGTACCAATGCGTTGTCCAAAATGGTGTAATATCCCGTCAAATCCAGCTTGAGCCGATCATCAAACACCTTAGTAAACCCCAGATCGAAATTATAAGCATATTCAGCCTCCAATTCAGGGTTAGGCACTACTACAGCTCCTGGCTCCGAATCAAATACCTTGCCTATATCATCCACATTGGGAGAACGAAAAGCCGTGCCAAAATTGGCCTTGATCACCCATGTGGGATCAGGCCGAAAAACAGTACCAAGACTACCCGTTAAAGTACCATTATAAATATTGGCATTGTTGAAAGGAAAAGGATAAAAATCGATATTGGTACTAAAGTCTGCATCCAAAATGAATTGGTTATATCGTAAGCCCGCCTGAAAAGTCCACTTGTCATTTAAACGAAATTCATCATTAAGGTAAATAGCCAATGAACGCCAGGTTGACTGTGGATAACGATCAGGACCATCCGTGACGACTCCCGTATTGATATTTTCGTTTGTCCCAATAGATCTTACATCATTCTGTACCAGCTCTGCGCCGTAAAATAAAGTATGCCGAGTATTGAAGGATTTGGTAAAATCCAGGTTCAGAGAATAGGCATCCACATTCTCTCCTCTCACCTCCCGATCATCGCTATTCAAGTCTCTACTGATCCGGCTTTCCTCAAAGGACTGCTGAGCTAGCCTCAAGGTCATTTGGTCATAGTAGGGATGCTGAGCATTATGACTCACGTTCAGGTTATTCATCATCCATTTTTGAGGACCATAATCCCACTCTGCATACCGTGGCAAAATATTACGCCGCCGATTGTGACGATCATAACGACCGTACGGTGAAGTTTCTGAATAGTGAAAACCATATTCAAAATTCCACTTTTCATTAGGACGGAAGCGTACTTTTTGTAACAAATTAATCTGGGAATAAGCCGAAGGAACCTGTAAAAGCAGATTTTCTTGCTCTAGAATGACATCTTCTCCATTGCGACGCTCCACGTAAGATGTCTTCAGATAGTCGTCAGGGCCATTACTACCCTGCCTAAGGTGGCCATAATCCCAGGAACTAAAGCTGGTGGCTATCGCCCATTTTTTTCCTCCAATATTAATATCAAAATGCCCGGTTTTCTCATCGTTCGCTGTTGAGTAGCGAGCCACAGCTTTGCCTTTTATCAACGTACCGCCATTAAGAGATAACTGAGGGGTCAACGTTTGAAAACTCATTACCCCTCCAATAGCATCACTACCATAAATAACCGATCCAGGGCCGAATAAAACTTCCGTATTTTCAATGGCCAAGGGATCAAGGTTGATAACATTCTGAATATTCCCCCCCCGGAAAATCGCCGTATTCATCCGCACCCCATCCACAGTATAAATTAATCGGTTGGTGGCAAACCCCCTGATCATTGGGCTCCCGCCACCTTGCTGACTTTTTTGAATAAAAACTTTACCGGAAGTCCCCAATAGGTCAGCCGCCGTTTGTGGATTCTGAAACGCCACAGCAGAAGGAGAAATCGAAATGATAGAAGCGGGGACATTATCGGAGTATTGCCGCCAACGAGTAGCCGACACCACTATTTCGTTTAGGTTCAAATTGCTACTTTGCATTCCTATCTGGAAGCCCATCCCTTCTAATTCCTCAAAACTCAAGGTGAGGGTTTTGTAGCCTAAAGACCGGATTTGTATCTGGCTCGAACCTGAGAAGTTGGAAATATCTGCCTGCCCTTCCGCATTGGTGATTTCAAAAGACCTGGAAGTATCACAACTTACAGTGGCAAGTTCGATAGGTGCAGCAGAATTTTCCTCGACAATAGTAATAGTCTGAGCAGAGGATACGACGATCCAGCTCAAAAATAGTCCTGATAAGATATATTTTTTCATACGCTAAAGCTTCATAAGTTTTGGCCATAGCTACTACATTACTGATAAAGCTGATTTAACAGTCAGTAAAAGCTTTGGCAAACCCTCCAAAACAGGTTTTAATTAAGTGGTAATAAAAAGAATGGAACGTCAATCCCTGGGGGGCGGAAATGGAGGTTGGAAGCAAAGCGAACGATAATGATGAGTAACCGCAGCTTTGATAGTTTGGTAAAATGAAATACATGCTAATAAAGGATGATACTGCTGAATAAAAAGTGATTTAAAAAACTGAGCAAGTCGCTGTTGCACTTTTTGCTTCTCAGCATCTCGATAAGGTGATTTCTGGTTGAGCTCGGCTAGTTGTTGCTTAACTTTTGTTTCTTCCACATCCCACCAGCATTTGTAGTAAATACTGTCTCCTACTGTTCGACTCTCGATCACATCGTACATCTGGCCCTGATATTCAAATTCCATGGCGTGCTCCCATCTCAGTAAGCTTTGGGTTTGTTTTAGGGTAAACTTCAAAATGACCAATCGTTCTTCCTCTATGTGTTCTTTTATGTGGGCCTCTACTTTCCGCTCTATTTCATACTCCTTATAACATAACCAGGCATAACTGCCAATTATGGGAACAAAAAGTATGAATAAGAACGATATGGAAGCGTATACTTTGCGCAACTCTATTTTTACCAACAAATTTCTCAATATTGTCTGAAAAAGCAAATATTTAAAAGCAACCTTCCTGATATTTTGCTTACATTAAAGTATAGCAATTGTACTCAGTGTAGCAGATGCTTATACGCACGCTCAACCTAAAAGTAAAAAGGCCAAAAATCAATAGAATAGCTACAAATCAATCACCCATGAAAACCAGTGTATTACTTCTTATTTCCATTTTGCTCGGCACAGCTTACGCTCCCAAAACGACAACTATTGAAAAGAACTATGATCTTTTTGTAGGAAAAAATAAAATCGGATGGTTCAAAATCAGCAAGACCATCAGTGAGGATAAAGTTCGCTATCAGGCCAGTTCTGATGCCACTTTCAGTGTTTTGTTTACCAACAATATCGCGTATACCCTTGATTGTGTTGTGGAAAAAGGCATATTGACCTATTCCCATTGCACCGTGCGAAAAAATGATAAGATCAAAGACAATACCGAGATTCGTTGGCTGGGCAGCCATTATCAGATCATCAAAGAAGGCAAAAAAAGTATCCATGAGGCCCCCATTGACAATCCGGCGATTTCACTATATTTCGAAGAACCTCAAGCTAGTGCTGTTAAGGTTTTCTCAGAGCGGGAAGCCGGCTTCAAGGAATTTACCCGCCAGGCGGAGCATCAGTACAAACTCACTCCCGTGGGAAAAAACTCAGGAGATGATTATACCTACAAAGACGGAGAACTCCGGGAGGTTATTGTCAGCTATGTTGTCACTAATTTCAGGACGGTACTTCGGAAGTGATCCAGATCCGGTTACTCCATAAAACTATTGCACTGAGTACAGTTGCAGAAAGCCAGAATATCCCGGCGTAGTCCCAGCCGTTATCCAGTAAAAGGCCAAAACTAAGTGGCCCCAGCGCGGTACTGAATACCATGACGGTTGTAAAAACAGACCTTACTGACCCAATCACTTCGGCACCAAATATTTCGGCAAACAAAGCATTGTTAATCGTACTGCCGGCGCCGTTGGAAATCCCCAGGACCGCCAGAGCAATCGGGTAGGTCATGGGCGCATCAAAATAAGCCAGCACTGCTAACCCAAAAACATAAGGAATCATCATAAAAGCGAAGAGCCGACGGGCCGTCAGGCGGTCTACTAAATACCCTGCACCCATCATAGAAAAGGCGCTTACTGTTGCAAATACAGATAAAGAGCCGGCCACCCACGAGGGTTCCCAGCCTTGGCTATTGCCCAGTTTTATTTGATAATACAAGATTGCTGTATTTAGGAATCCCATCATAAATACCGCCGGAGCAATAGTCCAAAAAGAAGAATTCTTCATTACCTCCAAAGGATTGCGCCTTACGGCTGCGGAGTTACTGTTATTTTTTTGGGGAAATAGAATGCCTGAATCTTGCTTGCGAAGCAAAATAAATACTAAGGGGAGAACCAATACCAGTAAACTCAGACTTGAAATTTGTAAGCTCATCCTCCAACCTACGGCGCTGATCCCCAGGGCAATGATCAAAGGAAGTATCGCTTCTCCTATCGGATGGCCCAATGTGGCAATGCTTATGGCCTTACCCCTGTTGCCTACAAATGCTCTGGCCATTGTTGATATGGCTGTATGGCTCATCAACCCCTGACCGAATAAGCGCAACCCATAAAAACCGATCACTACTAAAATTGAATGAACCGCCAGTGAGAGTACCAAACAGGCCAGTATCAATCCACTAACTACTGCAAGTGTAAATTTTCTCAGCGGCATGGTATCTACCAAACGGCCAATCCATGGCAATGAAAAGGCAGCAGCTATAGTAGCCATTGCATAAAAAGAACTCAGACCAGTATTGGATAAACTAAACACATCCTCAAGCTTTGGAATATACAACGATATCAAAAACGTTTGTCCATAACTGGAGAAAAAGGTGAGCAATAAACCAAAAAGCAGTAGCTCTTTGTTTGCAGATAAAAAGGCTAATATTCTTTGCATAGAGGACGATTTAAAATGTCGAAAGTATAACACACAAAAAATGAAGCCGTTGTTCGAATCTCCTCTTAAATCCTCTGATTTTAACTGTAGATAAGGGCATTTAAAATGCTCAAACTTTTTTAACTTAGAGCATCATTCAATGAACCTGACTTGTTTCGAAGGGGTAGCATACTGTTAAACCAACAAGCTATTTTAATACTTTTGAAACAGGTCTAACACATAACCACCAGACCTGTAATGAGAATATTTGTAAGTACTATCTTCAGTTTTATTTGGCTGCTGAGTCTTTCTGCTCAGGAGCCCAGCCAGAAAGTGGCGGTTTTTTCTTCAGTTGATAACAATAATACTGGATATGCTCCAATTTTTAGGGAGGTATTGATAGAAAAACTGGCCAAATCAAACCGCTATAAGCCCGTAGAACGCGATCTGATCGATCAGGTATTAAAAGAAAATGAATACCAGCAGACTGGCCTGGTGGACGATACCAAGATCAAAGAGATTGGTAAGCAATTAGGAGCCGATTATGTTTGTATTTCTACCATCAATAAGCTGGGCGACAACTACTTTCTTTCGGCCAAACTTGTTGACATTTTAACTACTCTTATCGAAAAGCAAGAAAATATCCTGACGGAAAATGGCGATAAGGATCTGTATGAAAAAATGGAGCAGGTAGCCGGAAAACTCCTGCAATCCAAAGAAGCGATCAACCGGGCCATACAAGAAAAATCAGATGAATTTACCGATCCCAGAGATGGGATGACTTATAAAACCATACAGATCAATGGACTGACCTGGATGGCCCAAAACCTCAACTACGATATTGGTGAAGGTTCTTTCCACTACAATAATGACCCCAGGAATGGCGAACGCTTTGGTCGGCTTTATACCTTTGAAGCGGCCTTGATTGCCTGCCCTTCCGGCTGGCGCCTGCCACTGGAAGAAGAATGGCGAGAACTAACCAAACTATACGGCGGAGCAAATGACGATGCCAGCGATGGTGGCGAAGCGGCTCATAAGGCTTTAATAACCGGTGGTGAAAGTGGGTTTAATGCCCTCTTCGCCGGATTCAAACACAAAGACGGTGCAGAAAACTTCAGAAACTTTGGAACATACGGCTATTATTGGACAGCCACGGGCCGGGATGCTTCTGAAGCCTGGCGATATAGCTTTGACGGACGCGGCCTGAGATTAATTCGCGGATATACCTCTATGGGTTATGCTTACTCTTGCAGATGTGTGAAAGGTGAATAAACCCAAGGCGCTATTTTTGAAAATAGCGCCCCCAGGCCCCCCCCAATGGATGACAAAGCTATCAATTAGCCATTTCGCTGCTGATCAAGAGCAATTAGCTGATCCAATTGACTGACTTTTAGGTTTTTTCCTATAATTACTCGGTCTTCGTTTAATACATAAATTTCTGGCGTATTGTCTACGTAGTAGGTTTTATAGATAGACTGATTCGTAGGATCAAAGACATTAGTAAAGCCCATGTTGTTGGAGGCGATAAAATCTTTCCAGGTCTTATCATCGGTATCCAGAGCGATAGCGTATACATCTACACCCTTAGCTTTGTTTCTGTTATAAAAATCTACCAGCTTTGGTGTTTCCTCAATACAATGATCACAAGTAGGGTTATACATAAAAACAACAACATAAGGTGCCTTTGAATCATAAATAGCTTTCATTACACCGCCGGGGTTTTTGGCCTTCACATTCGGCCCTTTTTGGCCTACCAATGAATTCGCCATTTCGCTGGCTCTCATTTGTAAGCGGTAAACTTCCAGAGAATCCATCCAGAATGCTTTATTCCGGGTAAAATAGTTTTGAACCATATGCACATAAATAGCTTCCGCATCCATTATGGGCGTTTCCCCTGGAGTATATTTCACAGCAATCCAGTTGGAGAAAAACTCGTAATAATCTGACCCTACAGGTACCCTGTTCATCAACTTACTAACGGAAGCAATGATAGAATCCGGCTTTTGGTCCGTAATCTCGGTAATGTAGCGATTCAGCTTATTGAAAATCACCGGAGTTCTCAAAAGGCGCTCATCATTGAAATTGACATTATCCCAAAATTCGCTTCTGTACTGCACTATCTGCTTAATCGCATCAACAGAACCATCCGGCTTGCGAAAATCCTTAATGTCAGGATTTTGCCCGGATCTTTTGAAGGCGGTAAAGAAAGAATTAGGATATTCATCAAACAGTTCCTGAAGGTGATCTTTGCGCTCTTGTATCATCTCATCCTGCTGCGCCTTCAGACTGGCATATTGTGGATCTGCCTCGGAAATGCTTCTCAACTGAGAACCCACAGCGCTGAAGCGAGGCGAGTATTCTGCTTCAAACTTTAGGTTTTTGTATAGCAACTCGTTCTCCAGACTGCCCTCTACCTGCATACTTTGAACGATATTGTTGACGCTTGTCGCAAGAGAGAAAGTTTGATCAGCATCTATAAGAAACTGTACAGCAGATTGATCGGAAAAGAATACATAGTACAATCCGGGCTCATAAGGCTCCTCTCTCTTGAAGGTCACTTTCCCCTGGCTATTCACCTGTGCCGAGTCAGCAACGAATCGCGTCTCTCGATAAAAAGACATTAAATAGCCTTTACCAGCTGGTGCCCCCTGAATTTGAATAGAAAAATCCGGAGATTCCAGATCGTAGTTTCTATTTACCATTTTGGTAGCTACAGCTTTACTAGCCTCTGTATCAACTCCTGCCGACGCCTGCTCCGACTCATTAGAGCTGCATCCTACTGTTAGGATTATCAATAGAAATAAAGTGCGATATAACATATTTCTTTTTTTTGATCACGAAATTAAGGAATTTCCTGGAGTGTGCTCAAATTAAGCCTCGTGATTTAAGCTCTAAATACTTGTTAATAGTGTTAACGGATAGTTCTTCTGGCTTTGTAAGGATGGCCTGGATACCATATTGCTTTAATTTCTGGACCATTTGTTCTTTTTCATTCAAAAACTTTTGGGCAATAGTTTGATAATATATCCCTTCGACATCCTGTACTTCTTGTTCAGCAAAAGATCTGATCTCTGTATTTTCAAAGAACACAACCACCAAAAGATGAATACGGTTGACTTTCCTCAAGACTGGCAACACGCGCTCCAAAGCATAATTACTCTCAAAGTTTGTAAATAAAAGAATTAGGCTCCTTCCTCTAATTAGTTTACGTGCACCATAGTACAACAGTTCATAATTGGCTTCAAACTGTCGTTGCTGCTCCTTGTACAGGGCGATAAGAATTTTACTCAGCTGCGTATTCTTTGAGTCCGCTTTAACCGTCCCTCCAATCTTATCTGAAAAAGTAATTAATCCGGCTTTATCATACTTTTGGAGCGCAATATTTGAAATCACCAGAGTTGTATTAATAGCGTAGTCCATGAGGCTCATACCTTCAAATGGCATCTTCATAGCTCGGCTTTTATCAATTACACAATACACTTGCTGCGCTCGCTCATCTTCGTATTGGTTGACCATCAAAGATGTTCGCCGACCACTGGCCTTCCAGTTGATACTGCGATAATCATCGCCGCGTACATAGCTTTTAATTTGCTCAAATTCGTAGCTGTGGCCAATTCTACGGATACGCTTTATGCCCTGTTGAGTGGTTACCCTTTCGAAAGCTCTCAACTCCATTTGCTTCATTTGCAGGATGGAGGGATAAACCGGTACATGGATAGCCGCCGGAATACTGATCTTTCGCTCTCCCAGTCCAATTAGAGTACTTACAAAAAGCTGAATATCCCCAAAGGTATATTCACCCCTCTGTGTGGGCTTTAGCTCATAGGAAATCTGCTTGACCTCTCCAGGACTTACGCTGAATTCTCTCTTAAAATCTCTGAGCTGAAATTGAAAGGGTAGCTCATCTATCAAAGTAACCTGAAGGGCCTGATTGCTGATGTTTTGCAGCGTAATAGACAGGCTGTTTTCGTCTCCTAAAGAAAGAATTCTGGGTACTTTCCGTTGTGCCTCCAGAGTGAGGTTGGAAAAATAAAGTAAAATAATGTCAAGAATAAAGACCGCAATAAATAAAATTAACAGCACCTGCACTGCAGAGAAAAAAGGCCTGGCAGCAAAGCTCAGTACAAACAATACGATCAATGCCGCACAAATATAGTAGAATCGATCCTTTAGAAATAGTGTCTTTATTTTCATATGACTCTGTCCGTGAAGTAATTTCAGTGAAGACCAGCCCGGCAATACAATAGACTATCGTGGAACTTCCATCTTCTGAACGATGTCCTTGATGACATCCCGGGTATCGTAGCCTTCCATTTCTCGTTCTGGCGTCAGGATCACCCGGTGATTAAGTACCGGATAAGCAACGTATTGTATGTCTTCCGGGGTTACAAAATCCCGGCCCTGTATAGCGGCTACGGCTTTCGCAGTCTTCAAAATAGCCAGTGAAGCTCTCGGTGATGCCCCCAAATATAGGTCGCCATTATTCCGGGTATCATGAATGATCGCAGCTATATAATCCAGTAGCTCATCTTTGATGTATATTTTTTCTATCAATTCCTGGCACTCTTTAATTTGCACCGCATTAAAAACGGGCTGTACCATATCCCTCTGACTGAGTTTAAAGTCTTTGCGAAAACGCCTCAAAATAGCCTTTTCTTCTTCCAGGCTTGGATACTGTAAATTGATCTTCATCAGAAAGCGATCTAGCTGAGCTTCCGGAAGCTTGTACGTTCCCTCTTGTTCTATGGGGTTTTGGGTAGCAATAACAAAGAAAGGAAATTCCATTTGATAGGTTTGACCATCCACTGTTACCTGGTATTCTTCCATGACCTCAAAGAGCGCCGACTGTGTCTTGGCAGGAGCTCTATTGATTTCATCAATTAGTACAATATTGGAAAATACTGGCCCTGCATTAAAAGAGAAGGCGGAAGTTTGCATATTGAAAATAGTCGTACCGATCACATCACTGGGCATCAGGTCAGGTGTAAACTGAATACGGGCAAAATCAACCGCAAGGCTTTGGGCCAGCAACTTGGCAGATAGCGTTTTGGCAATACCCGGCACCCCTTCTATTAGAACATGTCCTCCCGCAAAAATGCCGGCCATCATTAATTCAATCAGCTCATCCTGACCAATTATAATTTTGTGCAGCTCTGCTTTGGCATTTGCCACGGCTTCCCCAATCTTCTGGACGGCCAGCCGCCGGTTGAGTAATTCCTCCTCTCCTTCTGCCAGAGTTGGTTCCTCCTCTTGCTGACCAGCCGAAGGTGTTAGCTCCTGAGGCTCCCGCTGTTCTTCGTTCATCGAGCTGTAATCCTGTTCCTGATTATCTTCAATATGCATGGACATAAGCATTATTTACAATTTTTATAAAATTCATCCACCTTCTTGTGAAAAGCTATAAGCGTATTTTCCGTAACAATGGATGAAGTCTGTATATTTTTGGCCATCTTCAAAAGCGCTTCGATCTTTTCAACCGGCAGTTCCGAAACTTTGGCTATACGCTCACTTTGTGCAGTATCAATAACTTCTTTTAAGGCAATTTGATATTTATTCCTCACAAAATTCCTAAATAACTTTATCTTTTGCAGGCAAAGCTGCCGATGGTCGTTCTGCAGAATGTAAAGCTTTCCGATATTTTTCAAAAACTCCAGTGAAGTGTTTTCATTTTTTTGTAATACAGGGATGACTCGCTGCCTTCGCTTGGCTTTGAACAATAAATACAATAGAGAGGAAAACAACAAAAGATACCAGGCCCAGGCCAGTGGCGGTTGGCTTAGGATATATCGCAGCGGCGTTTCATTGGAAAGGCGCCGGGAGTCACGATATGGATTGTTGCTGTTATTTCTCCTCCTCGATGTAGCTTCTGATATTTTACTGTAAGCTCCCCAATAGATAGGCCCTTCTTGCAGATGCGAAAAAACCCGATCAGCGTACTCCAGGGCATCTTCTTCCAGCAAGGCAATATTAGAGAAAGCCAGTGGAACGGTATGTAAATAAAAAAAGCCTTCTCCAAAGGGAATTCTGGCAAAATTCGTATAGATCAGCGTACTATCCGAACCAGTATATCCCAGCTTAGTCAACCCAAAACTCTGCTCACAAAAATAAAACTCGTCAATGTAGTGCCATCGGTACACGTCTGTTCTACCCCGATATTCATAAGAGAAATCAAAAGGCTCCTGCCGGTTGAGGTTGAGGTGGTAAAAATTACTGGCCGTAGTGCTGTCTATATAAAAAGAATAATCATTCCAGGGATAGCCATTGCATTCATCATAGTAAAGATAAAACATTAAATCCTGTGGAATCGATTTGCTGGAAAGAAAGGCGCTGTTTCCATTTTCCACAAAACTCAACAAACGCTCCACATCAAGGGAGTCCAAATAGAGACCTTCTCCAATAAAAACGTAATTCATGGGCCGATTATCCCTTCTTTCCAGCGGCAATTCCTTACTCAACTTTTTATTGATAGTAAAAATTGAATCAGAAGGGAAGTAAGCAGCCAGCAAATTATAGATCACAAAAGTGCCATAAGGGTTTTTACTTTTCTCCTCGTAACTCTCCAGCCAGTTGTAACGCCTTGGACTATATTGCCAAAGCAAAGCAATAAGAATAATCAAAATGAGAACAATCCCGCTAATTATCAGTATCCTTCGGTTATTTTTCATTCCCCTGATTTAAGGCTTTTAGCAAATCGGTAAACTGTGGCTCCAAGAGGGCATACTGCTTTGCATCAAGGGCATGCTGACCATACCAGACTCGCTCAAAAACGCCCGTGATATTTCTGAAGCGATCATAAAAAGCCGTCGATGAGAGCTCCCGTAGATACTCGCGGTTGGTCTTATCTTTTTTCCAGGTAATTAGTTTTTTTTGAGAAAAACGCTGTAGAACAGACAGGTAATACAAACGAACGGCCAGGCGGTAATCACCGGCTTTCAGAGCTTGCTCAATGAGCGGGTTAAGCGCTGCTTCTTCCAAGTGATCCTCCAGTTCTTCTACTGTGATCTTTTGCCTGGTACCAATCTTTTTATTGCGCTTAAAATCCCTGCCAATCAATGCCCTCAGCAAAAAGACAATCGCCACAATAGCCAGCATGATAACGATACCTTTCAAAAACCAGGAACCAAGGACCACATTGAAAGCACCCCATGGACTGTTACTTTCATAATCCTGCCCCTGAATACCATCATTGCTGCGAATAGTTTCTTTTTTCTTCCTTTGTTGGTCATTAACCCTGCTATAGTCCAATGGCTCGGTAAGCTCAGACCAGGCTTGCCGATCAAAGCCTCGTTCAATGATGTTCTCGTGGTTGTACTCCTCCAAAGCCTCTTGTGCCGATACAACACTGGTAATCAGCAAGAGTACAGTTACTATCCATAAGTTACAACTATTCTTTTTCAAGTCCTTGTATTTTTTGACTCTTCCCAATTTCCTTTATGCGTTGGCGAAGTACCGGAGCTTCTTTTATTTCTCTTAGGGTATAATATTGAACGCCAATTCCACAAACTACCAGCAGGTAGAGCGTATGAATGGCAAAGCTCACGATGAAGGTCAGTAAAATAACACTCAGCTGATCCAGTGCTTCTTGCTCAAGATAAACGATCCAGCTGACATAGCTGAAAAAATAGCGAAATAAACTCGAGTCAACGATCAGGAAGAAAAACAAGCTGATAATCAACAGGATCAAAAACAGACCGAGAATCCGGGCATAATTCTTGGAAAGGAGAAAGCTCATACGCTGAACGTTATGCCACAAATTATTTCTTTCTACTTGCATAATAAAATTAAAAAGCACTGGCACTGGAAAAACAAAAACCAACAAAAAGATGGTATACCAATCGTTGGTTTGCAACATAAGATTCAGCGTGACGACCCCCATCAATAGATTAATGCCCGTTAAGAGCAAGCCCCAACGGCCGCGCTGATAATCCTTCTGAATAGTTTGAAGGATGTAGTGTTGCCCCAGCGTTGTGAGTACTACGTAGATAAGCGTATTGATGACAAATAAATACGGAATACTTTCATTAACAAAAAAGATCTCCATAACAGCAATCAGACCAGAAGTACCAGCCGGATAATAAAAAACATTAGCCGGTTGCTGCGTAGCCAACGAAAAAGTAAGTAGGCAGTATACAGTAGTACTTAGAAAAATCAGGGTGAAAAACGATTTGTATTTTTCTCTAAATACAACAAAAATATCGGAAAAGATATCTCCGGAGCTTTTAACCTCCCCGGTATCTACCACCTGATCAGCGTGGGGAACAAACTGCTGATCCTTGATCGGTTCTGTCGCATTGGCTACAGCTCTTATTCTGGGGTACCAAACAAAGTAAATCAAAACGATAAGCAAGCAACAGAAAATAAAGAAGCCTCTGATCAGGTCGGGTGTTTCGGTAAATCGGGTCAAATAACCCTCAATAAAGCCTGCCAGAACAATCACCGGAGCTATACCGATCATTATCTTCAAGCCTCGCCGGGCTGATTTTTGGAAAGCCTGAAGCCGCGTGTAGGTTCCCGGAAAAAGAAGGCCACGGCCCATGGTCAGACCAGCTGCCCCTGAAATGATAATAGCCGAGATTTCCAGTGTTCCGTGAGTCCATATAGTCAGGAAGGATTCCAGGAACAACCCTTCTTCTATGAAAAAATACTGAAAAGCACCAACCATAATCCCGTTAGAGAGTAGCTGCAATACGGTACCAATACCGAATAAAACGCCGAATACAAAAGTCAGAAAAGCAACGTACAG
Source organism: uncultured Saprospiraceae bacterium (assembly GCA_964628385.1). Taxonomy (GTDB): domain Bacteria; phylum Bacteroidota; class Bacteroidia; order Chitinophagales; family Saprospiraceae; genus JANQPA01. Next base: position 16,450 of record CAZVOD010000091.1, read on the forward strand.
GTTATTAAATGTGATGCCAAAAGACATGGTAAAGGCGCCTTTTTGCTTGTAGACAGCCATGGGATCGCCAGACTCTATATTTTCTACGGTCATATTGACATAATCTTCGCCAAGCACCACGGTGATGTACTCCGGATCCATCGCACAGGAAAAAGCGCCGATAGCCATAGCCAGAACGAATACCCAGAAGGATAGGCGAAATTCTTTGCGGGAAGCATAGATCAACCTTGGCAGCTCATCGTACCAGAATTGACCTACCTTTTTTAGTGGAGATTGACGGCTGCGATATATACTAAAAAATACCCTTTGGGCAATTCCATTCAAATACACTCTCACAGAGCGATTAGAATAAAAGGTTCTGGAATAGGACAGGTCATCCGTAATTTGTATAAACAGGTTATTCAATTTTTCGGGATCACGTACTTCTCCTTCCAGTACTTTTTCAAAATCCTGCCACTTTGATTTATTTTGCTCTATAAACTTAGTTTCGCGCATGAACGTTACTATTTCTATTCCAGAAGGTAATATGGAAGTTGTTTAAAAATGTCGTTTCATGTTTGCAGACAAAACATTGTGCAGCAAAT
>CAZVOD010000092.1:0-16866 GCA_964628385.1 uncultured Saprospiraceae bacterium
GAAGGTTTAACCTCTCTAGAAATGACAAGTTTTTCTTTGGCTGTACGCCCAAGTAATATGAGTACGACAACCACGGCGATAATGGAGATAGCAATGGACATTTTCCTCTTTTTTTGTAGAAATTAAAAAGGCAAAATTAGTAGGCAAACATGTTTTGGAGATATACAAATCTTGGATTATTCTATTAATTTCTCAGGTAAGCGGATCAGGGCTGATCTGTTGTTTACATACCTCGCTATTGGTGTATTTTTTGGTAAGTATGAAAAATGAGTTGGTATCTAAAAATATATCATCTACAGGAAAATGAAATTAGCAACCGATGAAGTTGTTTAAGCGTGTAGATGTATTTTAGACAACTTCGATAGGAAAGGAAACAAGTCTAAGGTAATCTTTTTGCAGCGATTCTTCCTTTTATTCTACTCAATGAAACAGGTGTAATGCCCAGTACATTGGCAATATACTTATCGGGAGCTCTGTTGATAACACCAGGATACTCCTTTATATAGTTTAGGTAACGCTCCTCAGGAGATAGCAAGACAAATGATTCTATCCGCCTGAAGGCTTGCTTTATGGCCGAGGGACCGATATTCATTTGGTTGAGGTTTAAAAATTTAGAATTTTTAACAACATCGTGAAAGACATTATAGTCTATCAAATAGACCTTTGTATGCTCCAATGCCTGAAATGTAAAGCCAGAAGGCTCATCGAATAAAAAGGTATGAAAATTCCCGAAAATATGATATTCTGGGTAAAGCTGGAACGATCTTTTTTCCCCTTTCTCATTAGTGTGGTAGACATGTACCAACCCTTTTCTGATAAAGTATAAATCTCTATTGCATGCGCCCTCTTGAATAAAAATTTCTCCCTTTTCAAAGGATTTTATGGTAACATGCCTGAACAATGCTAATAAACTTCTCAACTTCATATTTCTTGGCTTGACGCGATAGATTGTCTTGATTATTACTTATTTACTTTATAGAATGGATGGCACTGAAGCGAAAAGCGTACAGTAAGCATCCTTTTAAATGTATTTGCAGGTCAAAGGGTGAAATCCAAACACGCTCTAATTAAAGCGCTACCGCGTTCCTTTGCTTGAACGTCCTTTGGGCATTCATCTTATAGGGTCGCTCAGTCATCTCCCACACTGTGCCTTTTATCAGTCACTTAGCGCATCTGGAGCTCATAAGGGACCTTCCCTTTTTGAGCGAAAAAGCCTTCGTGTGATAAAGAATAATTCAATTTTGCACCAATTCTATTCCTTCGAAACAAGTCTAATTTGAGTAAAGTAAAATCTGATTAAAAGCAATAACTAAAGATACACTTTAATTTAAAGTCCACCCAATTTTCGGGATTGCGAAATGGGCTTATTATTTCGAAGTCTAGCAATTTTGAAACGTATTATTAGTACTACTAGCTGCAATCAGCCTCAAAAAAGCCGTGTAGGGGAGCGTCCGTGATATGTCTTACACTAATGGCGCTTAGTTGTTATTTCATGACCGTCATGATTGTATCTGCCACAGAGATTTCTTCAGGTACTACATGATCAGCCCCTAGTTTTTGAAGGTGAATGACTTCTTCTTGGTACTTTGTTCGTACTACTATTCTTGCATGTTGATTAAGCTTACGAATCTTGATCGTTAAAGCTTCGGCTACCGTAGCCTCCGGGACTGTCACGATTACCTGCTTGGCTGCTTCTATGGCAGCTCTCTTGAGTACCTCTTCGTCTTCACCATCTCCTATAAAAATTTCGGCATAATTATAGTCCTCATCAGCGATGTTCCGTTCATTTTTTTCCACAATAGCGAGTGGGGCTTTTTGCTTGGATAAATAACCTGCAACCCGTCTTCCACCCGGACCAAAGCCAACGATTATAGTATGATCTACCAGTGTGCAAACTTCCGGTAGGCATCCTACGGTATCATACTTACTAATCCAGTCTTTCCAAAAGGATAAATTAATGATTTGTCCGGCCAATACAGGTGTAAATCCGATCATAATAGCTGAAGTGATCATAGAAAGTATAGAGACGGTTAGGAAGAGCTGATAATTGAATTGTGATAGTAAGCCGGCTTCCAGGCCCACTTTTGAAAGGATAAAGGCAAATTCCCCAACCTGGCAAAGGGCGAACCCACTGATGAGGGCATTTCTAATACCGATATTCAGATAAAACCCTATGGGTACGATGATTAAGAACTTTAGTAGCATTACTGCCAGGGTAATACTGGTAAGCATTAATAAATTATCGGCAACGAAACTCAAATCCAGCAGCATACCTACCGAAACAAAAAAGATAGCGGTAAATATCTCTTTAAAGGGTGTGATATTTTTCAACGCTTCAAAGCTATACTCTGATTCTGAGATAATCAGGCCGGCCAGAAAAGCTCCCAGGGCTAACTTTAAGCCCAATTGTTGAGTTATAAAAGCCGTGGCAAAGCATATGACAATAACCGAAATTAGAAATAGCTCTTGATTGTGAGTGTGAACAATGCTACGAATCAGCAGGGGTACTAGTTTGCGGGCTGCAAAAACAACCACAATAACCAGCGCAACTCCCATCAGAACCTTGCCTACAGAGTCGGTCTCCATGGCTCCTTCTGGAGCTAAATAGGGAGCTATCAACATCATTGGGATGATGATAATATCCTGGAAAATAAGCACGGAGACTGAGATCTTTCCAAATGCAGTATTCATCCAGCCTTTATCCTGGAATAATTGTAAAACAATAGCGGTACTACTCATGGCAAAAAGCATGCCCACAAATACCGCCTGATTTGGTGGCAGTCCCAACTGCCATGCGGCCAGAAAAAATATCAACAAACTGAGCATCACCTGTAACAGGCCTCCTACAAGTACAAGTTCCTTTGACTCCATCAATTTTTCCAACGAAAATTCTATTCCAATAGAAAAGAGCAAAAGTAGTATGCCAATTTCAGCCATTGCGTCGGTCTTCTCGGTGGCCGTTATCAATCCTATCCCGAAAGGCCCAACCAGTACACCTGCAATTAAAAAGCCAACGATGGAAGGGAGGTTTAGTCGGGTACTGACAAAAAGTACGGCTGCCGAGACTGCCAGTATGATGATAAGTTCGTTAAGAATATTCATGGCCTTAAATTTGAGTATGAATCATTTGTCTTCTTTGTTAACACTTTTTATAGCATTACGGATGATAACTTTTTCAATAAAGTTGCTTTTTAAATAGCCATTCTACAATTTACCAGGCTGTTCTGTCACCTACGGACATCAGGTGAGCCTCCTCTTCTTTCCAGCCCAACCGAAAATATATCCCTTGCTATCGGATAAGGCCCTAATCTGAGGTGAATCATATATGCAATGGATCGAATGATATTCCCTGAAGTTGAAGCCAGGTTGCAATCGTGAAAACCGGAATACGAGATAGCCGTTGATACCAATAATGCCACAATTAACAAAGTGTAAGTTATTTTACTTAACGATATTTAATCAATCTGCTCAAATCTTTCTTATTCTGTATATTTTCAGCAAAATATGTTAAAAATAAAAATCTATGAAAAAGACCGTGCTCGTTTTGTTAGCCTTTATATTGTTCTGTAGTCACGATATGTATTTAAAATTGGGTAGCTACTTTTTGGAACCCAATACTACAGCAAGTATTAATTTATTTAATGGTACCTTTGAAAATAGCGATAATGTCATTGATCGCAACAGAATGATCGATGTAAGTCTTGTAGGGAATGGTGTACGTACTCAGGTAGATACTAATCAGTGGTACGAAGAGGGGCAAACTACTATTTTGAACTTTAAAACCGGCCAGGCTGGTACATGGGTAGCAGGGGTATCCACTCGCCCACGAAATATAGAAATGGCAGCCAAAGATTTCAATGGTTACCTGGAGCACGATGGTGTACTTGATATGCTGGAAGCTCGAAAGAAGAATAATACGCTTGATCAGGATGCAGTAGAAAAATACTCCAAGCATGTAAAGACCATTTTTCAGGTAGGCGATCGCTTGTCTGACGACTGGAAAACCAAGCTTGGTTATCCTATAGAATTTATACCCCTGAGTAATCCTTATGACCTGCATCCCGGCCATGATCTAGAGGTTCAGTTACTTTGGAAAGGGCAACCTCTGGCCAATCAGTTGGTTTATGTAGGTTCTAAAGTGAAGGAACATGCTCACGCTGACGATGAAGAACATACCCACGCCGATGGTACGACGCACAGTCACGCTGATGCTGACGAGCATACCCACGCCGATGGTACGGCGCATAGTCACGCTGACGATGAAGAACATACCCACGCTAATGGTACGACGCATAGTCACGCTGATGCTGACGAGCATACCCACGCCGACGAAGCGTTAAAAAAATACCGTACTGATGCTGAAGGGAAATTGGTAGTGAATATTGACTATCAGGGAATATGGTATTTGCGTACCATTCATTTGGTAGAGTCGGAGGAGCCTGGATTGACACATGAATCCAATTGGGCTACTTTAACTTTTGAGGTAGGAGAGGGGCATAGCCATGAGCATCACGAGCATTCCCATGAAGAAGCTAGTCTTGGGATTCCTTCGTACGTATACTGGATAGGTAGCTTGCTATTGGTAGGAATTCTGTTTTTTGTGTTTAATCGTAAGAATCAATAAATGAAAAAAACAATAAAATGGCTCGCCATCTTTTTATGTCTCTTACAACCGCTTTTCTTGTGGGCCCATGATGTTAGTGATGCGGATCAGGAGATACTCAGAGATGGTGGGCTTTGGTCTTATATTTTTGTTGGCGCAAAGCATATGGTGACGGGTTATGACCATTTGCTTTTTCTAACCGGTGTCATTTTTTACCTCAGCGGGTTCAAAGATATTGTGCGTTTTATAACTGCTTTTACGATAGGCCATAGTATCACTTTGATTTTTGCCACCTACTGGGGTATTCGTGCTGATGAGCATCTCATAGATGTAGTGATTGGTCTGAGTGTCGTATACAAAGGCTTTGAGAATTTGGGTGGTTTTGAAAAATTATTGAAAATAAAATCTCCCAACCTGCTCTTGATGGTCTTTATTTTTGGTCTTATTCACGGTTTTGGTTTATCTACCCGGCTGCAGTCTTTTGAAATTGGAAACCAGCAATTTCTGGCTAAAATTATAAGCTTCAATGTCGGTGTAGAACTGGGCCAAATCCTGGCCCTGATTCCAATCGTCTTTATTATTACTCGCTGGCAACAGATGAAAAGCTATCAGGCTTTTTACAAAGCCGTTAATTATTACCTGGTAATAGCGGGTATCTTTTTATTCTGCTATCAGATGTATGGGTATTGGGTGGGGGGCTGAGATTTTCCCTGAAATATACTATCCACTCCTCTGTACTATTCATATATTGGCCGCAAAAATACTAGCATGCTATACAATGTATATTTGATACTAAAAGCTTTACACGTTATTGGATTTGTAGCCTGGTTTGCAGGGCTTTTCTACTTGGTCAGAATGTTCGTCTATCATGTAGAAGCTCAAGGAAAACCGAAGGCAGAAAGAGATGTTCTGGTGCCGCAGTTTGAGTTGATGCAATCACGTGTCTATAAGATTATTACCAACCCTTCCATGATGATTACCTGGACCGCTGGATTAGCCATGCTTGGCATTGGCTTTACTTCCTACGCTCCTAATTATTTAGCTTCGGAAGGTGGAACTCCCGGATGGATGCACCTCAAGCTGACCTTGCTGGTGTTACTTCTGGTATACCACCTTTGGTGTAAAAGAGCAATGAAGAAGCTGGAAAATGGTGAGAATAAATACTCGGCCTGGCAGTTTCGCCTGGCGAATGAACTACCAACCGTATTCCTTATAACCATCGTTTTAGTCGCTACACTGGGAAAAGGCGGAACGCTCAATTATGCCTACCTGGGAATAGGTGTAGCTGCTTTTGCCGGATTGATCTATTACGGCGCCGTGCGTTACCGTAAGAAAAGAGAAATAGCCGGCGAGTAGCGCTATCACTCCTGTATGCTCAAAAGCTAAAAAGAGCCCTAAAATTCAATATGATTTTAGGGCTCTTTTTTAATAATCAACCTTCTTTTCTTGCTTTTACGATTTTCTCAAAAATAGACTAAGGTTAAGCGGTATTTTACCTATTTATCATTCAAAGCTTACTTGTTTTGAAATAATTGTAAAAATTAAATTATTTCGTTGAAAAATTTTTAAGTTATCTGACTTTATTATACATTTGTATCAACGAAAGCGGATAAACACAAACTTTCAATTACTCAAAAGCGAGTAGCCGTGTAAAGAGATGGCAAATTAAGAGCTACGGGATTCAGGTTATGCTGGTCCTTGGTTCTGAAAGTTGTAAAGTCTCAACGAAATAACAATGTGAGGTGATGAAATTAGGCAGCCATACCCGCCGGTCTCGTGGGTGAGGAATAAGGGATAAAGCTTCGGCCTAACCTCCTCGTGAAGGTTCGAGTCCTTCCCTCACAGCAAACAGCATGTAGCCTGATAGAGCTTGTTTCTATCAGGCTTTTTTTTTCTAAATTCGCATGGTGTTGATGCGAGAAAAGGGCCTATTCTTGCTACTCAAAAGCCAGTCTAAGGCACATTCTACTTTAAGATAGATATATTATAATTGATAGGTTTAATTTTATAAGTGTTTGATAATAAATGATTTATTTTCCATCAATTGGATAAATCGACTCTTTTACTATATAGAATGACTGTTTTAGGTAAGTGGTTTTTTCCAGTGATTTGTATAATTTTATATTAGTAAAACGCGCTTCTTACTTTTTATCTAAAGGGCTAGATAAATAGATAACCGTTTTCTCTTCAAGTGCATGTTTTTATCTTAATGTACCCTAACATTAGGTAATGCTGCATGAATGCTTTCAACATTATAGAGTAGATTTGCTAGCAGGTGGAAATTACATAAAAATTATTGTATCAGAGCTTACCTGTTGGCAAATCTTTCTTATTTCCTAAGATATTCATTTCAATTTAATACTTTTTGTTGTCTTTATGAGCGAATTGCGACTAGACTTCTTCAAAAAATAAGTCATTTATTAAATAAATATGTTTATTAATTTATTTAGTTATTTGTATAGGTCTGATTATTAGGTTTTTGTGCTTAAGTATTGGTGTAGGGTGAAAAAATGACATTTAATTATTAGTTTTTTTATTAAATATATCCTACTTTTGCAAAGCATGTTTATGGTTAGAACACTGTAGTATTTAAGCGCTTCTGGGCATCAAGCATTATTACCGGGCAGTAGTAGCTTGATGCCTGCTTTTTTTAGCGGACATGCAATTAAGGTTTCTAGAGTGTCTTACTTTAGTAACCTTAATTTTTTATGAAGCTGTTTAGATTTTTCTGCTGGAAGCGAAAAAACAGAATTTTAGTTCCAATTGAGGCTTTTTTGGAGTTTCATAGCAGCGCTATGGAGCGATAAAAAAACGAAAAATGGTCATAAAAGACATTTTTGCAGCCCAGCGAGGGAATTTTAAACAACTTCTGTATATCAGAAGGGGAATTTTGAGGGAGAGGAAAAGAAAAAAGCAACCTCTTTTATTTGGAAATTATAAACTAGTGAGTATAAAAGTCTAAGAGGTTGCTTTAATTTACGCCTATATCATCAAACTATTCGTTTAAACGCGGGCCACTATTATTGTGCTGCCTGCTGCTCAAATATTTTTATAGGTTTTCACCTTTTTTTTTAGTTCTTCCAGATGTTTGGCTTTTTGGGGCTGTCTTCTATTCTTGTTGGTGGTGGTAAAAAAGCGATGTTGCTCCAAAAACTTCACCTGCAAATTATTCCAGGCTTCCTCAGTATGTAAGATATCATAGGCTTTAAGTTCCTGAAATAGTGTTCTGCCAATGTCATAGAAATCTTCACGCCCCAAATAATCGAGATCGGCATCGCACAAAATAGACTCCAAATAATTTTTGGGAGATTGAGGGATTTTGGTAGCCATAATCATTCCACAAATCTGTCTGATCTCATTTTCCTGATATCCAAATCTGGGTAAGTGCTTCTTGGCGATGCTACAACCTAATTTTTCATGCTCCTTGTTACTGATGATAAAGCCAGAATCGTGGTACAAAGCAGCCGTCTTTAAAAGCATTCTGGAGTGAGGATTTATACTTTCAAAGTAACACAACTCTTCTGTGCGGTGCAATACATCTAACGTGTGATGCAAACCGTGATAAGTGAGATCTGTGGATAATTCCTTGTTAAGCTTGTTAAGAATAAAAGCCTTCGCTGTGTGATAGTTCATAGTAGTTTTCACTTTTTTCATTTTATACTTTGACTAATACCCTCCTGCCAGTCACAAAAAGTAACTTACAAAGGAGGGAATCTACCAGCTAAAGCTATACTACAGGTTCTTAAGATGATTTTTTAAGATCAAGTCAAGACTACCCTTTTAATCACTTCTGTGAAGTGGAAACTTTTAGCTGATGGTCAAATGGGGGATCGGATAAAAGATTATCCTTTTGAAAACTCTAAAAAACATCTTAGGAAAATAATTCCTAATCGAGCTAAACGCCTGGCTTTACTCATTGTTGAATTAAGGTAGCAATAAATGTTAGAGTAACGTTAAATTAATGTCACAAATGTTAGCGAGGCAGCAAAATTCAGAAAAAATTATGCTACCTCATTGACTAGAATAAAATAGTCTACGATTAGTTTTGATTATCCAAAACGATTACACCTGAAGCCATAAATTTAAATTCTTCTCTGGGCTCAGTAATGGCAGCAATTTCTTCAGCTGGTTTGCCCTTGTCTTCGGCATAATGTCTAAGCTCTTCCACGGGAGTTACTTCTTTGTAGGCATAACCTTCCATAATCACCTGGCGGCCGGCAATATCTTTGGGTACAAAAAAACCGTAATCTTTAAACTTGACAAACATCTGTGGTTGTTCAGAATCGTCGCTTACGATATTCATCCAACAGCCTTTAGCCTGACATACTTCTTCGACTTTTCCCTGTACTTTTACAGCCAGTGAATCCTGGCCTTTCATGTTCTTTAGTAATTGATCATAAGAAATGGCGTCGTTAGCCGTAATTTCGGCACCAAATACCTGACCTTCTTTTTGTTGCTCTTCTTCAGTGGCACAGGAAATGATCGAAAAGCAAATAGCGATAATCAATACGGGTTTCCACATATCAAATTAGTTTTAACAGTTATAGTAAGAATTTAACATTAAAAATTTTATTATTTGTTAATCAGACCGCCCTCTAATAGTGTTGTATTTTACGTCAATTTTTCGGGCGGATTTTAAAAGCCGAACTCAAAACAATATACGAAATTGAAAAATTGTTCTATTAATCCAGGTACTGATAAACATCATCAGCCGGGATAATTAGCCTACATTACAAGAGGCAAAGGTATAAAAGAAAGAGCTACATTCCGTAGAATTATTTCCAATACCAGCTGATAACAATCACATCAATCGTCTTACGATCCAAAAACTTATTCAATTCTATGAACTTGCTGAGATATCTCCTGGTTTTGACTTTTTTTCTTCCTCATTCTGTTCAGGCTCAGAACTGCACGAAAGGCAACTGTGAAAATGGTTATGGTACATTAGTATATCCTAGTGGTGCCAGGTATGAGGGCAATTTCAAAGATGGCTTCTTTCACGGCAAAGGCGTCTTCGATTCTTCCGATAATAACCGTTATATCGGTGATTGGGTGAGAAATATTCGCGAGGGTAAGGGCCGTATGATCTTTGCCAATGGTGATGAATATTTTGGTGCCTTTGTAGGCAATAAGATTCATGGGCAGGGAGAGATGAAATATGCTAATGGCAACTTTTATTCCGGGAATTGGGAAAATGAGAGGCGATCAGGACGTGGAGAACTGATTTACGCCAACGGTGATAAATACAAAGGTGACTTTTTCAATGATTACCCCCATGGGCAAGGAACCATAGTCTACAATAGTGGCGCCAAATATGTTGGTGAGTGGCAGAATGGCAAAGAAAATGGCAGTGGTACTTTTTATACCGCTCAGGGACAACCTATTAACGGGCAGTGGGCCAGAGGCCAGCTACAGGAAAACTGGGATCAACTGACCGTTGATGTGGATACCTTATCAGTAAGAGATTGTAACAGAGCGTATTGTGATAATATTACTGGAAAATATAAATACAGAGATGGCACGCTGTATGTCGGACAATTCAGTCAGGGGCGTCCTCAGGGCGAGGGCGTTGTAATTTACCCCAATGGCGATCGATACAGAGGCGCCTGGTATGAACACAGCAGAAATGGCAAAGGCATTATGTATTATGCTTCCGGGCGTATTATGGGAGGCATATGGTCTGAAGGTCAATTGGTAGAGGAAGCTTACACAGAAAAGGGAGAACCGCTTACCGCTGATGTCAAAGTAGATAAAGACGAGAAGGTCAAAATATGGGCGGTCGTAGTAGGGGCTTCCACATACACGCATATGCCCAGATTAAGATATACAGACGATGATGCCTACCAGGTGTATGCTTTTTTGAAAAGCCCGGAAGGTGGAGCATTACCTGATAACCAGATTGAGGTGCTTATCGATGAAAATGCCACTAAGAAAGGAATTCTTTTAGCTTTGAAATCAATCTTCCTCCAGGCGGATGAAAATGATGTTTTATTGTTTTATTTTTCGGGTCACGGAATAAAAGGTTCTTTTTTGCCCATTGATTACAATGGAGCACAAAATGAGCTGGGCCACGAAGAAATAAAGAGTATCCTAAAATTAAGCCGAGCTAAACATAAATTAATAGTGGCTGACGCTTGTCATTCCGGAAGTTTAGTATCACTTAAATCTCCCCTGCAATCCGTATTAAACAAATATTACAAAGCCTTTGAAGATGTCAATGGTGGTACAGCCTTATTAATGTCTTCAAAAGGTGAAGAGTACTCTCTAGAAGACGGAGGGTTGCGTTCAGGGATATTTAGTCATTTTCTGATCAAAGGCCTCAAGGGTGAGGCTGATGCTGATCAGAATAAAATAGTGACTATTCAAGAGTTATACAGCTATGTTTACAGTAACGTGAGAGATTACACGGGCAATGTTCAAACGCCCACTCTTACGGGCAACTTTAACAACTATATGCCCGTAGCGAATATAAGGTAGATTAGACAATTCAGGTTGCTGTAACGGATATCAGTAAGCACAAAACAGCTTTTAAAAAAGTTCAGCCAGGCAATTGGGAACTGTTTTCCAATACCATAACCTGAATTACATAGTCATAAGTATAACCGTGAACATATGAGAAAGAATATTTATCTATTAGGATTACTTGTATTGGGAGTGTTGTATACCCAAAATTTAAAGGCTCAGGATTGTAAATCCGGAGATTGCCAAAATGGTGCAGGAGTGATGATCATGGAAGATGGCTCCAGGTATATTGGTCAGTTCAAAAATGGATTCATGAACGGAACTGGTACGATGCGTTACACTGACGGAACCATGTACCAGGGGCAGTGGCAAGAGGGCCAGCCTCAGGGAAACGGAAAAAAGTACTTTGAAGATGGTACTGTAATTGCCGGATTCTGGGAAGCGGGCCGTTTGGCTAAAACTAGTGAAGATGAATTTATCGGTAAAGGAAACAACAACTTCAGTAACCAACAGACTTCAGGTTGTATCAGTGGCGATTGCGTGAATGGCGAAGGCGTTTATGTACTCAAGTCGGGCTCTATCTATATCGGATCTTTCCAAAAAGGCGAGATTCATGGAGTCGGGGTATGTATGTATCCCGATGGCAGTAAATACAAAGGCGAGTGGAGCCATCGGTACCCGGAAGGAAACGGCACGATGACTTACGCCGATGGTACGGTCAGGTCCGGTATGTGGAAGAAAGGTCGTCCAGTATCTTCTACCGGCACTATCCTCAACCGATCGGCCGAGACCACTTATTCCATTGATGATGGTTCCAATGTACAATCCGGATGTATCTCCGGCGATTGTATTGATGGTTCCGGGATTATGGCTTTTGCTGAGGGCAGTCGTTACGAGGGAGAATTTAGGAATAGTAAATTTAACGGACAGGGTGCCATGTTTTATGCCGATGGGAGTAACTATCGGGGGGGATTCAAAAACGGAACGCGCCACGGTCAGGGAACTTTTACAGATCAAAGAGGAAAAGCTCAGGCTGGTAAGTGGTCTTACGGCAGTTTTGTGGGCAATACGTCTATAGGTCCTAATCTGAAAGGTTGTATAGATGGTAATTGTATAGATGGCTATGGTACTTTTCTATTTCCTAAAGGTGATAAGTATACCGGCACCTTTAAAGAAGGTAAGCCGGATGGATACGGTAAAGTAGCATATTCCAACGGTGAACGATACGAAGGGCAAATGCAGAATGGTGCTTTTCATGGCGTGGGTACCTTATATAGGTCTAGTGGAGCTGTAAAGGGAGTATGGCGTCAGGGTATGCTCATAAAAATGGCCGGTGAGAGAGAGGTAATGGTGAGTGAAAATAATAATACCAATGCGCCATCCAGTACTTCGTCCAGGGCTAAGCAACCCCAAATATATGCGGTAATTGTAGGCATTGCGGCCTATGATCACATGCCAACTCTAAACTACACAGATGATGATGCATACCGGTTTTTTGCCTTTTTGAAAAGTCCTGAAGGAGGAGCACTAAGCGATGATAGAATAAAAATTCTAATTGACGAGGATGCTACAAAGAAAAATATACTTACAACCGCTAATAAGGTGTTTTCACAAGCCAGTGCCGATGATGTTGTCATTTTTTATTTCTCCGGACACGGGTTGCGTGGTTCTTTCTTGCCCATAGATTATGATGGATACAATAACAAGCTGTTTCACTCTGAAGTGAAAGCACTTCTGGAGAACTGCGATGCGAAATTGAAATTATGTATTGCCGATGCTTGCCATTCCGGAAGTTTACTGGCTCTGCGGGGTAATGTAGATAGCCAGCTCGAAGACTACTACAACAGACTGGCGGAATCCAAGCCGGGTACCGTACTGATTATGTCTTCTAAGTCTAACGAAACTTCTTTGGAATCTAGCGGGCTGCGACAAGGGGTGTTTTCTCATTTCCTCATCAGAGGCTTGAAGGGCGAAGCGGATAAAGATCAGGATAGCTTCATAGGAGTCAGCGAACTTTTCAATTACATAGAATACAATGTGCGCACCTACACTCGAAACCGGCAGTTTCCTATTATGAAAGGGGAATACGACCCTAATACACCTTTAGCTAAAAAGATTTAGAAATTTTTCATGAAAAACAGTGAAAAAGGCTTATATTTGCAGCCAATTTGTAAAATATGTCTGATTCATGAAAAATTACGAAATTACTTTTATTGTAGATCCCGTGCTGTCAGGGGATGAAATTAATACGACGGCTCAGGCGTATGTTGAACTTCTTCAAAACGAGGGAGCGAAAATCATACATGTTGATGAAATGGGCTTGCGTCAGCTAGCTTACCCTATCAACAAAAGGACGTCTGGTGTTTACTATTGTATCGAGTTTGAAATCCCTAACGGAGAAGTTATCGATAAAATAGAATTGTCTTTCCGCCGTGATGAGCGCATTGTACGCTTTTTGAGTGTCAAGCTGGACAAATACGGTGTGAAGTATAACGAAGATAAGCGCAATGGCCTTATCGGGAAAGTTAAAAAGAAAGCTGACAAAAAGTCTCAAAGTGATGGTAAGAGAGGCAGAGGCGACAGAGACCGTGACAGAGACAGAGATCGGGATCGCGGTAACCGCAAGGAACGGGAAACTGCCAATACCGCTACTGCTGATAAGGGCAAGCAAAAAGACAAGAAGTCAAGCAGTGAAGAGGAGTAAGTTTAATTTTTTAAAAAGTAAAATTTAAAGCAAATGCCTTCTAAGGACGATATAAAATTTTTAAGTAATCCGAAAATTGGTCAGAAGCGCGAAAAATATTGCCGTTTCAAAAAATTTGGTATTCGCCATATCGACTATAAGGACAATGATTTTTTGATGCAATTTGTAAACGAACAGGGCAAGATCTTGCCTCGTCGTATTACCGGTAATTCATTGAAATATCAAAGAAAAGTTGCTACTGCGGTTAAGCGTGCCAGGCACCTGGCTATCCTGCCTTATGTAGCCGATTTATTGAAGTAATCTTTTTAGCCAGCACAAACTGGCTTTCCTTTTTTCAAAATCGTCAGTAATGGAAATAATATTATTGCAGGATATAGAAAAAGTAGGCAACAAACACGAGATCGTAACCGTGAAGGATGGTTATGGCCGTAATTTTTTGATTCCTACTAAAAAAGCAATCATAGCAAACGCTACTAATCGCAAAAAGCTGGAAGAGATAAAAGATCAAGAAAAAGAGCTTGTGTCACGGCGCATCGCAGAATACCAGCAAATTGCCGATCAGCTTAAAGATAAAGTACTTAAAATCGGCGTAAAAGCTGGTACTAGTGGTAAGATATTCGGTAGCGTTACTAACGTGCAGATTTCTAACGCATTGAAAGAACAATTGGACGTAGACATAGAGCGCCGCGTAATCGAGTTACCTGAAGAAGTGAAAATGCTGGGCAACTATACTGCTACGCTGAACTTGCACCGTGAAGTGCAGGCAACAGTGGAATTCGAGCTGGTAGAAGAATAGTATTTTATAGCTAAAGAGAATAAGGAATAAGTTGGTCTCAAAATGCACTTTTATTGGACACTCCATTCTGTGGAGGCTCAAAGGTGGTTTTGAGGCTTTCTGGTTTAAAAATCGCAGTTGAAATAGTTATTGTTGAGCCACTGTTCCTGTCTTTCGTAGTTAGGCATTACTCTTTTTACCTCCTTCCAAAATGCAGGCGAATGATCAAAAACCAACATGTGGGCCAGCTCATGCACTATAACATAATCGATAGCCGCTTGTGGAGCAAATAATAAACGAGTAGAAAGCGTAATTGCCCCATTCCTGCTGCAACTGCCCCAATTGGAACTATTGTATCTTAACCTTACCAGGTTAATTTTTTGCTGGAAATAAGCCCTGTTAATTTCCTCTACTCGATTGGTGATGGCCGGAAGAAAGTCATTGCCAACGGCCTTACTAAGTAGTAGCTTCATATTATAAGGCACCTCTACCTTAGGAATATCATCTGGTATTTTGAGGGTAATATTACCGGGTTGTAATTGACAACCCATTGTTTTCCTTTCTTCATACCTTACCGTTATACCATACTTTCGTTTACCCACTTCCAGTATGTCGCCGGTTTGATATAACTTTCCCATTAAGTGATTGAAAAGGCCCGGCTGTTGTTTCATCTGATGAGCAATCCAAACCTTAAGGCGCTCCATGTGCTTGTTGCGCTGTGCCTTGCTGAGCAGAGCAGGCATTCTGCAAATAATTGCTTTTTTACCTACAGAAAATCGCACACTACTGCGACGCTCCAGGTGAATGCGCAGCGGAATCGGCTTTTCATTAATCGTTATGTAAGTTGACTGCTGGATGATTACCTATTTTTAATGGAAATACTAACCAAATTTTTGCTCAAAATCCTTCATCACTTCCACTAGTGCCTTTACACTGGCTAGCGGCATAGCATTGTACATGGAAGCCCTAAACCCCCCTACTGTTCTGTGCCCTTTGATACCTGCAATATCGGCTTGCTTGCAAGCGTCAAGAAATTTTGGCTGCAGCTGTTCTTCTATTACATCAAAAGTAGCATTCATGATGGAACGATCCTCTTCGGCTACACGCCCCTCGAATAGACCGTTGCGGTCAATTTCTTCGTACATCATCGCCGCCTTGCTTCGGTTTTTTCTTTCCATAGCCGCAACCCCTCCTTGTTTATTTAACCATCTAAGGTTCAGCATAGAAACAAATATAGGAAATACAGGAGGCGTATTGAAAGCTGATCCTTTCTTTATGTGGGTTCTGTAATCAAGCATAGTAGGTATGTGCCTCTTCACACGGCCCAGAATATCTCTTCTCACAATGACCAGTGTTGTGCCTGCCGGGCCAAGGTTCTTTTGAGCTCCTGCATAAATAAGCCCGTATTTTGAAGAATCAATAACCCGGCCAAAAATATCAGAACTCATATCGCAAACAATAGAACAATTAGCTTCGGGTAGTTTGTGGAATTGCGTACCATAAATGGTGTTGTTGCTAGTAATGTGCAGGTAAGACAACCCCTCCGGTACCCGGTAATTCTTGGGAATATAGGTGAAGTCTTTATCCTCTGAGGAAGCAATAACGTTTACTTTGCCAAATGCTTTAGCTTCCTTTATCGCTTTCTTTGACCAATTGCCTGTGTTGATAAAACCAGCCATCTCGTCTTCATTGAGCAGATTATAGGCCGTAACAAAAAACTGCGAACTAGCTCCACCGGTAAGATACAAGACTTCGTAATCGTCATCAAGGTGGAGCAATTCAACTACCGATGTTCTGGCTTCTTCCAGTATTTCTTTAAATTTAGGGCTTCTGTGAGAAATCTCTAAAATGGAAAGGCCCATACCATCTATTTCTATCGTAGCAGCAGCAGCCTGTTCAAATACTTCCGGAGGAAGTATGGCTGGACCCGAACTGAAATTATGCTTTTTCATAAATAAATCGATTCTTTTGTATTTTATACCATCAACCATGCGAGCGAATTCCAAATGCGCTCCAATTTATAAACTGCTATTTAAAACTCTTTTTGAAGAATTTAAAGTCATCGTTTGATTAGCTTCAGTACTATATTCATTAGTACATCAAAATAATTCAAATTGCCGAATGTTGTTGTTGAAATGAAGAAGATGTGGATAAATAAAAAAATAAAACTCTAATTATTTGATCGTCAATTTTGTAGCTGTGATGTTATAATCTTTTTTGTAACGCTCTTTGAAAAACCAAAACCAAAAATTATCTTTGCTTCGCTTTTGAACGGAAGGGCATCTAGGAAGAAAAAGAGTGCAAAAAAAGTGTTGAGGTATT
>CAZVOD010000093.1:0-16653 GCA_964628385.1 uncultured Saprospiraceae bacterium
GTTTTGAATAAAGAAAACAGGCGAGAACCAATAGACTCGAGGCCCTGGTTAGCAGGCTCTCTCTCCCCCCTGATCATTTTTACAAATTCCAGCGTTGTCTTTTCAATATTAGCAGACTGTCCTAGCGCTTTGATATAAGCACTACCAATAATGGCTCCGTTGGCATATTGACAAGCCGTGAAGAAAGTTTCATTACTAGAAATACCAAAACCAATGAGCCTTGGGTTGTTTAGCACCATGTTGTGGATTCTGTTAAAGTAATCAATCTGCTTCTGAGAGATTTTATTTTTAGCTCCAGTGATAGAAGAGTTGGAAACCATATAAATAAATCCCTGAGTCAGGTAATCTATTTTTTTAATACGCTCCTCAGGTGTTTGAGGAGTGATCAAAAAGCTGAATGCCAAACCCGCTTTTTCAACCATAGTCCGATAAAAAGTCTCATATTCATAAACCGGTAGGTCAGGGAGGATAAGGCCGTCGATTCCCACTTCTACGCATTTGTCAATGAAGCGCTGCTCGCCGTACTGCATGACCAGATTGAAATATCCCATCAAAATCATGGGGACTTCAGTCTTTTCACGTACCGATTTAACCTGGTCAAAGAGAATATCCAGTGTCAGCCCATTTTTGATCGCCTGCATGCCGCTAGCTTGAATAGTTGGCCCATCGGCCAATGGATCCGAATAGGGTATTCCCACTTCAATCAGATCTACACCCGCCTTATCCAACGAAAGGATAATCTCTTCTGTATCCGTCAATTGAGGATAGCCCGCAGTAAAGTATACGTTGAGTATGTTCTCGTTTTTTTCTGAGAACAGCTTTTGAATTCGATTCATGATTAATCTTTTTTTAGACTATCAAGCGCCTGCCGGACAGACAAGCGAGCATTGACTACTTCTTAAATCTGTCCAGGTACTTAATATAGGTATCCAGATCTTTATCGCCACGTCCTGAACAGTTAATAACAATGACATCGGTACTTTTGTATTCCAGTTTTTCCAGTGCATAGAAGGCATGTGCCGTTTCCAATGCCGGAATAATCCCTTCCATTCTGGCGAGGAAATAGGCTGCTTCCAGAGCTTCATCATCCGTAACGCTGATAGCTTCCGCGCGGCCGGTTTTGATCAGATGAGCATGCAATGGGCCGATCCCCGGATAATCCAGACCGGCAGAAATAGAATAAGGCTCAACAATCTGCCCATCTTTGGTCTGCATTAATAAGGTACGACTCCCGTGGATAATTCCTTTGGTCCCCAAAATACTTGTAGCAGCAGATTCCCCGGTATCCACACCGTGGCCGGCAGCCTCCACAGCAATTATTCTAACATTTTCTCTATTGAGGTAGTGATAATAAGTACCCGCTGCATTGCTACCGCCACCTACACAAGCCATAAGAATATCTGGATCTTCTTTACCGGTGGCCTCTTCCAGTTGCCATTTGATCTCTTCTGACATGACAGCCTGAAAACGCGTCACCATATCTGGATAGGGATGGGGCCCTACCGCAGACCCAATGATGTAGTGCGTATCTTCTGGATTATTGATCCAATCTCTAATCGCTTCGTTAGTAGCATCTTTTAGTGTTTTACTGCCACTGGTAGCCGGGCGGACTTCCGCCCCCAACATTTTCATTCTCGCAACATTGGGTGCCTGGCGCTTAATATCCGTCTCTCCCATATAAACAATACACTGAATCCCTTTCAGAGCACAAACTGTGGCCGTAGCTACCCCATGTTGCCCTGCGCCGGTTTCAGCGATGATTCTTTGCTTACCCAGCTTTTTGGCCATCAAAATCTGACCGATGGTATTGTTAATCTTATGGGCTCCCGTGTGATTGAGGTCTTCCCTTTTTAGGTAAATACTCACATTATAGTGGTTGGAAAGACGTTCTGCCAGGTACAACGGCGAAGGGCGTCCGACATAATCCTTGAGTAACTGCCTGAACTCCTTTTGAAACTCAGGCTCATTCATATAATCCACATATACGCGGCGCAGCTCCTCGATATTGGGATGTAACATCTCGGGAATGAAAGCACCGCCAAATTCTCCATAATACCCATGTTGATCAATGGCAATCATAATTCGTTATTTTCAGGTTGTTTAATTTTTTGTAGAAATAGCTCGATTCGCCTGATGTCTTTTGCTCCGGGTGTTGTCTCAAACTTGCTGTTGATATCAACGCCACTCAATTGGGGAAAATCCAAGGCCAGGATTTCTTCTTCCATACCCAGGTCTATGCCTCCACTCAATAAAAAGGGCGTGACCCCTTGGTATTGGTTCAACACTCCCCAGTTAAAAGTAATACCATTTCCACCATACTCTTTCCCCTTTGTGTCAAAAATAAAGTAAGTACAATAAGCTGCATAAGCTTCAGTGACCCCAAAGTCAAACTCATCATCCACTGAAAAAGCCTTAATCAGCCTGGCACTGCGAAGTGAACTGGCTTGCCATAAAAGCGATATCTCCCGGCAATATTCGGGACTTTCTGTGCCGTGCAACTGTACGTAGTCCAGCTTGTAATCGTGTACCGCGTTGAGGACAGTTTCCAATTCCGCATTGACAAATACGCCCACTCGCTTAACCTCGCCAAAGGTGTCGAGCTCCTGATCTATCCATTCATCGAGCTTTTTATCAGCCATGTAGCGGCTGGAACGGGGGTAAAAAATAAGCCCAATAAAGTCAACAGGCAGCTGAAGTAACTCCCGGATATTGTCCGGGTCTTGCATTCCACATACTTTTACTTTCATTAGGCAATGGCATTTTTATAAATTTCCTCAATATTCTTTACTCGCTTTACAAACTCTTCGCAAGCTGCGGCCGGATCAGGAGCCGTCATAAAATGCTCACCGATCAAAAAACCCTGAAAACCTACCCGCTTGAGTTTGACAATCGTATTCGGATCGCTAATACCACTTTCTGAAATTCGCAAAAACTGAGCAGGAATTTTATCAAACAAATCAATAGAAGTTTCAATGCTTACCGTAAAATCCTCCAAATTGCGATTGTTAACCCCAACAATATCAATATCGTCGCTTAGCTTGTCGAGCTGCTTTTCAGTGTGAATTTCCAGCAGCACCTCAAGGTCCAGTGACTTTGCAAAAGCAGCAAGCGCTTTGACCTGTTCGGCATCCAGACATTCGGCGATCAACAGAATAATATCCGCCCCCATGGAACGGGCTTCAACAATCTGATACTCATCAATGATAAAATCTTTTTGCAGAATAGGACAAAAATTAAATTTGCGGGCCGTCTTTAAGTCCTCGGCACTACCACCAAAAAAATGCTGATCCGTCAGCACTGATAAGCCGGAAGCTCCTGCCTGCATGTAGCCAATAGTCACCTGCTCAACGGAAGCGTAAGGACTAATGGGCCCTTTAGAAGGCGATCGCTTTTTAAACTCCGCAATAATACCAGACTTATCTTCTCTGAGCAGGTATTTCTTCATAGAGACCGAAGGCGCCTCAAAGAAAATACTCTGTTCCAGTAAACGGGCAGGATACAGTGCTTTGGCTGACTGCACCTCCTTTTTTTTATGTGCTACTATTTTTTCAAGGATATTCATAGATTTCAATTTTTTGTACTTTAATCCTGTGTTTCCAAAAGCGTCTTAAAAGCCTTCCAGGCCCGACCGGAATCAATACTGACTCTGGCTTCGTCTACGCAATCCATCAAGGATTTTTCTGCAAAGATCGTCTGTATGGCCATCCCGGCATTAGCCAAAACCACGTGTTTTTGGGCAGGTGTAGATTCATTTTTCAAAACAGCAGTCAAGATATTTACCGCCTCCTCATTCGTCTGCCCACCGTAAAGGTCTTCGGGATTTACAGTACTCAACCCAAAATCGTTGGGTTGAAGTATGCGCTCACTTTTAGTGGTTCGGACATTTACCTTTCCCGTCAGGGATATTTCATCGTAACCGTCCAGTGCATAAATGATAGCAAATTTACGACCGCTTTGCTGCATGATATACTGGTACATCCTCGATAATTCAAGGCTGAAAGTACCAAACAACTGATTGGCTGGTTGTATGGGGTTGACCAGTGGTCCCAACATATTGAAAAAGGTTTTCATCTTCAGGTCTCTTCTTACCGGCACAACTTCTTTGAGTGCCGGATGAAACAGCGGTGCATGCAGGAAGCAGATGTTGGCCTTTTCTAGTTGTTTACGGAGAATATCCGAATTGTTAGTAAACTGATAACCTAGGTGTTGTAAAACATTGGAAGATCCCACTGACGAGGAAACGCCATAACTCCCGTGTTTGCTAACTTTATATCCTGCTCCGGCGATTACAAAAGCGGAAGTAGTCGATACATTGAAGGTGTTTTTTCCGTCCCCTCCCGTTCCAACGATATCCAGCGTTTCCACTCCATTCAAATTCATTGGTACACAAAGCTCCAATAGGGCATCTCTAAAACCTTCCAGTTCTCCCAGTGTGATGGGACGCATATTGTAGACGGTGGTGAAGCTCGCTACCTGAACGTGATTATACGCTCCTTTTGCTATATTGGTTAATATGGTTTTAGCCTCTTCTCTTGTTAGCTCCTCGTGCTCAAATAATTTTGTCAGTACTGCTTTCATTTTTTACATTAATTCAAGTTGGTTAGCCCAAACTCGCAGCGGGAGCTTGTAATTTTTGGCTGCAATAGTTTAAGAAATTTTTCAACAAATCTTTACCCTGAACGGTCATTATCGATTCAGGATGAAACTGTACGCCCCAGACATCATATTCCTGATGTTTAAAAGCCATTATCTCGCCCTGAATATCTTTGGCCGTAATTTTCAGGATATCCGGGCAACTATTTTTGTCAACTACCCAACTATGGTATCTGCCGGCTTCAAACTGTCCGGGCATATTCTTCATCAGCACATCTTCTTTATCAATAACCTGTACCAGCGTAGAAACCCCATGGTACACTTTTTTCAGGTTTTCCAAACCAGCTCCGAACGCTTCTCCAATCGCCTGATGCCCCAGGCAGACACCAAGAATCATCTTTTCGGCGGCATATCTTTTGATCAGGGCAGGCATAATACCAGCCTGCTCCGGAATACCCGGGCCTGGAGACAAAATAATTACATCGTACGCTGCTACGGCCTCCAGTGTTATTGCATCATTTCTAAAAACATCCACTTCACGCCGGAGAATCTCCTGGATATACTGCACCAAATTGAAAGTGAAAGAATCGTAATTATCGAGAACTAATATTTTCATTTTTGTCAGATTTTTTCGGCTTCTTTTAAAGCTTTGGTCAACGCCCCTAATTTGTTATTAACTTCCTGAAGCTCCTTCTCTTCCACACTATCCACTACCACTCCTGCTCCGGCCTGGTAGAACAACGTATTATCCAGGCTCAAAAAAGAGCGTATGACGATTGCCTGGTTCATGTTTCCATTAAAATCAATAAAACCCAGTGCGCCACCGTAAAAACTTCTATTTTGATTTTCATAATGGTCAATAAGTTCAATGGCCTTGTATTTGGGTGCCCCCGACAGGGTGCCGGCCGGAAAAGTATCGCCAAAAACTGTAACCGGATTGGTTGTCTCCCCCAGTTGCCCGTCTACCTTAGAAACCAGATGAATAACATGGCTAAAAAACTGTACCTCCTTGAGCTTCTTGACTGTTACCTCTCTGGCGTGACGCCCCAAGTCATTGCGGGCTAAATCAACCAGCATGATATGTTCGGCATTTTCCTTAGGATCTTCTGCCAACTCTCTCGCCCTTTGAGTGTCAATATCGTGATCACCACTGCGCCGATAAGTACCAGCAATCGGATTAACAGTAGCTACCCCATCATAAATCACCATTTGGGCTTCGGGGGAAGAACCAAAGATTTTGTAACCGCCCAAATCAAAGTAGTACAAATAAGGAGAAGGATTAATGGATCGAAGTACCCTGTAAACATTAAACTCATCGCCCTTGAATTTTTGAGCAAACTGTCGGGAAAATACAATCTGAAAAACATCGCCAATCTGGCAGTGATGTTTCCCGGCAGTTATCAGCTTCATAAACTCTTCGTCTGTTAAATTACTGGACTCCTCCCCTTCCAACTGAAAATGATGGACAAGTAACTTTTGACTCTTAATCAGCCGCTGCAACTGATCCATGCGTGAGTCCTGGCCCGGGAGTAAATTTTCCAAAATAAATAACTCATCCTTAAAATGATTGATGGCAATCACAAAGCGATAGAGATTGTATTGCAGATCGGGCAGGTCAAATTTCCTTTTCTGCGAGTCAAATTTAAGGGTA
The DNA here is from genome assembly GCA_964628385.1 of uncultured Saprospiraceae bacterium. GTDB lineage: Bacteria > Bacteroidota > Bacteroidia > Chitinophagales > Saprospiraceae > JANQPA01. The sequence goes on from CAZVOD010000093.1 coordinate 6,245, forward strand.
TCAAAATACTGTACAGCATCAAAGGAAGCATGACCAAACAACCCATTATAGCCGCCGTAGGGTTGATCATATTGGATATCAAATACTGAAAAATAATTTTTGAACGCTTCCGGCACCGTATGCGTATCTATTACTTTTGATGCTTTAGCCTCGCATCCCGGCCATTTTTGGGTGATCTCCCCATTTTGGACGGTAAAAGACCCGATTTCTTCCAGGCCGATATAGGAAAAGCAATCTTCAGCGATGCTAAAATCATTACTTTCCAACAATACAGGAGATGAGTAATGATCCCTGACTTTCAAGTAGAGCGAAACGGGGGTAATGGTATCGGCTAGTTGCTTGTGCACTTTAACCTGTAACTGAATGCGTTGTTGAGTAGCGGTTTCCATAATTTCCTGTATTGACAATGCAAAAGTAATAAGCACAAACTAAAAACGGCTTGCCGGATGAACCCGACAAGCCGTTTTTACAATCTCATGTATAGCGTGTCAATTCATCCGAATGTTCGAATAATTGCACCACCACCAAGAAATTGAATATTGAGTAAACATTACTGTTTTTTAATTTGCCTCAAATATAACCGACTAATTGAAAGTATGGAAGTATTCTTAATTTTTTTTTCAAAAACAGTAAAAAAGATCAGTGAAGGATTTTCCAGACCATTTCTTTTAGTAGTTCTCCATCATCTTTTCCAGTGCTAATAAAGCCTACGCCTTTTGATTTGAGATCGAATTGTTTTAGGAGGTTCAGCGTTTTTTCTACTTGTGGTAGAGGATAATTTCTGGCGGCCATACGATATTCTTTCAAAAAGAAGGCAGAGCGGAGTTTTAGCGTACTTAGCAGCTCTTGTTCAGGAACAGATTTCAGTGCATGTAGCATATAGATTTTGCTAAAGTAGTTATATAGCGCCCCCATCACTACTGGCAGTGGATTCTTTTTGGGGTTAGATTGGAAATAGTTGACAATACGGTTGGCCTTCAGGATATCCCGTTGTGCCAACGCCCTTTGTAACTCAAAGACATTGTAGTCTTTACTGATTCCAATATTAGCTTCTATATGATTTTTGTCGATTCCGGTGCCTACCGGCAGATTGATAACCAGTTTTTCCAACTCATTCGCCACTTTTGACAGGTCAGTTCCTAGGTATTCAGCGATTAAATCAGCTGCATCGGGCGTGATCTTAAGCTTTTTATTTTTTAGAAAAGCCTGGATCCAATCCGGCATTTGGTTGTCGTAGAGTTTTTTTGACTCAAATACGACGGCCTTTTTCTTCAATAATTTTCCAAAGGCAGAATTGAGATTCATTTTTTTGTGCTTATAAGCAATAAGCAGGATGGTACTCTCCGAAGGCTTTTCAATATAGCTTTTTAGATCTTTGAGCCCTTTCATCTCCTGAGCTTCTTTGATAATGACGACCTGATGTGGCGACATCATGGGGAAGCGTCGGGCTGCATCCACGACCTGCAGGTGATCCACATCTTTACCATAAAAAACGGACTGGTTGAAAGCTTTTTCCGCTTCTTCCAGCACATGGTTCTCAATATAGGAAGTAATCAGATCGATAAAGTAAGGCTCTGTTCCGTGGAGGAAATAGATAGGTTGGTACTGTTTTTCCTTTAATTTCTTGAGGATATCCGAGTGGGTCATAATTTGAATTTTAGGCTTTAAGCCTAGAGCGGTAAGCCATGAATTTGTTGGTGGCTTACCACTTTATTACTGATAACTTTAATTTATGCGTATTCCAGCACTTTATCAGTTACGGCTTTGATCCAGCGGGGATCATCATTCAGGCTGGGCACCAAATCTACTTTTTCGCCGCCCATTTCCTGGAATTCTTCCTGATATTCTTCACAAATTTCTATTAAAGTCTCCAGACAGTCAGCAACAAAAGCCGGAGAAAATACCAATAACTTCTTGGCGCCGTGCTCTGCTTGCTTTTCCAGTACGGTACTTGTGTATGGCTGAGCCCACTTTTCAGGTCCAAACCGACTCTGGAAAGTGGTAGTGTAAGCTCCTTCTTTCAGGCCTAGTTTTTCGGCCAGTGCTTTAGTAGTGGCATGACACTGAGCAGAATAACAAAACTGATTGACCTGAGAAATATTCATACAGCAATTTTCTGCTTTAGTGCAGTGATTGCCTTTATCAGCAATTCTTAGATACCTTTCTGGCAAACCGTGATAACTGAAAATAAAATGGTCATAGTCTTCCAAATTATACTGACGAGCATTATCAGCAAAAATGTCAATCATAGGCTCATAGTCATAGTAGGAATTGATCATTTTAACATCCGGGATGGTTTGCTCTTTTCTCAGCAACCGCATTACTTCATCGTGTACAGAGCCAGTAGTGGCCGATGCATACTGTGGGAACATCGGAAAGATAATAATCTCTGAAACTCCTGCCTCCAGCAGCTTATTCAATGTATACTTTATAGAGGGATTTTGGTAACGCATTGCTAATTCTACTACAAAATCATCGCCAAGATGCTCCTGCACCCCTTTAGCTACCCGCTCACCGTATACTTTCAGCGGTGAGCCTTCTTCTGTCCAAAGTTTCTGATATTCTTTGGAAATTCTAACAGAGCGGATGGGCGCAATAATACCTTTCACCAAAACGTTTCTGGCCAGCCAGTTAAAATCAATAACTCTTTTATCTGTAAGGAACTGCCCCAGATAACGCCTCAAAGCTCCGTAAGTAGGCTTATCAGGAGTTCCTAAATTGACAAGCAAAACACCTTTTTTACCAAAAGTTGCCATATTATATGATTGATATTTATTTCAATTACACGGTTTGGTCTATGAGAATAGCGCATAGATCAAACCAACTTCAGTTAAGTTAAAAGAACAAAACTGTTTCGATTGTTGAATAACAGTATGATTTATTTGTAAAAATTAAGTAATGAGGAAAAGCTTAGCCTACTGCCCCGGCAACATTTTTTAGCAAAGCGTAACTCTACACCCGTTTTTTTGTTAAAACATTTGGGATAGTTTAACATTACCATAAATTTAATAACCGTACAAGATAACCACATGAACAGACCATTAATATTGGTAACCAATGATGATGGAGCATCAGCTCCCGGCTTGCATGCCCTGGTAGAAGTAGCCAAGACACTTGGGGAAGTAATAGTAGTAGCACCAGATTCCCCACAATCAGGCATGGGACACGCTATCACCATATCTGACCCCATACGATTTCATCCAATCGATCTGTTTGAGGGTATAGAAGCTTATGAATGTACTGGTACACCTGTAGATTGCGTAAAAATAGCCAAGCATGTTATTCTAAAAGACAGAAAAGCCGATCTTTGTGTTTCGGGCATCAATCATGGCTCTAATGCATCAATCAATATCATCTATTCCGGTACGCTATCTGCTGCAATGGAAGCTTCTCTGGAAGGTATCCCGTCCATTGGCTTTTCTTTGCTGGATTATGAGTATTCGGCTAACTTTGAGCCTTCTAAGCCGTATGTCAAGTACCTTATGGAGTATGTTCTGTCAAATGGGATGGCCTCAGGAAGCTTGTGGAATGTCAATATCCCAGCTATTACTGCTCAGGAATTGAAGGGGGTTAGAATATGTCGGCAAGCAGAAGCACGATGGGTAGAAAACTTCCAGGAAGCACGGGACCCAAGAGGAGGCAAATACTACTGGCTAACCGGAGATTTTGTCTCGGAAGATGAATCAGAAGATACGGATACTTTTGCACTTAAGAATGGCTACATCTCCGTCGTTCCCTCTATGCATGACCTGACCAACTACAATGCACTTCAAAATTTGAAAGAGGTTGAAAATGGACAATTAGCCGATGTTGGATGATAAGACTTGTTTTTAAGGTATTAAAATACATTATTAATTATGCGCTGCCGCGTTCCTTCGCTTGAATGCCCACAGGGCAGTCACCTTATAGGAACGCAGAGTCAGCTCCTACACTGTGCCTTTTATCAGTCACTTAGCGCGTCTGAAGCTCAGAAGAAAATCCTGCCCTTCTGAGCATAAAAAGCCTTGGTGTAATAAAAAGAATTAATTTTATCACTATTCTACCCCTTTGAAACAAGTCTATAAATAATTTTTTATGTGGAACAGAAATAGCCTATTCCAGGGCCTGGCCATGGGAATTGTCATTCCCATTTTGGCTTTCGGCCTGTTTTTATTGGTACTTGACAACCTGGAAAGCATTGGGGCAGTCCGGCAGCGGACGCTGGCTATCATAGCAATTTGTCTGAATATTATACCCTTTAATATTTACCAAAAGCGTAGATTTACGCAGTCTATGCGAGGCCTGGCTACTGCCACCGTGATTTATGCTGTTATTTGGGTCATTGTGTACGGAAGCCAAATTTTGAACCAAAATTAGACCATGAAGTACTACATTATTGCCGGAGAAGCCTCTGGTGATTTACACGGTTCCAATTTGATGCGTGCCATTAAAGAAGAAGATGCGGAAGCAGAATTCAGATGTTGGGGTGGTGACCTCATGAAAGCCCAGGGGGGCACGCTGGTAAAGCACTTTAAGGATTTAGCTTTTATGGGCTTTATAGAAGTAGTTCAGAACCTGCGAGCCATTCTTAGGAATATTGCTTTTTGCAAAAGAGATATCCAGGCTTACCAACCTGATGCGATCATTATGATCGATTATCCAGGTTTTAACCTTAGGATTGCAGAATGGTCGAAGGCCGCGGGTTTTATCAACCTCTACTACATTTCTCCCCAATTATGGGCCTGGAACGCTAAGAGAGTCCATAGGATCAAGTCCAGCGTAGACCGTATGTACGTTATCCTCCCGTTTGAAAAAGATTTTTATGGGAAATATGACTACGAAGTAGACTTTGTAGGGCATCCGTTGCTGGATGTTATTGACAACTACCCTGAGCAAAAAGATTTCAAAGCACAACATGGCCTGGATGAACGACCGCTGGTAGCCCTATTGCCCGGAAGCCGTCGGCAGGAGATTTCCAAAATGCTAGATGCTATGCTGGATACCATCCCGCATTTTGAAAATTGCCAGTTTGCCATTGCTGGTGCGCCATCTATTCCCGATACTTTTTATCAAAAGATCATTCAGAGCAAAAAGCCAGTCCCACCTGTAAAAGTTATCAACAATAGAACTTATGCACTGCTGCAGCAAGCCGAGGCAGCTCTGGTTACTTCGGGCACCGCTACTCTGGAAACGGCACTCTTCAAAGTCCCGCAGGTAGTATGCTACAAGGGCAATGCTCTATCCTATCTGATCGCCAAACGGCTGGTTAATGTAAAGTACATTGCGCTGGCTAATCTTATCGTTGATCAGCCCATCGTCAAAGAATTGATACAGGACGAATTTACCCTAAACAACCTAATCCACGAGCTAGAAAAACTCTTCCATCCTCTACACAGAGATCAAATCATGACCGGATATGATTTATTAAAAGAAACACTCGGTGAATCAGGAGCCTCCAAAGAAACTGCTCACTTAATGTACCGCTTTGTAACCCGCAAAAAGCAATAAAAATTGGCTAAGGAATGAGTCAATAATAAATTATATATCTTTACTTGTTCTTTTGCCGCCCAGTTCCGCCTGCCTGACGGCCGGCAGGTTAAAAAGCCTCGTCGACTTCAGAAAGGGGCCCCTTTTATCCCCTTTCTTCGTGCTGCATCGCCTACGCCCGCCTGCCGGCCGGCAGGTTTTTTGCCTCACTGAACAGCAAAACACCTGCGTAAATCTTGTACCCTTTATTAATGCACCATTCTTAAGCATAATTTTTTTAAAAGAATAATTTCAGCTAACACTTACTTTAAAATTTATTTAAAAACTGAAACATATTACACTTTTAATTAAAGCGTAATGAAGTGTGTTTTCTTTCCATGGTGATTTTAATCATTTCGATGTTAACCCGCGCCAGGACTTTTAAGTATCCCTCCAAAATTATCACAAAGAACTACAATCGATATTTTCTTCTCGTATATTAAAAAAATAACGGCAATTGGCACGGTATTTGGAATCGTATAAGTGAATTCGCAAACAACAGAGGAGAAACTTTTTACACATTAAGACTTTTAAAAATATGTTATGAATTTTAATATATTTGTCCTGAGCAAAGTTCCCTCTTAAGTCAGAAACGTTTCGACGATCCACGTTAATTTCCGAAGACCACTACAAACATTTTACGCATGGTTGGTACTGCACAATGCGCTGCATTGACTGGAAAAGCTATGCATTTGACAAACACAATCACTTATAACACTACTAAACAAATTAACACAATCATGGAACGCTCAATTACAAATCATAATCAAACAAATAAAAAGCGCTCAAAGACTCTTGAAAATGCATTGTTGGCTGTTATCCTGGTTTGTGCCTGTATTGGAACGTATCACATGTTTAAGAGCCAGGATAAGCCAAAGGCAGAGAACATTGAGAAGACTTACGACCTATCAGAACGCTACTAGTTCAAATAGTTCAAAATGGTAATGGCTTTTTCTCATCTGCGATGGGAAAAGGCATTACCTTCCCAACAACAAAAAAACGCATCAACTATTTTTAAGAATTTATTTTAAGGAGTACTGGCATTCAAAGGCCCAACAAAACGCACTGAGCTGCTTATCACAGCAATAATTCTAAAGAAGTTTTGCTTCTTTTTGATTAATTCTGGACAAAATTCATTAAATTGCCTTAAGCAAACTTCTTATTTTTTTGTTAAAACAATATTTGAAGTAAAATCAGGACAATGTACAAGTTGAAGCACATTTTAGAAAGGTCACTATTTGGAGTATGTAGCTACCTAGGCAGAAAAATGGGAATAGCTTCGGCGAGGGTAAGACTTTACTTTATTTACCTATCATTTGTCACGATGGGCTCTCCTGTGCTTTTCTACCTTTTCTTTGCGTTCTGGATTAATGTCAAGCGTTACATCCAAAACAACAAAAATTTGATTTGGGAATAAACACCCTGAGTAGCAAGGTACTTTCTACGATACCGCAAGTTTTGCTGGTTCATCGTATAAGTATCTTGCTAGCCACTATTTTACTTATCAGGCTTTACTCTAGAAGATAGCCTGTAGACGAAATTGAACTATTACATTCTGACAAAACAAGTCTACTGATTAAAAGCAAATTGCACAATATTAGCACCCATTTGCAGGGCCTGTCTTCTGATCTCTTTTGGATCATTATGCACATCTTGGTCTTCCCAGCCATCACCGAGATCACACTCATAGGTATAAAAGCAAATCAGGCGATCTTCCCAGAATAATCCAAAGCCCTGAGCAGGCTTTTCATCGTGCTTATGCACTTTAGGCAAGCCTTTTGTAAATTCAAAGGTTTGTTTGTAAATCGGATGTTCAAAAGGTAGCTCTACGAATTCTTGCTCTGGAAATACTTTCTTCATGGCCGTTCTTACGTACGGATCCATCCCGTAGTTATCATCGATGTGGAGGAATCCGCCGCCGATGAGGTAATTCCGCAGGTTTTCAGCTTCCGCATCTGAAAAAACTACATTGCCATGCCCGGTCATGTGTACAAAAGAGTAATTAAAGATTTCGGCGCTTCCCACTTCTACTGTGGCGTAATCCGTACTGAAATTAGTACCGAGATTGGCATTACAAAAATCTGCCAAGTTAGGCAAGGAAGTGGGGTTAGAGTACCAATCTCCGCCACCGTTATACTTTAACAAGGCCATCTTTAGCTGGTAGCCATTTTTAGGTGTAAATGCTGTACTCACCAAAAAGACAGCCATCAACAATACAATGCTTAACTTTTTCATATTTACTTTTCCTTAATGTTATTTCTGATTGATCAAATTTACGATATGACAAGCGGCGATACCCGCCGTTTCAGTTCTCAGCCTACTCTCTCCCAGGCTGACGCCGATAAAATCATTAGAAAGGGCCAGTTCAATTTCTTCGGGAGAAAAGTCTCCTTCCGGGCCGATTAAGATGGCAACATCCTGCCCGGCCGGATAGTTGTTGATCAAGTGCCCTTTAACGTCCTGACCAAGAAACGCAATAAAGTTGTGTTGTGGTAGTGTTTTGCAGTTTTTAATAAAATCGTTAAAAGAACTTAACGCATTGAGCTGAGGCAGGTAAGACTTCAGCGACTGCTTCATGGCAGCGATCAATATCTTTTGCATCCGATCCATTCTCAGGGTCTTTCTTTCAGAATGCTGACAGATAAGTGGCGTAATTTCACTGATGCCTATCTCGGTGGCTTTTTCCAAAAACCACTCAAAGCGATTGATATTTTTGGTCAATGCAATACCTATGTGAACGTGCTCCTGCAGCTGCCGGGGTAAAATAGTAGTCTGAATGATCCTACCCTGACAAGCCTTTTTGCCGGCTTTCTCGATACGAACCTGGTAAGAGTGGCCTTTTCCATCAATAACATAAATCTCATCACCGGGCTTCTTGCGTAAGACCTGTACGGCATGACGAGCCTCTTCATCGGGTAAAAATACTTGATCGTCGACAATATCTGTGGCGTAAAATAAATTCATTGCAAATTAATGTGATAGACTTATTTGAAGGGTGCCAAAATAGTTAACGGGATGTCATAATAAAATAATTTTGAGGAAGTTTACAATATTGTCGGTAATTGAAAGAAATTTTGGAATCATCTTAGTTTTATTTCCCTTACCTTTGAATGCCGTTTACAACATTCAGATTCAATAACCTGTTTGAAATAATATGAATAACTGAAAAAGGAAAAGGATGGTTGTGTTGAAAGGGTCAAACCATTTGCTTTTTGAAAATTAACCATTCCATTATATAGAAAACCCAAGTTTCGATTTGCTGATGGATAAAAAAAATTAGCGTGATTAGGCCATGATAAAGAGCGTAAAGCTGATTTTACCTTTTATCTGTTTGTAAGCATACATCGAAGCTTGAATTAAGTAAAATAAGATATACTCAAGATGTTGGAGTTTTTAATCAAGGCTGCTCAATTAATGCTCAGTTTATCCATTCTGGTTGTTTTGCACGAATTGGGCCACTTCATTCCCGCCAGACTTTTTAAAACACGCGTTGAAAAATTTTACCTGTTTTTTGATGCAGGATTTTCATTATTTAAGTACAAAAGAGGAGATACAGAATACGGTATTGGATGGCTTCCATTGGGTGGTTATGTAAAGATATCCGGTATGATTGACGAAAGCTTTGATACAGAGCAGATGCAATCTGAGCCTCAGCCCTACGAATTCCGATCTAAGCCGGCCTGGCAGCGTCTCATCATTATGCTGGGTGGTGTGACGGTCAATTTTTTGCTTGGCTTTTTCATCTATGCCATGATCCTATGGGCCTACGGAGAAGAATATATACCTACCAAAAACCTTACTAACGGGATTTATGTAGATTCCCTGGGTACGGAAGTAGGTCTTCAGGATGGTGACAAGCTGCTAAAAATCGGTGACAGAGCGTTTGATATCTTTCAGCCCGGTCTTCTCAATTCCGCCATCTTACTGGATGGCGTACGCGACCTGACTGTGGAGCGGGACCACCGTACCGTAAGTATTACAGTACCCGAAGAAGCAGCTGAAGGCTTGGATGGAAGGAAGTTGCCTGTTTTTGACCTTCGCATGCCATTTGTCATTAAAGATTTCCCTAAAAACTCAGCGGCCAAAGAAGCCGGCATGGAAATCGGCGACCGGGTCATTGGGGTGAATGGTAACCCTACTCCATTTTTCAATGATTTTCAGGACAAGGCCACCAAAAATAAATCTGAGATGATTACCATCTCTGCCGTAAGGAACGAATCAGACACTATGAATTTTTCTGTAAAGGTATCTGATAAAGGCATTATAGGTGTACAAGCTTATCCTGCTACTCACTTTTATGGTTCCGAGCGCATCAATTATACCCTATTAGAAGCTTTACCCGCTGGTGTACAAAAAGGATGGAATATCCTGGTACTCAATGTACAGGCTCTTGGTAAAATCGTAACCGGTAAGCTTTCTGCCTCCAATAACCTAGGTGGTTTTGGTTCTATAGGAAATATGTTTGAAGCCAGCTGGAACTGGGAACGCTTCTGGTTTATGACAGCTGCTCTGTCACTTATTCTGGCCTTTATGAACCTGCTACCCATCCCGGCCCTGGACGGTGGCCATGTGATGTTTTTACTCTACGAAATGATAAGCGGTAGAAAACCTAGTGATAAGTTCCTGGAATATGCGACTATGGTCGGATTTGTTATCGTTATCTCTTTGGTACTCTACGCTAATGGCTTGGATATCTGGCGAGCCATTACAGGGAAATTTTAAAAGGCAAATGGGCCATAAGCAATACTGCAATTAGAGGTTTGTATGAAAAAAATACTTCTTATAGCCCATTTTACCCGTTACTTTTTATATCTTTGCCAAGCCTTTGAAAAAAGGTCTCAACAACGCTGCCGAAGTGGCGGAACTGGTAGACGCGCTGGATTCAAAATCCAGTGTTGGCAACA
>CAZVOD010000094.1:0-16550 GCA_964628385.1 uncultured Saprospiraceae bacterium
GCCCGGAATGGACGTTTCCAGTAAGTAGGGTTCTCTGGGTAATTTCCAGTATTTTTTAAAATCATCGTACAATTGTAGTTCCTTACCCGTTTCAATAAAGCCTTTTGAATTGCGAATTAGCTTTTCTCCCAGCCACTCCGTGCGCGGGCGAGTGCCTATGAAGACAAAAAGCGCTGCCGCTTCAGCCTCATAACAGCTATTTTTATCCAAATCTTCAATAACTAATCGGCTCAGGCGATCTTCCCCAAGAGCCTCTTTTACTTGCCTTCTGCCGTGCACATGGATATTTTCTATATCGTTGATCTGGTCAATCAAATACGAAGACATACTGGAGCTAAGGTCCGGCTTTCGAATCAGTATGTGGACATCCTTAGCAAATTTTGATAAATAAACAGCACCCTGACCTGCAGAATTTCCCCCACCTACTATATAAACACTTTGGTTTTTACAGGCATTGGCTTCTGTCATGGCGGCTCCGTAGTATACTCCTGCTCCTGAAAATTTTTCGGCACCCTGAGCCGGCAGCTTACGGTATTCTACTCCCGTGGTGATGACAATGCTCTTGGTGAGTATGGTATTGTCATTAGAAAGTTTTATGCGCTTATAGTTGCCTTCATGCTCAACACTGACTACCTCTTGTGGAGACAGGAATTCAATGCCAAACCTGGTAGCCTGAGTTATCGCTCTGTGGGTAAGGTCAGCTCCACTCAGTCCTTTGGGAAAACCCAAATAGTTCTCTATTCTGGAACTCGTACCGGCTTGCCCTCCCGGAGCTCGTCGCTCGATAAGCAAAGTTTTCAGGCCTTCAGACCCCCCGTACACGCCGGCAGCTAGCCCGGCAGGCCCCGCTCCGACAATGGTCACATCATAGAGATCAGACTTGGCCGTAGGACTTAGCCCTACTCTTTCGGCAAGTTGTTCCACCGGGGGATTAGCCAAAAACGTACCATCTTCAAAAAACACCGCTGGCAGGTCTTTGCGGTCAATATTATGCAAATCCAGCAGTTCTTGTCCCTTTTTATTACTTTCAATATCAATCCACTGGTAAGGTCGAAGGTTACCAGATAGAAAGTCTTTTATTTTGTGAGATTTTGGAGAATATTGATAACCAACGATCTTTATACCTCTAAATTCCGGATAATGAGAAATATGCCACTCGTCGAGCAGGTCATTCAGCACCGGGTAAAGTCGCTCTGCTGGTGGATCCCAGGGTTTTAGCAGATAATAATCCAGTTGAACATCATTAATGGCTTTAATAGCGGCTTCTGTATCTGCATAAGCTGTAAGCAATACGCGTTTTGCTGAAGGGTAAATGCCACCCGCCTTTTCTAAAAAATCAACACCACCCATCTCTGGCATTCGCTGGTCAGAAAGAAAAAGAGCTACTTCTTCTCCTTTTTTCTTTATTTCAAGTAAAGAATCCAGTGCCTCCTGGGCGGATTCAGAGCTGATTATTCGGTAGTCCTGCTTGAAAGCGGACCTCAAATCACGACGGATAGACCTCAGCACCTGAGGGTCATCATCTATAGAAAAAATTATGGGTTTCTTAGCTTCAGCCATTTTTATTTATCGGTTTTATTAGCAGGCTTGTTTGGCGCGGGGCTTCCCAGCAGATAAGCCTGGTTTTCAATTGGAAAGCAGAGTTCAAAGACCGTTTTACCCGGCTCTGAATTTACTTTTATGGTACCATTATGTTGATCTACGATCTTTTTTACGACATCCAGTCCGAGCCCTGTACCCTGACCTACGTCTTTAGTGGTATAAAAAGGTTCAAAGATTACTGTTAGGTCTTCCTCTGGAATACCACTTCCGGTGTCTGATATATCTATACACACAAAATCACCTCTTTGAAAAGTATGGATCCCCAAAGTACCTTTATCTTCCATGGCATCTATCGCATTATCGAAAATATTGGTCCAAACCTGATTTAACTCGCCGGGGTGTGCCGTGATCATGGGCAGGTTAGGGTCTAGGTTCTTTTCAATTTGAATATTTTTATTTCTTATTTTATGCTTTAGCATGATCAAAGTAGACTTGATCCCCTCATGGATAACCACTTTTTCGGCCGCAGTTCCTCTATCCATATGAGTGTATGATTTAACAGCGCCAATGAGCGAAGCAATTCGGTTGGAAGCTTCCCGGATGTCTGTAACAATTTTTTCCATAGAAAGGGTACTGTCAAACCATCGCATGATAGCGGGCAAATGACGCCCTTTGATGATCTGATTTACCTGCTCCAGGTCTTCAACTGTAATGCCAAAATCCACAAAAGTATCGGCAATATCCTCTGCATCAGCCTCTAAACCTCTTTCTTCCAACCAGTCAGAAAGGTCTTCGGCTGCTTCTTCTCGTTCCAGCAGGCTCAGGTCAATCTGATGGAGGTTTTTGAGTTTGGAAAAAAGAATGGCATTAACCTGGTCTGTTTCTTCCGGGGTGATTTTCATGGTGATCACCGCCTTGAATTTTTCAGGAGTAGCGTGTGTTTTTTGATATAATTCTTCTACATCTCGCACGATAGCAGCCGCCGGATTATTGAGCTCGTGGGCCAGCCCGGCAGATAAACGGCCTAAAGCGGTGAGCTTCTCATCCTGAAAACGTACTTGTGAATACTGCCGGATTCGGTTAGACATGATATTGACCAGGCGCTCAGTCAATTCATAACAGGTATTGACCATTTCCAGAAAATGGTCCTTGTGTAATTCCAGCGTTTGAGTGGGCTCGATGATTCTACCCGAGGCACCGGCTTTTTTCATTCTGGAAAACGGCAGTACTCCTGTGACATATCCTTTTTCCTGAAATCCCAAATCTTTGATCTGTCTCTTATTCATTACAGCCAGGGTGTATTTCCCTTCCAATAAAATGATCATGTGATTAGTGGGCTGGCCATCCACAAAAAGCATATCACCTACCTCATACTGCTTATAATCTGACTTTTCAATGAGCCAATTGAGCGCAGCATCGTCTATACCTTTGAAAATATCCAGCTCTTTGAGCTTTTGTATCAGGGTAGATGGTTTGGTCAAGACAGTCATACGAAAAGGGTTGATTGGAATAAAAAACTACCATACACGCTTCGAAATTTATATACACTTTTTGAGGAACTTTAGTTGTACCCAAATGGCTTGCCGTAGGTTGGTGAAATGCCGGATTGAACCGGCTGCTACACACTCGTAAAGAAAAGCCTGACCTTCATCTGTCCAAGAAAATACCCTACTGATCAAAAAAAAAAGCATGCCGGTAAAAAATAGGATAATTTTCTCCTGTTTTCAGAGCTATTCAGCCTGTTTTATTCGTCCTTTTACTATTCGGAACTTATTTTAGTGAAAAAGATAAACGTTATGGACCGTCCTCTAAAATTTATTGAAACTTTTCTGGAGCATCTTCGCCTTACGCTGAGGCAGCACGTGCTATCAGTCAAGTTTATCGTCAAATATAAAATTTGGGAAGGTCTTTGGGAATATGGCTGGGTAGCACGCATTTTGGTAATAATCGGTATTATTCTGGGCTTAAAACTAATGAGCCTTTATTTTTCAGTAATGGCTGAAGTATGGGAGATTGACCTGTTCTACTCAATGAGTACGGTAAGTAGCGTAGCCTGGGATAGCCTAGCCTATAACTTTCTGGACGGTGGCTACAAATATGCGGTCTTGATCCTGCTGGAGATCGTCATCTTTCACGTTAGTAGGCGAACCGTATCTATTCTGACAGGCGTTCAGGAAGAGCCTACTTTTAAGAATTTTATCAAGGCACAAGTAAGAATGATAAAAGTCAGTTTTAGAGCTTGGATAACGGAGGCTATTCTGGTAAGTATCATAGGAGTAGTACTGAGTGACTTTGAAGTATTTAATCTCCTGGAATCTGTCATAGTATTTTGCCTGAGTTGTTATTTCATAGGTCTGGGGATTGTAGATAATTACAATGAGCAATTTGGTTTATCCATTAAAGAAAGTTTTCAATTTACCAAAAAGTACATTGGAGTAGCTTTTGGTGCCGGGTTGGTATTACAGCTATTCTTCCTCGTACCGCTTGCAGGAGCAGTAATTGGGCCTTTTCTGTCTTCTGTAGCAGTGGCTTTAGCTATGTTTAAACTTTCAGATTTACATATTCAAGCCCTGAAAGCTACCAAAGGAGCTATTGGTTAGATTTTTAAATAAACTTGTTGAGAGGATTTAGAAAAAACTATTCTAATGCCCTGTAAACAAGCCCGATAAAGAAAAAACCTTGCTGGTATTGATGTAGCGGAATTGTTCTTTTGCTTCCTATCGGCTGATATATACAGGTAGTCGTCAATAGAGGACATCCTTTATACATAATACTTTGCTTCGCTTTTGTAAAAAGAAATCATAACTGACTGTGAGTAGAAAAAAGCGAATTGAAGAGATTAGCCTCTTTGAAGAGGCCCGCCTTGTACTGAAATCCGGCGCCATCCACCGCTTAAGAGAGCTGATCGAAGAAAATGGGGAGCTGGTTCATCTGAGGGATATCCCAGACAACCGGGGTATCCAAAGTACACTGCTGCACGAGATTACAGGAATGGGCGATTTACAATGGCCAGAAAATGCCGGCGAGATAGCCGAGCTACTACTAAGCAACGGCGCAGCACCTGACGTAGGAGAGTCCGAATATGGTGGAGAAACGCCACTGCATCATGCGGTGAGTGTCAATAATGTTCAAGTGGCAGAAGTATTGTTGAAAAATGGCGCTGATCCGGAGCGTACCGGCCGATACGACGGAATAATAGATACAGCGCTGGGCTACGCGCTCTTTTACAGTATAGATAAACGCCTGCCCGTCTATTTTAGGAACTGCCCGGAACTACTTATCGACTATGGAGCCAGGATATACTTACCATTTGCCGCCGCTTTAGGAGATACAATGCTGCTGAAAGAAGCTTTTTATGAGAACGGAGAGCTGAAAGAAGACAGGAATCGTGGTAAAGATAAAGAAAAAATGCTTCAGCAGGCTTTGATGTTTGCCTGCAGGAAAGGTCAGGTTGAAAGTGCTGAATTCTTACTGCAAAAAGGAGCTGATCCCAATAAAAAAATGAGTTTTTTTAGCCACGAAGCAACCCCGCTTCATCTGGCAAGCGAACAAAATGATCAGGTAGAGCTAGTGAAAACACTGCTGGGTTTTGGTGCTCAAACCAAAATCAAGGACGGTATTTATAACGCCACTGCCGAGGGGTGGGCGATGTTTTGTGGGCAGGAAAAGGTTTATGAGCTATTGAGGAAAATTTGAAGGATTTATCAGACTTGCCTTAAAAGTATTAAAAGAGGTTCAATCTGGTGGTTGTTCCATCGGCTTAGCCCTTCGCAACCAGTCTATTGTTCTATGGCGTAGACGAGTGTGTAATTTTCAAAAAAGTTGTAGCCCAGGTGATAATTCCAGCTATTTCTACCTTTTAGAATTTTTCCTTTAAAGAAGCCGCCCTTAAAAGTTAGGGTAAAAGGATCTATAGAAATATTGTGGCAAAAATTAAGCTGCCGCCTTCCGTAAGCTTTGTAAAGGGCTTCTTTTGCACCCCAGTAGACGTGTAAATGCCACAGCTTATGGTCTTTATCCAGGCTATCTGTTTCTTTATTACTAAGAAATTTATGGGCCAGCCTTTCTATTTTGGGGACATACTGCTGTATATCAATACCCACTCTTTTGGGCGCTGCAATGGCAGCCGCTATTTTGCGGGAATGGCTGATAGAAATTTGGAATGGTGAATTTTCAAGATGAGGCTTACCATATTTATCCTTAATGAACAAACCACGTTTTTCCCTCCCGGACATTTCATGGATAAGCAGCCTTGCAGCCAACCATTCCAAACGGCGATGCCCCTTGATTTTATCCAATTGTTCCTGTTCGGACTTTTCCAGATTTAATTGATCCAGGAACCAATTTTCTTCTTCTTTGATTGCCCACATGCCAATTTCCCCGTGTGGCTCCAGCAGTTTGTTGAATGATATCGGCATAACTATTCAATCGAGTTTGAGAAACAAAGGTATACAATACTTGTTAAAATTGAAATATTAACAAATCCAAGTTGCTATTAAAGCGGGATTTGTAGATTTAATTTTCACAGCTTAAAGATTAGGATTATAGATAAACCACTGCAAATACTTTGGAAGTAAAAAAAATACAACAACTCACAGGGCACAACGGGGCGATATTCACGCTAGATTCTTTCAAACAGGCCAATGAATTCCTTTCAGGAGCAGGCGATGGCTGGATAGTGAACTGGGATCTCAACGATCCCGAAATGGGCCGTTTAGTGGCCAAGGTAGAGACGCAGGTATTTACCATCAAATATTTACCCCAACATCATAAAGTTGTCGTAGGGAATATGAACGGTGGTGTACACTGGGTAAACCTTGATAATCCTTCCAAAACCAAAAATATAGCGCATCATAGGAATGGTGTCTTTGCCTTCATAGAAATTGGGGGGCAGGTATTATCAGCCGGAGGAGCCGGTATGCTTACCAAATGGAGTATAGAAGAAGAAAGAGCTGTAGAAACTATTCAAATCACCAACAAAAGCCTGCGTAGCCTGGATTTTTACCCCGAACGAAACTTGCTGGCCGTGGGAGCAAGTGATCATAATATTTATTTAATAAATCCATCTACCTTTGAGATCAAATCTACGATTGAAAAGGCACACGGCAACTCGGTGTTTTGTGTTCGCTTTAGTCCGAATGGCCAACATCTGGTCAGCGGAGGGCGTGATGCTCACCTGAATGTCTGGGACTTGGACTCGCTGAATTTAATATCCAGCCAGCCCGCTCACTGGTATACCATTAATAATATTACTTTCCATCCTGATGGACAGCTGCTCGCTACAGGTAGCCGGGATAAAACAGTTAAAATATGGGACGCCGAAACCTATGAGCTGCTTAAAGTTCTGGATACCGTTCGGTCGGGATGCCACGTCAACTCCGTTAATTGCCTGTATTGGTCCAGGTACAATAATACCTTGATTTCTTGTAGTGATGATAGAAGTATCATTTTATGGGAAATAGTGCCATAAGTTTTTTTAAAAACATTTTTACAGGAGTTGTCAAAATCTCAATAAGTTTCTAGCTTACCACTCTTTTCAGGCCGGGATGATCTGTCCTGTTTATTGTAATATTGATTCAGCATGATTTTATCAGACATAAAGATACTGGAGGCTATTGAAAGTGGAGAAATTGTAATTGAGCCTTTCCGAGTCGAGTGTTTAGGGACGAACTCCTACGATGTGCATTTGGGCCAATACCTCGCCATTTATAAAGATCATATCCTGGATGCCAGAAAACACAATCAGATAGAGCACCTGGAAATACCGGAAACGGGGTTTGTATTACATCCCAATACGCTTTACCTGGGCGTAACGCAGGAATACACCGAAACTCATAATGCTGTTCCTTTTTTGGAAGGCAAATCCAGTGTTGGTAGACTTGGCATAGATATTCATGCTACAGCAGGTAAGGGAGATGTTGGCTTTTGTAATACCTGGACTTTGGAAATCTCCTGTACCCATCCGGTGAGAGTATACGCAGGCATGCCCATCGGGCAATTGATTTATTTCAAAGTAGAAGGAGAAATCAAGAATTATTATAATAAAAAGGCTAACGCCAAATATACAGAGAGAACTATCCGGCCGGTAGAGAGTATGATGTGGAGAAATAAGTTTTAGAATAATGCGGTAATTTGTGCTCTTCCTACATGTATAGTTCTGGCCTGTCCAGTTTTGCGACCCTCATAGCCAACAGACATTTGCAAGGAACCAGAGAGCCTCCTGTCCATATTGAGTTGCCAAAGTATATTTTGGCCTTTTTGTAGCCCGTTGAGAATAGCAAATCCGACCGGTGAATTGGCCTGGCCCAGAAAATTTACATCCACATAAGAGACATCTAGCCTCACCGTCATCCTGGCCGCTTCCGAATAGGTTCCGCTGAGTTTTAATTCCTGATTGGTGCTGAAAGCCATTTCTGATTGCTGAGCTACATTATCGGTTTGGGACCAGGAATAGCTACCACTCACCCTGAATTGATCATTGAAAAAGTAATTAAGCTGCAAACTAGCACCAAGTTTATCTAACTCAAAATTTCTATTGGTAGCCAACTCTGATAGTGTAATAGCATTACTGACATTAACTTCTGACTCTATGCCCATATTGCTGGTGAAATTCCACCTGACTTTGGCAAATTGCTCTCGCTGACTTCTACTTTCAAATCCGGTAGTTTGCAGGAATTTATTTCTATTTTCTACCCATCCCAGTTGAGTATCAAAATCAGGGTTGCCACGGTTAAAAAACAGGAGGTTCCTTATGCCGGAATTGATGGATATCAAATTGCTGTCTTGTAGAGCTAATTCAAATGGGTTCCAGATCGCTACATCGGCGCCTTTTTGTGTTTTTCTGGAAATTCTCAGATTGCTTTGCAGGGCAAAACGCTTTAGCAAACCTCTTATACCTTTTTTGTTGTACCATACCGCCTTGGGAGATACGTTCAGACTTTGGTTGTAGGTGACATAATCTGTACGTATGAACTCATTTGAAATAGTGGATACCTTGACAAAGTTAGCCTGGTCCGGGAAGGGAGCGATTTCCATTTCGTTGGCTTGAATAATGCCGTCATTGTTGTAAAGGGAATCCAACCAAACATGAGTACCTTCTCCTCTGGCTACTCTTACAAACGTAAAAGCACGACGGGGTTCCTGTCCTGATCCCAGCTCGTAGGTTGTGCTGGTGCGCAGTGCGCCTTTAAAAAAGGTCAGCCGATTGTCCAGGCGCCCCAGGAAGGTTTCGCCCGAGGACGCGTTAAGGTTTTCGGTTCTTTCCACTTGCAGGTTTCTGTAGTTGAAATTCCCTCTGATGAACCCACCCCGTCCTAGTTTACTTTCTCCATTAATATTTAGCTCCTGAGCAAGTGTTTGTCGACTGAAAATTGTTCCGGTAGGTTCAAAATCGCGGCGCTGTGTTGCACTTACTGCTATTGACTGGTCCTTATTTTCCGGGCTTCTCAGGGTGAATTTAAAGACATCAAAACCAAAGCTGTTGAGCGTAAGGGTATCCTGCTGGCCATTCCTTCTTTCATTGCGTTCTGCTTCACCGGAAACACTGGCGATCCAGGGATCCTGCTTACCTATTGTTTTTGAAATAATGAGGTTGGGACGTAAAAAGCGGCGTTTTTCTTTTTGAGAAGTAGCAGTCAGGTAGCTGGAGTTAGTTTGAAAGCGCCAGGCTTTTGTTTCCCAGTTAGCGTTTAGCACCTGACGAAAACCATCGTAAAAATTCTGACGACTGAAATAGCTCAGCTGCAAACCTATCTGGCCCTTCTGAGTATCCAGCCATTTTAGGGAGCCGCTTAGCAAATGTTCATTGGCTGGATTTACGGTGCCTATATTTTGCTTATCAGCAATACTCCAATCTCTAAAAAATTCAGGCTGACGGTAAGGATTAATAGGCTGAAAAAACTGATCTTTATATTCGTACAGAAAGCTGCTTTGTAGGCCTTCCGATTTTTCTTTTTTGTCAGTACCCGGAGTATTTTGCCAGGAAACCGTAAATGCCATGCCATTATTATCTTCACTGTCCAGCTCGGAAAAGCGATTGAGGTCCCTGGTACTCCAAGCGCTTTCAAAACTAATAGTACTATTTTCTGAAAGGTGCCAGCTTCCGTTGATGGCCGTTATAGCCTGTTGTCTGGGGGCTACCAGCGGCCGGATCGGGGAGTAGTTCCCTCTTGGCCGGCAGGTGTTGGGGTCGGGAGCCATCCATTTAAATACGGTTTCATTAGCTACAGTGCTATTATCAATGACATAATTGCCATTACCATCTCCCACAAATGTGAATTGCACATCCAGTGCCTGCAGAGATTTGTTGCCGGAATTGACTACAAATATTTGCTCGATTGTATCTACACAACTGTAAGAGGTATCTACACCAAAATAAGAAACCATCGTGGAGTTAATATCATCAAGGGTATCGACAGCCAGAAAAGAAAAAGACTGAAAATTATCTCCGGCAGCTTGTAAAGCTGATCTTTCTGCATTAGTCAATTGTAGGGTGCGGGAAGGCACCCGGCTATCCTGCTGTGAAAAAAAAGAAAAATTGAGGTCAAAATTCTGGTATGTCCAGCTACTATTAGCTGCCAGGAGCGTACTCAAAAACTGCTGATCGGTGTACTCAAATTCAACCACAATGCGGCTATCCTTGGTAATAAGTTTTTTGTTGGTAAAAGTGATCTCGCTTCTGTTGTAATCAATAATATAATCTTCGTCAATGCCTCTAGCCAAAGGACGTCCATCAATCCAGACTTTTTCCGTTCCTGAACGGATTATAATGAAGCGTTCGTTATTAACTCCATTTAATTGATAGGGTCCCTGATTACCTTCTTGCTGTTGTATCTGATTACGGGCAAAATTACCCCCTGAGATGGCCAGACTGACATTTGATCGCTGCCGCAGGTCAGGAGAGAGCTCGGCAGCATTAAAAAGGCTCACCCCCTGCAATTTCTTAAAATAATTAATAAAATAGCTGTTGGGCCTGCCCAGTTCGTAATCTCCGGCAATCAATCGTGTATCCTCTTTTTTTAGCTCAATAAATATTTTATCGAATTCTCTCAAATCCTGGGTATTGCCTTCCGGCTGTATCGGAATATTTTCATCCGTAATAGCTGCATTCATACTTACATCACCGATGGTACCGGCCAGTTGTAGATTAAACCGAGAGTTAAGAACCAGGTCCTGATTGTTGCCGAAAGCTAGGCTTCTGGCAAAACTTCCACTGGAATTCAAGCCCTGGATTTCCAGGGCGCCCTGATTATTTTCGAATCGATAGGGATTGGTAATCACAGCAAGCTCATCCGAAACAGCCAGCTGGCTGGTATCGAGGTGTCGTTTTTTTTGTTGTAGAAAATACGGCGATATTCGGTATTGAATCGTTAGCGGAAAGCGGCTCAATTCCGGTTGTTTTTTCCATATTAAAAACCTGCCGGCAATAACGTAAGTGCTACTATCTATGGGTTGGCCATTTTTTTCGGTAATTTTTACAGATTGAGGAAAGATAAGAAAACTATCCAGGGCTTGTCTGGCAGTTTCCGGGCCTGGAATGATTTTTGTCCTGAAAGTATTTAATGGAATAGTTTGGCAGTGGGCGGCATTTACAGAAAATATAAATGCTAGAATAAGTGAAATAAAAAAGCAGCCCCTCATTTCCAAAAAAAAATTTAAGCGCAAGAACGTTTTTTTCCCAGCAATGTGCAAACAAAAATAAATATATGCGTATAAACAACGACAAAAGGCTGGTTAATCAGCTTTGCAAATCCCTTTCCTGATCCTAAAATACCATATTCAGGGCATTTAAACAGCGTAAAGATTTTTTATTTTTACATCCAATAGGTATAAAATACATAATATAAACTATTATATTTGTATCCATGTAAGATAGAAGTCCTTAACTTAACAGTTTTTCTTTCTATTCTACCAGGAGTAAAGAGCTTTGTTGAGGTTAGCTATACACAAATATCTGCCACCAATATGCTTATTATAAGGTGGTAAGTTAGCTTTATTGGATACTTGCCAGACCGAGAGTGCTATCAAAAACTTTATCCAGCGGCTCTACTTGATAGGGAGTCAAATCTTTTTCGATAAGACGAAAAAAGTGTTCCTCCTTTCCATCTATAGAAAGGCCTGTTTACTATCAGGATATAGCAATTCAAAATACAGAATAACTAATTCGCTGCGGGGAATGGTTACATATTGGTGTGATATTGTTCACAGTTCAATTGTAAAGACTGGATTAATTTCCCCATGAACTTTTTTAAACAATTATCTTTTTTAAACAATCATCTTATGTACAGACGATCTTTACTTTTAACACTATCGATGCTGATGACATTTTGTTTATCAGCTCAGAACAATTCCAGCGGGGGAGGTACGTCAGAATTTGACATACTCAATTACCGCACGATCGATGGAAGGAATAACAATCTCAGCCATCCTGATTGGGGGGCTGCTGGTACGAATTTGCTTCGGCTTACTGGTAATGGTTATGCTGACGGCATTTCACAGCCTGGTGGGCAGGGAAGGCCCAACCCCAGAGAAGTATCGAATGAGATATTTGCACAGAATTTCCTGACAAATGACTACCTGAAGCTAAATGATTTTTGTTGGGTATTTGGTCAATTCCTTGATCACGATTTAGGATTGACCCCCGATGGTACTGAGCCAGCTATGATTAGTGTACCAGCTGGTGATCCCTTTTTTGATCCGAATGGAGAAGGCAGGGCGGTGATTCCTATGCTAAGGAACACTTTTGATCCGGCTACTGGAGATAGCCCTGACAACCCCCGGCAACATCCTAATCTTTTTACCAGTTTTATTGATGCTTCTGCTGTTTATGGCTCTGATGAAGAGAGTGCTAGCTGGTTGAGAAGCTTTGAAGATGGTAAACTAAAAGTGTCAGCGAATAATTTTTTACCTTATAATACTATTGACGGAGAGCGGGACAGTGAAATAGATTACAGTGCACCACATATGGATAACCCTACACGATTGAGCGAGAAGCTCTTTGTAGCGGGTGACCCCAGAGCGAACGAAAATCCATTATTATTGTCTTTTCACACTCTTTTTGTTCGAGAACACAATAGAGTCTGCGATGTATTGAAAGAAGAGCATCCTGACTGGAGCGACGAGCGGCTTTATCAGCACGCCAGAAAATACGTTGGAGGTTTTCTGCAATCAATTACTTACAATGAGTGGCTGCCAGCGATAGGCCTTGAACTTCCTGAGTATGAAGGGTATAAAGAAGACGTTCATCCTCAGCTATTAAATATCTTTACGGCAGCAGCATTTCGAATGGGGCATACGCTGTTGAATGGCAACCTATTGAGACTGGATACAGAAGGTAACCCGCTCGATATAGGGCATCTTGCACTGCGTGATGCATTTTTCGATATCAGTTCCTTTGAAGAAACCGGAGACCTGGATCCTTTCTTCCAGGGGATGGCTGCTCAAATGCAGCAGCAGTTTGATGCTAAAATCATTGATGATGTACGGAATTTCTTGTTCGGTGCTCCCGGCGCAGGAGGTCTTGATCTGGCTACCATCAATATTGCTAGGGGAAGAGAAAGAGGATTGCCAGATTTCAATAGTATTAGAGAGCATTTTGGTCTTACCAAATACGTGTTTTTCCAACAGATGGACTGGAACTACAATGTACTGATCGATATGGTGACATTGTATAGAAATGTCAACCGCGTAGATCCGTGGGTTGGTATGTTGGTAGAAAGACCACGCCCCGGAAATCTTTTCGGTGAAACCTTGATGAAAGTCTTTGAATACCAGTTCACTGCTCTTAGAGATGGGGATCGTTTCTTCTACGAGAATGATCCAGTGTTAACAGAGGAGGAGAAGGAGATGATCAGAAATACTCGTATGTATGATGTTTTAATGAGAAATACATCTATTGAATCCATGCAGCTGGATGTTTTCCGCACAGTAGCTCCTGATCGTATTTGTGAGGAGAATGTCGGTACGCTTTTTGGAAGAATTTTCACACCGCATCGCAGCCGTCCGGGCTATGTCAGGGGAGTTAATGTAGAAGCATTGATTAATAATCCACTTTTTGGAAGGTCCAATGAAGATGGAGAATTTGAGATCGGCAGAATTCCGGGATGTGACTCTGTAGAATTGACGATGAGTATGGTGGATAACCTGAGCAAAGGGGTTTCTACCTTTGATTTAATTCAGGTGCAAAAGCATATTCTCGGAGCGGAGCCTTTAGGTGACCCCTACGCGCAGATTGCAGCAGATGTTGATCGTTCCAACTCCATTTCTACGATTGATTTGATCTTAATTCGAAAGATCATCCTAGGCAAAGAGGTAGACCTTGCTGATGATGAGCAGTGGTTATTTGTAGAAGAAGCTTATGAATTTAAAAATCCGGAAGCCGCTTTTGAAGAGAATTTACCTAGCAAGATTGTTCTTCCGCCTATGGGGAACGAAACGGTCAATAAGAACTTTATCGGTATTAAGCTGGGTGACGTTGATGCTAGTGCCTCGAATGGCAGGGCCAGTAGTCGTTCTGATGAAGCATTGGTGATGAATATACAGAATGATATGTTAGAAGCTGGTCAGGTTCACGAGATACGTATTCATCCCAGAGCGTTCTTCAGTCCTAACGGGATGCAGTGGTCATTGGTTTATGATGCAGAAGCGATAGAAATAGTAGGTGTAGAGTCTATGGTACTTCCTGGCTTTGGAGAACAGCATTACAATATTACAGAAAATGAAGTCAGATTCAGTTGGAATAGTATGACGATTGGCATTACTGAGGGTACTGAAAACTGGATCAAGTTAAAGGTGAGGGCTAAAAGGTCAGGGGCACTTGAGTCTTTCTTATATGCTTCTCGTGACTTTTCTCACGAAGCTTATTCCAAAGATGGTACTATTAATGAGCTGCAATTTGAATTTGCTGATAATTTACCATCTTCAGATTCAAAGTTGGAACAGCGCTTTATGCTGATGCAAAATGAACCTAACCCTTTCTTTGATCAAACGAGAATTCGCTTTTCTCTGGCAGAAGAAATGGAAATCAATCTGAAGATAACAGATGCTCTGGGTAGAGTATTATGGACGCAATCCGGAACCTTCGGTGCGGGCGAGCACCAGATACAACTCAGCGAAGAGGATGTACAGACGAGCGGCTTGCTTTACTATTCTCTAGAAACAAAAGCTGGCCTGATTACTAAAGAAATGATCAAAATAAAATAAAAAAACAGGACTTCGCTCCGCTGAAAAATAAAAGATCATTTTATTCTTTTGGCGGAGTGAAATCCTCCTTTCTTCCTGCCTGCCAACGAATATTAGGTATTTTTAATACAGTCTCACCTGATATTCAGTAATGTTTTGGATAAAATCAAATGATTACTTCCAACTATTTTCAGTTTTTTGCGTATGCATAGATTGATAAGGAATGGGATATTAATAAAGTGTACAAGATTTACGCAGGTGTTTTGCTGTTCAGTGAGGCAAAAAACGTAGGCGATGCAGCGTATCGATGAGGCTTTTTAACGAAACTGGGCGGCAAAAGAACCAGTAAAGATGTATAATTTATTATTGACTCATTCCTAAGAAGATATTAAGATGATTATAAAAATGTGCAGGGCTTTTGAAGAGCTATTGCAGTTCAAGCCTTAAAGCTTTAATTTTAGGGTGGATAAAGCTACCCTGCTTTTTCCAATTTAGGTGCCATTGAGGTTTATGTTGATCTTGATATCCTACCTTGAGCGTACTCAAAATCAAGACTATGCAGCAGGTCAATGTAGTTTTAGCTGATAATCATAAAATTTTTTTGGAAGGGCTTAGCAGCGTGCTATGCGAAAATAATGATTTAAAATTTAATATAATCGATCGTGTAGTCAGCGGCCTTGAGTTATTGAAAATTTTGGAAAAACACCCTGTTGATTTACTGATCATGGAGCTTAACTTACTAACGCTCGATGGCCTGGAAGTTTTAAAGAAGATAAAAGAGCAAAACCTGGCCACCAAAAAGATGATATTATCTCGGTATGATAATCCAAAAATCGTCAAAGAAGCTTTCAAAGCAGGGGCAGACGGTTACGTACTAAAGTCATCCGATACTTCAGAGTTGTTACATGGTATCAGGGAATTGTTAGCTAATAAATCATTTATTGGGGCTAAAGTACAATTGAGCCAGGCTAAAGAAAAGCCTGCTCCTGAAGGCACCCACAGCATGCCCTTTTCAGATAATTTTATAAAAAAGTATAGCCTTACCAAAAGAGAAATACAAATCCTACAATTGATAATTCAGGCACATAACAATAAGCAAATCGCAAAAAAATTGTTTATTTCAGACCAAACGGTTAGTGTCCATAGGAAAAATATTATGCGAAAATTAAGCGTATCTAACACCGCTGGCCTAATAAAAGCTGCCTACGAAAATTTTATTGTTAAATAATTAAAATTACCTGATTTTGGGTATAAATAGTATGTGATTTTATTCTATATTTGTCACATAAAGGAAATAATAAGAATCACTACAATAGATTGTAATGGATTCAGCTTTGAGACCAAAAAAAAAGGCTATTAAGATCACTTTTTGTAGCCAGGTTAGAAAATCAAAACATCTCATGACTACAAACATTTACAACCAGACCATGATATTTTTTAACATCCTTACCTTTAGTAAGATGCTAATAAGGTTCTCTTATAGTCATTCGAAAACAAAGGCAGATCATTCTCTTTTCTTTCTCTCATCCTAAATTTTGTTGTTATAAACTTTCCTGAATCTCTAAGGATTCAAGTTGTTGTTTTATTACCCGACAAATAAAAATATACAATAGACAAACTACAATGACCATCAAAGGATGGAAGTTGTAGACGACCATAGTTTGGCTATATCCTAATTTTTATTAATATTTCTTAACCTAATTCTTTTAATTGTAATCTTATGGAAAAGGCGAATTTTACTTTTCTAAATTTCTCAGGCTCCATCAAAATGCTAGTTCTCGCATTTTTGTTGGTAAGCTTTACAGGCCTACAGGCCCAAGATCCGGATC
>CAZVOD010000095.1:0-16415 GCA_964628385.1 uncultured Saprospiraceae bacterium
AACATAACGTTGACTACCGTAATTATAGTCAATTTTTAAACAATTACTATGGTATATGGTGTTAAATAATATAGCATATATTATTTTAATTTCTCTTCTTCATACAAAATACATGATGAAAAATAGGCCTCTTAGCAAGGAAGAATTTTGGAATGTCGTAACACATGGTTTTGGGTTGCTTTTGGTAGCCGGGTGGTTCCCGGTTTTACTTTGGGAAGCCTGGATTTCCGACAAAGCCTATGCGCTGTCCGGAGTTATTGTTTTTGGCTTGTCCATGATATTGCTGTATGCCATGTCTACATTGTATCACGCTCAGGTAGACCCAGCTTGGAAAGCCTTTTACCGCAAAATGGATCACATTGCTATTTTTTTGCTTATTGCTGGTACCTACACGCCTTTTCTACTACTTTTCTTTGAACCACCGGCGCAGCTGGTATATCTTGCTATTGTATGGGGGCTAGCCATAGCAGGCAGTATTTTCAAGTATTTTTATACCAAACAATTTAATGTATTAACAACTATTCTTTATCTGGCTATGGGATGGATGGTTGTTTTTATGGGAAAAACGATCTTTGAAGAGCTATCCACTTACAGCCTCACCTGGCTGATCATTGGAGGTCTCGGTTATTCTATCGGTACTGTTTTTTATTTATGGGAGAAATTACGCTTCAGTCACGCGATCTGGCATATTTTTGTACTTATCGGAACGGTAAGTCATATTTTGGCCATCTGGATCAGTTTGTACTAAAAACATTCCAGATACAAGTTTTGATTTCCTATTTTAAAGGCAATTGTTTAATTATCCCATCTATTAATGAGTAGTACAGATCGATTATACGAAGCCTTTGGCGAGCTTCTTTACGTAGTGGCTATGGCCGATGGTCAGGTACAACCCGAAGAAAAAGCAGCGCTTGCCAACAAACTTTCCGGCCATCCCTGGGGAGAAAACATACAGTGGTCTTTTGATTATGAGTTGAGGAAAGAAAATAACATCGAAGACCTTTACCAAAAAGTAATCGACAACTGTGAAAGTTTTGGCCCTTCCGAAGCATATACTTTTCTGATTGAGTTGATGGAAGAGGTAGCTCAGGCTAGTTCGGGCGTAGATAAAAACGAGCAAAAGGTGATGGATAGCTTTGTCCATGAGCTCACTGAGCGATTCAGGAAGGATATTGACAGAATCAACCAAAGCTAAAATGCATCGACAGTCAACGCTAGTGGCCTACTACGGTGAAAAGCCAGAGGGATTCGTCAAATTGATAGAAAATTGTCAAAATCTACTTGCCAAACACCTAGCCGCTCACTTCATACCTTATCCCATTCATCAAATCCATGGCACTGTTATCGGCTTGGAACTGAAAAAAGGACAACACGGCTGGCATTCTATAAGGTCTTTGCAACCCACCCAACCAATGGATATCGGCCAGCTGCTGGATCACCTAAAAAACTATTTCAAAGAGCGCGAAATACAGCTTCAATTGGGAGGCTTTTCTGAAAAGCAAGAGCTGAAATTTCCATCAACAGTAGTTATACCCTACTGGGAGTCTTTCTCCATCAACGGCAGTCTGGCCGTTGCCAAAGGCTGGCCCGGTAAAGCGGATGGCGAAGCGCTCAACGAGTGGCGCCGATCTTTTAATTCCTTGAACATTACCCACAAATACCACCGGGATAAAAGTGTGATAGACAATGACTTCTTTTTTGTGCTGGGGCATGTGCAGTACGAAAACCTGACAAAAAAGCGCCTGACAAATACAGCGCATAGCCTCCGACAGTTCATGAGCCGTCTCTCTCCATTTTTTCTTCCCCTATCGTTTGATTGTTTAAGTCTGGTCTTGTACGGGGAAGATCGTTTGCCGGTTGAAACAAGCCAGGTCTTCCCGCTGGCTTCTGAGCAATTTGAAAATTTGCAAACCGATGCATTCCTGTCTTTATTGGAAGATACCTAAAGTTGGAAAATTTTTACCTTCACCTTGAATCATAAAAAATACTTGATATGAACAAACCTGGAGTCCCATACCAGACCGGCCTAAGTGTTTGGTATGGATCAAATATGAAACACAGAAAAGCGGAGTGGCTGTGGCAACTCTCCAAACATGAAATTCTGGAGTTGGAAAGGGCGGCGGAACTAGCTCTGCACAAAAATAATGACATCGGAAAGCTTACTATCGAACAATTTTCACTTGATGGCTTAGAGTCAAAGCTTGTGGCACTGCGTCAGGAACTCATTCATGGAAGAGGCTTTTCTCTGATTAGAGGTCTGCCCATACATCGATATACCCAGCGAGAAGCTGCGGCCATCTTTTACGGGATTGGGCTTCATATTGGCAATCCACGGTCACAGAATGCAAAAGGTCATATCATTGGGCATGTTAAAGATATGGGCGTTAGCAGTAGTGATCCAAATGTCAGGCTCTATCAAACCAGAGAACGGCAAACTTTCCATACAGATTCTACGGATGTAGTCGGTTTGATATGTTTGCAGCCGGCAAAGTCCGGTGGCCAATCACTGTTAGTAAGCGCCCATACTGTATTTAACGAGTTGTATAAGCAAAAGCCAGACTTGCTACAATTATTGATGGAGCCCATCGCGACCGACAGGCGGGGGGAAGTACCGGAAGGTATGTTGCCGTATTTACTGATTCCGGTATTTAGTTTTTATAAAAATAAAATAACTATCTTTTACCAGCGTCAATATATTGAGTCGGCACAACGATTTGGATCAGCTCCCCGATTAACAGAAAAGCATTTTGAAGCACTTGATTGGTTCGACAACCTTTGCAATGATCCCAATCTACATTTACCTATGATGCTTGAAAAGGGAGATATGCAGTTTGTGTACAATCACAATATGCTACACGACCGAACCGGGTTTGAGGATTTTAGGGCGTTGAACAAAAGGAGGCATTTGTTAAGGCTTTGGTTATCGGTACCGGGAGATAGGGCCTTACCAGAGGAATTTGCAACTCGTTTTGGCTCTGTGGAAGTAGGAAATAGAGGCGGGATAGTAGTGCCGGGTACTCAATTCACGTTTCCGTTAGCTCAGTAGGAACCAATCAAAAGTTATATGAAAAAGGCATTTATGTTGCTCGGCCTGATTTTGCTCACTTTCCGGCTGGATGCAAAGGAAGAAAAAAGGGATACTACGTATCTACAGCTGGCTTTATTACTGGATGTGAGCAACAGCATGGAGGGGTTATTATCTCAAGCGCAAAATCAGATCTGGGGATTGATTAATTATCTGAATAATTTCAGCTATCAGGAAGATGTATAGGCAAAACGGAGGAATACCTACTGATCGTTGCCGGACCGGATGCGGAAGATAGAAAACTGGGTAAAGCCATCAAAAGCACTATCAATGTTCAACTTATTGAGTATGGTTTTGAGAAAAAGGAAAACTAAAAAGTCCCGAAGCCTTTAACTTCGAAACAAGCCTGTTGATTTTAAGTCACAAGCTTCAGGACTTTTTAAAGTGATCATTTTGGGAATCCTCCAGAGCACTAGTAGGCAAAGCTACGGTAGTATTCTCTAAAGGAGATCATGCGATCTGTTTGCTCATCGTACAACTTGTACTTGATACATTTTAGGCTATCCCAAAACGTAACCGTTGATACAAATTTATTCAATAATGGATTTTCCTTGGCACAAGCTTCAAGATTGTAGTTGGGAATAGCCGGATTCAGGTGGTGTATGTGATGAAAACCGATATTGCCCGAAAGCCACTGAAACACTTTAGGTAGCTTGTAATAGGTACTACCCAGGATAGATGCCTGCAGGTGGTCCCAACTGTCTTTCCATTTTTTATAATTCTCTTCGTGCTGATGCTGTACGTAGAAAAACCAAAAAGCGATAATTCCAAAGAAGAATATGATAGGCAATTGAATGAGCATAAATTCTTGCCAGCCCAGTAAAATGGCCAGAGAGCCGTAAAGAATGATCAAGCCCAGGTTATTAATCAGGTGAGCTTTGCGATACTGTTCCCAACCTTTTAACTTAACGAAAGGATATCTTAGGGTAATGGTTAGGTATAATGTTGGTGCAATGATAAACTGTACGAAGGGATTTCTGTAAACTCTATATCCCAGTTTACCCCAGTAAGACAGCTTGCTGTACTCTTCCGTGGTGAGGAAGTAAATATCTCCCAGTCCGCGATATTCAAGTTGGGCATTGTGGGCGTGATGTGCATTGTGGGTGCGGCTCCAGTACTTGTAAGGGATAGTACTGAAAAAGCTCGATATAAAACCGATAATGTTGTTCCCTTTTCTGGATTTCAAAAATGATTGGTGTCCGCAATCATGTTGGATGATAAAGATACGGACCAGGAAAAATGCATTAACTATTGCCAGGGCAAAAGTTATCCAATAAGACCAGCTGAGGCTGAAATACATTAATACCCAAAGGGCCAGAAAAGGAAGAAAGGTATTCAATATTTGTATTACTGCCTTTCTAGTGTCAGGTTTTTGGTATTTCCTAACAATTGTTCTCCAATTCTTTAGCGCCTCTTTTAAATTTGTTTCTTGCATATTTTTTACTTGTTTCAATATTGAGAATTATTCTTCCTGGAAATAAGGGAAGAAAAGATTAAAAATTTATTAATAGTTTTACATCAGATTTAAATGTGGAGCCGTACAGATCGACACTTGACGATAAATTCTTATCCGTCTCAAATTTGATAAAAAAAATTTTTTTTCAAAAAAAAAGATCAAAAACTTGAGTTTGTTGCTAAAAAATGACTTTTGGCTTAGTATTCCAAGTCGCCAAGGTTATCAAGAGGAGGTTGTTTGTAGTAATTTTTGGTAAAAACCCGTTGCTTTTGTCGTTCCCATACCAATTTGGCTATGCCTACATTGGGTGGTTCTACAGACATGGGGGAGAGGGCGAAGTAAACTTTACTTTCATCAATATCCAGTCGATACATCAAACTCAGGAGTACATCTAGTTTGTACTCGATCATATAAGCTACCTGATCACACAGCAGATCAAAAAGTTGTTTTTCGGAAGTACCTTCGTCGGCTCCTTTGAGCTCAAAGTCCTGTGAGAGCAAATTTCTTATTTGCTCCTGATTGTTTTTATTATCACTCATAAAAGTGTTTTATTTAAACCATTGAGCATACATAACATAGTTATTGGAGATGCGTTCAATGGTACCTTTGAAACGTTCCTGAGAAATAGTTTTGATTTTACGAGCCGGAACGCCGGCATAGATACAACCGGATTCAAGGTGGCTGTTTTCCAGAACCACAGCTCCGGCAGCTATCAGGACATTCTCTTCTACAACAGCGTGATCCATTACGATAGCTCCCATTCCTACCAGAATATTATCCTTCAGAGTGCAGCCATGCACAATAGCTCTGTGGCCGATAGATACATTGTTGCCTATGTTAGTGGCGGCGGTTTCGAAAGTGCAGTGTATGATGGCACCATCCTGTACATTAACCTTATTGCCTATCCGAATGGAATTGACATCGCCTCTGACTACTGCATTGAACCAGAAGCTACAATCATCTCCTGTAATGACATCACCAATGACAGTGAAAGTTTCGGCAAAGTAGCAGTTTTCTCCAAATTCAGGAGTATAGCCACGTACAGATTTTATTAAAGCCATAATTTGGTGGTTTTAAAAAAGCTTCTTTTGTTGGCTGGATTTGATATCCAGGTCCACAGTGTCTCCCACTTTATGCTTTTTATTGGTATTATCTTCCGGTATCTCAGCAGTGATATTGCCAATTTTCAAGTCGCTGAGTTTATTACCAATAGCCCGCCATCCTTTTACTTCGATAAATTCATCAAGTGCTACTTCCGCCGAGGTCTTATCACCACCCCGCGGCTTTTCGTCGTATTTTAGGCGAACTCCCGGAACTGTTGTCGCAAATAGTACTCTGGTGCTTCTGTGCTCACCGGTAAATTGAAACGACTGATTGAGCGTAGTCGTTTCTATCTGAAAACGCTTGATCAAAGTACATTTTCGCTCACCGTCGTAGTATACAATATTGATAATAGATTTGGGATCAAACTTGGAAATAAAAACAATATCAGCGGCTTCAAATTTTCGCAACAAATCGATTTCTGCTACCTCATAAGCGCCATTTTTGTAGATCGCCAAAACTGTTTCTCCGGTGTCAAAAGCGCCAAGGTACAAGCCTCTTTCTTCGGTATTTAATTTTCCACTAACTTCATCCATCCAGATTTCCAGCGCTCCCAGCGTAGATTTACCTTCTTCTTTCAGGCTAATTTTCTTTACAGGATACTTGGTAACCGTATTCCCCTGAGAGCCCCGGCCTTTGATAGATAATTCCGAGAAATCAAAATCGAAGTTTTTGATTTTGGCCCGACAGCCCTGGGTCAGTTGTATATTGACTACTTCTGCTTCTCCGTTAGGATTGGCAGAAAAGTAAAGTATTTTAGAGCCATTGGCACCTTTGGTCAGGTCATACTCCCGGTCTCGGGTAATTGCTTTAACATGAAATCGCTTGGCCATAGCTTTACCGGAAGCAGCATCTACATAGATCATATTATAGGTTGTACGATCGTCTCCTTTCTTCCATACAGCGGTGTGCAGGATATGTTTTCCTAGAAAGTCTTTTTCCATAACTTTTCGCACCAGGAACTGCCCATCAGCCCGGAAAGCAATGATGTCATCAATGTCCGAACAATCACTAATAAACTCGACATGCTCACCTTTTTTGAGGTTGGTACCCACAAAGCCTTCCTTTTTGTTGGCGTAAAGTTTGGCATTACTAGCAACGACTTCGGCCGCCTGAATGGTATCGAATGTAGTGATTTTAGTCTTTCGCTCCCGCCCCTTACCATACTTTTTTAACAAGCGCTCAAAATAGGCAATAGTGTATACCGTAAGATGTTTCAAATCGTAAAGCACCTGCTCCAGCTGCTTTTCAAGGTCGGCGATATACTCCTCTGCCTTAAAGCTATTGTACTTCGAGATACGTCTGATTTTGATTTCCGTCAATTTGATAAGGTCCTCTTCCAGAATCGCTCTTTTTAAAAGCAATCGCTTATCGCTTTTCTTTCTCTCCTCCTCAGGCGTTCTGATGTATTGTTTTAAGCCTTTCTCTATGATTGTCAGGGCTTCTTCAAAGCTTTCAGCATCTTCTATATTTCTATAAATTTTCTTTTCAATAAAAACCTTTTCCAAACTAGCCAAATGCCACCTGTCATCAAGCTCGGCTTTGAGGATTTCCAGCTCCTGACGGAGCAAGTCTTTGGTTTTTAGAGTAGAAATTTCTAGGATCTCCTCTACGCTCATAAAGTGAGGCTTGTCTTTTATGATGACACAAGCGTTAGTAGAGATAGAATTTTCACAGTAGGTAAAGGCATAAAGCGCATCAATAGCTACATCAGGTGATTCGCCGGCCGGAAGTTCAATCTGAATTTCAACTTCTTGGGCCGTCAGGTCCGTAATGGATTTGATCTTGATCTTACCCTTGTCGTTAGCCTTGATGATACTATCTTTCAGGGCATTGGTAGTAACGCCGTAGGGA
The DNA here is from genome assembly GCA_964628385.1 of uncultured Saprospiraceae bacterium. GTDB lineage: Bacteria > Bacteroidota > Bacteroidia > Chitinophagales > Saprospiraceae > JANQPA01. Next base: position 7,497 of record CAZVOD010000095.1, read on the forward strand.
ACCTCCCGGATGATCAGGCGGTTTTTGTCAGCCTTTTCTATGGCAGACCTTACCTTTATCCTGCCACCCCGGCGGCCGCCGTTATAATCACCCACATCAACCATACCACCGGTCATAAAATCAGGGTAAATTTTGACTTTCTTACCTTCCAGGATTTTTATAGACGCCTTGATAAGTTCATTAAAATTGTGCGGCAGGATTTTGGTAGACAAGCCCACCGCAATACCTTCTACTCCTAGTGCCAGCAACAACGGAAACTTTACGGGAAGGGAAACCGGCTCCTGCTTCCTTCCGTCGTAGGATAGCTGCCACTCTGTCGTTTGCTTGTTGAAAACAACCTCCAGCGCAAATTTATTAAGCCTACCTTCAATATAACGAGGTGCTGCCGCGCGATCGCCCGTTAGTATATCTCCCCAGCTCCCCTGCATATCCAGAAGTAGTTCTTTTTGGCCTAGGTTGACCAGTGCATCACCAATGGCTGCATCACCGTGCGGGTGGTATTGCATGGTAGAGCCTATAATATTGGCCACTTTGTGAAAACGCCCATCATCCATTACCTTCATAGCGTGAAGAATCCGGCGCTGTACGGGCTTCAGACCATCGTCAATAGCAGGAACTGCCCTTTCCAAAATAACATAAGAAGCATAGTCCAGAAAATAATTCTCGTACATGCCATTCAGGTTGATCACCTGGCCATTATTGGAAGAACCGTTCGATTTATTCTTTTTGTCACTCATTCTTTTAACTTCTTAATCACAAATTTACTATTTCAACGCTTTCCACCGTGCGCGCCTGTACACCTAAATTGAGGAAGTACCGACTTATCTATCTGCCACAAAAAAAAATTAAAACACAATATAACCAGAAAATAAGTAGATAAAATTAAGATAATATATTTAAAAATGAATATTTTTTAAAACAAATTGTTTGCTGATTAGGTATTTGGCTGCTGCAGTGATTTTTATCAACTTTGTAAGCCCATCCGGGCAGCACCTTACCGGGGCTGTACGTTAGCTGTAAAGTGATAATTGACAGACAAAGCGGGTAGCAGTGTTTGCGATTGTGAAGGCTTAAGAGTATATTTGATAAACTTTGTTTTTAGATGGAGATGGATATAGCCTTTCCCTTTGAAGAAGACTACCTGATAAAAGCCTGCATACAGGGTGAAAGATGGGCTCAGAAGGTACTGTACGAGCAATACTACAGTAGCATGATGGGGACGTGTTTGAGGTATTCTAGCAATCAGGAAGAAGCGCTGGATATTCTTCACGAAGGCTTCATTAAGGTATTCAAAAACATCAGCAAGTATCAACCTGGTACATCATTAAGTTCATGGATAAGACGAATAATGGTCAATACCAGTATTGATTATTATAGAAAAAATGTGAGGCGAAGAACTGAAGATCTCGAGGAAGCCTTTCATTTGACCTCCTCTGATGCTGATGCAATCAGTCAATGTACGGAAAAAGAAATATTAGAAGCTGTTCAGCAGTTAACACCTGCATATCGAACAGTTTTTAACTTGTATGTCCTGGAGGGATATTCGCACAAAGAAATCGCTGAATTGTTGAATATTACTGAAAGTACTTCAAGGTCAAATTTAGTCAAAGCAAGAACCAAATTAAAAGAACTTCTTACATCTAGACGTTACGGCTATGAAGGATAATAAGCTGGATCGGATAATTGCCCAAAAACTGGAAAATCTTCAATCACCACCGGAAGAAGGGGCCTGGTCTGCTTTTGAAGAAAAGTTATCCAATAGCCTAACTCCGCAAAATGATAAGCCCGAAAGTGATCGTTTTGATGATCTGATCAAAGAGAAAATAGCCTCTGTACAACCCGTAATACCCTCCGATTCCTGGGATCGTTTTGAACAGGCCATGGAGGCCACAAACGAAACGGAGCCCGCACCAAAAGAAAATACTTCTTTTGATGAGTTGGTTGCCGGTAAATTAGCCAGAGTGCAAGGAGCTATGAATGAAGACTCCTGGGATCGCTTCGAAGAAGCAATGACAGCGGCTACAGAAAGTCCTAATCCTGAGAATACCTTCGACGCTATCATTGCTAACCAACTCAAATTTAATTATCCTTTATATAATTATCAGCACTGGTTGCTCCTGAAAGAGAAGCTGGATTATATTGCTTTTGTAACCAATCGCATTCTTACTTACAAGACTGGAGAGCTGGCAGCGTTGTTGCTGTTACTCTTCGTTTACGGTGAGTATTCGCCTTCTTTATCCAACACACAACCTTTAGAAGCTCCTAACGACATAGTTCTACAAGAAGAAGCAAAACCTGCCTTGAGTGATTCGGATGAATTGAAAATGGACAACAAAGCAGTTATTGCCGAGGTAGCCAGCAATAAAGCTGAGTCGCCAGCGGTAATGAATGACAACGCAAAAGAAACCGGTATTGCTGTAGAGCCAATTTACAATGAAAATTCTCCCGCGATCTCTTCTAATGCCTACGGTATTCATCTTTCTGATGAGTTGATAAAAGCAGAACACGATAATTTTACCACACTGAATTTACTCCACAAAGACGAAGAAAAACTGCATAAGCCTGCCAGTGCGAATATAGAAAGCTTCGATAAATCCATCGAACACGCCATTGATGTAGAAAGACATTTACTGGACACTTTATCCGGTATTGCTTCTCCTATGGAACGCTTGCTTGCTAATGTTGAACGTCCTGATGCATCCGCGCTGCTAGTACCTCACGAGCCTAGGCGCACGGTGAGCATATCAATGGTCGGGGCATTGGAATACAATCGGATCATCACCAATGAAATTCGTAAATATAAGCTGGGCGCCTTTGATCGTTATGAACCCGGCTACGGCGGTGGCTTTTTGCTGGATATTAAGTGGAAACGCTGGGGTATGCAAACCGGCGCGTTGTACAGTGCCAAAACTATCCGCCCACAGCAAGTAACTTATCTTGGCGGGTTTAGAGACGGATATCCCGGTGAATTACTAGAAGAATACGATTACAATACGATCAACATTCCTTTGAATGTCACCTACGAAATTTTAAAAGGGGAGAAATGGCGACTTTACGCTGGTATGGGGGCCTCACTTCAGTTTGTTTATGAAGCCAATTATTTTGTTGTCTTGGATCTCTCCAACGCTGGTGGCTTCGGAGTACTCAATAATAGCAACGGGATCATTTCAACCACCACCACAAAATCCCGCCTCGACGAAATTGACTTTCCTTCGGGAGTCTTCCAAAATGGTTCACTTCGGGAATCAGGGTTCATCTCCGGAAATCTTAGCATAGGCCTAGAAAGACGTATCCTGGAAGATCGCTGGAGCGTTTTTGTTCAGCCCACTTACCATCATGGGTTGATCTACTTTAATGAAGGCCTGGGGCCATTCCGCGACAAGATTCGCACAATGTCTATCCTAGCAGGTATCCGTGTGAATTTTTTTAAGTAGATATTATTTGGTCTCCTGGGGTCAATGGCTATTTATTCAATTCTTTTCACATTATTAATTATGGGGGCGATACTTCCGTCAATGATGTTATGATCTTTATTGATGAGATGCAGCTCTGCCATAGGCATTTTCCTCACAAAACGCTTGATGGCATGAATCGAGAGTAGGGGGTCTCTTTTACCGGTAATGATGCAAATTTTGATATTATACGCTCTGACTCTCTTCTGAACGCTACTTTTATAAACTTTCAAAGCGGATAAGGACTTCCAGGTGCCAAATAGACGTTGCCTGGCAAATGGGGTTTTAAGATGAAATTGGGTAAAGCGAAGGGAGAATTTGCTGATGAGAAAATAACGGTTTAGCCGCTCGGCCAGGTCTGTAAAGCGTTCGGGCTTTTCTGCGCGCTTTTGAATCCAGGAGATAACAAAACGAGGAAACAAAATCCCCGTGCCCAGCCACTGGGTTCGAATACCATCCGGCGAAAGTAAATAAACAGCTTCTACCAGGGGAGCAACCCGGGGCAACACCGAAAGCCATATCCTGGCACCAAGGCTATAACCAAGGCATGAAAACCGCTGCTTATGTTCCTTTTCCAGTATCTGTCGGATGAGCAGAAGAATGAGCTGGCGGTTGAAGTAAGAAGACAGTAAGCGGCTTTTGCCGTGAAAAGGCAGGTCAACAGCATACACTGTAAAGCGCTTGGAGAGACCGCTCACCAGGATATTAAACTGTTTGTGATCATGGGCAAAACCATGGAAAGCAATGAGCAGCTCCGGACCATTGCCCCAGCGTTTGGTAAAAAACTTTTGTCCCGCTACATGAAAATAAGTTTCCAATTGAATAATTTCTGATTTTGGGCGCTCCGCCACCTTGAGCCCGCTAAATATTCAGGTTCTTTTTCATCCTGTCCAATTCCCGCTTCTGGTCCTTTTGTTTGATGGCATTGCGCTTATCAAAGGATTTCTTACCCTGAGCAAGGGCAATTTCTAACTTGGCAATACCCCGTTCATTCAGGTATAATTTGTAGGGGACTATCGTAAACCCTTTTTCTTTTACCTTTTTTTCCAGCTTTTTCAATTCTGCCTTTTTAAGTAAAAGTTTGCGTTCTCTGGTTTCTTCGTGGTTAAATTGATTGCCAAAAGTGTATTCTTTGATGAAAAGGTTTTTTACAAATAACTCCCCTTTTTTGAAAAGACAATAGGCATCTCTCATGTTAACCTGGTTCAACCGAATGGATTTGATCTCGGTGCCTTTCAATAGTATTCCTGCCTCAAAATTGGCATTGAAGTAATATTCGTATTCTGCTCTCCTGTTGACTATTTCTACTGGCTTTTTCTGGGCCATTTTTCTCTTTGTTTTGATTTGCTTAACACCTTACTCTAACATCATAATGTTGGGGTAAAGTTCGTTAAACTGGCTTTATACAGGCCAAGCTTACTTGTGCCATATCCGCCAAACAAGTCGATTGATCATCAACTGCATAAAGAACGCTCAGAGCTAGCTGTTTACAAAATTACCTTAAGCGCACGGCCGTACCATAAGCCATGATTTCTGACATGCCTTGCATGACCATTGCGGTTTGAAATCGAACGTTGATAACAGCATCTGCACCAATAGAACGCGCATCAGCGATCATACGGTCTATGGCTTGCTCCCGGGCCTCTGCCATGAGGCTAGTATATCCCTGGATTTCTCCACCAATAATGCCCTTTAGCCCGGCAAAGATATCCCGGCCAATATTTTTGGCTCTTACTGTGCTGCCGCGAGCTACATCAAGAACTTCTTCAATTTCTCGTCCGGGTATAAAGTCTGTTGTTGTAATAATCATTCTTCTAAGATTATTTTCAATGTATTTTGTATCTGATTGATCTGAGATTCTTTTTGAAAAATAATCGGGTCGGCCGCCCTGTCCTGGCAGTTCATGATACCACAGCGCTCACAAGTGGTGTGCACTTCTTTTTCCCTGATAGAGGGATCATTCAAAAAATATACCTGCTCTTTAAGATTATCATTTATTAAAAAGCCTATCGTTACCGCTACATTTTTATTTGGTGTCGGATAACTAGACCTGGCAATAGTGAAAGTCAGGTATCTGTCCTGGGTATACCAATACCTGGAAATCTGGCAATCTGCCAGCAAATGCTGCTTTGCGCTATTACTCTGATTATTCTTCAGTTGTTGTAACAAGGACAAGCCATTCCAGCGACGGCAGTAATGCTCGGACAGACCATTACCGTGGGGCTGATGCCGTTTATTGAGATGCAACTCTCGGTCAACGGAAAAGATCTCGTTCCTCGGATCATTAATAAAACGTATGAAATATAGCTTTTTTATTCCAAATGCTTGTGGTAAAATATTGGTGAGGCGGTGGTAAAACATCTCCGGTGTTGCTTTGAAATAGTCTAGAATATCGAGAAAATTACTAGCGCTCCACTTTTTTTGCCGAAAAAACGCCTGCATCTTCTCCACGATCTGTACATACGGCATATGGAGTACCACGGAGAAGTAAATCGCTTTACTGTGGTTGAGTACCTCCTCAAAAGCATTCACTTTTACAATTGAAGAGGAATAAGCCCGCTCTTTGATATTGAGAAAAGTAAAGGCTATTTCTTTTCCGTATTCAAAAGTCCTCTGGGTGGGCGTCAAAGCGTTATTGAGCAGCAGTTGCTTTTTTTGGGGTAAAAAGACGGAACGAAACCCCTGAAGGTCCTCATAACTGGCCAGGCCATTTTCTATAATTTCGTAATCATAGGCATCAATGAGGATTTGCTTGAGCTGATTCGGGCTCAAAGGCCGCTGATCCGGAACTTTATGCAAAGCCTGAAATTCCAGGGCGGCATCTTCCAGGTCCTGAAAATAATTGTTGTGCATTTCAAGATAAGAGCGTAACGCACCAAAATAAAAGTGCTCCTCGGCTAATGAGTAATTGCGGGATAATTCGAGCAAAGTGCTGATGAATGCTCCTACGCGGGTAGGAGCTCCGGCAATCAACTCTACCACCTTTGCCAGGTCAATGCCAAAAAGTTCCAGTGGTAATTCATTCAGAAAATTGGATTTTACCAGCTTGGCTACCGGGGCCAGGTTTTCACCCAACCCGGGAGCGGTAAGCTCCTCGTAGCTCACTCCTAGTGCATCAGCTAATGTGGGTATTTTATCCTCCTTGGGATATTTCTTGCCTTTCTCAATTTCGTTCAGATAAGACACAGATAGCTTGGAAGCTTTTGATAGATCAGAAAAAGACAGTTGCTTTTGCTGCCTTAATTGTTTGACCTTCAATCCAAATATTATCTTTTCGCTTTGTGTCTTTCCTTTCATATAGTTGATTTTTTGCTCAGCCCACCAATTTTACCAAGAGCCACCGAAAAACCTAAAAGTACATATATCAGCGAATATTCGCAGGGATGAAAGCTGGTTTTTCTTGGAAATCATCTTTTACCAATGGTGAGTCTATTGGTTAAATGCAAATAATTTATTGGAAAGTATTTTATCTATACAAGTTTGTTTTTTAAAGACCGCTCTTAAACCACTGGCAATTTTCCCTAAGCTCCCTTATTTTGCAGCACTTTTGAGAAACTTAAAAAAGAACATGCAAAATACTGAGGAATTGACAGGACAGGCCTTCCAACAAATAAACGAGCTGTACAAACAGCGATCAGCAACTACACAGCAAAAGGCCGCTCAGCTTCATCGACAGTACAATCAGTTATCGTTTGTGCGCCTTGCTGCTTTTTTGGTAGGGATGGTAGCTGTGGGCGCCCTTTGGACCGTCCACCTGGCTATCGGTGCTGTGGCCACCCTGTTATTTATAATGAGCTTTTATCGATTTGTAATTTGGCATCAAAAAATCAAGGAAGAAGCCGTGCACAATGAACGTTTGCAGGAGATCAACGAAAAAGAATTGCGGGCACTGCACTATGATTTCTCAGTTTTCGAGCAAGGAAAGGAATTGATTGATCCCTCGCACCCCTACTTGATTGACCTGGACCTTTTTGGGGCGCATTCTGTTTTTCAGGCTTGCAACCGGACCGTTTCTATTTTGGGTAAAAAAAGGCTGGCCAGTTTTTTGACCCATCCTGCCTCGGTAGAAGAAATTCGGCAAAGGCAGGAAGCTGTTTTAGAGTTGGCCCCCCTGGTGAGTTGGCGTCAGGACTTTCAGGCCCTGGCCGGAGGGCAGGAAGATGATGAAAAGCAATTGTACAACCTTAAAAGATGGCTGGAAATGCCTGCTTTCTTTGAAGGTAGAAATGGGCTGAAAATCATGCTAGCCGTGGTACCCATATGGATGTTTGCTGGTCTGACCTTATGTATGACTCTTTGGCCCATTGAAGCGTTTCTATTATTTCTTATCTTGCCGGCTTTTTTACTCAGGCAAAACTTTGAGCGTATCACCGAGCACCACGAACGGACGGCCAAAGCCGTGGCCACTCTTGAAAAGTACGGACGGTTAATAGAACACGTGGAAGGCCTGGATTTTGGTACGTCGCTGCTGCAGCAGGCTAAACATTTTCTAGCATCCAACCCTATTCCGGCATCTAAAAGCATTACCAAATTGGCCTATATCATCAGCCAGTTGAATGTGCGCTACAATCCTTTTGCTATAGTCTTAAGTTTGTTTGTTTTATGGGAAATGCAGTGGTTTCGACGATTAGACAAATGGAAAGCGCAATACGGAACACAATTACCCGACTGGTTCGAAGGCCTGCAAACTTTTGATGTTATGAACAGCATGGCTGTGTTACAGGCCAATAACCCCGACTGGATCATGCCTGAAATTACCACCGCTAATGAAATACAGGCAACATCATTAGGTCATCCATTAATCCATTCCCAAAAAAGAGTGAATAATGATATCATCTTACCCACCAATGGCCATATCAAGTTAATAACTGGTTCAAACATGGGAGGAAAGTCGACTTTTCTGCGTACTGTAGGCCTGAACGTCGTACTGGCAATGAGTGGGCTACCCGTTTGTGCCAAAACATTTGCTCTGCCGCCCATGTGGGTATATACCAGCATGCGTACTCAGGATTCCCTGCACGAAAACACTTCTTCCTTTTGGGCCGAGCTTAAACGTCTAAAGACCATCATTGAAGCAGTAGAAGATAACAAAACCACTAAAGCTCCTCACCCCCAAGTTCTATTTTTGCTAGATGAAATTTTGAAAGGCACAAATTCTGCCGATCGCCATAAAGGCTCACGGGCCCTTATCCTCCAATTGATCGAGGCACAAGGCTCCGGCTTAGTCGCCACCCACGACCTCGAGTTGGGAGACCTGGCCGGGCAATTCCCGGAAGCTATAGAAAATTGGTGCTTTGAAGTAAATATTGACAACGGAAAGCTTCATTTTGATTACAAACTCAAAAAAGGCATCAGCAAGAGCTTCAATGCTACCATCTTGATGCAAGAAATGGGAATCCGAGTAAAGAATTGAAATAAAAAGGGAGAGACGAGAGATAAGAAGTAGGAGGCAGAAGGGAGATTTTAT
>CAZVOD010000096.1:0-16167 GCA_964628385.1 uncultured Saprospiraceae bacterium
CCTCAAATAAGCTATTTTTGAGAATATTCGGGGTTTGTGCGCAGACTCCCGTTGGGATCCAGCATCGAGAATTGTGTGGATCCACAAGGGGTAAGGTGTGGATAATTCAATACCCTAAATTTATCCTCTATAATTTCATAGTAAGCAGTAAGGTCGCCTACACCAATACACACAGAGAGGGTTCCTCCTATGTCCTTATTTTTCATAAAAGCCACCTCTTCTTTCATTTTGGCTTCCGGCTTGAAGGATACCTGAAAGCCCTGCAATTCAAGCTTTGCCCATTCCAGAAGGCCCTCCCGTTCCTCTTTGATCAGCGTCTGAAAGCCCAGTATCTCTTCATAAAATTGAATTGTTTCCTCCATATTATTAACCATCAACTCAACAACAATACCTTTGGTAGTCATAATTATAGGTTTATGCAAGTCTGAATTTTTTTTGGCCTATTTGATAGTAATTGCTCCGTTGGGGGTGTTCAGCATAACGATAAGTTGAGGGTGCGCTGCTTGATACACCGGAAGCGGAATCTCCATTTTTTCCAAAACAGTCTGAATAAATGGAGGCTCAGGATGGAGCGCTTCCATTTGTCGGATAGTGCAGCCCTGAGGAAGGGACTGCGACGGGTGGGCAGCGCTTCCCCAATCGATAAAAAAAGGAAAAACCCCATCCAGGGGGTCTACCCGCAAATCAGAAAGTGTCCATGATAATGTACTTCCATCTGTTTTTTTTCTGGAGCTGGCAATAGCTTCACCTACATCTACATGCAGCGCTTTGGCTTTCCTAATGGATTGCTCTAGGTTATTACTGACGGCACACCACCTGACCAGCCTGTTGTATCCGCGAACAGCTATGGCATCTCTCCAGCTATATCTTTTGGGCGGGTCTTGTGCCGGGTCGGGCGCAATAATTTCAAAATAGGAGTTATGGCCCAGGCCGAAAAGGGCATTCCAGGTACCTTCAGTATGGTGTTTTCCTCCAATGACAGGTTGTACGCCGGTAAGTTGGGAAAAATAAGCGATGCCCTTATCAAGGTCTTCTACGGCATAAACCAGATGATCTATCTGCGGAATGAGGTTTTTCATTTTCCAGATCGTTTTTTCTAAAAGTATAAGGTTAATTTCAACGGGCCAAACATTTGGTGGAATTCAGGTCAATTGAATACGAATTACTTTCCTTTATCTAAAAAATAAGTTATCATGAGATTAATCAGCTTATCATCTTTTTGAGATAATTAAGTGTTTTGGATCAAAAGTAATTTAGTATGGAACTGGAGCAAAAGAGTTGTAAAATCAGCAGATGGCAATTGTTAAAAGGCCAATTGAATAATCTGAGGCCAGATGATTTTATAAACGCCTTTAAACAGTCTGATGATGCTATTCTGATTGATGTTCGCACGCCTAAAGAGTTTGAAGATGAACATTTGGAAGGCGCCATCAATGTAGACTATCTCGGCTGTGATTTTTGGGAACATCTGGAACAATTAGATTCCAATGCGACTTATTTCGTCTATTGCAGGACGGAACGCCGCAGCATCAGGGCCTGTACCCTGATGAAAAATGGAGGCTTTAAAAACGTCTTCAACATGGAAGGCGGTATCACTGCATGGAAAGCAGCAGTAAAGTAGTAAGTTAACCTTTCATTTTTTACTTCTGCAATTGCACTATCTACTTTCAATTCGTGACAAGCGTCACTTACATTTCTGTTTTTTGACTGTATTTTTGAGTCAAATAATAAAACATATGTACAAGTTTTCATGTGTTATTGAATATATGACTATTTTGTGGTAAGTCAGAAAAAATTACGGCGATGAATTTTAAGCATTTTTTACCCATCCTAGAATGGTTACCTAATTACAATAAAGAAAATCTAAAAGGCGATTTATCGGCAGGTCTGACAGTAGGGGTCATGTTGATTCCTCAGGGTATGGCCTACGCTATGATTGCCGGATTACCACCGATTTATGGATTGTACGCTTCCACGGTGCCGCTATTGATCTATGCGGTGCTGGGTACAAGCAGGCAACTGGCAGTTGGTCCCGTTGCGATGGTATCATTACTGACTGCTGCCGGTATAGGAACTATGGCTGCTGGCGGTACAGAATTGTATATCATGCTGGCAGTGACTCTGGCACTGATGGTCGGGCTTATTCAGTTTTTTCTGGGGGTTTTTCGGCTGGGCTTTCTGGTCAATTTCCTCTCTCACCCGGTGATCAGTGGGTTTACTTCTGCGGCGGCTCTCATTATTGGATTATCGCAGCTAAAACACCTTCTGGGAGTAGACATAGAGCGGAGTCACCATATTCACGAAATACTTCTCGGGGCTATTCAGGAATTTGCTGCGATCAATTGGATGACCCTGGCTATAGGAATTGGAGGAATTGTCCTAATTGTTACAGCCAGAAAAATCAATAAGGCTATACCCGGCCCGTTGCTGGCTGTTGTTTTTGGTATATTGCTGGTGTGGTTACTCAATTTAACGGGGCAGGGCGTGAAGATAGTCGGAGAGATTCCAAAAGGGTTACCTCAATTCTCGTTACCACAGTTTGACGCCGGAAGTTTGCAAACGCTATTACCTATTGCACTCACCATTGCGCTGGTGAGCTTTATGGAATCCATCGCTGTAGCCAAAGCTATACAGGCCAAACACAAAAATTATAAAGTTTCGCCCAATCAGGAGTTGATAGCTCTGGGAGCTGCTAATATTGGTGGAGCTTTCTTTCAATCTTACCCTACTACCGGAGGTTTTTCGCGTACAGCGGTTAACGATCAGTCAGGGGCCAAAACAGGGTTAGCAGCCATGATTAGCGCTGGTTTGATATTGCTTACCCTTTTATTTCTGACTCCTTTATTTTACTATTTGCCAAAAGCTATACTGGCCTCCAGTATTATGGTCGCAGTTTTTGGATTGATAGATACGAAGGAAGCGCGCCATCTATGGAATACAGACCGTAGAGATTTCCTAATGCTAGTGGTTACATTCTTAGCTACTTTATCGCTGGGGATAGAACAGGGAATAGCTGTTGGCGTTGTACTGTCACTGGCTATGATCATTTTCAGAACCACCAAGCCACATTATGCGGTGCTGGGTAAGATTCCAAATAGTCCTTATTACCGTAACGTCGATCGCTTTTCCAATCTTCAAACTCGCGAAGATTTGTTGATCATTCGTTTTGATGCACAGTTGTATTTTGCCAATACCAATTTTGTGAAGGAGGTAATTGAAGAAGAAACGTACAAACGCACAGGTAAGTTAAAGGGTATTTTATTTAATGCAGAAAGTATTAATGCCATCGATAGCAGTGCTATGCATGCATTAGAAGACATATGGGAAGATTGTAAAAAAAGAGGAGTAGAAGTGATGTTTTCAGGAGTTAAAGGACCTGTAAGGGATGCTATGAAGAAATCTCACCTGACCGACAAAATCGGGGCATCGAACTTCTTTATCAGTGTACATGATGCCGAAATGGCTTTCGATGATAAGCGCTCCAAAGTGACCAAAGAGAAGCACGACCCTTATGTGATGCAGACACTCCAGTAGATACCATACTGGTATCCAGATTCATCAGAGCTGTTTTAAGCGCGTTTTGGATTTAGCTTTTGAGGCCAAAAACGGACAGTAATGGGCGTTCACAAATGCATCTCCAGTATAATTCACCCCATCAAAGCCTGGAATTTGATGGGGTGAATTTTTTGGAAAATGTTTTAGTGGATAACAATGACTTTGTTCGCTGTGTGCTACTGATTTTTGTCAATTGAGTTCGTGATTCGAATCACTGATAGCCAGAGGCTTAGTGCGTAAGTTTGTAATTGTAAATTATAAAAAACTAATTATCAATGAAAGTAGAACAGATTTATACAGGGTGTTTGGCCGAAGCTGCATATTATATTGAAAGCAATGGAGAGGCTGTAATTATTGACCCACTCAGAGAAACAGAACCATACATAGAAAGAGCAGAAGCTGACGGTGCCAAGATCAAATATGTACTGGAGACGCACTTCCACGCTGATTTTGTATCTGGCCACCTAGATCTGGCCAGGAAGACAGGTGCAACCATCGTTTATGGGCCAGCGGCAAAGCCGAATTTTGATGCCATGATCGCTGAAGATGGACAAGTGCTGAAGGTAGGTAATATTACCATCAAAGTACTTCATACACCAGGGCATACCATGGAATCTTCTACTTACTTGCTAAGAGATGAAGATGGAAAAGACTACGCTATTTTCACTGGTGATACTCTTTTCCTGGGTGATGTAGGACGTCCTGACCTGGCTGTAAAGTCTGATTTATCGAGAGAAGACTTGGCTGGTCATCTATTTGATAGCTTGAAGAATAAGATTTTGCCACTTGGAGATAATGTAATTGTTTATCCGGGGCATGGTGCAGGCTCTGCTTGCGGTAAGAAAATGGCCAAGGAGACCATCGGAACTTTGGGAGAGCAGAAAAAAGTGAATTATGCATTGCGCCCTGATCTGGCACGTGATAAATTTATCAAAGAGGTGACAGAAGGCTTGGTAGCGCCTCCGCAGTATTTTCCCAAAAATGCAGTGATGAATAAGATGGGCTACGATAGCCTTGACGATATAAGAAAACAAGGGCTTCTTGCACTGGATGTAGCTACTTTTAAGGCAGAATGGCAGGCAAAAGAAGCACTAGTAATTGATACGCGTTCTCGAGAAGACTTTGCTCAGGGCTTTCTTCCGGGATCTGTATTTATTGGTATTGACGGAAGTTTTGCCAACTGGGTAGGTACGCTAATACCGGACTTGCAGCAACCCATCCTTTTTGTAGCTGATGAAGGGCGTCAGGAAGAAGTAGTAACCCGTTTGGCCAGAGTAGGATACGACAATCCGATCGGATATCTCAAGGGTGGCCTGGAAAGCTGGAAAGCAGCCGGTGAGCAGGTAGATACCATCGAAGAGGTTGAAGCTGAAAATGTAGAGCAGTTGCTAAAGAAAAACTATGAAGTGCTAGACGTAAGAAAAGGCAGTGAATTCGAGGCTCAGCATTACGTAAATGCCAGGAATTTCCCGCTTGATTTCCTTAATAATCAGATGAACGAAATAAGCAGAAATCAGCCTTATGTAATGCATTGTCAAAGCGGATATCGCTCATTGATTGCCATTTCCATTCTTAAGTCCAGAGGCTTTGAGAACCTGGTAAATATCAAAGGTGGATTTGATGCCATGAAAGATAAAGGATTGAAAATGACAGAATTTGAAGAGCAGTTGACTGAGCTGTAAGGGTTAACATCTACGGCGAAGTTTTGTCAATTGTTATGTCTTGATACGGACCAAACCACTGTGATAGAAATCACAGTGGTTTCTAATTTTCCCAATTATATTTGCACTGAAGTTAAAATTGATTAGATTTCTTTTATACAAAAACATGAAAGTATCATCATGTTTTTGTAAATTCGTATAGAACTCAAAATGTAGAAAATGAAAGTAGAACAAATTTATACTGGTTGCCTGGCAGAGGCAGCTTATTATATTGAAAGTGATGGAGAGGCAGTGATCATAGATCCGCTTCGTGAAACTAAGCCTTACCTTGAGAAGTTAGAAAGTGAAGGAGCAAAGTTAAAGTATATTTTTGAAACCCATTTCCACGCTGATTTTGTTTCTGGGCACCTTGATCTGGCAGCTAAAACCGGAGCAACGATTGTGTACGGTCCCGGAGCGAAAACTTCATTTGAAAAACACGAAGCTGTGGACGGTGAGGAAATCATACTTGGTAAATTGACATTTAAAGTGTTGCACACTCCTGGACACACGCCGGAGAGTACGACGTATTTATTGAAAGATGAAAACGGTAAAGATTATGCGATCTTTACGGGAGATACTTTATTTATAGGAGATGTAGGTAGGCCGGATTTGGCTCAAAAAAGTGGCTCAATAACTAAAGAAGACCTGGCCGGTTGGTTATACGATAGCTTGAGGTATAAGATCATGCCACTGGCGGACGATGTAATTGTATATCCGGCTCATGGTGCCGGGTCGGCGTGTGGAAAGAATATGAGTAGCGATACCTGGGATACCCTGGGCCATCAAAAGCAGACCAACTACGCTTTGAGAGCGGATATGAGTAAGGCAGAATTCGTAGGGGAAGTTACAGCCGGGCTAATGCCACCACCACAGTATTTTGCTAAAAACGCGAAATTAAATAAGGATGGATATGGTAGTATTGATGATGTATTAGAAAAAGGAGCAATTGCACTGGATCCGCTAAAGTTTGAAGAAATTGTAGAAAACCAGGGCGCCCTGATGTTAGATACCCGGTCAAAAGATGAATTCAGCGAAGGTTTTATTCCTAACGCTATATTTATTGGCCTGGATGGTAGCTTCGCACCATGGGTAGGTGCCCTGATTCCTGATCTAAAGCAGCCAATTGTAATTATTGTCGAAGCGGGAAGAGAAGAAGAGGTCGTTACCAGATTGGCACGCGTGGGATATGATAATACCCTTGGTTTCCTAAACGGAGGAATCGAGGCCTGGAAAGCAGCCGGAAAAGAAATAGACGCGATAACATCAGTTGACGCCGCTACGTTGGCCAAAGAATGGCATCCACAAGCAGCGGCTAAAGTACTCGACGTAAGAAAACCGACGGAGTTTCTTTCTCAACACGTTGATAATGCGATTAATTTTCCACTTGATTACGTCAATAAGAACATGAGTAAGCTGAATAGAGAATCCAGCTACTACCTTCATTGTGAAAGTGGTTATCGCTCCCTTATCATGGCTTCTATTCTTAAATCAAGGGGTTTTGAAAACGTTATTAATATCCAGGGCGGCTGGGTAGCCATAGAAAAAGAAGATATACCGACTTCTGATTATGCTTGTCCATCTACTATTTCTCAGGAGGTAGTGGAAGAAGCCGTAAATGCAGTAAGTTAAATTAAAAAATAAGTATAACTGTCTAATAGTCATTGAGCTAAAGTGGCAACTGCTGCTTTAGCTCTTTTTATTTTACTTTTCTGTTTTGGGGAATAGACTGATGATTGTATTTTTGAAGCTTAAAACACCATGCCCAGATTTAGTCCTTTTATCACTAGATGAAAATGGAATTTCAAAGGGCCATTGAACGGATATTGATGGTAAAGGGCAATGTAGAGCGTATTTTTAAAATTTTGATTCACCATAGTTACGAAAGACATTATGAAAAAAGCAATTGTAGCCGGATTTTTACTTTTATCGTTTATTTGGGCTTGTAGCTCTGATACTTCAGGAGCAGAAGGGGACAGCGCAAAGGAGGCACAAAGGAATCCACAACCCCAATTCTTTATGAATAAGGGACAGGAAGTAGTTAGTAAATTGGGAACCACACTTTTATCAAGGTTAAACCATCGATACGAACAGACGCAGTCTGTTCCTCGTACGGTTAGCTATTGCAAAATAGTAGCCTATAACCTGGTAGATACGATGGGGAGCAGCCTGGCACTGGAGGCCAGAAGAGTGAGTCAAAAGGTGAGAAACCTAAAAGATGAACCTACCGACGCAGAAAGAGATATTCTTAGACAATACGAGAGTGATAACCGCAATGACCGACCAACAGAACCAATGGTCAAAGAAATAGACCCTAATACCATTGCCTATTATCAGCCCATAACAATGGGGGCATTTTGCCTGAAGTGCCACGGTAAGGTCGGTGAAGATATCAGCGAAGAGGATTATGCCTACATCAAAAGCGAATATCCCAATGATAGAGCGGTTGGATACGAAGAAGGGGACCTGAGAGGAATGTGGAGTGTGAAGTTCCGAAAAGACTTGTATCAGCCAGGTAAATAAGCCTGGGCAGATTACCCAAAACGAGGGAAGGTGGTCTCACCAGCATAGTAAAATTACAACAGGTCAACTTCTGTAAACCTGGTCGGGAGCAGCCCCGGCTAATTTTTTATGCTTTGAATAGAGAGACCACCTTTTTGTTGAAAGCGTTCCTGTTATTCTGGTCTGGTATGTGAAAGCCACTAAAAAAAGGTAACCCTGTTAATAAGCAAATCGGAACCTTTCTGGCTATTCATCAAACTCTTTCTGGTCGTTTCTGGCCTTTTTAGCTCCCAATCTGTAATTGATAGCAAGACCAAAGACAGAGAAAACATCGTTAAAGTCAGGATTTCTGGATTGTGATATCCCGTCCAATAAGTCTGTTGTTGGAAAGCGAAGGCCGGCCTCCAGGTCAAAAGACACTAAATTACTCACATTGTACTTAATCCCAAGGCCAAAAGGAATACTCAAATAGGTACCCATATCCGATCCTTCAAATACCTCAGGTGCATCGCTAGGCAATCCTTGTACGGAGGCATCTACTATAACCACACCAACCCCGGCAAAAAGATAAGGCGAAATGCGATTAGAGAATAACCTCGGTACTTCGCGCTCTGGAGATTCCAGGTCACTCCCAAGGATGTGCCATTCAAAATTCAGTGTAGCTTCCGTTAAGATGGAAGAAAAGCTTAGTTTGTTCCAGTTTTTTCTTTCCTCAATATCCATATCATTACCTGTAACCTTTCCCGTTATGATATTTCCTGAGATGAAAAAACCGGCATTTACCTCGTGCTCTAATTGCAGGCCTATCGCGCCATTCATACCATTGGTGGCAAATGGATCTGTAGGGCTAATATCGCCGCGGTAAATCGCCCCGCCAGTGAACAGTCCTAAAGAAGTCTTCTGGGCATTGAGCTGAACCAAACTCACAAAAAGCATTAATAAAATAGTGTACTTTCTCATTACCATAGTTTTGCTTTACTTATCTAATGTTTATTTAATAGAATACTGTTTAATTGAATGCTCAATTAATTGCAAATCAAATCTTTATCGGAAAGCCTTAGATAGTCAAGCTCCACCCTGACTGCACCTTCACAGGTGTAGCCGGGATAAAACCGGAATGGGAACATACGGGCATTTACTGTTGTGATAAACTGCTCCTCCAAAACCGTTGAATTCCTCAAGAAAACAACAAAAGAACAGTGATCAGGTAAATACCTGAATTATTGATAATAGCTAATAGAGTAAGGAAGTAGAGAGATATTCTGTTGCATCTCGCAGATGCAACAAAGGGGGGCGAAGTTTGAATATCTCCTGTTTAGTAATAAAACGTTTTGGATGTTATAAAGTTACTAAAAAAATATATGTAACGTCCGATTTTCTTTATGTTAATTTGTGTTTATGTTGATTAATTAAGTATTTTTAGAAATTTGAATGTATTTTATAAGTGTTAGTATGCAATAGCTAAAATTTTTATCTTTCTAAAGGCTGGTATCAGATTATTGGCTCAGATTCCAATACCGCTCTTAGTTCGCTTTGATGGTCTGTGTATCTTCTTTTGACGGCGTCAGATTGATTTGAAGAGCAACTCCGCCAAGGAAGTAAAAATCATCGCTTTCCGGATTTCTGGACTCCGAAATTCCATCTAAATAATCAGTGGTCGGGACACGGATACCCAGTTGGAAATCCAGTGCAGTATTCTCATCAAAGTGATACTTAGTACCCAGTCCTACGGGTATACTCAGATAAGTGCCCCTGTCCAGGTCATTAATAACTTCCGGCGCATCGCGTTCCAGGCCATTGACCGTTGCGCTGACGTTTACAATTCCTACTCCGCCGTAAACATAGGGCGATAACCTGTTTTTCTTTCCCATGATCATGCTCTTGTTAGGGATAATGTACCATTGGGCCGTTGCTGAAGCTTCCGTCAGAAAGGACGTAAAGTTCAACTGTTGCCAGTTCTGTCTTTCATCAAATTTGCGGTCATTACCCGTGATTTTTCCTGAAAACAAATTACCCCTGACAGAGAAGCGATTATTGAATGTGTGTTCAAAATTTATACCAAAAGCCCGGTTAAGACCAGCAAGAGATACGGTTTCTTTTGGACTCAGATCGCCGTCGTAAATCGTACCTCCAAAAAAAAAGCCCAGAGAGCTGTTTTGACCGCTTAGCTCAATAAGGCTAAAAACTAATAAAATAAGGGTCGAGAACTTCTTCATCTTGATTTTAATTTATAGTGTTCAAAGAATTTAGCAATCTTGCAGGGGGGATTGCTTCAGTATTATGATGAAGCTTTACGGTAGGGAGGAATACAGTTGAAAATTAAAATATTAGTTTAATGTACAAGGTGTTGATGGTTAAAACAAATCGTATATTGATATTTCCAATATATCTTGCTCACTCACAAATTTAAGTTAAATCAAAGACTATTGCTCAAAATTTTTAATAATAAAAAAGGAATATTTTATTCATATATGTTATAGTCATTAAGTAATAAAAAAGTTTTGATGGACTTACTACTTTACGCACCTGAATATAGACCAAACTTATCAAATATGATCCGCAGTGCAGAGTTCTTTGGATGGGGCCGTATTTATATTTTTGATAAAAATCAACTACTGGCTCCTCCTAAGAATAAAGCTTCCAGGGCTGATATGAACCACATGGCCAGGGTCTGGACCGCTGGTGCGATTGATCATATTACCATCGAACCCGTAGCGGATATCGATGCATTTATGTCAAATTATAGCGGCAGAAAAATAGCTACCTGGGTGACCCCGGATGCCATCCATTTGGATCAATTCAGTTTTGAACCTACAGATTTACTTATCATGGGAAGTGAAAAGGAAGGACTACCAAAAGCTTTTGCAAACCAATGCGACAGCAGGTTGTACATCCCCGGTAGTGGCGTCACTGATTGTTTAAATGTATCAGTGAGCCTAGGAATATTTCTTTACGCTGCGCAGCTATCAGGAGTTAGCAATACCAAAAGCTCTTCCGCTGAATTATGAGCCGGAGGAAATTATCTGATCAGGTTAATGGTGCCTGATTTAACAATTTCTTCTCCTGTAATCAGCCTTAGCTCAAATTGATAGATATATACCCCCTCCTCAACGATCTCTCCGTTAAGTCGGCCATTCCATCCGCTTTCCACTGTGTTAGGTTGTGCATTGGTACTCTCAAATACCAAACCACCCCAGCGGTCAAAAATCCGTATAGAGCGTACTTCTTCAATCAAGGCATCAAAGGAGAATACATTGAAGAAATCGTTTTGACCATCACCATTCGGAGAAAATGCGTTGGGAATATAAATATTAATTTCTTCATTATTCAACCTGACATTCAAGGAGTCTGTAGTTGTACAGCCATTCTCATCAGTAGCATTGATGACGTAGCTGATATCCTGAGCAGCAGTTAATACAGGAGCCGGACAAGCATCACAGGAAAGAAAATCAGAAGGAGCCCATGTGATTTCGGTAATATTCTTAGTAGCCTGTACCTGAAGGGTATCAATAGTTTGTCCGAGGTCCAGATTCAGATCTTCACCAACATCTATACGGAAGGGATCATCTACAGTAAGTGCAATATTATTGGTAGCAGTGCAGCCAATAGCATCTTCAAGGCTAAAGCTGTAAAGTCCGGTATTAAGATTACTGATGGATGTTCCCTGAATTCGGTCTCCATTCATAAAAATGCGGAGTGGCCCCAAAGCATTTTGAATATTAGCAAGGCTGATGAGACCGTCCTGGTCCCCCACACAAGCCGGGGCTTGTCCATCCAGTTCAAAACTTAGCTGGTTGGGTAAGACCGCAAGGTCAACCGTCACAATACTATCGCATCCCTGCGAAGATAAAAGAGTAGCCGTATATGTACCGGGTTTAGTAAGCAGGGTATCACCAAGCTGATAAGCTGTACCCTCGCAAATGGTATCGGATAATTCGTAAAAGAGCGGAAGTACTTCTATGGTGATCACATCAGAAATAATACGGCACTTGAAATTATCCAGGTTGGTACGGCTACCCGCTGATAAATACCGGTACTGGTAGGTGCCAGCATCAAAGATATCGTGAAAAAACTGCTCCCCAATCTCATCAGGAATAGACATCCAGGAATTAGTAGATGCAGAAAAAGTTTGCCATTGTATGGCGAGGTCGTCAACGTCAATATCTGCCGTCAGAGGCGCTGGATCATTAGCATCCTCACAAAGAAATATATTTTCTTCTGTATTGATGAAAGCACTGGCACCACAGGCTCTGAACGATATATTATCCAGCGCCAAATCATTGCCAATACCTCCGGGGGCATTGTTGCGCAGGGTCAGCGTCATCTCCGTGACTCCCGGCGGCGTAGTAAAAGTGAATCCAAAAGTCTTCCAGCGGGCATCTTGTGGAATTCGACCCGTAGTAAATTGCTCCTCGCCATCCAAAAAGAAAGAAACGTTGGGCTCGCTATGGCCCGGTTCGTTAATCTTTATCATATTGATGATATCTGCTGAAAATTCATAAAGCGTTCTTTCACAAAGCCCGGTAATCTTCTTTTCATAAAAAATACCAGGAGAAAAACTGGCATTAACCACCATCATATAGCCATTGGGATCATCGCTGTTATCTCTAATCTCTAGCCAACTGCCATAAAGGTTGGGCCACTCTCCGGTATTATTGGTAATGGTATAAAAACCGTCGGCGGGTGGCGTCGTCCTGGTATAAACATAGCCCGGTACTATCCCGGGGTCCTGTGCCAGGATATTGGCTGTGCCACTTCCAAAGTCACCATCTTCAAAAATATTGTCGCCCAGACTCCCCTGGCAGAGCTGTTCTTCCTGACTGTAAGAGACACAAAAGAGGGAAAAAAGATAAAAACAAGTGTTGATGAGTTGTTTATAGTTCATTTCATAATATTGGTTAGTGTAAGCCTCTAAAATTAGTAGCTTAGATTGAGCATCTAAAAAATATATAAAAAGTAAAGCAAAAAGTGCTGCTAAGCTGACGATCTGTATTTAAATTTGGCATAATCTAATCCAAAGTTGTAAGATTAACTTGACTTTATGCCAGAAATACCGTTTTCATTTCCTGTCATTGCCATCGGTAGTATTATCGCTCAGGGAGGCTTTGCCGCTCTGTTGCTGTTTATTACGCCTAACAATAAGTCAGCTAACCGCTTTCTGGGCCTTTTATTACTGGCTTTTTCACTCTGGCTAATCGATTCTTTTTACAAAACGGGCAGACTTTACCGCCAGGATCCGGATTTTTATTTCCAACCCATTTTTTACTCCTTCGCATTTGGACCGCTCCTGTTTTTTTATGTAAAAAAACTAACTAATTCGGCATTCCGCCTAAAGAAGCATCATATCTGGCATTTCTTGCCGGTCATCATTCAGGGAAGCTTGTATTGGTTCCTTTTCTTTCAGGACTATCCTTTCCGGCGATGGTTTTGGGAAAATATACACAATCCCGTCACTTACAATCTGGAATTTGACCTAACATTGCTTTCTCTGCTGATCTACATGCTGTTCTCTGTACGTTTATTAAAAAATTACCGCTTATTTTTGGAAAATAATTATTCTGAATTCTCAAAAATTGACCTTTGGTGGCTGCGCTTCCTGTTGCTGGCAATCGGGGGGCTTTGCTTGATTTGGGGGGTAGATGTATTCTTGAGAGAAGTCATGGAAATATATCGCTCGCATAATTTTTCGGAGATTATGATGGGCCTGCTGGTGCTGGCGCTGGCTGTAGGCGGGCTTACCCAAAATAGCATGGTACACGTCAACTTTAGAGTACCCAAAAGTACAGAGCCACAGTATGAGCTTGATGAAAACTTACTGCAAAGGATTGAAAAGTACATGAAAAAGGAAAAGGCCTTTCTCAATCCTACGCTGACGTTACAGGAATTTGCCAAACAACTAAAAGAGCCCTCCAGAAGGGTGTCCACTCATATTAATCATGGGCTGAATAGCAGTTTTGTAGATTTTGTGAATAAATGCAGAGTAGATGAGGTGATCAAAAAAATTGCAAACAATCAGCATAAGGAACACACGCTTTTGGGTATCGCCATGGATTCCGGCTTCAATTCCAAATCGACATTTAATAGAGTTTTTAAAAAAATAACAGGAAAGAGCCCCAAAGAATACCTTCAAACTTCCCAAAACGCGAATTAAAACGTCCCGATACGCGTTTTGAAGCGCTGTGAGCAGCTAAAACTTCCACTTTTACGGTAAACATTAAAAAACGTAACTTATGAAACCTTACATGTTTGCCGGATTACTGGCTTTAGTTTCTGCTTTTTCATTTGATGCTACCGTTGAAAGGGATATTGACACTCAACGTATCCAAGAGATTGTTGAGTATCATGTAGCCAATAATCACTTCTCGGGGGTTGTCCTGGTGGCTGATCAGGGCGATGTTATTTATGAAAAAGCGTTCGGAATGGCTTATGTTAAAACTGCTGATGATATTCAAACGGATTATCACTTCAGTATTGCTTCTGTTGCCAAAATGTTTGCGGCTGTTATAGTCCTTCAGTTGGTGGAAGAAAAGATGCTCGGTCTGGACGATAACATTGCAGCTTTGCTGCCACAGCTAGATATTCCGAACGGAGAAAACATTACAATTCACCATCTTTTGCTGCACATATCGGGCTTACCTAATGAGAAAACCGCCGTTTACACTCAGGATTTGTCTTTGGAAGAGACCATCCTGGCCTGTTGGAAGAATCGATCAAGCAGCCAGTTAAATACTTTTAATTATAATAATGTTGATTACAAATTGCTGGGGCTGGTGATAGAAAAGTTAACAGGTAATTCCTGGGAAGAAGCCCTGGAAGCTCGTATACTCCAGCCTTTGGGTATGAAAAATACAGGCCTGCTAGAATATGGCTATTATCCTGAGCAGTTTGCCTACACTTACCAGGTCGGTAAAAAAGGAAAATTAAAGCAGGATCCTTTCTTTATGATTGAAAATGCAGCGGCAGCGGCCGACATGTACGCTACAGCTGCTGACTTGCTCAAATTTGATCAGGCGCTGTACGATGAAACACTCTTGAGTGAAGAAATGCGCCGAAAGATGGCCATCTCTTACCCGGAATATCAATATGTAGGCTATGGTGTATGGAATTATCAGTATCCCTTCCTGGCCTCTAAGCCTAGGATTATGGAGCGAAGAGGGAAAATTATGGGTGCCAATGTCGTATTGGTAAGGCTAATTGACGAAAACAAAACCATCATCATACTGAGTAATAACGATGCATTTAATCCCGATTCTTTTGGGGATGACAATAACCTACGAGAACAGCTAATCAGAGCTATTGGATCGGATAGTTAAAGCCACCAACAGTAATAAGCTGATCAATTATTTTTATTTTTTAAAAAACAAACCATGAAAATCTTATATTTTTTCTTCCTACTACCTATTCTTTTTTCAAATACAGCTGCAAATATTTCAGGCAACGATTATTCTTCTGCCATTCAGGGAAAATGGAAAGTGGACCTGAGACCCACTCCCGAATCGGAAGCTTACTGGCAGGCCTTTAGCATCTCAAAAGTTAGCGGAAATCAATTCAGTGGTACTTTCTATGGCAGCTATTTCAGCAATGGCCAATTGAATGATAAATGGGGAAAAATCTATTTTGCATTCATCACTAAAGACCGCAGCAATACCTATTTCCATTCCGGTTATTTAGAGGATGGACAACTATACGGGGTTACTTTTTGTCCGGAAAGAAAATTCACGCAACCCTGGACGGGATACAAAAATTGATAAAGCTACAAGTCTTGTATGTGGTTAAGAAAAACTTTTCTGTTGTCCCTATAGCAGAAAAGTTTTTCTTCGTATTCGCTGTCAGGCCGTTACTTGTACTTCTCACAAAAAAGCTGGTAATTTGTTAAGACTATAAACAGCAAGCATGAAAGCAACAACCAGCATTATCATTCTATTTTTACTTTCCACATTTGTTGTACAAGCTCAGCAGGAACTCAGTGCCAAAGAAATTGTCAAAAGAGCAGATCAGCAGAATAGGAGAGAGTCCAGCTACGGAGAAATGACCATGAAAATAATCCGGCCAGCCTGGACACGCGAAATGAGCCTCAAAAGCTGGTCTAAAGGCAATGATTACTCACTGATTCTGGTTACCAGCCCCGCCAGAGATAAGGGTACGGCCTTCTTGAAAAGAAGCAACGAAATATGGAACTGGCAGCCTACCATAGAAAGAGTCATTAAAATGCCTCCAAGCATGATGGGACAGTCCTGGATGGGCTCTGATTTCACTAATGATGACCTGGTGAGAGAGTCTTCGATACTGGAAGATTACGAGCACGAGATAGTGGGAGAGCAGACGGTTGAAGGTCGGCCTTGCTATCAGATAGCGCTTATTCCAAAAGAAGATGCCCCTGTAGTTTGGGGCAAGGTATTGATGTGGATTA